>CAZYAN010000023.1:0-61562 GCA_964645585.1 uncultured Opitutales bacterium
ACCCTGCCGTGTAAAACATTTTATAGAACCTGTCGGACGGGTCGAAGAAGACGCCGCCATGGCCCAGATAACAAACCGCGCGTTCGTCTCCCTCGATTCCCGTCGGCTCGCGTTCATCCGCCGTCTCCGGATAGAGGACCGGGTTCCCTTCAACCGGATCCGGACGATGGAAGCGTCGGCGCAAATCCGTATGCTCAACCAGAAAATCGTCGACGAAGAGCTGGCGGCCCAGATCGATCGGAATCACCTCGGGAGGGCGGGCGAGATACGGGACCAGCATGGGTTCCGGGGAGGCCGGATCACCGTGGGGCGGCGGCCAGGGAGACGGAAGGCGCAAGCCGTTGGGAAGGACGGTATCCGAGGTGCCGGACCAGTTCGAAGCAAACATTCGAGAAGCGGCTCCCGCCACTCCGGCCCATGCCGCCGTTTTGATAAACTCTCGTCGATTCATTTTTTCACCTGATTCGGGCGTTCGCGAACAGGGCGCTCTAATCAACCGTCGTTCCTTCGAAATTTGCGTTCACCCGCAGCCGAAAGAAGCTTCTCGATTGCAGTTCCTCTAATGCAAAATCCTCTATATTGATTGGCGGCGTAGCGAGAATGCCGGTACATCCCGGCAGCGACAGCCAATCTTCCGCGTCAACACGGCTTGCCAGCAGAACATCGTAGGAGCGGCCCGACGCACTTTCCCAACGGAGCCGCGCCACGTCAGACCCGACTAACGAAATGTTCGGGCGAAGCACACTGCCGTGACTCGCTGGATTCGTACCGGCAATGTATTCGGATCGATTGCTTTCGCCGTCGCCATCGCTGTCGCGTTGATCGAAGTCAGCCCAGTCCTCTCCTGGCAGCGGCTCCATGTCATGGCCGGCATACCATCGAATCGGTGTTCCTGCAGGCGTCTGGAACAGCGCTTCAACTTCAATCGACTCCCGAACATCAAGATCGGTCCGGGGATTCTCCATCACGCCGTCGCTCCATCCGGAGAAAATCGCACCGCGGGTCCCCTCCACTTCGACCGGTTTGCCGTCACCCCCCGCGGAAAGCCTCTGCCGCTCTTCTCCGGATCTGATCCGCCCTCCGGGTCCGACTTTATAATGCAGGCTGAGTTCATCCCCGCTCAAACCCAACTCCGACAGGCGCACGCGGCTGATTTCCATATCTTCCTTGCTGACCGAATAGAACGTGTACAGCCAGCCGTCGTGAATTATGGAGCTTGAATAAGCAAACCCGTGATTCCGCCCGCCGATACCAGGAAACCGGAAGTGCGAACGGGAGCCGGTGCGCAGCGCGTAAACGCGGCGAAAGCTGTACCCGTCTTCGCTGATCGAAACCGTTATAGGGTCTCGGTCGAGATAGACGGGCTGGTCCATGACCGCCACATTCTGATTGCCGATCAGCAAGACGGTCCCGTCGGTCAACTCCAGCGCATCCGCCCGGCTTGGCGAGTCCGGAATGTCAGTCGGGTAGAGATTTCCCCAGGAACCGTACTCGTCGCTGAAAGTAACATACAAGCGATTGTTGTGGACCGGATTCGCATTGTGCCCCCAATTGCGAGCGAGAAGGACGAGCCCTCCCTCCTTCGCCTTGTAGGAAAACGACTCGATCAGCGTCGCACCGTCTACAGCCATTCGAGGCACCTTCTGGCCGGTGCTGCCGTTTCGTCCCCACCAGCTCACGCGGTTGTTCGCCGGGTACCAGTCCCGTATCCGCTGCGCGACTTCCTCCGCGTATACCGGTGCCGCTACACCGTCCATGAAAGCGGGGATCGCCGGAAGGTTGGCCGGCGGCGTGCCGACATAAAACGCCGGGTCGAACGTTCCGTCGCGATGCACACGACGCGCAATTGCATAGGAGCCGGCATCAAAAACGAACGTGACGGCATACAGGTCGCCGTCGATAACGACCCAGCGATCCGGCTTCAAATGGATGCCCGTTTCCGAGCGCGGTTTAACTGGCCCGGGTGGAGGAAACAGCTCTTTCGCTTCGGACCAAACACCCCATTCGTCCGACCAGGCGAACAATACTCGCTGCCCCGGTCCGTCCTCTCCCAATGGATGGTTCCCCCACATGGCGAAGAACCGCCCCTCGTAATTCACGAGCGTCGCGTAATGATTATACGCGCCATCCTCAAATTTTTCAGGCTGCCAGACAACCGCGTGTTCGGCATCAAGAACTTGGAAGCCAGCCCCCTCGCGCAGCTCCCCTTTCGGAGTCGGCGCGTCCCACATGGATACCACCGGAACGCCATCTGGTGTATGCTTCGTAACCGAAACAGTCCTGGATCCGACATCGATGGACAAGGATCCCGCCGACTCTCGCGTAACCTTCACGCGATGCAGCGTGAACGATTCGGCGACACGGCTGTTCAGAGCAAACGCGATTGTGTCGAATGCATATACCGCCGCGCTTCCCGCATCGTTCCCGTATACAGCAAGTGCAGTCTTTCCGGGATCGGACGGATGATATAATCGGTGACTGAATCTAACCGCATCGGATGCGGTTCGCTGAATGATGATTTCTCCGTGATAAACCCCGCTTCCGAAAGCCAGCGGAACGCCGCCGCCCGCCAGCTCGCCGCTGTAGGCTGAGGTCACCACGAGCAGTGCTTTGCCGGAACTCCCTTCATTTCGCCGAAAGGCCCGGGCGGGACTCGCCGTCGGCATCGGGTGAAGAACGCTGTCGAAGCGATAACCGACATACGAGTCAAAGTAAGAGGGCCTATTGTCGCTCGAAACCCCTCCCAGATTATCCGCGTCGATTCGGGAGACGCCCGTTCCCTCGAGACGCGAGTCAAACAGCCCGACCCGGAAGGAATTGTTCGGACTCCGGAAATCCGTTGCGTTCGGATTCGTGAACTCGACTTCGTAATCGACTCGCAGCCGTTCCCCAACGGCCAATACGACCGGCGGGGCGCCTTCGTCAGTGAAATAGCCAATCACATGACGCGACGCGCTTGGCGCGGAGAGCAACGTCAGCGTCCCTTGGCTCGGATCATGAACAACGTGACTCGAATCCGTCGCCGAAAACCAAGCGGCAGTATCCGGGAGAGATTGTACAAGTCGAGCGGCGCCTTGGAACGATTCATTCAGATAAAGTTCAGGTGCGCCGGCGGCCCAGTGCGTCCAGGGCAGGATCGACGCCGCGGCCGCAAAGAGAACTTTACCAGCCCCGCGCATAGGTATGCTCCAAACCATCCATCGACTGTACAGATCCGTCCGCAAAGAGATAATTGCGCTTTGTCCCGCCGCCATGAATCGGTACAGTATGCACCGAAGCGCCGAGCAGCGCGGAAGCCGGGTTTCCATCCGAATCCGTCACGAGCCAAACTCGAGAGAGACCGATTGATTCGAGGTCGCGAAGCGTGCGCGGCGCTACCAATTCATCCCCTCCGCGTCCGCGATCACCGGTTCCATCCCCAAAGACCATGAGGGGCCTGCCTCGTTCATCCCGCTGCGTGACATTCTGCCGGTAAGGCCGGGCAACGCGGTCACCCCCTGTCGAACCGCCCTCGCTGTCAGAGAACTCCATGCTGCTTACGTTAAACAGGGCGTCGTAGGAGGGGCAGACCATCACTTCCACCAACGTGGCCGGCTGTCCGTTTCGGTGTTCAGGAGCTCCCAGGTAGCTTGCCAGCTCCATCGCGAGACCGACGTTATTGAAAGGGTACAGGTAGTTCCAGCTCGGTCCTGGCAGACGCTCCGAATCCGATCGATCGGCCATGTACGCATGCACCGCCGCGCCGATCTGCCGGAGATTGCTCTGGCATTTCGCGCTGCGAGCGGACTCGCGAACGGCACCCACCACGGGTATGAGAATCGCGGCGAGAATTCCGATAATCGCGATGACTGTCAGCAGTTCGATGAGCGTGAAGCCGCCTGTCTCCGAACGTCGATTCAAAAAGGGAAATTCCGCGGCGAGTGGGTGGCGTTCCGCCGTCTTCCTCGTTTTCATTGTCGATATCCTTTCTGCTCTATGCAACGCCCGCTACTCTGCCGACACCTGTAAGCGAAGGAACAGCCGCGGTTGGTTTGTTACGGGGACGCGGTATTCCAGCCCATCGCCATGATCGATAAGGGAGACGTTGCTCGGATCAGGATTCCACGTAATCAAGTCAGTGCTCGCCTCCAAAAGGAAGAGAACCTCCGCGTCCGGGTTCTTTTGCACGGTGAGCACCTGGTAAACCTCATCGCCAACCGTTTCGGTAACGCTTTGCGGTAAACCATCCAGTGAAGCGACTGTCGGGTCGGCCCCGATCGCGTATTTAATCAGATTCGGAACCCCGTCACCGCTCGCGTCATCATTCGGACCGCTCAGCTCCGCCGGGACGTCAAAACCCGCGATCCACGCGGCATACGATCCGCCGCCGGCCGCGGCGGCAAGGTAGCGCTGATACAGATAGGTCTCGACCTGCTCGAGTTCCTCCGCGTCCAGCTCCCGGTTATACATCACCACGGCCGCGACTTCGCCGCGAAAGAACATTTCCAAGCCTGTGTTTCCGAAACCGCTGCCCGTACCGATTCGTGTGTGAAGGTGCCCTTGCGGATTCGGGGGCGCCGACTGGTTCGTGCCGGCGAAACGCTCATTGTCGACGTTGCGCAAGATCGCCACCGTTTCTCCATTATCCCGCGCCAAGTTGATACCGAGATAAAATTGATCCGCGAAAAGGGTGCCGTCGGGCGTGTTTGCTCCAATGAAGGCGCCGGTATCTGTTCGATTGTTGGCGCGAAGCCGGTTGTTGGTCGCCCACGGATGAAGTTCGTGGAATCGTGTGCGGCCGTCCACCGCCAGCCCCGGGGCCACTTCTTGATACGCCGAGTTCACGACACGGCCGTCCAGCACTTCCGCCTTGAAGACAGCCATCGTTGTCATTCCCCACCCGTCGAAATCGGATGGGTTGCCCGCGATCTCCAAATACTGAAGCTGGCCGTCAAAATGAACGGTTGGTCTGCCAGAGGGTGTGGCGGCCGGAATGTAATCGGGACCCGTCGGCCGCACAGCGTAGTAGACGTGCGAGAAGGCGTGGTTGTCATGGCCGGACGTGTCAATGAGCTGGGTAACCTCCCCGTTGCTCTCAACCGTGACGTTCGCCCCATTGAGGTGGAGAACGAGCCCGTCGGTAACGGGAGGATTGCCGGGCGCGCCGCCTGGAGACCCGGCGTCGAGATAGGTGGCATGCAAGTAAGCTTCAACATCCTGCAGTTCGGCGCTGGACAATTCCCGATTGTAGATCAGGAAGGCCGCGATTTCGCCTTCGAAGAACTCGCCTGGCACCGGAGCTTCATTGTTTCCGGAATCAAATGTCCCCCCCAGGCGGGTCGCGATGTGACCCATCGGAATCGCGTCAGCTCCTGACGCAACCGCTTCGAACCGCTGGTGGTTGCTGTCGCGAAGGATCGCGGCCACATCACCGTTCTCACGCAATTGATTGGTTGCAATATAGAACTCTCCCCCCTTCATCGAACCGTTCGCCGTCGACACATTGATGGCACCGCCCGACACGGTCCGCGCGCTGACGCGAAGGTTTCCGCCAACATCGCCGAACGCGCGGATCCAGTTTGTCCGCGTCCGAAACGGCGACTGCTCAGCCACCGGCAGGGTCGGATCGAGAATCTCATAGGCGGTCGTTGTCACATAATCCGAGCCCGCGAGATAAGCTGGCCGAAAAACGGTGATCGTCGTCTTCGCGCGACCGTCAAAATCCTCGGGATTGGATGCGACATCCGCCAGACTGCCGACCCCGTCAAAGCGGACCGCGTCCTGACCCGACGGTGTAGCCGCGGTGATGAGTTTTGGAAGGCCCGGCTGCCGGTTGTGAACCCGTCCGATCGCATGATTGCCGCGTCCAGACAGATCGACCATTTGCGTGACCGCATTTCCATCGGCGACAACGTTCGCCGAGTTCACGTGCAGAATTAAACCGTTCGTCACGGGAGGGGTCCCGGGATCGCCTGCTCCGCCCCCAGCGCTTAAATACGCGTTGTAAAGATAGATTTCCACATCTTCCCGCTCCGCCGTGGACAGATCTCTGTTATAAATCAGGACCGCTGCAACGTCGCCGCCAAAAAACTCCTCAGGGCGGGTGTTCCGTGTATCGCTTCCCGCCCCGATTCGCGTGTGCAAATGACCCTCCGGTTCGGCCATACCGCCGATCGCGTCTCCGCTGAAGGTTTCATTCGCCGCGTTTCTGATCCTGGCAAAAATGTCGCCGTTATCGCGCCACTCTTGGACGCCGATGTAGAACTGGCCTTCCGCCACGCTCGCGGCCGGCGTCTGCGCCGCGATAAAGTCACCAAACGGATTTCGCACGTTTAACCGCAGAACCCCTTGCGATTGGAGCCAGATTTCATTCGTCCGGTGACGATTGATCGACTGGTTATACTCCGGTTCCCAGGAATCAATAATCGTATACGCGGTGCTCAACAGGCGCCCGGCGCCAGCGCTGGCGTTCGCCGTAAAAGCGTCGGTGCGAAACACGAGAAAGACCGTGCGCGAACGTCCGTCGAAATCAGCGGGATTCGCCCCGACCTCAACGAAACCGCCAATTCCATCGAACCGGACCGCCGGCAATCCGGACGGAGTTGCACCCTCGACCAGCATTGGAAGGGCCGGTTCGGAAACGCCGATCTCATGCGCGTGATTTCCGTTTCCGCTCCGGTCCACCATTTTCGTGACACGGGATCCGCTGGTCTCAACGGACTCGGCATCGAGATACACACTGAGTCCGTCGGTTACGGGGAAATCCTCGGGCAGAGCGGCATGAGTGGAACCGGCGGCAAAGCAAGCGGCTGATGCCGCGACAAAAAAGGTTCGCGCGAAAGCGATAACGGAACAAGCAAGCAGGGAGATTCGTTTAGTAGTCATGACAGAGTTTCATGGTTCTTGCTCTGAGGGTGCCGGTGGATATCGAGGTGCAGACCGCTTCACGCATCCTTTCCACCATGGGCAATAGAACTGAATTGTTGTGGCAGTTTTATGAACTGGTCAGGGGCGTTGCCGGAAATGAACACCGGCAAGCACCGAGCCGATGGCCGAATATCAGTCTCCTTTGATAGCCTGCGCAAGGTATTAGCCGCGCTACGGGCGAGATTAATAATTCTGCAACAACCCGATGATCGAATCAGAACATTTCTCGCCAGAGCGGAGACTGCTTGGGGCCAGGAAAGAAATAGCGCAATCCATCGGCACCACGGTCTTTCCTAGGCAGCGGGAATCTGTCGTCGCTGCCGCGCGACGCTATCCGAGTGGCTGACTTCCGGCCGCGCTGTCAGCGCGGGGCTTCCCCGCGCTTGATTGCGGAGAGAGCGGTCCGGAAGGTGCGGACGGATTTCTCAATCTCGACCGGAGTCGTGTTCAAAGGCGGCAGAAAGCGAATCACATTTCCGCCCGCCGGCACAGCCAGCAGACCAAGCGAGCGCATCAGTGCCAGCACCGGAATCGGATCGATGTGAAGCTGCACGCCGACCATGTAACCGCGCCCGCGAATGGCAGCCACCAAGTCTGGAAAGTCTTCCCGAACGCGATCGAGGAAACGCATCCAGTAAGGCGCGTTTTCTTTCACGTTCTCCAGCAGCTCTTCCCGTTCAATGACCGTCAAGGTCGCAAGGGCAGCCGCGCAAGCAAGAGGTGAGCCGCCAAAAGTCGTTCCGTGTGACGTGGGCGGGAAGAGATCGCTGTGCACGTCCCGCACCCACATCGCTCCGATTGGAAAACCGCCTCCGAGTCCCTTCGCCATGGCGATCGCATCGGGCACAATCCCGGATTCGGTAAAGGCAAAAAAATCCCCGGTCCGCCCGATGCCGCACTGCACTTCATCAAGCAGCAGCAGCAGGTTGTGCCGATCGCACAGGTCGCGCAGTCCGCGGAGGAACTCCGGCGTCGCCGGATGAATCCCTCCTTCGCCCTGGACCGGCTCGATCGCGATCGCCGCCGTCTCCTCGTCGATCAGTGCTTCGAAACTCGCTAGGTCGTTGAAATCAGCGTGAAGGAATCCGGGCACGAGCGGTGCATAGCCTTTCTTGACTTTTTCCTGCGTCGTCGCGGCCATGCCCGAAAACGAACGGCCGTGGAAAGAATTCTTGGCGGTGATGATCTTGTAGCACTTTCCTTCCGCGCCGGCGCGTCGAAGACCATGGCGCCGCGCGAGCTTGAAAATCGCCTCGTTCGCCTCCAAGCCGCTGTTGCAAAAATAGACTCGGCCCGGGCCCGCCTCGCCGACCAAGATGCCTGCCACGCGGCCTTGCAGCTCGTTGCGAAACAGGTTCGTCGTATGCACCAAAGTGGCAGCCTGCTGCGCGACTTGCTGCACCCAAAACGGGTGGCAATGCCCGATCGCGTTGACGGCAATCCCCCCGGTGAAATCGAGATACTCCTTCCCGCCGTCGTCCCAAACATGCGTTCCTTGTCCCCGGACGAGCGTGAGCGGTGCCTTGGCATAATTGCCCAACACGAATTTATCGTACAGTTCTTCGGGACTTTCAGGAATCATCGCAGTCAAACGGGAAACCCCGAAGTATCGGCGGGCTTATAACAACAGCAAGTGAAAAGCGCTGCGACTTGAAACCAGGCAGATCAAGGGCAACCACATCGCTCCACGTTAGTTTACAAGACGCGTTTTGGCGGGCAACCCTTTTGCTCTCTGATTTCCGTTTCCGAGCGGATCAGCAGAGCTTTGTCATTGTTGGTTAACGGCAGGACAGGTTGCCTCCAGCGGTCCTTCAGGAACTTCAAGAATCCAAGATGGTCATTCTTCGAAGCAGACCAGCGGGTCGCTTCGTTTCTCGAGCGACAAAGACAACACGCCTTGGCAAAATCCGTTACAGATCACGCGCGCGGCACCCGGCCCGGTGATGCCCGCCGTTCGCAAGCTTCCCGTCACCCGCTCCGGAAGATCGCCCGCGTACCAGGCAAACCAGACTGGGAAAAGCACGGCTGCCAAATCCGCGTTCCGCGCCGCGTTCAACGGCAACAGGCCGTCACAAATCAAAGTGTCCAACCGGCTTCCTCCGATCGCGTCGCCGGTGATTGTCGCTCCGAACGTCTCGCGAAGGTGCCGAATGCGCAACCCCGACCGAAATCGCCGCGTTCCCCATCCGCTTGCGTTTTCGTCCGCCAAATTGACCGAATCCGCGAACTCCTTCAAAAACTCCGCCCCGCGGCCTGGCCAGTCCGGACATGCCGCGACCATCGCCGCGTATTGCCGCAGTCGCCGTCGCGGATGATTCGCCGGACGCGCCCCGCGGACTATCCATCGCGCCGCCGCCAGCAAGGTTTCTTCCGAAAGAGCGCCGCCGATCCACGCGGCCAACGGATAGCGCGTTGCCACCGTCAGCATCGCCCCGCGGTTGCGCCGGTAACCGAGAATCTCCAACGCCGTCTGGTGACACGCCGCCGTCCAGCCGAGCTTCTCCACCCGCAGCCGCGCGAACCGCACCTTGTCCTCCCATCGCCGTCTCGCGTGCTTCTCGAGCAGCCGCACGCGATCGTCTTCCGGAAGCGACGCCAGCTCCTCGGTCGCCTGCCAATGGTCGCGATCCAACGTGGCTTCGATCGCCTCCTCGGCCGCGTACTCCTCCAAGTCGTGATAGAGCAGATCGAGCAATACAATCGCCGCCGGCTCACGTCCGGACAGTGTGCGGACGCGCGGCGCGTTCGCCGCCGGATAAAAAAGCAGCACGTGCAAAACGACGTGATCGTAATTCGGGTCGCGATGATGGCCGTGCTTCTCCCAGTCGGCGGAATGAAAGTGCAATTCGACATCGCCCGTTATTTCCCGGCCGTCGATCGCGAACCGTCCGCCTTTGAAGTCGGGACCTTCCATCCGATTCCAGCGCCCGGGAAAATGAATTTTCACCGGCACCCCGTCCAGCGTCCGCGCGGCCGCGCCATTGAAATCGCCCCGAAGCCAGATCTTTTGCAAAAGCTTTTCGGTCACCGTGAACGGACCGTAGAAGCCTTGGAACTCCGCGATCTCGGCCCGTTTTTCCGATTCGTGCAGCGCCTTCATTCGCCGAACTCGATCTTCCGGTGCCAGTCCGCTTCCACCTGCTTCTGACGGGTCCGCAATTTCGCCGTTACCGCTCGCTCCGCCGCCGTTACCCAAGACTGAAGATCGTCCGGCGACAGCGCATGCGCGCCGAGCGCTTCGACGGTATGCCTTTCGGCGAGATCGTTGGTCACAACGAGATACATTTCGGGATCCGCCGCCGCCCCGATCATCCGCTCAATCACGTCGTCGGCCGAAAGCGTTTTCGCCGAATACACATAGGAAAATGTCTGCAAACGGCCCGGCCGCTCGATCTCGATTTCCGATCCCTGCCCATCGAAAACCAGCGTCACTCGCAAGCGCTCATGGTCGTGCAAAACCTGAACCCGCGACGCCAAAGCTTCGCGCGCCGACGTAACTCCCTCCCGAAGCGCGCGCCGCAGCTCGGGCCATTGGTGAATGACGTTATACGCGTCGATGAGGAGATGGCGGGAGTAATCCATGAGAATAGGGGCAACCAAAACCTGCGGTGGATTTGCCCGAATGACAACTCTACATCGACACAGCGGAAAAAATTGCCGGTGCGTCCCGGAGCCGCGTGTGCCGCGCGCGTTTCGAGCGCGGCACCCGATGCCTGCCGTCCATGGCAGGCAAGCGCGGGAAGCACCGGTCAACTCGGCGCGGTCACGGAAACTTGATCGGGCAGCCGTAGGAACGGGTCACGGGATTTTTCACCGGCTTTCCGGCCTTCGACGCGTCGAGTGCCGCAAGCACGTAATTTTCCGCCTTCTCGATGTCTTCGACCTTCGCCGTCGGAATGCTGTCGATCGCGCCGCCGTAGATAAGCGTCCCTTCCGGATCGATCACAAACATGTGCGGTGTCGCCGTCGCTCCGTACGCGCGGGCGGTTTCGAATTCTCCGTCGAAGAGCAAGGCGGTATGCGCGGCGTTCTTCTCTTTGGAAACCCGGTTTGCCTCCTCCGGCGTCATGTTCCCCTGCGTGCCGGGCGCCGATGAATTGATTGCCAGCCAAATGACGCCGTCGTCCGTGGCCTGCTTTTGCAACTTCTGCATGGTCCCGCTCCCGTAGAATTTTCTGACAAACGGGCATCCGTGATTCACCCATTCCAGCACAACGTACTTTCCCCGGTAATCCGAAAGCTTGTGTTCTTTTCCGTTCGTATCGGTCAGGGTGAATTCAGGCGCCGGCTTGCCGACTTCCGCGGCGGCATGAACAGCGTTGGGGAGCGCGAGCCCGCTGGTTAAGGTTAACGCGAAAGCGAGAAAAAGAGCATGTAATTTGTTCATAGCGGGAAGCAATGTAATGGATCTTTTCGCAGTCGACAATTCAATTGGGTGTCGAAGAACTCCCGCTCGCTCCGGCGATCAATTGGCGCTTACCCGCCAGCTCCGGCGCGTTCCGTCATCGGTTTCCGCGACCAGAACCCCTTCCATTCCGGCGAGATTTTTCGGGGCGTTGCGCAACGGCACGCGTATGGAGGCACGGTTTCCCGCCGAAGCGGTCTCGGGATGCCCAATTACCACCTCCGCGGGCGGCAGCGGATACAACGAATATTTCCAGTTCTCCGGACCGTCGATCTGAAGCAGCAGCTCCGAGGCCTGTCTCCGCCACGCCACCCGCACCGGCTCATCCGCGCCTTCACGCAGCGGACGCGGCAGGCGCTCCCGGAATCGCTGGAACAATTCGGCATTCGCCGGACGAACGCCTTCCGCGACTTTTAACCGCACGGACAAGTCCGCCGAACCGGGCAGACAAAGCTCTTTGCAAACCAGCCAGGAGGCGGTGCCGCGAATCTCGATTTCATCTCCGTCCAGCTCCATTGGCGGAAAAACCCGCAGAAGCAACAGCACTTCATCCTCGTATCCGTATCCTTCCAGATCGCCCGGCTGTACCCAAAATTTCGGCACAGGCCATTGGAGTGCGGTCGCCCGAAAACCATCAGGAAGGTCGAGATCGAGCATGGTCGCCATCCCCGCGTCGCCCGGGTACTCCCAATACGTGTGCCAGCCTGGCGCCATGCGCAAACGCAGCCCGAGCGTGACCGGACGTCCCGGCACAATCGTCTCCGAATCCGCCAGCAATTCCGCTCGAACCAGTTCCACACCTTCGTGAACCTGAGCCTCCAGCGGGGCGCTGACAAACACGCCCCAAGCGAAAACTCCCACTGCCGCCGCCACCCAGCGCGCCAATCGTTTTTTTCCGCCGTCCATAACAGCAAAAAGCATGCTGCATTTCTCCCGCTCTGTCGACCCCGCGCTTTCTTCTCATAGACGGAACGGTTCATGCGCGCTGCGGCACCACGGGAGCGGCGGCATTCCTGCCGCTGCTCTCAACTTTGAAAAGTTGAGCTGCGATTGGTTCTCGGAACGCTGGAACGGCCAGTCCGCGGACGAAATGCGGTTGCACTCGCAGCGCGCGCCTCCGAGCTTGCGAGTTCCCAGGGTTTCAGAAGTTCACTCCGTGTCGTCCCCTTCGCCCGCCTGGCTTGGGGCTTCTGTTCAAATGAAAAATAAAAACTGAAAAATGACCGTTAAAAGCTGCCCTCCGCCGCTCGCGTCTCGCCAAGCGGCGAGCGACCCATTACCTTCGTCTGAATGCAAACGCAACCGGTGCTCGACGTCCGCGATCTCCGAAAGGTCTTCGGCAGCTTCACGGCCCTCGACAGTCTCTCTTTCACGATTCAGCCGGGCGAGATCGTCGGCCTTCTCGGCGCGAACGGCGCCGGCAAGACTACCGCCATTCATATCATCCTCGGATTGACCACGCCGACCTCCGGAACCGTCCGCGTTTTCGGTCTCGACATCGGCCGCCACCGGACCGAAATCCTCCAGCGCTGCAACTTCTCATCGGCCTACAGCAACCTGCCGATGAACCTGAAGGTCTGGGAAAACCTCCGCATTTTCTCCCTCCTGTACAACATCCCGAACTGGAAAGAAAAATCGCTGGAGCTGCTCGAGATGTTCGAGATTTCGCACCTGCGCAACCATATCAGCGGACATCTCTCGTCGGGCGAATCGACGCGGCTGAACCTCTGCAAAGCACTCCTCAACGAACCCGAATTGCTCCTCCTCGACGAACCGACCGCCAGTCTCGACCCAGACATGGCCGACAAACTTCGAAAATCCCTTCGACTCATCCAGCGCGAGCGCGGCATCGCCATGCTTTATACGTCGCATAATATGCGGGACGTCGAAGAGATTTGCGACCGCGCGCTCTTTCTCAGCCGCGGCCGGCTCATCGGCGCCGGGACCACGCGCGAGATCCTCGACCAGTTCCGCCAAAAGTCGCTGGAGGATGTGTTCATCGCGGTCGCCCGAAGCGGCGACGTGATCGACCCGAAACAGGATTCAACGGAGGGGAAGGAAAAATGAGAACGCTCCGGCGCATTTCCGGCATGGCCCTTCGCTATGCGTATTTATACAAGCGAAGCCTTCCCCGGCTATTCGAAATCGTCTTCTGGCCGGTCATGGACCTGCTCGTCTGGGGTTTTCTTACCTCCTACCTGATCCAGTCGAACGACGACCCGCCGGGATTCATTACGTTTCTCATCGGCGCGATGATTTTTTGGGACATCATGTTCCGCTCGCAGCAAGGCGTCACGCTGCCGTTCCTCGAAGATATGTGGGGACGGAGCATCCTCAACGTATTCATCGCGCCGATCCGCCCGATCGAGATGCTCGCCGCCACCGTCGTTGTCGCTATCGTCAAAATCGGGATCACCACCCTGTTTCTCGCCGGCCTCGCCTACAGTTTTTATTCATTCAACCTTTTCGAACTCGGCCTCTACCTGGTGCCGCTTTTTGCCAACCTGCTGATAACCGGCTGGGCGGTCGGACTGGTGACAACCGCCTTGATCATTCGCTGGGGCCAGGCCGCGGAGGCCCTGGCATGGGGCGTTCCGTTTCTCCTCCAACCGTTTTCCGCCGTCTTCTACCCGGTTTCCGTTCTGCCCGTGTGGCTCCAGCCGGTTTCGCTCGCCCTGCCGACCACCCACGTATTCGAAGGAATGCGCGACGTCGTCCAAAGCGGCACCGCGTCACCCATGCATCTCCTGACCGCCTTCGGCCTCAACGCGGTCTGGATCGTCGCCGCGGCGGGATTCTTCCACTGGATGCTCGGGAACGCCCGCGAACGCGGCCTCCTCGCCAAACTCGGAACCCAGTGAACGGCGACCGCCCAAGGATACCGATCGGGTACAGACGGATTGGCAACTCGCCCCGTCCTCGCTTTCTCCGTATCTTGTGGTTGATCAAAACCGGCTGGAAAATCCTCGCCAGAAAAGGCGGAGACAAATTCAACGACCCGATGGAACCGCGCACCCAAGTTCGAGTCATTAACCGGACGGTGCAAAAATCGAATAAAATCAATGCGGCCGGAGCAGAGATTTTCCAGTTTCTTGCTTCTCTTTGTCCCGCACTTCCAACGCCTTACAAAATTTTTTCAGCCCAGCGCGCTGGCTGTTTGGCATGGAGGCTTGCACCGATGGGCATCCTTCGTTCAAGCTGGCGGTTTTCAGGAAACCGCATTTTCCGCAAGCACTTCTTATGATTCGCCGACTGATCTTTGTCTCGCTTTTGGCTGCAACCCCCGCGTTTGCTCAACAGGGCGATCGCTCAGATATCGATTTTTCAGCACCTCCGCCGGAGTGGGAAATCCCGCCGGCACCGGTTCTTTCGCCCGAAGAGGCGCTTGAAGCATTCACCCTGCAGCCCGGCTTCCGCATCGAGCTCGTGGCCAGCGAACCGCTGATCCAGGATCCGGTCGCGATGGATTTCGACGCCGACGGCCGGATCTGGGTTGTCGAAATGCAGAGCTTCATGCCGAACGTCGACGGCGAGGGCGAGCTGAGTCCGGTCAGCCGGGTCGTCGTTCTCGAGGATACCGACGGCGACGGCCGTATGGACAAGAGCACGACCTACATGGATAATCTGATCCTGCCGCGGTCGATTCGCGTGGTCGCGGGCGGCGTTTTGCTCGGCGAGCCGCCGAATCTCTGGTTTACGCGCGATACCGACGGCGACGGCCGCGCCGATGAAAAGATCCTCCTCACCGACAACTACTCCGCGCGCGAGGCCAATCCGGAACATGGCGCCAACGGACTTCTCTACGGATTAGACAACTGGATCCACGACGCGATGTCCGACAGCGGGAGCTTTCGTTATATTAACGGCGAATGGGTCAACCGCCCGACCGTCCGCCGCGGCCAGTGGGGGATCTCCCACGACGATTTTGGACGCCACTTCACCAACAACAACAGCAAGTACCTGCAAGCCGACTTTGTCCCGAATCACTATTACGCCCGGAACCCAAACTTACGAAGCCAGGCCGGCATTTTCGTGGCGGTCGATTCCGATCAGAGCGTCCACCCGAGCCGCATCACTCCCGGCGTCAACCGCCGCGCGCACCTCGACGACGATGGTTTCCTGAAACGCTTCACGGCCGCGTGCGCCCCGATGGTCTACCGGGGCGACGCCTATCCGAAGACGTATTACGGCAACGTCTTCGTTGCCGAACCGGCAGCGCATTTCATCCGGCGTTCCATCTTAAGAGAAGATGAAAACGGAGTCATCCGCGGCGACAATGCTTACAAGGATGAAGAGTTCCTGACGTCGACCGATGAACGTTTCCGCCCGGTAAACCTCTACACCGCGCCGGACGGCACACTCTACGTTCTCGATATGTATCGCGGCATTTTGCAGCACCGCCAGTTCGTCACCACGTACCTCCGGAACCAGATCATCGAGCGGGGTCTTGAGCAACCACTCGGACTCGGCCGCATTTATCGGATCGTCCACGAGGCGCGCGAACCCGGCCCCGCTCCCAAGCTCTCCTCCGCCTCGTCGAAAGAGCTCGTCGAAAATCTCAACCACGCAAACGGCTGGTGGCGCGACACGTCGCAGCGTCTCTTGGTCGAGCGCCAAGATCTCTCCGTCGTCGATTCCCTGCGGGAGATGGCACTCAATCACAGAAACCCGGTCGCTCGTATCCACGCCCTCTGGACACTCGAAGGTCTAAACTCGGCCGATCCCAAAACACTCCTCGAAGCGCTTAAGCACGACCACCCGCAAGTCCGCATCGCTGCTCTTCGGGTCTCGGAAGGACTGCTCGCCGATTCGAAAGACCGCGAGCTCGCCGCCCGGGTGGCCAAATTGATGTCGGACAAAGTGGCGCCCGTTCGCGTGCAGGCGGTTTTCTCCGTTGGCGAAATGGGCGATGCCCGCGCCAAGGAGGAAATGCTTTTCGGTGCGCTGCAGCTTCACGCGGCTCAGCCGTACATCATCGAAGCCGTTATCAGCGGCCTTCAAGGCAGCGAACTCGCCATGCTGAATCGTCTCTGCGCCTCGTCCACTTGGCGCGAAGAGAAAGACGGCCGCGCCCGCGCCTTCAGCCTTCTTGCCGAAACCATCATGCGCGAAGGTAAGCCGGAAAATATCAACAGCCTGATCACCCTCGCACTCTCCGAGCGGCCTGCCTGGCAAAGCCTGGCGATCCTCAAGGGTATCGAAAGTTCGAAGATCACCGACCTGGCGGAGCGCCCGGCCGCCATCGGCCAAAAGCCTTCCGAAGCAATCGCCAAGCGCGCTAACGACGTTCTCGGCAAACTGAAATGGCCTGGAGAAGGCGCCGAAGCCCTCCCGCCGGAACTCCAGTTGCTCGCTGACAAGGGCGGGAAGCAGTATCAGCTGAACTGCAGCGCCTGCCACGGCGAATCCGGCGAAGGCGTCGAAGGCCTTGGCAAGCCGCTGTCGGGCTCCGAATGGGTGCTCGGCCACCCGGCCAACTTGATTCGTATCGTCATCAACGGCAAGGAAGGTCAGGAAAGTCTGATGCCCCCGCTCGGGGCCGCGCTGACCGACGAAAATCTCGCCGCAATCCTCAGTCACGTCCGCCGCTCCTGGGGAAACGAAGAATCGTTCATCCTGCCGGATGACGTCGCGAAAACGCGTGCGGAATCAACCCGGACCCAGCCATGGACCGACGAGGAACTGCGCGCTTTGAATAACGCCGGCAACTAAACTAACCACGCTTTTTACAGGGAACGGCCCGTTCCTCCGGGTCGTTCCCCCGAACCGGCGCTTCCAAAATCAAGGGGCGCCGCGGCTGCCACTCGCGAGTACCCCGCTCTCTACAAAATTGCGCCGGGCTCGTAGCCTGCCGCGTCCGGATACCTTTTCTGAATCGCTTCTGCCTCGGCGACAAATGCATCGACTTGCGCCCGGGCGGCACCGAGAAACCGTTCCTCGTCGGCCAGCAGAGCCTGGAGCGCGGACCGGTCGAGGCCGATCCTCTCGTCCGCCGCCAAACGATCGATGAGGTCGTTGTGCCCGATTTTCCCCGCGCGGAGGTCCCGCACCGTCGCCACCGCGTGCTCCTTGATCGCCTCGTGCGCCGCCTCCCGGCCGCTGCCCGCCTTGACCGCTTCCATCAAGAACGTCGTCGTGGCAAGAAATGGAAAATATTTCTCATTCTCCGCCGCGATAACCGCCGGGAAAACTTCCATCTGCCGAATCACCGTCAGCAGCGTTTCCAGGCAGCCGTCGATCGCAAAGAAGGCATCGGGCAACGCGACGCGCCGAACAACCGAACAGGAGACGTCGCCTTCATTCCATTGGTCGCCGGCCAGCGCACTGACCATCGCGAGGTGTCCGTTGAGGATCGCGTGAAATCCGTTGATCCGCTCGCAACTCCGGCTGTTCATCTTGTGGGGCATCGCCGATGAACCGACCTGTCCTTTTCGGAAACCCTCGCTCGCGAGCTCGTGCCCGGCCATCAGCCGCAGGGTGCGCGCGAAACTGCCCGCCGCCGCACCGATCTGCACGAGGCGGCTGATCGTTTCCAAGTCGAGACTCCGCGGATACACCTGGCCGACGCTGCCGAGCGTCCGCTGAAAACCGAGTTCCTCGACGATCCGCTCCTCAAGTTCCGCGGCTTTCCGCGCGTCACCGCCAAACAGCGTCATCTGGTCAAGCTGGGTGCCGACTGCCCCCTTTAATCCGCGAACCGGATACCGCGCGATCAGTTCCTCAAGCCCCCGAAAGGCCTCCAGCAATTCTTGCCCGAACATCGCGAGGCGTTTTCCAAACGTCGTCGGCTGGGCCGGAACGTTGTGCGTGCGCGCGGTGATCACCAAATCCTTGGTTTCCCGAGCCCGCCCCGCCATTGCAACGAGCGCCGCCGCGGTCTTTGTCCGGACAAGCGCGAGCGAACGCGCGACCTGCAACTGCTCGACGTTCTCCGTCAGGTCGCGGCTCGTCATGCCTTTGTGGATATGCTCGTGCCCGGCCAGCGCGCAAAATTCTTCGATCCGCGCCTTCACATCGTGGAGCGTCACCCGCTCGCGGCTTTCAATGGAGTCGAGATCGACCCGGTCTTTGACCTTTTCATAAGCCTCGATCGCCTCCGCGGGAATGGGCAGACCCAAGCTCCGCTGCGCGCGCATCACCGCGATCCAAAAGTCGCGTTCCAGAATCACGCGCCCGCGGGCGGACCAAATTGATTTCATCGCCGGCGACGCATACCGCTGGGCGAGTACATTCGGAATAGATTCCATTTGGAAAAGGAAACGTTAAAAAGCCGGACAGGTTAACCACAAATGAGCGCGGATTTTGAAAAAGATTTTCGAGTGCGTTTCAGGAAAACACTTCTCCGCCGTCATTCCTGTTCATCCTGACCTCAGCGATTAAGACGCAGATTTGACATAAATGGGTGCGAATTCGGAGAAGAGGCGGGAGCCGAAGGATTAAGTGCAGGTGATGGAACTCATCCCACTGAGCCGGCGCATCCGCTCTATCATTCACTGAATTCGTGTTTATTCGCGTCCATTCGTGCTTACATACCTGCGGTATTCACATTAACAATCCGGCTTCACGAGAGACAGCGAATCGCCATTTCCCGCAAGACTTCCTCTTCCTGATCCGGGCGGCTGATCGTCTCTTCGAAGGCCCGCAAAAATTCCTGCTGGAAATCGATCAGCCGTTTCAGGTTCAACTTTTTAGCACTTTCGGCAAGGCGCCCCAAGTAAAACGGATGCTGGGTGAATACGTTAAAGGAGTTCTTCTCCGGCTCCTCCCCAAACGCTTTCCGATACGCCGCGGCCGCGCGTTCGAGACTCGTCTTGTCGACGCCGCGACCGAGCCGAATCTCGCCGGCATCGAGCAGCACGCGCAATTGAATCAGCAGCCGGTTGCGCCCTTGCAGCGTTGTGATCAGCGGTCGCGCACTATTTCCCGAGAAAAAATGCCGCCGCAGCGCCTCCAGGGTCCATGCGAGGTCGAGCGCGAAAAAGGCGTCCGAGGTCTCAAAGAAATCTCCCTCGCCAAAATTCGGCACAAGTTCTCTCACGAGCGACTCTTCGACCTTTCCGCCGTCCGGATGCAGATAAGCCGCCAGCTTGGCCGTCTCCTCGACAATCAGGCGCGTGTTGCCGTTAACTTTCCCGATCAAAAGCTCCGCGGCAGCGCGAGTGAATCGGAGCCCTTGCCGTTCCGCCTCCTCGCACGCCATCGCGACGAGATCGATGCCGGCGCCTTTCTCGCCCGGAGCGGCAAGCCATTCGGACTCGGCCGTCTTCACACACCATTTGTAAAACGCTCGCCGCCGATCGACCGGCGCGGCGGTAAAAAGGACATCGACTTCATTTGGATCGATCTCGTCAAGCGTTTCCCGCAAGCGTTCAACTTGCTCCAACGTCCCCTCCGCCCGGCCGGTTTTGGTGTCGGCTAAAAAAGTAACATCCTTCAGCCAGACCGCCTTCTTGCCGCCAAACATCGGCAGCGTGGTCACCGCCTGAACAAACTGTCCGACCGCCGCCTCGACCTCATCGACGTTGTTTGCCGAACCGTCGATGATTTCCTGTGCGAATTCATCAGCCAGCCCTTCGGCCATCCGGTCGAAGATCTCCTTTCCGCGACGGGTGACCAAGAAATCATCCGCCCCGGCAATAAACGTAAATTTTTTCGTCATGCCGGATTAGGCCCTTTCAGGGCAATGCCCTGGGTCGACCAGACTCAATACGCAACCCGCACCCACCGGCGGCAATACTGCCCAGATGCGAATTCACCAGCCCCAACGGGCGACTCGTGACTGTCAGAAGCTTTTCAAACACCGTGCAATCAAAAGGCAAAAATCGCCGCGACGGAATGACGCGCGACCGTGTCAGGAGATCTCCGTTTCGTAATCGAGCGGCTCGATCGCGTTGCCGTTGGCATCCGTAACTTGCCGGCGTTCAGCGTCGAAGTAGAGCATCTGCCCGGTCCGCTCCGACATTTCCGCCATGGAAACAATCGTTTGCCCGCGGATGGCGAGATCGATGCCGGCGTTCGGCTCCGCGACACCGCGGATCGCGTCAAACCAGTTCTTGTGATGGCTCTCATTCGGGATGTCGCGATACTCTTCGCGATCAATCTCGTCAGCAAATGGCCGCTCCGGACGCAGCTCGACTTGGCTCCCCCCCATGTAAATGGTCGCGTGATGGCCGCGGACGATTTCGCGCAGGCCGACTTCGTTGACCGTGCTTCCCATAATCGTCATGTGCAGGCCGTTCGGGAATTCCGTGATGAACTGGGTCGTGTCCGGCACGTCGCGATCCGGCGTGATCTTTCGGCTCCCGAGGCAGGCCACACGGCGGGGAAAATCAGTCGTCGCCGTCGCGATCATCAGCGGATGGAGCTTGTGCGACAGCAAATCGCCGAGGATACCGCAGCAGTACGGGTAATATTTGCGCCAGCGGAAATAACTGTCGGCGTCAAACGGCCGGTCGGAAACCGGGCCGAGCCAGCGTTTCCAGTCGATCGTTTCCGGCGTGGCGCCGGGCGCGATCGTGTAATTCCATTCGCCGGTCGGCTTGTTGCGGCAGAACGACGTTTCCGCGAGCACCAGCGGCCCGAGTTTTCCCTCTTTGACCAGCTCGCCCGCGCGATGCCAATGTCCCTCGGAACAGTAATGCGTGCCGAGCTGGAAGATTTTACCGGTGCGTTTGACGGCGTCATGCACCTGAAACGCCTCGGTCAAATAGCGCGTCATCGGCTTTTCACAATATACATGCTTGCCGGCTTCGAGAGCGTCGATCGCCACACGCGCGTGCCAATGGTCGACCGTGCCGATGTAAATTGCGTCGATGTCGTCCCGCTCGAGCAGTTTTCGGTGATCCGAATACCCGTCGGCCTCGGAAAGATTTAAATGATTCCGGGCGCGCGCAACCCGGTCGGTCCAAACGTCGCAGACAGCAACGCCCTGCACATTCCAAGCATCGGCGTGCGAAGCGACCGTCCGCACGTGCGTCCCAAAACCTTGACCGCCGACCCCAATGAAACCGACGCGGATGCGGTCGTTGGCGCCGACAACCGAGCCGGCCGCCGGCGCCTGGCCGTAGACGGTGTTTTTCACAGCCGCGCCTGACACGATCGCGGCGGCGGCCAAGGCGCCTTTCTTAAGAAAATCGCGGCGGGAGGAAGCGGTGACCGAGGACGAATGTTTCTTGGGTGTCATGAGAATTACAGATTTGGAGAATAGAGTTGGAACGGGGGCGCGATCCGGCCGCCGAAAGGAGTCCCTACTCTGACAAATCCTGCTGGAAGATCAATGTTTCGATCGTCCGAAGAGCCATTTTCAAATCCGCGATTTCAAATTCGAGAATTCGGCTTCCGCCGGCTGATCGACTCGCCCTTTGACCAGCGTCCGGCGGAGCCAATCGAGCAGGGCCGTCACCGCCTGCTTGCGCACGTGCGCGCGGCCCCCCGGGAAATAGACCTTTCTCGCCCAAGAATCGTCGGGCGTGTCCAGGCCCAGATAAACCGTGCCGACCGGCAAGGTATCCGTCCCGCCCTCCGGACCCGCGAATCCAGTTACGCTCAGCGCGAAATCCGACCCGAGGCACTCGCCGACGCCGGTCGCCATCGCGACCGCCACCTCCGGGCTGACCGGTCCGTGCTGGCTGATCAAGGCTTCCGGGATGTCGAGGATCTGCACTTTTGCTTCGTTCGTGTAACAAACAACGCCTCCTAAAAAGACTTTGGATACACCGGGGATGTCGGTAAACCGGCTCGCGAGCATGCCGCCCGTGCATGATTCGGCCACCGCGAGCGTCAGGTTCTTTTCTCGCATCAGATCGAACACCACGTGTTCCAGCGAATCGTGGCCGAAACAGACAAAATCGTCTCCAATCCGGCGCGCGATCTGCATCCCCAGTCCCTCCAGCTTCTTTCGTGTCAGATTTCCGTCGACCGCACTCAGACGGAGGTCGACCATCCCGTCGTGCGGGCAGGAAGCGACCTCCACTCCGGGCACCGTGTCGAGCAATGGCTGAATTTTCTCCAACAAAAAGGATTCGCCAATGCCGGCGGTCCGGATTTGGACGTATTCCTCCTCCTCTCCCAGCAATCCCCGCTTCCGAAGGCGCGGAATGACTTCCTCCTGAAAAATGTCCTGCAGTTCGGCCGACGGTCCAGGCAGCAGAATAGCGACCTTGCCTTCGTGTTCGATCCAGAGGCCGGGCGCGGTTCCCACGCGATTTTCGAGAACCTCGGATCCCTTCGGCCGGTAGGCGATCTTCCGGTTGATCGACGGCATTTCAATCCCCCGCTTGCGAAAATACGCTTCCAGACGCTCCTCAATCCCCGGATCGTAGACGAGTTCCAGCCCCAGCGCGCGCGCGACGCACTCCCGGGTGATGTCGTCCGGTGTCGGCCCGAGCCCTCCGGTCACGATGACCATGTCCGCCGCGCGCCAGCTTGCGAGAAACTCGCGGTTGATCGAAGCTTCGTCATCGTTGATGACCACGTTTCGGCGAGGATGAAGTCCATGCCGGGCCAAGCGGTCCCCCAAGTAAGTCAGATGGGTATTGGCGCGCAAACCGATCAGCAATTCGTTCCCGAACGTCAGAATTTCCAGCTTCGTCGCGTTCATCATTGGATCAGGGAAAGCATGGCCGGGAAGGTTGCCGGGCGGACTCGGTCTGTTACATTACGTGCTTCCATCGAAAATGCCAGCGGGTGATTCCAGCAAAATCAAGGAAAAGGTCCGGCGTCTGCCGGATCGGCCAGGCGTGTACCTGATGAAGGACCGGTTTGGCAAAATCATTTATGTCGGAAAAGCCAAATCGTTGAAGAAGCGTGTCTCGACCTACTTCCAGGCATCCCGCCGCTCGATCCAGCACCCGAAGATACGCGCATTGGTCGATGTTATTGCCGATTTCGATTGTCTGGAGGTCAAAAACGAGGCGGAGGCCCTGCTGCTCGAGGGCAAGTTGATCAAGGAATGGAAGCCGCGCTACAACACCGACTTCACCGACGATAAGCGATTCTTGCTCCTGCGCGTCGACCTGGAAGCCGAAATTCCGCGGTTTCGTCTGACCCGCCTGCGCAAGGAAGACGGCTCCCGCTACTTCGGACCCTTTCCGCACGCCGGACCGTTGCGCCGGACGCTCGGCGAACTGCGAAAAAAGTTTGGGGTTCTGCTGGGCGATACGACGCCGCAACGGCTTCCCGACGGCTCCTGGCGGCTCTACAACGACGTCCGCTCCGAGCTGTTCGGCTTCCCTAACATCGTCACACCCGCGGAATACCGGGAGCGTGTCGAGCAGGCTTGCCAGTTCCTCGAAGGGAAAACCCGCGAATGGCTCGCCGAATTGCGCGAGGAAATGATGACCGCCGCCGCCAGCCAGCGATTCGAACGCGCGGCCCAGCTTCGCGATGTCGTTTTCGCCCTCGAAAAGACCCTGATTAAATCACGCAAATTCGCGCGGGATCCGCTGCTCCCGGATTCGCGTCAGCGGGCGATGGAATCGCTCCAAAAATCGCTCGGCCTGCCGCGGCTTCCGGCCCGGATTGAGTGTTTCGACATTTCGCACATTTCCGGGACGTTTGTCGTCGCCTCGCTCGTCAGCTTCGCCGGCGGCCGTCCGGACAAGAACAACTACCGGCGCTTCCGCATCAAGAGCTTCATCGGAAACGACGATTTTCGCGCGATGGAAGAAGTCGTCGGACGGCGCTACCGGCGGCTCGCCGATGAAGGCCGCGCGTTTCCCGATCTGATCGTGATCGACGGAGGAAAAGGCCAAGTCAGCGCGGCGCTGAAAGCCTTTTTGATCCTCGACCTCGAGCCGCCGCCGCTCGTCGGTCTCGCGAAGAAGGAGGAGACGGTTGTTTTCTCCGACGGGCGCGATCCTCTGAATCTTCCAAAACGCGATCCCGGTCTCCGCCTGCTTCAGCGCGTGCGCGACGAGGCCCACCGATTCGCCAACACGTTCAATGCCGAACTTCGCGCCCGGCTTCTCCGCGAATCGATTCTCGATGATTTTCCGGGACTCGGCAAAGTCCGGCGGGCGGCACTGCTGGAGCACTTTCGCTCGATCGACCGGCTCCGCAAAGCGACGGCTGAGGAAATCGCCGAAGTGCGCGGTATCGGTCCGCGGATGGCGGCCAATCTGCACGAGTTTTTGCGCAAAGGCGAACGCGGCTGATCAATTGAACCTTTGGGGATCAGCGAAAAAGTCGAAAAGCGAAGAACCGCCGGCGTCGCCGGAGGCGTTGTATACCTCGGCCATTGGAAACGTTTGCACGTGACCCCCGACATACAGCACGTTAACGGCGTTCTTGTGCGGATTGATCTTGAAACCCTCGCCCAAAGCCCTCGTCAGCGGTCCGGGAAAATCAAAAACGTAAGGGCGGCTTAAAAAGTCACTATCGAGCTTCGCATTCTCCTGCCTGTGCAGCCGCGCGCGATAAATCCACATGTAGCCGACACGGCCAATCGGATTCGTCGAACTCACATTCTCGGGACGGATGTACGGGGGGAGCCGCGCTGGAGCTGTACAGTTCTTCGCGCGTCGCGGGGCACATCAACGGCGCGGCATCATCAAGATAAGCACCCGACCAGTGTTCGGCACCCGGGATCAGAACCCCTCCCTTCTCTGGTGCCAAGAGAAACCCCAGCACGCCGTGGATGTCGACGCGCGAGCCCCATTCACTTGACGGGGCGGAGCCGCCCGCGGGAATGTGCGGCGGAATCATGTCGTCATGATCGGTCGCATACAAGTGCACCGCTGTTCCGATGTCGCGCAAATGAACTTTGCATTGAGCCACTTTCGCCTGTTCCCGCACTTCTCCAACAACCGGAATGAGAATCGCTGCCAGAATGCCGATGATCGCGATCACGGTGAGCAGCTCGATCAAGGTGAACGCGGCGGAGCTGTCCGAACGGGGGGCGGGTTGTTTCATGGAATTACAAGCGAAAGAAAAGCGTAACCGGAAGCATTGTCGGCCCTTCCCGAGGTTTGTGCAAGGGAAAAGGCCGACACGGGTGCCGGTGGCTGCTGGCGAGCATGGCTGCCGGCGTGAGCCCGCGGGATGCGATGTTTGATGGGACCGCGCTCTCGCGAGCGCAGCCGCGGGAGCGCGGTGCGAACGGAACGCGGCGCGCTTCCTCTATTGAAAGTAAAACCGAATCCCCAGTGCCGCGTTCAAATTCACGCCGGTGTCGGGCGCAAGGTCGAGGATCGGAACGATCTCTCCAAATATCTCCAGGGGCGCATCCGCGAAATGATAGGCAAGTCCGACCGGGATCCGGATCCCAAACCGGTCCGTTCCTCGCCGCTCTTTGTATCGCGCACCGACGCCGACGTAGACAGGCAGAGCGCCGCTGTCGACCGGAAGCAGCGAAAAATCATGCCGCAACCAGTCCACGTGCAAATGAAAGGAGTTCCGCCCCTCGAATGACCAAGCCACGGCACCGTCGACCGCCGTGTCTCTGTCGAGCCAATGCTTGACAGACACTCCTGTCGGCTCCCCGACGATCACACCAATCCCGGTGCCGCGATCTTGCGCCAGCGCACTCGCCGCGAAACTCGCTCCCGCGGCCAAAAGAAGCCCTGCTGTCACAATTTTTCTCATAATGATGAACTTTCTGTTCTTTCAACGCATCCGGGCCTTCCTTGGATACGGCCCTTCTCGCCGTGGCAGCAAACGTGATGACGCTGCAAACGACAAGGCGAACCATGATCAACAGAATGTAAAAATTAGAGATCATTTGAGCGCCCCCTCGCCCGGTCCTTGCGGATCACACTTGACGGTGACCGGTTTTCTCCATGAAATCGCCACCGTCGGCCGCGCGCCGTCACCATTGAATGAAGGCATTCCGCGTGCACAAAACGGTTTTGTCTTTCCCGAGCCTGCGCGTCGCCCGAATTACCTGAATTTCACTCTCCAAGGTTTTCTCTGTCATGAAAAACACCAGCCCCCGCCCTTCCCCCGCCACCCGTCCGATGTCTCGCCGCGACATGCTCAAGGCGAGCGCGATCGGCCTTGCGGCACCTTGGATCCTTTCTTCCTGCGGCACCGTTCGCGGTGCGCGAAGGTCCCCATCCGAAACCATTCGCATCGGCTGCATCGGCACCGGACGAATGGGGCGCGGCGACCGCAACAATGTCCTGCGCCAGGGCCTCCTGCCGGAGGTGAACGCCCGGGTCGTCGCCGTCTGCGATGCCGACTTGAATCGCGCGCTTCTCGCAAAAGCGGAGATTGAGAAATTTTACGCGGAGAACGCGCCCGACGAACCCCGGGCGCGGATCGCGATTTACAGCGATTACCGCGATCTCCTCGCACGGAGCGATATCGACGGAGTGACGATTTCCACGCCCGATCACTGGCACGCCTTTCACGCGATCGCCGCGGCGAACGCAAAGAAGGACATTTACCTCCAGAAGCCGCTCACGTACGCGATCAACGAGGGCAAGGCGCTCGTCCGAGCCGTTCGCCGCAACGGCGTTATTCTTCAAACCGGTTCCCAGCAGCGCTCCGAAGCCAATTTCCGCCAAGCCTGCCAAATCGTGCGAAACGGCCGGCTCGGGAAGCTCCGTGAGATCCGCGTGACGCTCCCGGCCGATCAAGGAACCGGCAAGCCGGACCCGATGCCGGTACCCGAAAATCTCGATTACGACATGTGGCTCGGCCCGGCGCCCGAAGCGCCGTATACCGAACATCGCGTCCACCCGCAAAAAGGGTTCGGCCGGCCCGGGTTTTTACAGGTTGAACGGCACTGCCTGGGCATGATCACCGGCTGGGGCAGCCATATGTTTGACATCGCCCAGTGGGGTCACGGCGACGAACATCTCGGCCCCGTCGAGGTGCAGGCGACGGCCGAATTCCCGGACCGGGGGCTGTTCGATGTCCATACCCGTTTTGAGGCCGAAGCGGTCTACGCCGACGGTGTCCGGCTGGTTTCCGCGACCGACAGCCCCGGTGTCCGGTTCACCGGCGACGACGGCTGGCTGTTCGTCGGCCGCGGAAAACTGGAAGCCCATGATCCGGCGCTGCTCAAGGAAGATCGCTCGCAAGATCCCGTGCAGCTTTACGTCAGCAACCACCACATGCGCAACTTCCTGGAGTCGATGCGCACCCGGAAAGATCCGGTTTGCGCAGTCGAAATCGGTCACCGCTCCAACAGCATCTGCGTGATGACGCACATCGCGATGAAACTTGGGCGAAAGCTGCGCTGGGATCCGCGTGCCGAACGGTTTATCGACGACGACGAAGCCAACGCCATGCTGTCGCCCGCGTACCGGGACAGTTCATGGAAGATCTGAGGAGCCCGATCCCGCCCTCCGAACCTCCAGAACTCCGCCCCACTGGCCTCCGGCCTCAGCTTCCCAGTTCCCTGACCCAGATATTCCGGAACTGGATCGGATCGTCGCGATGATCCTGCAGCCGGATCGGCACTTTTCCGTGCGGTTTGTACTCCGATCGCGACCGGTGCGAGGTCGGCCCGATGATTTTCTCGTGATCCTGAACCAGCACGCCGTTGTGGAACACCGTGATCCGCGCCGCCTCGACCAGTTCGCCATTCTCGTTAAATTCCGGGGCACGATAAACGATGTCGAACGTCTGCCACTCACCTGCCGGACGGGAGGCATTGACCAGCGGCGGATACTGCCCGTAAATCGCCCCCGCCATGCCGTCGGCATAGGTCCGGTTCTTATGCGTGTCCAAGACCTGCACTTCATAGGGACCGATAAACACGCCGCTGTTGCTCCGACGCTGCCCTTCACCTGGCGAATTCGGATCGGTGTTGAACTCCACGTGCAACTGAATGTCCCCGAACGTCCGAACCGTCTGAATATCTCCGGCGCCCGGCACGACCCGCATCGCGCCTTCATCCAGCTTCCACTTGGCCTCGGAGCCATCCGTCGCGCGCCATTCGTCAAAGCCGGAGCCGTCAAAGAGCACGATCGCGTCGGACGGCGCCGGCGCCGGCGGACCCGCCGGCCCAGGGTCCACCGCCGGCGGCAGCGGGCGTTCCATGTCGTGGATTTTGTGCGCGTGCGGCGACCGGTCGTCGGACGGCGCGGCGCTAAGGAGCGCCGCGGAGACGACGATGGCGGCTCCGGAAACGAGACGGAAGATCGCGGAATTTCTCATAGCGAGTTAGTTTGGCACCCGATTTTCGAGAAGGTGGAAGCCAGCTTCCAGCCGTTTTGCAAGCGCGGGATGAAGCTTCCCCTTTCCCAATGGTAAAGTTGTTCAAGTTAGCGAGATTTCCCAAGACAATCCCTTCGCCGGCCCGGAGTTTCGGTCCTGCCGGTTCAGAAAGAGCGCGGGACGGCAAAGAATGTTTTCGACGCATCAGGATGGAAAATACTGTCACCGATGTAAAGCACACGGTCTTGCTCGGAGAACGGCGCGAATCATCCGGCCGTTAAAACGCCCATTCCCGCTGGATCCGCATAAATTTCGGAAAATAAGAGTGCTTATCGGCCTCATGAGTGATAATTAAGGGAAATGCCTTTGACAACCCCGAGAGGCGAAACGTAACTTTTGTTTTCTTTCACCTTGATTACTCAATCCACCGTTATGAACACTCTTAAACTATCCCGCTCCTCAAAATTTTCCCGGACCGGTTTTACGCTAATCGAGCTTTTGACGGTCATCGCGATCATTGGAATCTTGGCTTCAATTCTGATTCCGACCGTCAACAAAGTCCGGGAAGCGGCCAAGACCGCCACCTGCGCCAGCAATCTGCGGCAACTGGCCTTGGGCGTTAACCTTTACGCTCAGGATCATGACGAACGCACTCCGATCAATTTTGATCCGGACGATCCACAAACGCCGTCTCCTGAAAGCGGCACCTATGTCGAGGATGGTCGGGTTCTGGGACAGCTCATTCCGGAGCGCCTCGGAGGACCGCCGAATGTCACGAATGACTATGTTGACGCGATAGAAGTGTTCTACTGCCCCAGTTTGAATGACAAGGTTTATGCAGCGGATTCGGCTTATAAACGGCCGGAAACCATCAATCGTACCAACAGAATTGTACGCACGGGGTATGCGTGGATGTTCCGCCCTCAAAACCAAACCACGATCGGCCGGTATTACCCCAACGACAAAATTTCGCACGAGAATCAGAATGTGCCCTACGCGTTCGATTTTGGCTGGGACCGAGGATCCGGAGGACAAGCACCGATCATCGGGATCCCTTCACACGAGTCTGTCATGAACGTCATGTTCCTAGGAGGCCATATTGAAGCGGTGCGGATCGCGGATGCCAGAAAAGTGGCCGGCTGGGATAATCTGTATCTCTACTTGGCGAAAGATCCCGCTGTTTTTCCTTGAAAGGCGTGTGCCAGCGTTCAGGGTCAATCGATTCTCGGTACCAAAAGAATTGCAACCATTCCGCCGAGCGGATATTGATGGAAGATTATGAAGAAGTTCCTTCTTGCTCTTCTGTCGTTCGTTCCGCTCGCCGGAGCAAAAGCGGAACCTGTGGAAGTGGGAGTAAAAGCACCGGAAGTCGAAGCGGTTAATCAGGACGGCCAGAAGGTCGCCCTCGCGGACCTTTATAAAAAGGGCCTGGTCTTGGTCTACTTTTATCCGAAGGCAGATACACCCGGCTGCACCGCCCAGGCGTGCAGCCTCCGCGACGAATTCACCGTCCTGAAGGAACGCGGGATCGAGGTGGTCGGCGTCAGCACCGATCCGGTCGACGCCCAGAAGAAGTTCCAGGAGAAATACAAGCTTCCGTTCACCTTGCTCGCCGATGAAGACGCGAAGGTGGTCGAAGCGTTCGGCGTCCCGAAGCGCGGCACTTTCGCGAGCCGGCAGGCGTTCTTGATCGCTGACGGAAAAATCGTTTGGCGCGACCTCAAAGCTTCCACGGCTGAACAGGCACGGGATGTTTTGAAGGCATTGGAGGAGTTGAAACTTTAGTTCGCGGAGCCGGGCGATCTCCTCCCCGGCTACTCGCCTTCTCCAACGGCCCGGCATCGGCCGCTTCTCCGCCTCCGGCTTCATGCTCTCCCGCCATACGAAACGCGCCATCCTTGGATTTGCTTTCGGCGCGGCCGCGGTCGCCTTACTCGCCGCTTCCGCCCGCAATTATTTTGCCAACCAGGCGCTCGAGCAACGGCTCGCCGAGGAGCGCGCGGCGCTGGTTCCCCCTGAACCGCTCCTCGTTCCTGTCAAACGTCAGACGCGCGCACGCGAGCGAACGTTTGCCGCGACACTCGCCCCCGATCGCCGCGCGGCCGTCGCCGCCGAGATGAGCGGCCGCGTCGCTGAGGTCTTGGTCGAAGTCGGCGACTCCGTCGAGCAAGGCGATATTCTGGTTCGCCTCGACAGCACATTCGCGCGGCTCGCGGTCGCTTCCTCCCAAGCGGCTCTCGCGGCGGCGGAAGCGCAAATGCGAGAAATTGAACGGCGTGTTCGCGAAGCCGAGCGGCTGGCCGAGGCGCAGACGATCCCGCAAACAGACCTCGAAGCCGTTCGCGCCGAAGCCGCCGTTCAGGCCGCTGAAATCGACCGGCTCCGAAGCCATCTGCGTGAACAGGAGGAGCGCTTCAGTCGCCACGAGATTCGCGCGCCTTTCGCCGGAAGCGTCAACGAACGCTTTGTCGAAACCGGCGATTCCGTCAATGTCAACGAAGCGGTCGTGGCCTTGGTCGATATCGATCCCTTGCGCGTGCAGTTCCATGTCAGCGATCTAGAACGCGATTCGTTTGCACCCGGCACCGCCCTTTCTCTCACCGTCGACTCCCGGCCGGGCGAGACATTTTCTCCGGCAATCAGGTCCGTCGCCAATGCACCGGCCCCCGGCGCTGGACTCTATCTCATCGAAGCAAATCTGCCCAATCCGGATCAATCGCTGGCCGCCGGATCCCGGGCAAGGGTAAAGGCATCCCTCACGGAATTTCGTGAAACCCTTTTTGCCCCGGCGGAAGCGGTCCGCTTTCAGGGAGAACACGCTCTTGTCGAGGTCTGGTCGGACGAACAGAAGCCGGTCCTTCGCGAAGTTGAGCTCGGCCCGGAGATCGATGGGGCGTATCCCGTCCTCACCGGTCTTCAGGAAGGCGAGATCCTGCTGATTCGCTGATTGTGCAATGAAGGCCACACCGGACGCCGTAACACCAGGGCTGAAAGCCGCGAGCGGAACCAAATCTTCCGCGCCATCCGCCTCATGAACATCGCGCGCTGGAGCGTGGAAAACCGCGTAGCGGTCAATCTCCTGGCGATCGCCGTCCTCGTCGGCGGTTTTCTCGCCGCCGGACTTCGACTGCAGCGCGACATTTTTCCCGACGTATCAACAAACTTCATACGTATCACAACGCCGGATGCGACGACCAGTCTTCCGGAGGATATCGAACAGCTGATCACCGTTCCGATCGAGGAGGAACTTTCAGGGATCACCGGGCTGGTCGATCTGATTTCCTTTTCCCAAGACAACATCTCAACGATCTTCCTGGAAATCGACCCGGCAATCGATGACTTGGATCCCGTCCTGAATGAGGTGCGCCAGCAGGTCTCGATCGCGCGGACGAACCTCCCCCCTTCGGCGGAAGAATCGGTCATCGAGTCGTTCGACATTCCTCTCCCATTGCTGACCTTTGGGATCATGACGCCGCCAGGGTTTGACCTGACCGCTGAACGAGCGGTGTTCGATCGCTTAGAGCGCGAACTGACGGTAGTTCCCGGCGTTTCGGAAGTTCTCGTTGCCGGTCTGACTGATCGCGAGGTTTGGGTCGAGGTCGATCCTTACCGCGCCCAACTGGTCGGGCTCGGGCTCGCCGGAATCACCCAGTCGGTCTCCGCCTCCAGCCGGGACTGGACCGGAGGGAGAATCACAACCCAAAGCGGCGAACAGGTAGTGCGGTTTGCCGGACAAATTCGGGCGCCCGAGGATCTTGAACACCTGAGGATTCCCTCTCCGTCAGGCATCGTCAGGCTCCGGGATTTCGCCACATTCAAGGAAACCCAAGAAGAAATCAGCTGGCGCGGACGGATCAATCTCCACTCGGGCCTGACGTTTACGATCATCAAGCGCCGCGGTGCCGACGCGATGGAAACCGCCGAGGAAGCAGCTCGCGTTTTTCACGAAATCATGGACCAGGCGCCGGAAGGCGTGGAGGGATTTGTCGTTTCGGACTCGACGAAATACATCGATATCCGGATCCGCACGGTCGTCCAAAATGGAATCCAGGCGCTCGTCATTGTGACGGTGCTGCTCGTCATGCTGCTGAACTGGCGAGTCGCGCTTTTGATCGCGTATGGGCTGCCGATCTCCATCGCCGGCACTTTTCTCGTGCTTTACTGGCGCGGCGACACACTCAATCTCCTGTCCCTGTTCGCAATGATCATGGCGATCGGGATGATCGTCGACGACGCGCTCGTCATCGCGGAGAATGCTTACCGCTATTACGAATCCGGACTTTCGCGCTTCGAGGCGGCAATTCGCGGGACACAAGAAGTGATTTGGCCCGTGATCGGCAGCGTTTCCACGACCGTTGCCGCATTTCTGCCGCTGATTCTCGGCGAAGGGATCATTGGCCGCTTCCTCGCGGTTGTGCCCATTGTTGTCATCAGCGGCCTCGCCTTTTCCCTCGTCGAGGCGTTTGTCGTGCTGCCGAGTCACATGGCCGATTTCACGCGCCCGCCGGTCACGGTCCGCGAATTGGAAAGAAAACTCGCTGAAAGCACGCGGCCTTGGAAGAAAATTTATTTTTATATTTCGCTCGCTTATATTGAGCTGCGGAATGCAGTCGACCGGATCCTCGCCGGGGTGATCGACGTCTATACCCATCTTCTCGTGATCTGCCTGCGGCGAAGATATTTTGTCGGTCTCGGGTTTGTCATTCTCCTGATGGCTGGAGGCGCGGCCGGCGCATTCGGGCTTTTGCGGTTCCAGCTGTTCGCCACCGATTTTGCCGACCAGATTCTCGTCAAAGTCGACCTGCCGGCGAATTATTCGCTCGACCAGACCGAGGAGGTTGTCACACGGCTGGAACAGGCAATCGTCGACGAACTTCCCGCCGACGAGGTCGTCGCGCTCGTGACGCAAGTCGGCTCGCGCCTGGAGGAGACGAATCAATTTATCCATTACGGAACCAACCTCGCGATGATCACGGTCGACATCGACGACGAAAACCCGAAGGCTAGGCGTCCGTCTCGAATCGAACGCCAGTTGCAGCAAATCCTCAATCGGTTCCCCGAACTCGTCACGGCCACAGCGGCAGCGCAGGGAGGCGGCCCGCCCGTCGGTCTGCCAATCAATATTCAAATCCGCGGCGATTCGTTCGACGTCCTGCGACAAATTTCCGCCGAGATGCGGGCGCGGCTCGCGGAGGTGCCGGGGGTCGTTAATCTCGCCGACGACTTTGTCCGCGGAAAGCCGGAATACGTTTACCGGCTCGACAAGGAACGCGCGGCCGAAGCCGGTCTTTCGGGCGACGATATCGGACGCGCGCTGCAAGGCGTCTACCGCGGTCTCGAAGCGGCGCGGGTTCGCTGGGGCAACGACGAGGTCCGGATCCGCGTCTTGGTTGACGAGCGATTTAGAGACGATCCCGAGCTGCTCGCGGGTCTCCGCATTCTCGCCCCCGACGGACGGATGATTCCTCTCCACACAGTGACCACCTTGGAGCGGACAAGCGGCATCGCCCGTATCGCCCGGCTCGATCAGCAGCGCATGATCAGCGTGACCGGCGATGTCGACACGCGCGCGGTTACCGCCACCGAGATTCAGAAGCTCATCACTCCCTGGCTCGCGGAAATGGAGGAGACTTATCCAGGCTACCGCCTGACAATCACTGGCGAGAGCGAGGATACGGAGAAAAGCATCAACTCCATGACGAGAGCCGGCTTTGTCGCCATCCTGCTGATTTACGTGATCCTCGCCGTCATCTTCAATTCCTTCCTCCAGCCGGTCATGATCATGGCCGTGATTCCCTTTGGCATCATCGGTGTTCTTGGAGGGCTGCTCCTGATGAACGAACCGCTCGGATTGATGGCGATCATGGGCACGATCGCCCTCGCCGGCATTGTCGTGAACAACTCGGTTGTCTTCGTCGATTTCATCAACCGCTTCCGCCGGGAGAATCCGCTCGATTACGCGACCACGCTCACGAACTTCGCCACACGCGTCCGGCGCTGGCGATCCATCATCGTCAGCGGGCGCATCCGCTTCCGTCCGATTTTCCTCACATCGGCCACAACCATTGGCGGTCTGTTCAGTCTCGCCTTCATGACGACCGGCCAAGAGGAATTCCTCGCACCGATGGCGCAGGCGATCGTATTCGGGCTGCTGTTTGCCTCCTTGATCACCATGGTCCTGATCCCGTGTCTCTACGCGATCATCGACGACATCATGTTCTTTAACGCCCGCATCGTCCAACGTCTCCGGGGGCGAGCCAAACCGGGTTTACCGCCGAACCCCCGTTAACGGATCATACCGGTAAGTCGCTTCCGTGCTGTTTGCCGGCGTTTGCAAATCGTCGATCTTTACATGCAATTCCCCGGCGCGAACGTCGTCCCGCGTTCGCACTGCCAGCCACGGCTCGCCATCGCGTTCGACAGTCACCGCTTCGAGAAAACTCCCGTCCGGCCCCGCGACAATGGAATAAACCCGGCCCGCCGGCGGCAGCACATCGAGCCCGCCGTCCTCGCGAATCGTCAAAGTCACGACCAAGTTCCCAGCAAAATCATACATTTCCCCCGGGTCGCCCGCGCGCAACCGCTGCCGGCCCTGCCCAGTTACGTCCATCCCGTTGTAAAACGTTTTGCCTTCCCCATTCAGCCAGAAATGCGGCAAATAAGCGGGCGACCGCGTACTGTCGCCGGCGTAATAGGTGAAATGCCAGTGCGGCGGGTTGTCCGGGTGCAGGGTGTTGTTCGTTTCAAATCCCATCAGCGCGTAAAAATGCCCTTTCGCGGCAGCCGCCTCCGCCAGACCGGAATCCCGCAAAATCGCGTCTGACGCGAACAGCCAGTGAATGACGCTCGCGGCCTGGTTTTTTGGCCACGGCACCGTCGTCCAAGGTCCGGCCGCGCGATCCGGATCGTTGTGCTCGATCCGCCAATACATTCCCGGCGGGGTCTCCATGTAACTCCAGACCTGGAGCGTCGGCTGGCAGGCGTTCGGCGTTTTCCCCCCGACCGGCAACCGAAACGTCACCGTTGCGTCGTCGCCCGCGTCGCGCCGAAATTCCAATCGCTCATTCCCGGCGACAACCGCCGCAATCTCCACACCGGGCCACCGCACCGCAACCGGAATCCCTTCCCGATGCTCCGGCCCGCGGACAAACGTGTAATATTCCGCGCGGCTCGCCACATGATAACGCTCCCCCGGTAAAAACGCGTAGCCTTCCGGCAAAATTACGGTCGGCGCCGACGGCTCGCCCCCTTTGGCCCGCACAACCCGGAACGCCGCGTAACGTTCTTCCGCATCCGCTGATCCCGATACCTGCGAAGTCAACACGGCAGCGATGGCAAAAGCGCACACGCCGCGCGCCAGCCCCTCTGCTTGCAGGGAACGGGCAATGTGATGGATAAAACGAAAAATTGGGTTCATACAGGGATACGATATGCCGCCAAAACGACCGCTGCCTGTCAACGCGACACCGGCGGCGCGTTGACGATCTCAAAGCTCTTTATTTATAATCGATTCCGTTTGCGAGTGGTTGAACATCCGAATGAAAGCGCCCGACTTCAAATGAAAACGGTTTTTATGACCGGCGCGGCCGGGGTCATCGGACGGGCGGTTTGCACCGAGTTGGCGAATCGCGGCCATCGCGTTCGCGCGTTTGACCGCATCCAGGGCAGCTTCGATTGCGACTGGACGGTCGCTGATCTCGCCGATCGCGAAGCACTCCGGGCGGCCGCGACCGGAGCGGAAGTAGCGATTCACCTCGCCGCGACACCGACCGACGCCGATTTTTTGAGAGAATTGCTGCCGAACAACATCATTGGCACCTGCAACTTTTTCGAGGCGGCGCGCGAAGCAGGAATCAAGCGCGTGATCGTGACCAGTTCCGTTCAGGCGGTCGACCGGCTTGCGAGCCCAGGGCACACAGTCGAGGTTCGCGAGGGAACGGCCCCGCTCAACCATTACGCCGTGACCAAAGTCTATGCCGAACAGCTCGGCCATATGTACGCGCACCGCTTCGCCATGTCGGTGATCGCCGTTCGCCCCGGCTGGGTGCCGCGCGAAAAGCCGAATCCGATGCCGGCAACCGCCAGCGCCTATCTCAGTCATCGCGACGCCGGCCGGTTCTACGCCGCCTGTGTCGACGCCGAAAAGCTCGCGGCTCCGGGCTTCGAGATCCTCTTCGCCACCAGCCGGCCCAAAGGGCGCCCGCCGTATGATCTGGAGCCCGCGAAGCGAATCATCGGCTACGACCCCGTGGACACCTGGCCGGAAGGAATGATTTTCACTTGAGAGTCGAACGAGAATCGGCTACCCGTTCCTTCGCCGGGTACCCACCCTGTAACGTGCGGCAGTAGCTCAGTCGGATAGAGCAGCGGATTTCTAATCCGCGGGTCGGGGGTTCGAATCCCTCCTGCCGTGCCACCTCGAACGACTTATCATGCAACCCGCCCTCGCGTTTAGGAAAAATTGCAAAGGTTTGGGATATCGGCGTTTTTCGGTCGAATCGATGTCCTTTACAAGCTTGCTGAACGACCGTTTCAAAATCGAAGGGCTGTTTGCGTGCTCGCCTAGAAGCCCGCTCAACTACTCTCGGGCATCCTCCAGCGGAATATCCTGAGCGCCCCTCTCAAAGAGAGGCAGTAAGCAACCAATAACGAGCGGACCCCCCGGGGTTGAAGCAGGCTATCGCCATGCCGGGTTATTCCGTTCGCGCTTGGATAAGCGACTTGGTGAAGAGGCTCCCCATGCGGCGAGTACCAGTTGGCGAGATCCAATCGAGACAAAGAAAAAAGCCCTCCGTCCACATGGGACCAGATGGCAAGCCGACCTCCCTGCAGTCGGCGCACGACTGATAAAAAATGCCTGGTCCGGGGTTGGCGAGGAGAGAAAAAACGCATTCGCTTGCACTTGACACCGCTCTGAAAATCTCCGATGAATTGCACCTGCTACTGCTAAGCTTCAAGCCCATCATAACCTATGAAATCTCCCTCCGTCTCTCTCCCTGGCCGTATTGGCTGCCGGTCTCCTCGTCGGCTCCGCCCACGCGCAATTGACCCTGAATGATACCTACTCGATCCGCAGCGATCCCAACAACGGCAGACTCGGCCAGCGCTGGGAGCGAATCCAAGTGGAACCCGAAGTCATCAGTGAGCCCTCGGGAATCTTTCTTTACTCGCCGGTCACCACAGTCCCGATCCGGGCCGATGGAAGCGGCGTTCCTACCGGTCAGACCGGGCTCGGCCGCCGTTTCAACGCGGGGATCTTTTACTTCCAGCTCCCGGAACTGGGCAGCGGACTTTCCATCGGAAACGCCAGCCTCGAGTTCACCTTTCTGAGCGCTCCCGTTGCTGGCGTCGGCGACGGCAGCGTCGATCTCTGGGGGCTCGGTTACAGCTCCACTCCGAGCATTCCCGAGGCGGATTGGCCGAAGTATTGGCATGCGGACGAAACCGATACCACAGAAGCTATGGGGATGGGGCCCGAGTCCGTTGTCAAAAAAATCCAGAACGACATTATCTCAAAGGAGGCGGTGCCGGCTAATGACTCCCGGTTCTCCACAGATGAGACCGGTTCCGCCCTCCTCAGCGGCTTCCTGAACGACCTTTACGCCGCCGGCGCGCAACCTGGAGATTACGCTGTCTTCCGGCTCAGCTACGACAATGTGTACGACGCCAATGCCTTGATCCTCGGCTACAACGTGGCTGGATCCGGTGCGACCGAGGCCGCCACTGATCCCACCCTCTCCTTCACCGTGATTCCCGAATCGTCCACCGTCGCCTTCTTGAGCGGCCTCGCCGCTCTCGCCGCCGCCGGTTTTGTTCGGCATCGCCGCAGGCAGGCATGAACGTTGTCTGATTGACCTTTCAAAAAGCCCGCGAGCCGCAAACCTCGCGGGCTTTTTTGCCCTTGCGAAACCGGGCCAGGGTTCAAAATTCCCTCATCCCCCGAAGAGCAGCCGTCGCTTCCAGAATCCGTCCGCGTTACTAATAAAACCGCGCCCAGCCAAACCAGGTTCAACCTCAATGCGCGATCGCCCCTGACGAACATCGGCAAGCGTGGAGACCTGTTCCGTCCTCCGCGCCGCGCGGACAGGGTCGTCAGGCGTCTTTCAACTGCTCGTAGTCGATTGTGGTCAGGCGGTCGCGTTTGGCGCCGAGGCGGGGAATGCAGGCGATGAGGGCTCGGGTATACGGGTGCCGCGGATTCGAGAGAACGTCCGCCGTCGGGCCGGCCTCGACGATCTTTCCGCGGAACATGACGATCACTTTGTCGGCGAACCCGTGCACGATGCCGAAATTGTGCGTGATCAGCAGAATCGACATCCCAAGATCCCGTTTCAACTCGAGCAGCAGATCCATGATCTGCGCCTGGATCGTCACATCCAGCGCGGTCGTCGGCTCGTCGGCCACCAGCAGTTTTGGATGACAAGCGAGCGCCATCGCGATCATGACACGCTGCTGCATGCCCCCGCTCAATTGGTGCGGATAATCTTTATAGCGTTTCGCGGCATCGCGAATTTTCACCTGGTCGAGCACACGAATGATTTCTTCGCGCACATCTTTCACTTCCGGCCGGTGCAGGCGAATCACTTCGGCGATCTGATTGCCAATCGTGAAAACCGGATTGAGCGACGTCGATGGCTCTTGGAAAACATAGGCGATCTCCTTGCCGCGAACTTTGCGCAGTTCGGCTTCGGAGAGTTTTAAAAGATCGCGCCCCTCGAATCGAATCTCTCCGTCGATCGTGCAAACCGGCGGCCGGGGAAGCAGGCGGGTCATCGACAGCGCCGTCACACTCTTGCCGCTCCCGCTCTCGCCGACGACCGCCAGGGTATCCCCTTTGTCCATCGAAAAAGAAATGCCGTCGACGGCACGCGTCACTTGGTCACGCCCGTGAAACTGGATCGCCAGATCGCGAACGTCGAGAAAGGCACCGTGCGGCTGAGATTGGGCTCTGTCGGTCATCGAACTTGGGTTTTCATTCTTGGATCGACAATGTCGCGAAGCACATCGCCAAGGACATTGTACGCAATGACAGTGATAAAAATGGCCGCGCCGGGAAGCAGGAGCCACCACAAATTCATCATGAAGACTTTCGAATCCTGCGCCTGCGAAAGCATCAGTCCCCACGAACTCGCCGGCTCCTGAATCCCCAGTCCAAGGAAACTGAGCGCCGCTTCGCCCAAAATGTAGGCCGGGATGCTCAAGGTCGCGGCAACGACGAGATAGCTGAAGGCATTCGGAAGAATGTGGCGAAATAAAATCTTTGAGGTGGACTGCCCCAGAATTTCAGCCGCGAGGACAAATGGCCGTTGCCGGAGCGAAAGCGACAAGCCGCGAATGATTCGCGCGGTCCCGGCCCAGCCGATAAATGCCAAGATTACCACGATCAAAAAATACATTTGGTCTGATCCAAATTTATCGGCAAACGCCGCGCGCAGCGCCAGCAGCAGGTACAAGCCCGGCACCGCCATCAGTATCTCGACAAATCGCATCGCTGCCGAATCCACCAGTCCTCCAAAGTACCCGGCCAGCCCGCCGATGATGAACCCGAGCGTCATCGTGATACTGATCCCGATCAGTCCGATGCTCAGCGATATCTGCGATCCAAAAAGCAATCGCGAAAAGACATCGCGGCCGGTCGAATCACTGCCGAGCAAGTAAATGCGTTCCGGCTCGTCCACGGAAAAGAGATGACGGTTCCATGGAATCAGTCCGAGGATCCTGTATTCGAATCCTTTCGTGAAAAACCTCACTGGCGCCGTCTCGCCCGATCTTTCATATTCCGCGGGAGCAACCTGATTGTATAGATGCACGTGCAGGCCGCCATCGCGCCACGTGAGCGCTGTCGGCGGATGATAGGTTTTGTCCAGCGCCTGCGTCGAGGTTCTGTATGGCGCGAGGAACGGCGCGAAGATGGCCACCAGATAGAGCAGCCCGAGTATAATCAGCGCGGCGAGACCGGCCGGACGCCGCATGACTTCCCTGAAAATGTTTTCTTTCATCGTGACGCCGCGTGTCGTGGTTCCTCCTCTTTATTTTTCCAGGCGAATTCTCGGATCGACCTTCGCCAGCGCGATGTCGGCCAGCAAATTACCCGCGACAAGCATGACCGAGCCCATAACGACCGCACCGAGAACAACGAACTGGTCCTGGCGTAAGAACGCCTGAAAGATCAGCTGTCCGAGTCCCGGATAATTCATCACCGTTTCCACGAGAAGCGCCCCGCTCAGGAGCGATGAAAAAGCAAATCCCATCATGCTGATCAGCGGATTGATCGCGTTGCGAAAGACATGACGAAACATGATCGTGCCCTCTGGCATGCCTTTCGCCCGGGCGGTCGTGACAAAATCCGAACGAATGACGTCGAGAAAACTCGACCGCATGATCCGCATCAGCCCCGCGACACTGCCAAGCCCCAGCACGAGAGCCGGCAGGATAAGATGATGGAGGATGTCCAGAATTCGCCCGCCGAGAGGAAGAAATTCGTGGTGCGGTGATGTCAGTCCGCCGATCGGAAACAATCCGGTCTGCGCCGCGAAGAAGATGGCCAGGAGGGCGAGAAAGAACTCGGGGATCGAGAGCGCCGCGTACGCCAGGAGCGCGCTGACACGATCGAAGATTGAGTCTTTATAGATTGCGGCCAAGACTCCGAGCGGGATCGCGACCGACCATGCGATCAGCAAAGACGAGCAGGACAAAAGGAGCGTCGCGGGAATTCTCTGCATCAAGAGTTCGGATACCATGACTCGGTACGTCCACGAGTACCCGAAGTTGACCGAAAAACTAAGCCCGGTCTCCGCGCTGTAGCTTATCGGAAAAATGTTCCTCAGCCACAGGAAGTATTGCTGCACGGGATGCTTATTGAGCCCGAACTCCTCCTCAAGCTGTTCAATATAACGATCGTCGATGTCAGGCTGAGCCCGGATCGGTGTCAAAAAATCCCCCGGCGCAAGGTTCATCAATAGAAACACCATAAGCGTGATCGCCAGGAGCATGGGAATCAGCGCAAGAAAGCGTTTAATGATAAAAGTCTTCATATCGGGCAATGGCCGCTTACGGGGCCCAAATCTCGTCCAGGTTCCAAATCACCGGGCCCATCGCGGGAATCTTAAGATTTTGCCAGCGGTTCTTCAATCCGACATAATTCGTCGGCGTCACCAGGTAGATGAATGGCACCTGTTCGCTCATGATTTGCTGCACTTCGGCCCAATACTGACGCCGCAGGTCCTCGTCGAGAGTCTTCAACTGCGCGACCATAAGCTCGTCGATTCGCGCCTCCCAAGGGGTCGCGGGCTCCGGCTGCGCGGGATTCCATTGATGCAAGCGACCGGCGCTGTGATAAATTGACATGCCGCCCGACGGATCAATGCCGCCGGTGAAGCCAAGAAGCCCGGCCTCGTAGTCGAACGAGGATTGAATTTTCGTCACAAGGGTGCCGAAATCGAGAAACTGCACCTGAACATCGATCCCGATATCCTGCATGTTTTCCCGAAAGACAGTCGCCATCGCGGTGCGAATCGGATTCTCATGATTGGTGATCAAACTGAAGCTCACACGATTGCCTTCCGCGTCGACAAGACGGCCCGCCGCGTCCCAATTGAAACCGGCTTCAGCCAGCAATTCCCGCGAGCGCCCGGGATTGTACGGATACTTCTTTACATCCGGATTATACCACTTCCTGTTGGCGGGTGATTCCGGGCCCCAGAGTGGAGTGCCCCGCCCGAAGAGAACACCGTCAATGATGCCTTCGCGGTCGATACCATACGAGATCGCTTGGCGAAACTTCTGGTTCGAAAACCAGGCCAGCTTGTGGGGCGGCAGATACGGCTTGCCGTTCGCGTCGGCGCCGGAATTTTGGTTGAACCAAATGAAGTTCGAGCTGGTTGCCGGGCCGCGCTCGTGAACGGTGTAGTCGTACCGCTCCTCATACCGCCGGATCCAGTTGACGTTGTCGGGTGTGATGCGCTCTTCATAATCCGACTGGCCGTTCGCGAAAGCCGCCATCGACGCGTTCTGATCGGAGACAAAGGAAGCGATGATGATATCGATATACGGCAGGCGCTGCCCTTCCGGGTCGACCCGCCAATAATGGGGATTGGCCTCGAAGACGAGCCGCTGCCCCGCCGTAAACGATCGCAGCCGATACAGCCCCATGCCGACCAGTTCCTCCGGATGATGCTGCGCGGTTCCGATACTCCACATCTGAAGCAGGGTCCCGTCGTCAAACGCTTCCTGCAGTTTGTGCTTCGGAAGGATCGGTCTTCCCATGAAGAGCAAAAACGGCGCGAAAACATCCGGTGTGGCGATCTGCACCGTGAGGTCGTCAATCTTCTCCACTTCGAATGGCTCTCCATCAACCGACATGTCGTACGCGCCCCGATTCGGGAAACGCTTGTCATAGATCGCCTGAAACGTGAAGACGACGTCATCCGCCGAAAACGGGTGCCCGTCGCTCCAACGAAGACCCGGCCGCAAATGAAACGTAAACGTCTTGCTGTCCTCGGAAACATCCCACGATTCCGCCAAAGCCGGGACGACTTCTTCCTGAACCGGATCGTACGTGGTCAAACCCGCGTGAATCATCGCGATCGCGCCGCTCGAAGTCGCATCTTCGCTGACCAGAGGATTGAAGGTATTCGGCTGGCCGGGAAAGGTGTACATGAAAATCGATCCAGTCTCGCCGGGAACGATTTCCGCCACATCCGCCCCTTCGGGAATCGGATGCTCTTCACGCTCAAAGGTCATCTCAGCGCCGCATGCGCCGAGAAGCAACGGACACACCAGCATCCAAAACCGTCGAAGGAGTAAATCTTGAACCATCACAGACTTGCCGGAAAAAAATCCTATTGTGTCGACTGCCGGAATGGCAATCCGATTGACGTCGCCCCGCCGGGTTTCCCGTTCCTACCGGCAATCCCTGATGGGCGCGTGGTCACGGGAGCGCCAAAGCGCCCGATTGTCAACTGATGCGACACCGATTTAACCGTGGCGTTTCAATCTCCGACGAAGCGTTCAGGCCTCCGTTGATTGCACGGGGCTGAGATCGCCAAGCTCCCGATTGGCCGACAATGGCCAAATCCGACTAAACAGGCCAACCGCATGCTTTTCAAACGGCCGCCTTCCTGTTACCTTCTCCGCGATCTTAATCACCAAATTCACGTTTCCCGCCTTATGCCTGCAGTCATGAATCGTTGCCTCCCGGTTGCAATCCTCTCCCTCGGATGCTGCGTCGCTCCAATCCATGCAAATGCGGCGACGGAGAGTGCCGCCGTTCTCAATGAACCGAGGGTGATCGAATATGTCATCGAACGAAAGCTCACCCTGCGCCCGGTCACTATCGATCCGCTGGGAGCGGATTCCGCCGCTCCGTGGCGTATCCACCTCAACGCGATCAATGTGCGAAGCGTTCCCGGCACAGAGGGAAAAGTGCTCGGAAGACTCGAACTGGATGCGGAGCTCTCAGGGGCGTATTTACTGATCGACGAGACAGACGAGGAGTGGCTGGAAATCGATTTTTCCGGCCGGACCGGCTACGTCTCGCGCCTGGGCTTCAGCCGCGTCCATCCAGCGAATCTTCAAATGATTGAGGAGCATGGAAATCTGCCGATCGGGCGCGAGGTGGTCAACCGTTGGTGGGGAATTCCGCTCGACTACGAGGCCGACGACCTTGTGCCGCTCCCGCCCGAGATAACCCGCGACGGTGAACCGGGATCGTTTCGCCTCCGAAAGGAAGCGGCGGATTCACTCGTGAAGATGTTTGAGGCGATGCGAGCCGACGGAATCGAAGCCTATGTTTCTTCCTCCTACCGATCCGGCGAGACCCAGCAATCGATCTTTCTCCAGAGGATGCGCGAACGGCTGAATCAGCGCGGCACGGCACCGCCGGGGCACAGCGAACATCAGCTTGGAACGACCGTGGACATTTCATCCGTTCCCGCGGGACGGCGCGCGCTCAAAAATGGCGACCCCCAGCACGACTGGCTCCGGAAACACGCGGCGAAATACGGATGGCGGCAGACCTATTTCGCCCACAATGTGGAGGAAACCGGCTACATCGAGGAGCCGTGGCACTGGCGCTATGTCGGAAAACCCGCGCCCAAGAGCGAATGACAGTTCCCGGATCGACCGCCGCAACTTCGACATGCCCATACATCCACGATGCTGGACAAAAACAACATCCCCACAGATCCCGATGGAACCTGGGCTCAAGCCACTCGCCTGGCGGCAATCAGAGCTTAGCGCGTTTGCGGCGGCCCCAAAGAGACGTGCCGACGAGCGCAATCCCGCCAAAAATCGCCGCGAACGTGCCCGGCTCGGGAATGACCGCGAAGTTATCGACCGCCTGCACAATTCGAATGCCGGAGTCCTCGTCAGCGAATCCATTGGCTATCGATGCCGCGACATAGTATTCGCTGCCCGCGTAGGTCGCCGAGTCGCTGACGGTTCCAGATGCCGAGTAAACGGAGCCGCTCAGGGATGTGCCGGTCACGCCAAAATCGGCTACATCCAGGCTGATGGTCCACTGATCCAAGGTGGTCTCCTTTGTAATCGTGGTTATCGCCTGATACCAATTTCCCGCCGTCAAACTGAATGGCCCCGTCCCGGAAGAAAAACTGGTGTCGATGGCGCTGTCGATCCGAGTCGCTCCTTCGACAGCCCCAAAACCGTCCAGGGAAAGCGTCGCGGCGACCGATTCCGGGCTCTCAAGGGAAAGGAGGAGGCCGATGCCAAGGAAATAACCGGGTGCCATGGTCGCCGTATCGGATACGGCTTGAAACATGATCGACGCCGTGACTGTGCTCCCCGGGGAGAGAGTCAGCGGACTGTTCGGCAATATATTAAAATTGGCATCCGCGCCCAATTCATACCCCGCGCCGCCACCGACACCCGCATCGGGAAGCAGGGCGCCCGGCCCGGACGTTACGACCATCACCGATCCGAAATCCGAGTCGTCGCTGAAGGTGAACTCGAACTCCGCGGACGCGGTCAGCATAGGCGCGGTTAGGGCAGCCAGACTAAGCGCTGCTGGTTTCCATCTCAATCGTATCGGCATTTTTGGTCCAGGGTATCGAGTTGTTCCCGGTTGGGCTGAACGACAGGGAAGACGGCCCCTGATCATTGAATACAAAACTGGGTACCGGAATGTTGCTGGCAAGAGGAAAAGGAGCCGGCCGCGGAATCCTCGCGCCACCTGTCACTTTAGCCGGTAGAAGCGCCGGGCGTCATTCTCGGCTTCAGAGTCGAGGAAAGTGCCTTCGCCATCGGATCCGATCTTTACCGTTCCCGCCGGATTCCAGCCAGCAAGATCGTCGGAAATCTCCACTTCATATTGCGCGAACGCCTCGCCGGTCACGACTACCCGCAAGCCGGCCCCTTCGTCTTCGCGCTGAATTTTCAGCCGCGGAGGACCGGTGTCCGCTACCTCAAACTGATTCAGATACACCACAACCGGCTCGGTCGAATAGGCGCCTTCCGCGTCGCGTTTCGGCAGGAAGACGAGCGATTGAATCACCCCGCGCTCGGTTTCGAGGACACCGTTTCCGTCGAGGGACGGGCTGCTGACATGCCAGCCGGTCACCGGCTCGTTGGCCATGTCGAAGTAAAGGGTCGTCCACTTGCCGGCTGGAACCTTTTTGCCTTCAGGCGGAAGCGCAACGACTTGTCCATCGGCCGCCGCCGGACCGCCGATGAACTCGAACCCTCCAGTCGCCGTTCCGGTGGCGCCGTCGTCGCCTTGAGACGCCGTGTTCCGGACAAGCAAGAGAGCGGTCAGCTCCTGATTGGAGTGAATGGCAAACCGCACAAATTTTTTGAACGAAACGATCGGCTGGCCCAGGGCGGCTTCGGTTGTGTGAGTAGAAACCCGAAGCCACGGGTGTTCCAGGCCGGACCGAAACCGCCAGCGCAACCGCAACGCGCGATTGCCTTTGCCGCCCGGCGGCAGATCGCTGTCTCCAACTACGATCGAATCGTCAGGAAACGGCTCGAGGTTCCCGCTGGTTGACCCCGAATATCCCGGCGATCGCAGGAAGAGCGACCCTTCGGCCGCCGGAACATCGACTAAGTGCTCAAAACTCGCAAAGAAACGCCTGTACTTGAGCGGCTGCTCCCTCACGCGGGCAAACACACCGAAGTTGTTCCCCACCCGGCGCTCCGACCCGGGAGTGTTGCTGACCCCGACCGGTATGTTTACCACACGCGGACTCGGGTCCGCGAATACAAGCGTTGTTGAACCGCCGCCGTCCAGATTCATTCCGTGGATGGCGCCGTACTGGCGGAGAATCCGGGCGACTTCCGCGGTCGACATTCCTTGGCTGTGGCCGGTGTTGCGCCCGTCGACGGTGAACAGGAGAAGCTTTCCGTCGGCGGACACGCCAGCCGCCGTGCGCGGATGCAAGCCGTCGGCCCAGGTCGCGACGACTTCGCCGTTGTACAAGATCAGCTCGTTTCCTCCAATAGTATTGTAAAGCGTAACATTCTGGGCCGGTTCGTAACCGCTGTAGAAATCGGGCGGATCGTGGGAAACGTTCTCAGGCACTGGCGTGACGAGACTGACCTGATTGTCCTGCGTAATATTGATCCCGGGCCAGCCGGCGTAGAACGGCGAATATACGTCCCCGTTGGAAGCCGCTATATTGAGCAGATTCATATACGGCCCGGACACATAATTCGAGAAGTTGGCATTGATGCCGATCTGCAATCCGTACTGCGTGACAAACTCGCGCGTTGTCTGATGCACGGTATCGCCCGGAAGATCCCCATTCGAAGGGGTAGTCAAAAACCCGATACCCGGTGCCGCGGGATCAACCTGAAGCAAATGGATGCTCACCCGCCGAGGCTGCTCCTGATGAATCCGATAATGAGTAACCCCTTCGAACGGCTCACTGACTGTGACCCGCGCGCCCGCGACGATCGAAGGAAGACAGATGGTCGCCACCAAACACAGCGCAACAGACGATCGGAGGATTTGGCGCATAGCTTCTCTATTCGGACCATAACCGCAAAAAAAGCGATGCAAAACCCACCGCCAAGCATCTTGCCAATCGACACGTAACCTCTGTTGAACACCGCCTCCCGCGAATTCAGCGATGCCATCTCGAATTTTTTTTTGAATCAAGTTCGCGCCATAGGGCCCCCTTCGTAAAGTCGATATCCGTCATGCCCGTTGTTATTCGAGATGAAACGCCCGCGGATTATTCCGCTATTGAGGGGGTGATCGCGGACGCCTTTCGTCGCGCCGTCCACTCCAGCGGAACCGAGCAATTCATCGTCAATGCTTTACGAAACGCGGGACAGTTGACGGTCTCCCTGGTGGCGGAAACGAGGGGTTTTCTCATCGGCCATGCCGCTGCCTCTCCGGTCCGAATCTCCGACGGCACACCCAACTGGTATGGGCTTGGGCCGATCGCGGTCGCACCAGAGTCGCAGGCGCGAGGCGTTGGCACCCGCTTGGTGACCGAGGCGCTGAACGCATTGCAAAGCGCAGGGGCCGCGGGTTGCGTCGTCTTGGGCGAGCCCGCATTTTATGGACGCTTTGGCTTTAAGCCGGCGGCCCCCTTTCTCATACTTCCCAACGTCCCGCCTGACTGCTTCCTGGCCCTTCATTGGCGAGGAAAGGAACCTAAAGGATTCGTCACATACCACGACGCGTTCGAGGCAGCAGAGTGAACCGGCTTTCGCCAATTATACCAAGGCTGAACTGGTGGGCCCTCAGGGATTCGAACCCTGGACCAAAGGATTATGAGTCCTCTGCTCTAACCGCTGAGCTAAGGGCCCGCAGCAGTTTTTCTTGAATTCTCAGAACATGCTGGCGCCTTTTTCAAACGCAACTCTAAAGCCGATGAACGAGTTTATCCCTCTTGCTCGATCACTTCCGCGACGGGCGGATTTGTGCGATCCCGTCAACGTCGACCCGTCCGGTTGCGCGCCGCATATTCCAAAAATCCAGTGCCCTCCCCTCGTAGCCGGTCTTCGTCCAAGCCATCCAAATCCCGTGGCGCGGCTTCATCGCTACAGAGGTCGTTCGGGGGCGAGTCCATCACTATCGACGGGTTACCAATATAAGCGTGGTCAAAAACCGGCCGCGACGGCGAAGGTCCCGAGAAGTCCGGCAAACAGAACGTAGTAGGTCATCGGCAAAAGCACTTTTCGGATCAGCACCCCCTCGCACCCGTGGAGACCGACCACGGCCGCAGCCGCGACAACGTTGTGGACGCATATCATGTTGCCCGCCGCGCCGCCGACCGCCTGGAGCGACACGATGGCCGCGGGCGACGCCCCGATCCGCTCCGCAACGCCGAACTGAAACAGCGAAAACATCATGTTGCTCACCGTGTTGCTGCCGGCGAGAAACGCGCCAAACGCCCCGACCCAGGGAGCGAAGAATGTCCACGCGCCGCCTGCCAGTCCCGCGATCGCCTCCGCCAGCACGAGCGGCATGCTGGCGAGATCCGCTCCGTTCACGCCGCTGTTGATAAATACCCGGGCCATTGGCACCGCGAAAAGGAGCGCGATCGCCGTTCCCGCAAGCGTTTTACCCGATCCGGCCACTGCTCGCGTGAACTCGCCGCGGTTCATCCGCTGAATAAAGTACGTGGCGCCAACCGCGACTAAAAAGACGGTTCCGGGCGAGTAAAGGATCGCGACTGAAGCGGTCACATCCGTCCCGAAAACTTGCGCCCATTTCCACTGAATCCCCGAGAGCCATCCCTTCAGAGGCAGACGGTCCAGGCGGGTGAGAACGAGCAAAAGCCCAACGAGAATGTACGGAACCCAGGCCGTCGCCAGCGACATCTTGTTGCGCCCATCCGTGACCGTTGCGCTGACGGTTCCCATCCATCCGTCCAGCCATGCTTCGCGCGGCGGGAAATCCCAAGTCTCCTTCGGCGTCAGCCAACCCCGGCGCGCGAGGGGGACGACGATCGCCAGTCCAAGCAAGCCGCCAAGCAGCGAAGGAAACTCGGGCCCAAGCACCACGGCCGTAATCGTGTATGGGACCGTAAAAGCCAAACCGGCAAACAGCGCGAATTTCCAAATTCGTAATCCTTCCGTCCATGATTGGTTTTCACCGAAAAACCGTGTGAGCGCCGCGGACAGAATCAAAGGAATCGCCGTTCCCACGATCGCATGCACGATCGCGACACGCGCGCCGATGAAGAAAATCAGTTCCTCAATCGACAGCTCATTCGCGGCCAAGTACGTCGCGACCGATTCAGCTCCCTCAAGGCCGCCGGCAACCCCGATCAGGATCGGGGTGCCTACAGCGCCAAACGAAACCGGGGTGCTCTGGATGATCAACGCCACCATCACCGCCGCCATCGCCGGAAAGCCGAGCGCGAGGAGCAATGGCGCGGCCACCGCCGCCGGCGTTCCAAAACCGGATGCGCCTTCAATGAAGGATCCAAACAGCCACGCGATCAGGACCGCCTGCACGCGGCGATCCGGCGAGACCGTCAGGAGCCCCTGCCGGATCACCTTCACCGCCCCGGATTCCTTCAGCGTATTGAGAAGCAGGATCGCCCCGAAAACAATGTAGAGAATCGAAATCGCGAGGACGACTCCCTGCACCGTTGACGCGGCGACCTGCGCAAATGGGCTCCGCCAAACAACCAGGGCGACGGCGGCCGTGATGAGATAGGCAAGCGGCATCGCCCGCTTGGCGGGCCATCGCAACCCGACCAGCAAAATGAATACGGCCGCGACGGGAAGGACTGCGAGGATTGCACAAAGAGTGTTGTTCATCGGAAAAGCCCGGAGGTCCACTAACCCTCATTCTCCAGAAGCGGCGGTTGCTTCGCGCAGCGGGATCGGGTCCACCCACTCCGCATCCCCCTCGATAACCGGAGGCAGCTGAAACGCGTCTCCGTCGCGCGTCATGAAATAGAGTCGCGACGGTGACAATTCTCTCCCGCTGCCGTCGGCCCAGAGCGCGTAGAAATCGGGGTGGGCGTTCAGCGGGCGACGCGGGTAAGTGTGGTTGTATTCAGAATCTCGGGTCACTTGTTGAACCATTCGCCAAGTTTCGCCTTGATCGCGCGAAATCCAGACCGCCATCTCGCCGCCGGTGTTGTATTCCTGCGGTCCCGGTTCTGTCGTGCCGATGATCCGCCAGGTGCCGTCCGTTTCGATGTAGAGCGAAGCGAAATCGTAGTTGTTGTCGGCGTCAGTGACGACACTCGTCTTCCATTCCGAACCAGTCCAGCGGGCGAGAACAAACTGCCGGGCCGGATCGGTCGGGCCGGAGCGCCAGGTCGGAGCAAGCAGGTGCAGGATCACCGGATGGCCTTCTTTCGTGTATTGAAGATCCTTGAGATAGCAGATGCGAAGCTTCGATTCATACTCGATCGCCAAGGCGGGATTGTCCGGCTCCCTCAGAGGCAGATCGATCACCTCCCCGCGGACGTTGCGCCACGTATATCCGCCATCGTCGGATTCGAGGTAATAGAGATTCGTCCGGTGATTGAGGCCGCTCCCCAGCGGACTGCCGTCATTCGGGTGGTAGTTGAACGCCGTGCCAATGGTGTTTCCTCGCGGCCAGGAGATCTGGTAATGGCCGCGAGCAACGTGCGCGAGATCGCGCGGGTCGCTCCAGTGGATGCCGTCGGCACTGTTCGCGACGAACAAACCGCGGCCGCGGCTGTAAAGGGTGTGCAGAAAGACGAACTTGTGTTCCGACAGGTACCAAGGCTGTGAATACGAAAAGTTCGTTTTCACCTGGAGTTCGAAAGAATCGATCGAATACGGTTCGCTCGAGCGGTGGATGTAGGATGGGCGACCGGTCCCGTGCGCGTTCGAAAAAATCCAAATGTATCCCTCGCTGTCGATCGCCATCGTCGGGTTGTCGTGCGCGTCGGTCGTCACCTTGTCGAGCAAGATGCGGGGCCGCGCGACCTTCCCGGTTTCGTGATCGTAAGCGCTCACCATGTGCAGGAGCTGGTTCCGGTCCTTCCGCGTGCCGCCGTAGGTGAAGAAAGTCTTGTTGACCTCTTTGGCGTACACCGCGATCGGGATGTGCTGCTGGGGATAGGTCCCGAGACCGCCGGAATATTTATGCAGCCCGTCTGGAGAAGGCCCGTTCAGGTACCAGATTCCGCGGAATCCGTCGGTGGTCGGCAGCTTTCCTCGCGCGAAGGGAAACGACGGCTCCCCGTCTTCTGTCATGTCAAAGCCGGAAGCCTTCCGCTCGGCAAGCTGCCCGCCGGTCAGGTGCAGAACTGGACCCGGGGCGACCGGTTCCCGGCCCGCGGCAATTTCGCGAATGAGGGCGGCTGGAAGCGCTTCGTTGTACAGGCGAACATCAGCGAGCTCCCCGTCGACGACATTCTGCCCGACTGAGGTTGCCCCGATGAAGAGGGGATGATTCCGGACCGGCATGCGGCCCGGCGCCTCTGTCGAATCGACGAGGTCGCCATCGACGTAGAGCCGGATTGTTCGTCCGTCGTAGGAACCGGCGTAATGGACCCACTCTCCGGCGGGCGGCGGTTTCGTTGAAGCGTGAGAGTAGCGTCCCTCCCCGTGCTCGACCAGCATCCGGACGTGGTCTTGGTAGAGATACAGCGTGAAGAGCTGGCCTCGTTCGCCCCGATTGAGAAAGGTCTGGATTCCGCCTGTGTGATTGAGTTTTACCCAGACCGCCACCGAAAAGGCATCGAGATCCCGATGACCCGGTTCCATCTCGACCTGAACGCGATCAAAATAGCCATCAAACGCGGCCGCTTCTCCCGCCGGCGCGGCTCGCGCCGTCCACGGCGTCACAGCCAGAGCCGCCAGCAGAGCAACATTCGGGAACAACCGGTTCACCCTTTGCTCGCATTTCCTCGGCCCACCGGTAGAGGGCGCGGCGAAGACCGCTGAATGAACAACTTCCGATTTCTTTGTATCCATCATTATCGTACGCGTATTGAACTTTGGTTTCACTCCGGCGAGGCCGGGACGGTCCGGATCCGGTAGAATCGGCGACCGGCGACTGGACGGGGATCCGCGAGCAGATGCCCCTGCCCGGTCCCGGAAAATGTCCCGAGTGCAATCCATCCGGGCTCTCGGAGGTGATCCTTGCTTTCCAGAATGTAATTGATGCCGGGCAACGTAAAGGCGCGCACGGCGATGCCCTCAGCTTGCCGCACCACCGCCAGTTCCCAGGCCGCGGGCAGTTTGTCCGGTCCGATCAGCCGCTGGGCTCGAACCCGGAGATTGTCGATCTCGAACCACCCGCCCTCTGGTCCAGACGCATTGACGCGGACCCGTCCGAACCACTCAGAGCGGTCGAAGTCGTGCCGGAACCGCAACTTCTCTCCCGCCAGGGCACCGTCCACGAACAGGTCAAACCGGTTCGCGAAGGCGCCATCGAGATAGTGGACCACCCGGAGGCTGTGCCAATCTCCATCGAGGGGCGAAACCGGCACCCAGTTGGAACCGTCGTAGTAGCTCAGGAAGCCGGGATCGATTCCCCAGCCGAGAAGTCCCGCCTGCCGGGTACCCTCGACCGGCATCAGGCTGAGATCGAGGGTGCGCTGGTTTGGGTCGGAGACTCGGATGTCGAGTTCTACACAGAGGAGCTCACCGGCGATTGCGGGAAATTGAAGCCAGTCACGGTCAAAGTTTCCGCTTCCGCGGACGCGGCGAAGGACCTTGTTGCCGTCAGTTTCATCGAGTGCAATCACCGCCGCCGGGGAAGTCGATTGCCATAGGGCTCCCTGTTCCAGCGGTCCCGGCGGATAGTGTTCCGCGTTCTCGAATCCTCCTGATTCAAACAGGACCGCAGGCGCGGCCCCGACCAATCCGCGTTCCCCGGGGGGCACCTCCTCGAGCGGTTCCGGGTCGACCCACATGGCGTCTCCGTCAATCGAATACGGAAGCCGAAACACCTCCCCGTCTCGGGTGGCAAAATAAAAGCGCGAGGGCGATTCCTCCCGTCCATGGCCGTCGGCCCAGAAGGCGTAAAATCCGGGATGCGCGTTCAGCGGACGTCGCGGATAAGTGTGGTTGTATTCCGAATCGCGTGTCAGTTGGCGCACCATCTCCCACGAATCGCCCTCGTCGCGGGAGATCCACATCGCCACTTCGCCGCCGGTGTTGTACGGTTGCGGTCCGGTCCCGGTGATCCCGATGATGCGCCACGTGCCGTCGGCCTCGATGTAGAGCGACGCGAAATCGTAATTGTTATCCGCCGTCGTCACGGGCCGCGTCACCCATTCCGTCCCGGTCCAGCGGGCAATTGTGAATACTCTCGGATCGTTTTCCGGTCCGGAGGCCCAGCCCGGCGAGACGAGGTGCAGGATCACCGGGTGGCCGTCGGCGGTGTACTGGAGATCTTTGAGGTAGGCGAGCTTGAGCTGCGATTCGTACTCGACCGCGAGTGCAGGATTGCCGATCTCCGTCAGTGGAAGGTCGAGCAGCTCGCCTTGGACGTTCCGCCAGGTCTGGCCGCCGTCATCGCTCTCCATGTAATAGAGATTCGTCCGGTGATCCAACCCGCTGCCCAGCGGACTCGACCCGTCGGGGTGATAATTGAACGCGGTGCCGATGGTCGCGCCGCGCGGCCAAGAGATCTGGTAGTGGCCATTGCGAACGTGCGCGAGCGGTCGCGGTTCGGTCCAAGCGGCGCCGTTTTCGCTGTTGGCGACGAACAGGCGCCGGCCCTGACTGTAGATCGTGTGCAAGAACACGAATCCGCCGGGTTCGACGTACCAAGGCTGTGAATACGAAAAGTTCGTGACGGTCTGGAGGTGAAACGCATCGATCGAGTACGGTTCGGCGGACCTGTGAATATACGACGGCCGCCCGGTGCCGTGGGCATTCGAAAAGATCCAAATGTAGCCGTCCCGGTCGATAGCCATGGTCGGGTTGTCGTGCGCGTCATTTGTCTGCTTGTCGAGCAGGATTCGCGGCCGGGCGATTTTGCCTGTCTCGTGATCGAAGGCGCTGACCATGTGCAGGAGTCTGTTCTCGTCCTTTCTCCTCCCGCCGTAGGTGAAGAAGGTCGTATTGACCTCGGGCGCGTAAATCGCGATTGGATGGTGCTGTTGCGGGTAGGTGCCAAGTCCGCCCGAATATTTGTGGAGCCCGTCGGAGGACCGTCCGTTCACGTACCAAAGTCCGCGAAAGCCGTCGGTCTTTGCCAAGGTGCCGTTTGCAAACGGGAACGTCGGCTCGACGCCATCGGGCGGCTCGGGGAAGGCGTTGCGTACCAGATCCGCGAGCTCCCCGTCTGTGAAGTGAAGAAAAGGCGAGGATACCGCGGGCACGCTTCCCGCGAACAACTCGAAAACACTCTCCGGGGAGAGCGCCTCTCCGTGGAATCGCACATCGCTCATCGCCCCGAAAACGCCATTGAGCAGGGGTTCGGTCGCACCGATATACAGAGGATCGTCACGGACCGGGATCCGGCCAGGGACGGTTGTTTGATCGACCTCGACGCCGTTGACGTAGAGGCGAATCGTTTGTCCGTCATACGTACCCGCGTAGTGAATCCAAGTATTTGCCGGCGGCGGTTCCGTGGAAGCATAGGTGTACCCGCCGTTTTGATACTCGACCAGCATCCGCACGTGATCATTAAAGAGATAGAGCGTGAAGAGCTGGCCGCGCTGCCCGCGATTGAGGAACGTCTGGATGCCGGACGCCACCTCGAGCCGAACCCAGGCTGCCACCGTAAGACCGTCGAGGTCGCGCAGTTCTTCGCTCAGTTCAACTGTCGCGTAATCGGTCAAGCCGTTAAAGACGACGCCGTCGCCCGGAAGCAACTGGGCCTGGAGACCGCCCGCGGCCATGCAGGCAAATGCGCAGGCGACGGCAACCGCGGCAGCGATCCAGCCGCGTGCAGACGCCTGCCGCGCTCTCCCCGAGGGGACGTGCGGCATCGGTTGGTGAACGAGTGTTTCACCAGAAGCGTATGGGACAGCCTGCACAACGGGTGAGCGAAGAGCCGAAGCGCGTTTACTCGGTCGGAGGGATCGTCGTCACCCGATAGAAACGCCGCTCGCCGGTGCCGCCGGGATCGTCGACCGCAACTGGAAACCCGGTCCCGGCCACCGAATCCAGATCCGCCCATTCCCCGGATCCGAGATCGTCGGTGTACCTGACGAGGTATTGATAACCTAAATACGTTTCAAATTGGATGGAAGCGCCGTCATCGTCACGGTCGAGACCGGCGATAACCGGAAGGGGCAGGTAATCGGCGCCGACAAGCGGATGCGCGATGATCCGCAAGTTATCGATTTCTCCGTACTGTCCGGCGGCCGCTTGGGAAGCGTTCACCCGCAGGCGCGGCGACTGCATCACATCGGCGTGGCGGAAGACTAATTTTTCGCCGACCAGCTCACCATCAATGAACACATCGAAGGTATTGGCGTACCGGCCGGTGAAGTAGTTGACGACGCGATAGTGATACCAGCGGTTTGCCTCCAGGGGAGAAACGGCCACCCATGCGCTTCCGTTATAGTGGGTGAATTGACCCGGGATCGTTCCCCAGCCGAGAAAGCTCGCCGCGCGCGCGCCGGAAGCGGTTTCATACAGGTCGATGTTAATGGTCCGAACGTCCGCGGCGGAGACGCGAATATCCGCTTCATAGATAAGGATACCGCCTTCCACCATCGGAAAATCGAGTTCCAGGGAGCCGCCGGCGGTCCTTCGCAGCACCTGGTTGTACGGCGCTTCGACCGCGGCGATTTCCGCTTGCGGGTCGCCTGTCCGCCACTGCCAGCCTCCGTCCCCGACCGGGGCAAGCGGTCCTGGCGCAAAGAACGCGGGATTCTCAAAGCCGTGAGAGTCGTAGACGACTGCCGGCGAGGAGGCGATCGTCGAATAGACGCGCGGATCGCCGTACATGAACTTGGCCACAGTCACCGCATTCTCAGCTCCCGCCTCGATACGCACGTTCGCGTCCTTTGGCATTTGATCGTACGTGACGGTCCAGAAGCTCTCGTCACCGGCGAACTGCAGCGCGTCCGACACATCCGCTCCATTGACCGCCAGGGAGATCGCGTTGCTGGAAACACCGAGCGGGCTTCTCACTTCAAAAGTCATGACAGCTGGCACTGCTCCCTCGATGAATCCGTTCGGCTCGGGGAAAATGTTGCGGATCTCAGGATAGGCACTCCATACCGGCGCTGTGCCGTATTCATAGACGGCGAAATTGTCGATGTTGTACTGACCGCCTCCTGTGCGGATGCCAACCTCACCGGCATCGAGGTGCGCCGCGCTCGCGGCGGGCGAAAGCACCACCGTATGATCGAAGTCCGGCGCGGAAAAATCGTTTTGCGATCCGTATCCGCGAAGCCGGAGTTCAATGTGGCGTTCCCACTCCTCGCCCGCGTTGCGCACGTCGAGCTGCAAGTGAGCCCATGCGTCGATGACGGGGAGCGCGGAAAGAAACGTTTCATCGAACTCGAGCGGTCCGGCCGTTCCCGTTGCGATGCTCGAGCCGGTCCAGACTCTCAGACGCACCCGGTCGGTCAGTGTCACACGAATCGATTGATCCGTCGCGCGGTTGGCGCGAACAATGAACGTGATGCTTCCGCCCACCCGGTGGTCCATAACGACCGAAAAATCCTGGAATGTCCGCGTGCCGGGTGCTCCGTCCGGGTCGTAGATCATATTGCTCGTACTCCCGCCGAGCACGTAGCCGCCGCGACCGATCCCCTCATCCCAGTCATCGACGAACAAGAATGACCCCGTTGTGACCGTGAAGTTGCCAGTCAGTGCATCCTCCGACGCGAAATCGATCAAATCGACAAGCGGAACCGGCTTGGGCGGGACGTTGGTCTGAAACGAAACCGTTCGAGTGGTGATTTCGCCGGTCAGCGAGACAATTTCGATCTCGGCCGTGTAGGCGGTGTTCTCTTCAAGATCCGCATGGACGATAATCCGGTCGGTCGGATCGCCCCCGACCGCGAGCCCGGCGGAGACATCAAGCCCGTTCAGCCTGACGGTGATGTCGGAGGGGTCGATGCCAGATGGCGCGAGCGCGCGAAAGGTGAAGCCATTGGCGGCATCGTGATACAGGGCGTTCGGTGCCGGCTGAAAATCGGCCAGTTCCGGGTGCGGGCGTCTGTCCGGCGCGGTTCCGTATTCGTAAATCGCAAAATTGTCGGTATTGTTGGCCGCCCCGAGCATCCAGATGCCGACTTCGCCCGGCTCGAGATAGGGTGCCGACTGTTCGGGGCTGAGCAGAATTTCGTGTACGAATACCAAAGTCGACTCATCGAATCGCGCTTGCGAATTGTAGCCGCGGAGGATCAGCCCGACTTGGTCCCCCGCGGAACCGACATTGCTGACGTCGAGTTCAAGATGCGCCCAGTCGTGCCAAAGCGCTCCGAGGGTTTCGTCGTAGGCAACCGTGCCGATCGGCTGGTAATCCGCCACATTGGCGCCGAGCCAGACGCGGACCCGGTTTCGGCCGGTAACCAGCAAGCGGATACTGTCGCCGCGGGAAGCGCTTCCCCGCACGAGGAAACCGACGCTGCTGCCGCCGCGGCTGTCGAGAGCGATTGTGAAGTCTCCGAACGTCTGTGTCCCTGGAACGCCATCGGTATCGTAAACGAGATTCGAGGTGTTTCCGATGTCGGGCGGCAGGTGCATGTAACCGCCCCGCCCGATACCGCCGTCGTCATTACTCGAGTGCGCAATGGTGAGATCCGGCCATCCGGTTGCCACGGTGAAGTTCTGACTGTAATCAGAGGGACTGGCGAATTCGAGCAGCGGCACGAGTTCCGCGGCCGACGCGGGAGCGGCGATGGAGGCCGCGGCAAGGAGACTGAGCATCGAGGAGAGAGATGTTCTTTTCATGAGATTTGGGAGGGTGTGGGTGGGTTCACGGTGGGAAAGCTTTCCAGGGATAAGCGCCGGTACCTTCAAAGCTGGTCGAGCTCCTCGTAAAGCCGCATCAAAATCTGGGCTCCTGGATCGCCGGACCCGATCCTGCTGGTGAGGGGCCCTGGCGCTGTCCATCGAACGGAGCCGTTTCCAAAAAGCCGGTTGTACCCGAGCCCGTCATGAACCGGCCCGATCCGCGTCGCGAGTCCGCCTCCAGAGAAGTTTTCAACGCCGACGAAATCGCTGTAGATGACAATATTCATCAACTCCGTGGCGCCTTCGGTCGGACGCTCGATATCGTCGGTCAGTTTCCAATGCGGATTCACGACATACCGTGCTGGAAATGACCCGCGGCGCCGACGGCCTTCCGAATCGACGTTGCCGTTACCGTCATACGCCAATGCTTCATTTGGATCCACGTCGCGACTCGGACAAAAGAAAATAGCATCATCATCCACGTAGTTGTACTGGAGCAAGAGACCGAGGTTGACGTATTGTCCGCCATAATGGAGCCAATAGGAGGTAAACGAAGATGACGTCCGCGTGATCGGCGGCAACGCGTCTTCATGATCGCCGGAGTAAAGATGCACTCCCGTGCCGACCTGGCGGAGATTGTTCGCGCACACCGCGATGCGAGCTCGCTCGCGAGCCGCGCCGACCACCGGAATCAAGATGGCGGCGAGGATCCCGATGATGGCGATCACAGTCAAAAGTTCTATCAAGGTGAATCCCGGCGGGGCGAAGGGCCGATCCGGGCGGAGCGGAGGGGACGCGGTATGGTTCATGGCGGCTTCGAAAGCGGATTGATCCGGATGCGGCACCACCCGGACATCTGGTTCTGCGACAAAGTCTTGCCACGAGGAAGCAGCCGGGTCAACAAAAACAACCTGAAAATGAATACTTATTAATCGGAGTTATGAGGCGAGCGAAGCACCGAAAACTAAAAGAAGTCTGTCCGAGGGAAGATTCCGGCCGATTGCGGCGGCGCTGCCTCAAAGCTCCTTCCCCGGGTAAGCCATTTTCAAGTTTGTTTAACAAGGTTGATCTTGTCACAGCATCACGAGAATCTGAATACTTTACCCGCTATGAACGCCGCCGACGCCTCACCGCCCGTGCCTCCGCCTTTTGCTTAAGGAATGCCGTCCGGGATGGACACCCACGCCCGCAGCGGGGTTTATGAGGAATGGACTTCATTCATTGGAGGCATCGTCGCCAAAGGGGGAATTTCCGACATCATCCTGACGAGCTGGGGCCGCTGCACCGCGCGGCGCAACGGACAGCTTGAAGGAATTCCGATTCCGGCCGCGCTTCAGGGGGAGGATCCATTCTCGGTTTTCACCTCGCACCTTTTTTCGTCTTCCGACACATCCGACCAAGGAAGCCAGGAAGCGATCATCGCCATCGGCGGCCAGCGTCTGCGGGCGGTGGAGATCCGCTGTGACCACGGGATGACCGGCGGACGCGAGATCACCTTGCGCGTCATCCCTCAGACCATTCCTTCCATCGCGGATATCTCCTTCCCTTCCTCGCTGGTCGACCGATTCATCGCGAATGAAGGCGGATTGATGATTCTAGCCGGAGCGACCGGATCAGGCAAGAGCACCAGTATCGCGGCCATGCTTCAGGAAGCGGCGGAACGAAAACCGCTCCGGATCATTTCGATCGAAGATCCGATCGAGTACCGCTTTCAAGATACCGCTGTCGGTTCGATTTTCACGCAGCGCCAGCTCGGCCGCGATTCTCCGGATTATGTTTCCGCATTGAAGCGCGCCTTGCGGATGAATCCCGATGTGATCTTTGTTGGAGAAATCCGCGATGTCCGGGTCGCGGAGATGGTCATCGAAGCCGCATCGACCGGACACCGAGTACTTACGACGATGCACGGCGGCGATCCGATCACAGCCGTGCGCCGTCTTCTTTCGATGGCCGCCGCGGCCGGCATGCCTTCCCCGGTGGACAGCCTCGCCGATTGTTTTGAAGCTTGCGTGGCCCAAAAGCTGATCAGCTTCGGAAAGGAGCACCCGCGCGTAGCGATCCATGAGGCGCTCACACGCACCACGGGCGTCATTGGAAAGCTCCGGCAAAACCAGATCAGCACGCTTACGAGCGATATTGAAACCGGCCGCCATGCGGGGATGATCACGTTCAAGCTCTCTCTCGCGGCCCGCCAGCAGGAAGGCAAAATTCCAGAAGGCGCTACCGTGCCCAATTATTGATCCAATTTATGGGTACGCAGATTTTTATTCGAAGGAAAAGTGATTCTACCCGTCAGGAAGGTCCTTTCACCCAAGAGGAGTTCCTCAAAATGGTGGATTCCGGCTCCATTCTGTTTGGTGACTACGCGTGGAAAACAGGGATGGCAAATTGGGTGCTGGCCGGCTCACTCGCTCTCGCGTTTCGGCCCCGCTCTGTCAGCGGAGACAATCGCGTGCCGCCGGATTTGGCTTTCGGGCAGCGTCTTCCATCGGACGAAGCCGAGCTCCGTGAGCTGTTCTTGCGAATCGATCATGTGCGTGTTTTTCCGTCCATTCCCGATGAATGTGCTGAAACCACGATCCCGTTGACCCTTCTTCTCTCCGCGAGCAGCCAGCTGCCCGGCGGAAAAGTCTGGCGGCGGCTCGCGACCGACTTGACCCGTCTCTTCGCGGCCCGCGTCCGTTTCGAGCAAGCGGGCCTGCTCCATCCGCATCCGGTTCGCCTACTGCTGGGCGAGAAAAGTTTTGACCATGAACTCGCGGATGACGAGATCGCACTGCTTGCCTGTGAAGAGCTGAAACGGCGGGCCGTGCAGCTCGGCGCCGATTTGCTTGTCGACTATCGGGTCCGATACGAATTCGTCACCGACCGGTCGCAGGCGCATGAACCGACCGTTTCGGTCATCATTGTTTCCGCGGTCGCCGGAATGACCGCCGAGACAGCCAAGGCGCGACGCGCTCGCTTCGCCCGCCATAAGGAGGAAGCGGCACCGGCCGCCCCGACAGAGGGCGCCAGCTTGGATGGTCTCCGAGCCGAGCTGGCCGAACGAGAGCGTCAACTGGAAGAGCGAGAAGCTTTTCTGATGGATGCCGAGGCTCGGTTGATGAACAAGATCGAAGAGCAGCAAACCAAAGAAGTCGAGCTGGCCCAACGGGAAGACAACGTCCGAGCCATGGAGACTGCCGTCCAAGCCAAAGGTCAACCCCTCGAGAAAGGTTGACGTTCAATTGACGCCCGCGATTGGATCCTGACGATTAACGCCGTTTCTTCTTTACGAGAAGCTGGGCAACGGCGAAGCGAACCACGCTTTCGAGGCGCTCAACTTCGGCCGGTTCGAGATCGTCCTTGCCGGCCAAAGCCTCCT
>CAZYAN010000024.1:0-28402 GCA_964645585.1 uncultured Opitutales bacterium
TTCGGCATGGGTGCCGCGTTGGGCTATCGGTTCCTTGATGCAGCCGGAAGGGAATTGACGCCGGAACCGTTCAACCTTTCGAACGTGCGGCGGGTCGTGGCGCCAGATGACCTTCGGCTCCCGCGCATCGTCGGGGCAGCCGACGTGCGCAATCCACTCCTTGGAGAGCGCGGGGCGACGCGTGTGTACGGTCCGCAGAAAGGTGCTGATCAGCGGCAGGTGGAGGAGTTGGAGAAAGGACTCGAAAACTTCGCGCGCGTGGTCGCGCGAGATCTCGGCAAGGACGCGGCTTCGACTCCCGGTGCCGGGGCGGCCGGCGGTCTCGGCTACGGCCTTCTTTGTTTTTGCGAGGCCCGGATCGAAAACGGCTTCGAACTCGTGGCGGAGAAAATATCCTTGGCCGAGGAGATTGGCTGGGCGGATTGGGTCATCACGGGAGAGGGGAGGATTGACGCGCAAACGCTTCATGGAAAAGGACCGGCGGGGGTAGCGGCGATGGCGCGGAAGGCTGGAAAGCCGGTCGTTGCCCTAGCCGGATCGGTTGCGGATGAGGACGAACTTTCGAGTCTCTTTACTGTCGTGATGCCGATCGTGACTCGGCCGATGACATTGGAAGAAGCGATGAAGAAAACCGATGAACTTCTCGTCCAATCCGGCGATCGATTGGGCCGCATAGTCCGTCTCATGAAACGGTTGGAGCCGGGTGCGCGATAAAAGGCTTTCGGAACCGGACGGGCGATGCATGATGACGGGTGCGACTCGCTGTGCGCCGCGGGTGCCGGGGCGGGTGTCCATCCTTTGCCAGAATTTCTATGAAGATAGCAGCAATGATTAAAAAACTTTATTGGCCGCGGACGTTTGTCGCGGCGGCGTTTGGGTTCCTCGCGGTGACGGCCGTCTTCGCTTCGCCGGTTTCCCGTGAGGAGCCGCGGCGAAAGAACGTCATCGTCTTTGTTGCCGACGGGCGCGGCTTCAGTCACATGGAAGCGGCGAGCATTTATCAATTCGGCTGGCCGGGCGGTCAAGCGTATCAAAATTTCCCCATTCGCCTCGCGGCCGCGACGTTTTCCTATGGCGGAGCTTATGATCCGCTTCAGGCGTGGGGAGATTTTGAATACGTGCGGCAGAAGCCGACCGATTCCGCCGCCGGGGCCACGGCGATTTCGACGGGCACGATCACGAGGAACGGCCGAGTCGGGGTGGGTCCTGACGGCGAGCAGCTGGTTCACATCGCCGACCGGGCTCGGGCTCGGGGCATGAGCACCGGCGTCGTGTCGAGCGTGCAGATCAGTCACGCGACGCCACCGTCCTTTGCCACCCATCATGAAACGCGGAAGGAGTATGCCGAAATCGCGCGCAAGATGATTGAGGAAAGCCAGCTGGACCTGATCATGGGGGCGGGACATCCCCTCTATGACAACAACGGCCGGCGTGCGGAGGAACCGGATTTCCAATTTATCGGCGGCGAGGATTTGTGGAATCAAATCGTTGCCGGTGAGGCCGGCGGAGATCGGCCGTGGACGTTTGTCCAAACGCGTGACGATTTTCTTGCTCTGATTAACGGTTCCGCGCCTGAGCGGGTGCTTGGAATCGCGCCGGTCCGGGAAACGCTCCAGTATTTTCGTGAAGGCGAGGGGGACGACGTGTTTGCGGTTCCATTCAATGAGACAGTTCCCACCTTGAAGGAAATGACGCTGGGCGCGTTGAACGTCCTTTCCCGCGATCCGGATGGCTTTTTCTTGCACGTCGAGGGCGGTGCGGTTGACTGGGCGGCGCACCGGAGCAACCTGCCGCGGATGATCGAGGAGCACATTGGCTTCGACGAAGCGATCGAGGCGGTCATTCATTGGATCGAGGAAAACAGCTCATGGGAAGAGACTTTGGTCGTGGTGACCTCCGATCACGAAACCGGTTATTTGACTGGTCCTGAGTCGGGACCGGATGCCCGGCCGATGTGGCAGCCGCTCGAGAACCGGGGGAAGGGGAGGCTGCCCGGCGCGGCATGGAATACGAGAGGGCACACGAATCAGCTCGTTCCCCTTTTCGCGCGTGGCGCCGGTGCCGAACGTTTTCACGATCACATTATCGATATCGATCCGAAGCGCGGGCCTTATGTGCATCTGACGGCCGTCTCGAAAGTTTGCGCGGCGTGGCTCGCCGATTGAGCGCTTGCCGTGCGGAGTTATAAAACCACAAAGAGCACAAAGCACAGAAAGATAGGAAAGCGTGGATGCCGCTGATGAACGCGGATTCGTGCCGCTCTCTGTGATTTTTGTGTTCTCCGCGGTGAAATCGAGAAGACGCGGGGCGCGTTTTTTGATCGATCGCGGCGGATCAAACTGATGGAATCGGGAAGCTTGTCCGCGCGAATATGCTTTCCGATCTCCTAACGTTTGATTCTTTGGCGACGCTGGCGCTGCTTGTCGGTCTCGAGCTCGTCCTGGGGATCGACAATATTCTTGTCATCTCCCTGGTGGTTTCGCGCATGCCGGAGAAGGCGAGAAATCTCGCGCGAACAGTCGGGCTGTTGCTTGCCATGGTCTTGCGCTTGCTGCTTGTCGCGGGGGCGTTTCTTCTGGTGCGGCTGACCGATCCGGTGTTTATGGGGCGATCGGTGCAGGAATTGATTCTGCTTGCGGGCGGGCTGTTCCTGATGTGGAAGGCGGTCCGCGAAATTCATCATATCGTCGAGCTCAAGGAAGTCCATGCACCGGCTGTCGTCGCGAAGAACGCATTCTCGGCCGCGATTGTGCAGATTGTGCTTTTGGATCTGGTATTTTCAATCGATTCGGTGATCACGGCCGTCGGTCTGACAAATAACCTCGTGATCATCGGGATTGCGGTAATTGTTTCATTCGCGGGGCTTCTGATGTATGCGAAGCCGATTGGGGAATTTATTTTGCGCCGTCCCGCCCTGAAGATCCTCGCCTTGTCGTTTCTCGTGACGATCGGGGTGACACTCTTTCTTGAAGGAATCGGGCAGCACGTGGAGAAGGAATACATCTACCTTCCGATGGGTTTCGCGCTCCTTGTGGAGATCCTCCAGATGCGCTACTTGGCCAACGTGAAGCGGCGGCCCCGCAAGAGCGGAAAGGAGAGCGAATTGCCCGAGACGGAATAACGTGGCAAGCGCCGAACGAGCCGAAGGGAGAAGCGCGCGTTCGCCGCCGGTGTTATTTTTCGCGCTGAAGCAACCGCTCCTTCTGCACCTGGTATTCCGCCTCCGTGAGCGCCCCCTCATCGAGGGCTTTTTTAAGGTCGATCAGTTCTTGGCCGATAGTGTGGGGCGGAGACTCGACCGACTTTGACCCGCCTCCGAATTGGAGGGCGAGGCATCCGGACGTGGCGAGGCAGACGGCAAGAAGAAGAGAGTTAGGGACCAGGCGTTTCATTGTGTTAATCATTGTTTTGAGGTGGAACTATGTGGTTGATTTCTACTGCGACAACCGTGGGCGGGCAAGCCGGAACTCCGGTGCCGATTGGCCGTTTGGGGAAGGCTACGGAAGATTACCGGCAATCGTACTGCCGGTCTCTTCGGCCATCTTTTGCATCAAGGCGAGAAGCTCCTGGACCTTTTCCGGTTCGGATTCAGCGCGATTAATCGATTCGGACAAATCGGTGGGAAGATGAAAAAGCTCGGGCTCCCCGGTGGTTGTCCGGAGTTTCCAATCTCCGAGGCGCACGGCTTCGAGACCGCGGCGAAAGTAGAAGTATTCGTTTCGTGGTGACGAATTCGTCTTCCCCGTGAGGAACGGTGTCAGGTCATAGCCGTCGAGCGGATGTTCGGGAAGGCGCGCGCCGGCGACCGCGAGCGCGGTGCGGTAGAAATCCGGCATGCCGACGAGTTCGGCGGAAACTTGGCCGGGTTCAATTTTTCCTGGCCAGCGGAGGATTGCCGGGACACGCGGGCCGCCCTCGTAAGTTTCGCCTTTGGCGCCGCGGAGAGGGCCGGTGCTGCCTGCGTGCCACGGTTCATTGCCAGCCTGGAGCATCCGCGGCGGCATGTTCGTCCAGGGACCGTTATCCGAGGCGAAGATGACGAGTGTTTCATCGGCAATCCCTTTCTTCTCCAGCGCGTCGAGCACTTGGCCGACGCTCCAGTCCACTTCTTCGATGACATCGCCGTAAAGCCCGGCCCGGGATTTTCCGCGATACGCGTCGGAGACGTGAAGCGGCAGGTGCGGCATCGCGTAAGCGAGATAGAGGAGGAACGGTTTGTCATCTTCGATCTCCTCGATCAGGCGGACCGCTTCAGCTGTGTAACGCTGGGTCAGCGTGTCTTGATCGAACGGATGCTCGACCATCTCTTCTCCCCGAAAAAGCCCCAGCGGAACATCGGTCTGCACCCATGGCTTCGTATAATCGTTGGAGTAGGGGAGGCCGAACCACGTATCAAAACCTTGATTGGGCGGAAGAAACTTCTTTTGCGCATGGCCGAGATGCCACTTGCCGATCATGTGTGTCCGATAACCGGCTTCGCACAGCGCCTCCGCGAGCGTCCATTCGGAGTCGGGCAAGCCGCCCGATCCATTGGCGCCGGTACTGCCGTTGAACCGGACGCGCGGCATGTAGCGTCCGGTCATCAGCTGGGTGCGCGAGGGCACGCACCAGGATCCGGTGACAAACGACGTCAGCCGCATGCCTTCGGCCGCCAATTGATCGATGCGCGGCGTCCGGATCAGCGGGTGACCGTAGGAACCGAGGTCGCCGTACCCTTGGTCGTCGGTGAGGAAGATAAGAATGTTCGGGCGGTCGTCCGCCGCGCTGGACAACGCGAAGAAAGCAGCTGCGAGGAAAAAAAGGGCGGCGAGTCGGACGTGGATGCGCAAATTCATAAGTGCTCCTTCTTTAACAGAATACGCGGCGAGGTTGAAAGGGAAATCCCGGGCAGGCGAGCCACGCGGAATGAGGCGATCGCCGCGGCGTCGTTCCGTGTCTTTCGCACTGGACACCTGTTCTCGTTGCCTCTTCGATCTTCTGAACGTTCGGACTCGCTTGGCGGTGCGGTTCCAGCGGTGTCGGATCACAGCATTTCGGCGCGAGTGCCGTGCGAATTTACCCGATAAAATTCGCAATTTTTCGGGAGCTGATGATCTCTAGATCGAGTCTAAGGGAATCGCCGATGCGCAGTTTATTTTTTATAGCAGCAAGTCTTTCGCTGGCGGCATCCGCCTTCGGTTCGCCGGAATCGCTGGAGCGCGCCCGGTTGGCAGTTCAAAAATGGGTGGAAGCCGAGAAGACGATTTCCCGGGAGGAAGTCGAATGGGAGGCGGAAAAAGTCCTGTTGGCCGACCTGATCGCCGTCGCGGCGGCTCGCGTCGAACAATTGGAAGCCGAGCTTGCTGAGAGTGAAGAGTCGCTTTCGTCTGCTGCCGCCACGCGACTGGCGCTGCTGACGCGCGAAGAGGAACTGGACGGGCAGGCGGAGGTTATCGCGTCTTTTCTCGCGGAAGCGGAAGGGGACCTCCGGACTCTGCGCAAGCGGCTGCCGGAACCATTGCAACGCGAGCTCGAAACACCCTATCAGCGGCTTCCCGAAGAGCCGGAAGCGACGAGCCTCGGTCTTGGTGAGCGGATGCAGACGGTTGTGGCGATTGCGAACAGCATCCGGCGGTTCGACGGCAGAATCACGGTGAGCGAGAGCACGCGCGAGCTTCCCGGACAGGATCGGAAAGGTATTTTTCGGACGATATGGCTCGGTTTGGGCCAAGCGTATTACCTTGCGCCGGACGATGCCGGATACGGTTTGCCGGGTCCGGATGGCTGGGAATGGCATTCCCTGCCGGAACTGAGGGAGCGGATTCAGCAAGCCATTCTGATGGCCGAACAGACGGGGACGGAGCCTGGATTGGTCGAGCTCCCGGTCAAGCTGGAGGCCGGGCGATGAGCATCCGAACTGGCATTCGTCTGGTATGGCTGGGAACCCTTGGCTTGTTCGTCGGAGCCGGGTTGCACGGACAGACGCTCGATGCCGTGACGGCGGACCGCGAAGCGCAGCTCGAGGAAGCGATCGGCAGGCTGCGCGAAGTTCGTGAGCGGATCGAAGCGGAGCGGCTGCCGCTTGCCCGGGAACTGAATTTCCTCGATGCGAAGGCACATGAACTCGAAGCGCGCTTGCGGAAGGCACGGCGGCTGCGCGACAGTCAAAGCGTTGATCTCGATACCTTGCGTCTACGTGTGGAGGCGCGGCAGCGGGAAGTCGATTATGTTGCCCGCACGCTGCTGCCATCGTTCACCGCGGAGTACGATGCCGGCCTTTCCCCTGCCGAACGAGGGGAAGCGGGCGAATCGATTCGCCGCTACAACCTCCTTCTCGAAAAGCCGGATCTTTCGGATGCGGAGAAACTGGAAGCGGGGCTCTCGCTGATCAGCCAATCGCTCGATGGAACGAAAAACCTTATCGGCGGACGGATGTCCCGGGGCGAAGCGCTCGGGCCGGACGGGACGGTCCTTTCGGGCGACTTCATTCAAATCGGACCGCTCGTGTATTTCACCTCAGCCGATGAGCAAGTGGCGGGCCTGGTAACTCTGACGCGCTCGCTCGAGCCTGAACTCCAAGAGTTGAGAGGCCCGCTGGCTGAGCGCATCCAGGCGGTGGCGCGCACGGGCGAAGGAAGTTTGCCGGTTGACCCGACGCTCGGCGACGCGCTTGCGGTCGACCGAACGAAAGACACCCTGGCCGAACATTTGATCAAGGGCGGCATCTGGGTCTATCCCATCTTGCTGTTCGCCCTGGTGGCGACTCTCGTGGCCATTGGCAAAACGATCCAAATCTTTTCGGTGCGTCATCCCCGTCCAAGGGTCATCCACGAGCTGGTCGCGGCTGTTCGAAACGGCGACGCCGCCGAGGCCCGCGAGATCGCCGCGGCTCAGCCGCGGCCGGCGCGCGACATGCTCGTGGCCGCCGTCGAACATTCGGCCGAATCAACCGACATGGTCGAGGAAGTGATGTATGAGTGGATGCTGACGACCCAGCCGCGTTATGAGCGGTTTCTCAACATCATCGCCGTGACCGCCGCGGCGGCGCCGCTGCTCGGGCTGCTCGGTACGGTTACGGGGATTATTAAAACCTTTCGCCTGATGAGCGTCTTTGGCGCGGGCGATCCGCGGCCGCTGATTTCCGGGATTTCGGAAGCGCTGATCACGACCGAGCTCGGGCTGATTTTGGCCATCCCGGCGCTGGTCATGCATGCGATTCTGTCGCGGAAAGTCGCCGGGATCATGGCTCGGATGGAGAAAACGGCGGTGGCGTTTGTCAATGGCCTCTCCCGGCGCGCCGTCCAACCGGCGGCGCAAGAATCATGAGCATGGACGTCGACACTGCCGGCATTCTGGCGCGGTTCGAACCGTTCATTACGCATGCGGCGGACCTGCTGGACCATGCGATCGAAATCTGGGCAAGCGGCGGGTGGCTGATGGTGCCGCTTCTGGTGCTGACGGTATTTATTTACGCGACGGCCATTCACCTGCTCTGCCGCGTTCATTTTCATTTTCTCCTGCGCGGCGGGCTCCACCGGATGGATGGGCCAGGCATCTCGGGCAGCGGGAATCCGCACCTGGAGCAAGCCCGCCGTCTGATCTGTTTTGAGGCGGGGAGTGTCGATGAAGTTCGCCGGCACTTCGAGGAAGTGCGAAACGAGTATCTCCCCTACATTGACCGGCGTATCCGTTTTTTGGGGATCATTATCGTAACCGGCCCGCTGCTCGGTTTGCTCGGCACCGTTGTGGGAATGCTCACCACGTTCTCCGGAATGCTTCAGCAAATGGGACAGAGGTTCGGCAGTGTGGTGACGGGGATTTCGGAAGCGCTGATCACGACGCAGACCGGATTGATCATTTCGATTCCCGCGATGCTGATGCTCTCGTGGATCATTCAGCGGCGGAACAGTCTGGTCGTCGCGATTTCCCGGCTCGAGCGCTACAACACCCGGCTGGCGATCCGGGCGGATTGTCCGATTCCCGGGCGGCTGGTCGAACGGAGGTAAGCAGCGGCAATGAAAAAGAGAAAATGGGTCTATGCGAGCGAGACGCCCCACGAGGAGATCAACATCGCCCCGCTGATCGATATCATCTTCATTCTGCTGATCTTCTTCATTGTGACGACGGTTTTTGTCGAGGAAACCGGCGTGGATGTGCAGCGGCCGCAAGCCGCCGCGTCGGCGATGCTGGAAAAGGAGGCGATTCTGATCGCGATCACCGCGGAAGGTAACGTCGTTTACGGCGGCCGGGAGATCGGTGTGCAGGGAGTGCGCGGAGTTGTGCAGCGGCTGCTGAAGGAAGCCGAGATGCCGGTCATCATTCAGGCCGACCGGAATGTTTCCGTTGATTTGTATTCAAAGGTTCATGACGCCGCTCTCCTTGCGGGGGCGAAACAGGTAAGTCTGGCGACCCAAGCGAAATGACCGAAACAAATGCGACAGCGCGAAAGGCACCCCACGCTGGACGGGAACTGCCGAGCCAGGACTGGCGCTGGGCGGCGGTGTGCGCCTCGGGCGGTTCGCTGCTTCTGGCGGCCGGACTGTTTCTCGTGATTCCGCTGACACAAATGCTGAACCCGCCGACGGAGCCGGACCTGATTGTGCGCGAGATGCGAGTGGTCACTCCGCCCGTGCCGCCCGCGCCTCCGCCCCCGCCGCCGGAAGCGCCCCCGCCTCAATCGTCGCAACTCCAGTCGCTCATTGAACCGGTGGAAACCGCGCCAATCGAGTTCCAGGTGCTGGATGTGGAATTCGCGCCGGGTATGGGGGACGCGGTGGCGATGGGTGCTCCGCTGCCGCGGCTGCAACTGGCGGGCGCGACAATCGCGGCGGTGGAGGAGCTGTTCACCTTCGACGATCTGGCGGAAGTTCCGCGGCTGGTGAACATGCCGCGCTTCCGGTTCCCCCGGGGACTCGTTCAGCGCGGTGTCACGGAAGGGAAAGTCATTGTTGAAATCGATATTTTGCCGGACGGCGACGCGCGTTTTCGTCGAATTGTGTCGTCGTCTCATCCAGAACTGGAACCGGTCGCGCGGGAAATCGTGGCGCAAGCGCGTTTCACGCGTCCGATGGTTGACGGTGTGCCGCGAACCGTTCGCGGCCGCTTTCCGCTTTTGTTGAGTCACTGATGGGAGAAACAGCGATGGAAAACAAGATTCACGGGAGAAGCCGTTTCCTTGCCGGCGCCAAGCGAACGATTGCCGGTGCTATGCTGCTGCTTCTTTATGGGCTGGTCGGCGGTGTCCCGGTTTTCGCGCGGCCGTTTCCGTTGACTGATTCCGGCCCGGGCAGTCCGGCGTTTCGGGAACGCTTTCTTGCCAGCTATGGCGTCAACGCCGCGATCGAGCCGACGCTTGGTGTTGAAGATCGCAAATTGTATGAGCGGATCGCGCCGTACTTGCACGACGATCAGGCGCGCGCGATTCGGGAGGTGGAGGCGGCGCTGGCGCCGGATTCGAATCCGGCGTATCGGTTCCTGCTCGGCAACCTCTATTACGAGGCGGGAGATTGGGAGAAATCCGAACGGTATCTGCGGGAAGCGATCGCGCGGTTTCCGGATTTTCGCCGGGCGCACCGGACGCTCGGGCTGGTTCTTATTCAGGAAGGACGGTACAGCGAGGCGGTCGATACCTGGCTGACGGTTATTCGACTCGGCGGCGGTGACGCGCAAAGTTACGGGTTGCTTGCGTATTCGTATCTAACGCTGGAAAAATACGAAAGCGCCCTGCACGCTTACCGGGCGGCCCGGATGTATCGGCCGGACAGTATCGATTTTCGGCGCGGACAGGCGCAATGCCTTTTGCAGACGGGGCAGTGGCGCTTGGCGGCGGCGCTCTTTGATGAATTGATCGCCGAGCAGCCAGAGACGGCGGAGCTGTGGTTTATGCAGGCGAACGCGTTCCTGCGACTGGAAGAATTTGAACAAGCGGTCGCGAATCTGGAGCTGGCGCACAGCCTTGGCGGCCGGACCGCCGACAGCCAGTTTCTGCTGGGCGACCTCCACCTGCGGGGCGGCAGCCATCGGTTAGCCGTCGAGGCGTATCTCGCCGCGATCGAGGAAACGAGCGGCTGGTCTATCGATCAAGCGTTGCTACCGCTGAGGCACTTGATCGGCCGCAACCTGATTGAGGAGGGGGCGCGATATTTAGAGCGGTTGCGGACGGTGCTGCCGGAGAACAGCCTCGACCCGGATCGGGCCGAGGAGATCGCGGTGATCGATGCGCAAATCGCGGCGCTTTCGGATCGGCCCGAGGAGGCGCTTGGTCTCCTGGAGACGATTGTGGAAAAAAATCCGCTGAACGGGGACGCGCTGCTGCTGTTCGGCGAGGTTTTGAAGAAGGACGGGGATGATGAGCGCGCCAGGTTTTACCTGGAGCGGGCGCTATCGCTGCCGGAGCATCAAGTCGACGCGCGAATCGCCCTGGGACGACTTGAAGTCGATCGAAAAAATTTCCCCGCCGCGCTCGAACACCTGCGCGCGGCCGCCGCCCTGGAATCCCGCCCGGGCCTCGACCGCTATATCGAGGCGATTGCGGAAGCGGCGCGTGCGGGGGGTGTCGAATAGAACGGCGGACCGGGATCCGGCCGCGAGGATGGGTTGATGTTGCCATTTTAAAGCGGCGTTTGGCAGTATGCGGACATGATGAAGATTCGAAACATATTGCTTCTTCTCCTGTTGCTGGGGCTCGCCGGCTGCCAGTCGTTTCAGGGCTCGAGAGGGGGAGGCGAAAAGATCGCGACGGTTGTGAATCAAACCCATTTCACGCTCGAGGTGCAGCGCCAGGGAGACTACGTCGCGACGCTCGGCCGGGGCGATACCTACCATCTGGAGGCCGACAAGGACTCCAAGACAGCGGGCGGCGCCGTGACGCTTGTGGTGCTGGCTTACGAGGAGCAAGGCGGTTATGTCGGAACCGCGCACCGCGTGTTCCGCCCGAGGAGTTTCGTCGTATGGGAAATCACATCCGCGCAGCTGAACCGTCCGGAAGACGCTGACACCGGCCGGAAGTAAACGTCCGGATCGAGGGCGACCGGAGCGAGCCTTCCGATGTCGCGGGACGGACCGCGTACGTTCTCCTTTGCGCCGTGTCCCGGCAGCGGGATATAACAAGGTATGAAAGCGGCTTGCCTCGCGGTTTGGCTGTACCTCGCGTGTTGCTCGCTGATGCCGGGGCGCGAATTGGGCATTGCCTGGACGCATGTTTCGGAGAGCGCGGGCGGTGCGAAGGGGACGGTTCTGCTGGATTCCGGCGAACTCCTGGCGACGCGAACGGTGCTTCGGGATGGCGAACATCAGGTGCATTGCTCGCGCAGTGTCGACGGCGGCGCGAGCTGGGAAGAGATTGCGGTGATCGCGCGGAGGCGGGGAAATGCCACGGTTGGCGATGGCCATCTTCTTCAGCTTCCGTCGGGTGACCTCCTCTACAGTTATCGGGACAATCTTTTGGGCGAATCTGCCGAATCGAAGCGGGAGTATGCGATCCGGGTCGCCGTCAGCCAAGACCGCGGGAGAACCTGGGAGCCGCACTCCACAGTGGCTTCCTCGGCACTCGATCCGGTGAAAGAGCCGCGAGCACTGCGCGGTCTCTGGTCGAGTTTTCTTTTTCTGACAAAGGACGGGCGGCTGCATTGCGTGTATGACGATGAGGATACGCCGCACAGGGAAGGGTTTCGGCGGCACCAGTGGCTGACAATGAAAACGTGGAACGAGCGAACGGGCGGCTGGGATCATCCAGTTACTGTCTCTCGCGCGCGCGACTCGGATCTTCTTTCCCGCGACGGCATGCCCAGTGTGGTGGAACTGCCGTCCGGTCGCTTGATCTGCGCGTTTGAAACCGTTCAGACCAGCCCGCCGCACGCCAATCTGATCCGTTACACAACGAGCGACGATGGAGGCAAAACCTGGAGTTGGGAGCGTGAGGGGCGCGGTCTGCTGTTTGAGCCTCGACGGCCGAATCATTTGGCGATGTCGCCCTGGCTGATTCGCTTGCGCACGGGAGAGCTGATCTGTGTTTTCGCCACGGATGAGGACCGCGAAACCCCGGGCGTCTCCGGCCGGCCGCCGTCCGAATACCGGATGGATATTAAGTCCGTCATCAGCACGGATGAGGGCCGGAGGTGGCCGCCGTCCGGACGAACGGTGTTCGCGGAGACTCACGGCAATTACATGCCGGGAATCGTCGAACTCGCCGAGGGGGATCTGCTGGTGACCTTCGTGGATTATGCAAAAGGCACCTGCCGGGCGGTTCGCGGTATGCGGCGGCGCCCGGACCCATGAGTTTGGCGACTGCCGGGGAGGCACGGGAAAACGAGCTTGTTTCGGGAATTCGCCGAGAAGAAACTTGAATCAGGGTAACAGGGATCGGAGGAACATTGAAAGAGGAGCTGACTTCCCCGCATACATCTTACGGCAACTGGAAAGTCACGGGCGGGCCAAACTCATCGAACCCGCTCGTCATGGCGAGGTTTCCGAGGCAGTCCGAATCCGCCGCCTCGACATGTCTGTCAAGGAAGGCGACGTTCGGGTGCGCCCGGTGCCGCGGATGCAGTGCACCGCCCGGATCGGCGTCTGGAAGTCAGAGGAAGGCGGTCGGGGTGGATGTGACTTCCTTATTCAGGAAACATTCGGGCAAGGATGTCACCTTCGTGCTGATTCGGGAAACGATGTTCGCCGGTGACGATCCGGACGGAAGTTCAGTCGTGATCGACCCCGAATCGATTTTTTTGGAAGCGATGTATTGACCGAACGTTACGCGGGCATGCGCGGTTACAATCCCCGGCGTTTCGCGCGGGCGAAGCGACGCTGACGACGCTCTTCATCGGTGAGCGAGGGGCTCGGAGCCGGAGACGGAGACGGCTCGGGAGAAGCGGGCTTCTCCTTCGGCGTCGCAGGATCGGGTTCCCCGTATAGAGCGGGAGCGGGGATTGCTTGTTTGCGCTTTCGAATCTTCGGACGCGCGGGGCCCGGGGCTTCGCGCTTTGCGGAGGCGGTGCGGAATGGCCAGCGACCGCCGATGCGAGTCCAGGCGGCTTCAATCAGAAACAGCAGGAGCAGCAAAAGGAGGAGTGGAAGGCGCAGATCGCTGTAGGCGAGCCGACGGGGACTTTGCCAAATCTCCGAAAGATCGAGACGCTCTTCGCCGCCGCTCAGTCGTGAGAGTTGGCGCAATTCTTCGAGGCGCTGGGGCCGGAAATCCCATTCAGCGGAACGCCCCAGCACGATCGGACCAAACGGCAGCGCGTGATTCCCGACCTGCGCCGCGCCGCGGATCATCACTTCTGGTTCCAACGCGGTTCTCGCCTGGTAGTGACCCGGTTCCATGCGCTCCCAGATGAGGGTTTCCGCTTCGCCGGATTCGCCTCGCGCGAGCAGGAGGCGCGGCGGATTCGTCGCAATATCGCGTTCGCGCTCGTCGGTGTAGAACAATTCGAGGATGAGTTCTTCGCCATCAATGGCTGTGCGGAGTCCGACTCCTGGCGGCGCGTCTTCGCCGGCGAGCCAGCGGCTAAGGGTTTGAATGAAGTCGCCATACCCGTTCCACGAGCGGATGCGTTGTGAAAAGTCGCCGGCGAGCGGAAAACTGACGGCTGCGGTCCGTCCAATTCCGCGGTGCCAGAAGGCGACAAGCGGCGCGTCATTTTCATCGCCGGAAAAGGCGCCGGCGGTCGCGTCCGGCTTGAGGTAGCTCAGGTTGTATCCGTCGACCGCGTCGACCCATTCCGGGTGGCGCGCGGCAATTTCCAGCCAGCCGGCGGTCGGCTGGAAGCCCGCAGGTTCATCGATAAACGCTGACCGGGCGACCGCTACGGTTTCTTGAGCGAAGATCGCCGGCAGTTCGTTGGGGTCGGCGTTAAAGAAAATTCGGCCTCCGCCGCGCTCGGCGATATCCTTGAGAAAGGCCGCGTCGCTATCGTTCTCATGGCCGAGGCCGATCACGCTGACTGTGGCGCCCTCCCTGCGCATTTCCGCGAGCAATGCCTGGTACGATCCCGGCTGTTCCGAATCCGCGGCGTCGGCGAAAAGAATGACGTGACGCTGGCCTTGTTGCGCCTGCTGCAACTCCCTCCAAGCGGCTTCCAGGCCGTTATAGACATAAATTCCGCCTCCGGCGCTTGCGATGCGGCGGACGGCTCGGGTGAGCGGAACCGTGTCGTTTTCGATGGTGGTCAGCGGCAGAATGATATGAGGCTGGCTGTCGACGGCAATGACCGTAATGGCGTCGCCGTTCCCGAGCAGTTCGATCGTTTGGGCGGCACCGTCGTTGGCGAGGTCCATTTTTGACCGGCCGCCGGCAACCGTCATGCTCATGCTTCCGGAACGGTCCATCACGATCGCCATCGCCGCTGCCAGGCGGCGGTGTTCTTGCCGAAGCTCGGTCGTCACGGGGAGCAGCTCTTCGATCGTCGAACGGTAATAACCGCCCGCGCCGAAGCTCCGTTTTCCTCCAGCCATCATCAGCCCGCCACCTTGGAAGCGGACGAAAAAGTCGAGGGCATCGATAAACTCGGACGGTAATTGGTCGGCGGATACGTTGTTGATGATCACCGCTCGCGCGCCGCTTAGGCGTCCGGTGGAGAGGTTGCGCGGCGCGAGCTCCGCGTCGACTTCGAATCCTTGATTCTGAAGAATCGGAATCAGGGGATCGTTTGTGTAGCCGGTAATCAAAAGAATCCGAGGGCCTCCCGCGATCTCGATCCAGCTTTGTGAGCGGTTGTTTCCTGGATGGGTATCGATCTCCGGGTGCAATTGGAGTTCGTATTGGTAAGAACCGCCGCGGCCGATGCGTTCAGCGAGCCGGATCATTCCGCGTCCCCCTTGGATTTCCACTTCTCCTTGGGCAACGCGCGTGCCGTTTTGCGAAAGCAAATAAGGGACGCGCGCATCCGGCGTTCCTGCCACGCGGATTTCCATGAGAAACGGCTCGTTGATCTGGACGCGATGGGGAATAGAAAATTCCTCGACACGATAGTCCGGCCCGCCCGCACCGCCAGCGAGACGGTAATCGAGTGCGACCTGTTGTTCGATGAGGCGGGTGGCGAGGTCTCCGGAGGGCTCTGTGCTGTATCCGTCCGTGAATACAAGCAGCCGAGCCGCGCGCCGCGACGCCATGCGGCCGAGTGCGAAGCGGACAGCGCCGGCGATCCGCGTGCGGTTACGATTTCCTGTGAAAGTCGCGCCTTCGCCGTCGCCGCGCAGCATAGTTTCGTCAGCAAAATCAACATAGAAGATCCGGTCGTCCGCCCCCATGCCGCGTTCGAGAAGCGACTCCCATTCCTGCAATCGCGGTTGAACGTGATCGGTGGCAGAGGCGGACCGGTCGACAAGTACCCACAGATCGAGCCCCTCTTGCAGGCGCTGCACCCGCGGTTGCGCGAGCACCAGGAGCGCCGTCAGCAAACACGCGAGCCGGAGCGGCTGGCGCAACCCGAAGGATTTCCAGCGCATTGCGGCAAACAGGATCACCGGAAGGAGGAGCAGCCATTCTGGAGCATCGAATCGCACGGTCGCCGGTCGTTTATTTATTGATTACGTTTGTTGCGTGCAGAAAGACCAGAGAAGGAGAACCAGCAGGCGCGATCGATGGATCGCTCCGAACTGATTCTTGGGTTGCTTGGATGCCCAGGGCGTTGTGCCGGGCTGAGTTGTTTTGCCCTTCAGGGCGAGCGCCGCTTCTCGGCTGTGAAAGTTTTGGAGCCGCTATGGACGAAGTTTTGAACATTGTTGTGAGTATTTCATTTCCGGCGTTGTCCGGTCAGCCACCAAGTGGACAGCAAGAGGCCGGTGAGGGAAAGGAGCCAGATCGGAGTGAGGAAGTCCGCGACCGTGTTTTCCTCGATGAGAGCCGCTTCGGCTTTTGATCCTGTTTCTCCTGCTGATGCGTTCGTGAAATCGGCTTCGCGTGAATCCGCGAAATACACACCTGCGCGCAGCAGGAGCTGATCGCCCTGCGTGATCTCAAGCAAGCCCGGCTCGCCCGGCGCTTGGAGCAAAGCTGTCCGATGGGTCGCTAGAGATTGTTCAGTCACGGTTCCGGAGCGGCTGGTAAACCGGATCGAGAGGTCGTCGCCGAGCGGATTCGCCGCGATGCTGTAGATCTGGCTGGTTTGTAAATTGCGCTGTTCAAAAACCGGTTTGGCGGAGCGGACATCTTCGAGGAAGCGGTGAAGGAGCAAGATGAACGACGGCAGCCGGCCCGCGTTCGAATAGCGCAGATCGAAGTGGCAAAAGAGGCGCGACTCGATTCCCATGCCGTTTGGCGCCGGCGTTTCACGGAGAACGATGAGCGGCCGGTCGCCCTGCCAAATCAGTACGCGGTCTTGCTCGCGGAGTTCGACTTCTGTCCCGCTTTGCACGAGAAGGCCTTGCCAGTTCAGATCGCGGACAAGCGGATGGTTTTCCGCGACTATCGGTGCGGTGAGGAAGTTCTCGGGCGGTTGGGGTTCGATCAGGAAATAGATGCCGGGTCGCGCGGGATGCGCTTGTTCGGTGGTGCGCGTCGCGAGCCGGACGTCTTCCTGGATACCGGCCGCTGCCGGTTGCCAGTCGGGAAAGCTTTCCAGGAAGCGCGGGGCGAAATCGGCGAGGAGCGGATGTTCTTCGGTGAATAGAGCGAGCGGCTTCGGTTGGGGGCGAACCAGCGGGATCTGGTCGTCGAGCGGAAATGCATCATCCTCCAGCGTGAGGAAGCCGTCGCTGGCACCGGGTGGAAACGGGCCGCTGATGGAAACCGTTTGTCCCGGCGCCAGCTGTATCGCCTGCGGCTCCGCGGGCCGGCCCTCAAACGTTGCTTGCCAGTGGCGGGTTTGCACGGAGCGACCGTAGTTGTGGACGAGCACTTGCCAGACGAGGCCGTCTTCGCGCTCTTGAAAGGCCAGGCCGGTGAATCCGCAGTTTTCAATCGGTGTTCCGGTTGCAATGACATCGACATCGTCCGGGAGATCGTCGCGTGCCCGATCGGTGACAAAGATGACCGACCCGGCGCCGCGAAGGAGGGCGCGGGCGTCGCTGAGTGCTGAAAGCGGATCGTGCGTTCCGGAGCGCGGCCGCCAGGCGGCGAGCGCATCACGTAATTCGATGCGACTGTCGCCGGCGTACAACGTGCCGCGCCGGCGGTCGGACTCAATGGCGACCCATTCCTGCCGGGCGCTTGTACGCGAAAGTTCCCCGGCCCGGCGTTCCACGGCATCCACGGCTTCTTCACGAAACGCGCTCATCGACGCGGAGGAATCGAGCACGATGGCGACGCGGTGGACGGAATCGGGCCGGAGCCAGCGCGGCTCCGTCAGCATCCAGGTCAACAGCAGCACGGAGAGAATCTGCAGCCAAAGGGGAAGCGAATTGCGCAGACGTTTGAACCGGATCCCGGCCTTGCTTTGCCGCTGGAGATTGTGGAGGAGGAACAAAGTGCTGGCGACGACCTCCCGGCGCTCCTTTTGCAAGAAGTGGATCAGGAGGATCGCCGGAATCCCCAGTAATGCCCACAGTCCGGCCGGATTTCCGAATATCAGGCCCATGACTCCACGGCTCCCGTTCGCATCGCTTCTTGTTGCAGCGCGTCAATCAGTTCGCGTTCGGCGGGAACGCGCGCGAAACGGACATCCATCCGCCGAGCCTCCGCCTGCCATTGGTCGAAATGACGCGCGTAGTTGCGCCGGTAGCGATCCATCAGTTCGACGCTGACAAACTGCCGCCGCCTCGCGCCGCTCTCGCAATCGACCAAGGTCAAGTTGCCGTTCCAGTCGGGGTCGCTTTCGCTTCGGGCGTGCGGGACGAAGAGGATGCCGCGACCGTTGCCATGCGCCAGGGGAGCGAGAGGGGCGGTGTCGCGCGGCGGAAAGAGCAGATCGCTGATGACGATCCTCAAGGCGCCCGGCCGCCATGGAATCGATGAAAACGGAACGCCCTCGCTGCTCCCCGAGTCGGCGATGTCGACCGTCAGCGATTCGATTTTCTCCCGGGGCAATTCGCGAAGTTCGTCGTCATTTACTGAATACATTCGAACTGAGGCGCCCGCTTGCAGCGCGCTTTCGTAAGCGAAGAAGAAAAGCTCCCAAACGCGCAGGCATTTAGCGGGATCGAAGAACATCGACGGTGACCGGTCGAGGAGAAGGTCGACGCGCGGGCTGACCTCTTCGCGATAAAGCTTCATCGTGTAATGGCCGCTGCGCGCGAATGCCTGCCAATTGATATAGCGCGGATCGTCGCCGGGGAGATAGGGGCGGTGATCCTGAAAGTCGATGGAGCTGCCGATCCCTGCCCCGGCCCAGTTGCCGGTGAGGCCGCGCCAGACGCGTCCGGAAAGCGGCAGCCGAAGCCGTGCGGCCGTAGCTGAGGCGGTGCCGCGCGCGGCTTCGAGCATGGCTGGTTCCACGCGCGTCATGACCGATCAAGCGGGATTGCCGGCCGGCGCGGCGGTTTCGTTGCTGGTTTCGGCGACGGGCCTCTGTTCCATTTCCCGGATTCGGCGAAGGACTTGGACGGCCCGCCAAAAGCAAATCGCGAGGCTGAGGACAAGGACGGTCAGCAAAACCGGGTTATACGGCCCGCTGTCCATAAACGGAAGGAGGTCCCAGGCGAGCATCAAGGCGAGTGCGGTCGGCATAAAGCTGAACAGAACGCCGATTTCAATACCGGCCTGATCGAGAGTGTAGGCAAGCAGGGCGAGCAGAACCTGGGCGAGGTTGACGCCAATAAACCAGGCAAAACCTTTGTGCGTGACCGGGCGGATCAAGCGTGTGACGGCAACGGGGAAAAGGATCGCGGTATAGAGCAGCAGAAAGGGGAACCAGTCGTCGGCTGACCCTCCGAACGCGTTCGCGCTGAGAAACATCAGAGCACCCATAACAACGATCGAATAAGCGACGGCGCTCTGCCAGCCGGGGTAGAGAAAGAACCGGCCGAAAAGGCGTCCGATCCAGCCTCGCCGGGAGCAGGGTTTGTAAACGCTTCGGATCCGGAGCGGGGTTTCGCAAAGCGAAAGGGTGACGATGATCGCGACTGGCGGAAGCGCGATCATCGAGGCTGCTCCCCGGCCGTTCGCGGCGATTTCGAGGACGGCCGCGCCGAGCACAAAGAGCGCGCCGAGAACGCGAAATTGAAACGACCGGGTCCCCGCGGGCGGAGCGATCTTATTGGTGCCGATTTCGAGAAAGAGCAGGAGGACCAGCGGGACGAACACCGCCGCGAGCAGGAACGGGTGAATGCCGCCCGAGGTCGCCGCCGGGAAGAAAAACCCGGATCGGAGCCCGAACATCAGCGCATTCATTCCAACCATAAACAAAAAGAGGAAAAAAAACGTCTGTGCGCCGCGCATGAGCCAGGTCGAGTGCGCGGAGAAGCCGACCGCCGCGGCGGTCAGCAGCGCGCATGCGACAAGGAGCCAGAGGAGTCCGATCAATTCACTCAGCAAATCGACACCTCCAAGAAAGTATCGAAGAACCAGATACGGGAGAACGGCGAAAACGAACAGAAGAGCCTGCGCGAACAGCGCGGCCCATTTTCCCGCGACGATCCGCCACGGTGTCAGGCGAGTGAGGTAGACGAGTTCGAGGCTTTGCGCCTTGATCTCCGCCTGGAGTGCCTGGTTGCCCAGCATCGGAATGACGAACACAAGCGGAATCCCGATAATCGTCCAGAACAGGCTGGAGAAGAAAAGGAAATCATCGCTCGATGTCCGGGTCGCGCCGAGGAGGGCGCCGGCCGCGCAGTAAATCATGGCGACCTGAATCAACAGGAATGAAATCAGGAAGACGCGTCCGCGCATGCCTTGGCGAAGTTCTTTGACGATGACCGGACTCAGCCAGTCGCTCGGTTCGCGGCGCGGGAGTTTGGCTGCGCATTCAATAGCGGAACTCATGTTTCACTGTATTCAGAAGTTAAATCCGATTTGGCGGCTGTCGGCTCGGCCGCCGGGGCGTTCGGATCCGATGAAGCCCGGAGCGGGTCGGGAGCGGGCGAACTGTTGCCGTTGCCGAGTTTTTCGAGGAGAGCGACGAACGCGTCTTCCAGTTTCGTTTCTTCGCGGCGGAAACCGACGACCGGCAATCCCTCGTTGAGCATTTTCCGGAGGGTTGCGGTCAGGAGTTCCGGAGAGTCATCGTCAAACCGGACCAGCCCGCCATTTTTGCGCAGTTCGACGAAAGAGACGTGCGGCTGGAGTGAGATCCATTGCTCCAGCGGTTCGGGAGGTCCGGCGAGATCGATCGCGACGTTCACGCCGCCGTCGTCGCCGCGCATGAGGCTTTCGGCCGAGCCTTGGTGAACGATCCTTCCGTTGTCGATGAACAGGAGGGTGTCGCACATTTCGCCGAGCTCGGAAAGGATATGCGAGCTGATGAAGATCGTTTTCTTCTCTTCGGCGAGGATGCGGATCAGGTGTTTGAATTCGACGCGCGCCTTCGGGTCGAGCCCGGCGGCGGGTTCATCGAGAATCAGGACTGGCGGATCATGAATCAATGTGCGCCCGAGGCAGAGACGCTGTCCCATTCCTTTGGAGAGTCCATTGACCGGACGTTCCGCGATGACCGTGAGTTCGGTAAAGTCCATCACCTCCTCGAGTCGCCGGCGGCGATCCGCGCCAAAGAGGCCGAAGGAACGCGCGAAAAAATCGAGGTATTCGGCGACCGTCATGTTGGGGTAGGCACCGTAGGCATCCGGCATCCATCCGATTTGCCGCCGCACTTCGATCGGTTCTTCCATCACGTCGATGCCGCGGATTGCGATCCGTCCGGCATCCGGCACGTCGAGCGTGGCCATCATCCGCATCGTCGTGGTCTTGCCGGCGCCGTTGGCCCCGATAAAACCGACGACGCGGCCGGGCTCGATTTCGAAGGAGAGACCTTTCACGGCGTGGACCGAGCCGTACGACCGGTGGATATTGGAGACGGAAATGGCAGGAGTATCGCTCATGGTGAGGGGCGAGTAGCGGCGATCGGGCCGGTGTGAAAATGTTTTTGCGTCAGCCAATCGATACGTTCGAACGTCGGCACGGTTCCTTCCTTCCCTTCGGCAAACGCGTAAAAACGGCCGGGGGCATCCGGCGCATTTCGGACACGGTCTGAAAGAATCGGGCCGGTTTCTTTCAGGAAAGCGGAGAGGGCGTCTTGAAACGCTTTTTCTTCGCAAGAGGTGAATGTGGCGATCTGACCAGATTCGACATTTTCGGCGCGCCACCAGCGGCCGTTCGCGTCGTGGATAAAAACTTGTTTTAAGGTGAACGGAAACGTCGAAAGGAGCTGGAGCCCGGATCCCGCATCGCCGCTTGCTTCCAAACGCCACCGGGTGGCGGTCACGCCTTGGATGAGATGTCCTTGGCGCGAACGGCTTCGAAACCAGTCTCCGTCAAACGATCGCCCTCCCGCCTGAAATCGTCCTGCCTGGAAGGAGGTCGGCGAGTCGATTTCCATCAGGGAGAGAAATACCGGAGTATCCACGGAAAAACCGCGTCCGGGAAGGAGGGAAGTTCTGCTTGCCTGTTCCTGGAGAAACGCCGATCGATTTTCGTCAGGAAAATGGGTCCAGATCGCCACTTGGTGGCCGATCCCGCCGACGCCATCCTGCACGAGGATCAGCACAAAGATAAACAGGCTTGCTCCGATGGAGAGGAGCGGCGTCGTCCAGAACAGCCGGTGACGTTTCGATCCGCGTGCGAAGAGAAACAGATTGACCGGGCCGATAACGATGCCGAACAGGATCAGGAAGGTGATGAAGAAGGCGGGGCGCAGGCGGACATCGGCGAGTTTGTTCAGGAGTCCCCAGCCGCTCGCGCGGTAGCCGTTTTCGAGAGATTCGAAGAGAAGATCCCGTTTCGGATGCTGGATCCGGCGGATGATCGCGTCGCGATTCAGACTCATTTTTTCGCGAGATTCCAAGTGAATTTGGCCGAAGCCGCGCGCGACCGGATCGTCGGGAGTGAGAGCGGGGAGGTCGGGCAGCGCGGACGCGATGTCGGCGGGTTCGCGGCAGACGAAGAGTTCTCCGCCGGTCGCGATCCAGTCGAGAACCGCTAGACGTTGCGGCGTGCTTGCGCCACGCCATTCGTCATCAGAAATATAAAGTTGATCGAAAGCGACGTACGCCCGCCAGTCAGATGGCATATGAGCGGTCGAGAATGGGCTGCCGGCATAGGAGGAGGAGCCGAGCTGGCTTTCTATTTCATTCCAATTCGCCGTTCCAAGCTTTTCGCTCATCGCGAGAGAAATGCTGCGGGTGCCCATTCCGCGCCGGTAGCCGTAGAAGACATGCAGTTGCTGCTGGGCGACTCCGTAGCCGTTCACCTGGATAAAGAGCTGCCCGTCGTTGTAGGTCGATCGGACCAGCGGAACCATGACGTCGAATTGCCGCGCCTGGCCGCTTTCGACGGTGAAGGATGCCTCATGAGTGACGGTGCTTTCGCCGCTGTAATCGCGCTGGCTGACAAACTGGAAACTCCAGGTGCGCTCCCGTCCGGACTGGTTGTCAATGGTTACGCGGAAGGGAGCGAATCCGTGGCTGGGCACAGTGGAGTAGAAGCCGGCGATTTCGATGTCCACCCCGCTGCCGGGCGTCATTTTCGGGCCGTTGACGAGCTGCCCGGCGCCGGCCGCATCCGGTGCAAATGTTCCGAGGGCGGGAACGACAAGAAGGACCGCGAGAAGAAGGAGTCGGAGCAGCGGGCAACGGCCGGGCGGGCGGCGAGTTATTGGAGGCATCGGATCAGCGAGTTGGGACAACAGCATGGGGAGTCTTTATCCGGTCGGCGTAAGGGTTTTGGGAATTTCGCGATCCTGCCACGGAATCTCGTTGATGAGTTGATCGACAACGGAGGCGCCTGTCTGTCCGTCGAGGCGTGCGCGGTAATCGAGGAGGATGCGGTGCTGGAGGACCGGTTTCGCGATGGCGCGCACATCTTCGAAACTGGTGTTCGTGCGGCCTTCGAGGAGAGCGCGGGCGCGGGCGGCGGCGGCGAGGCCGAGGGCGGCACGGGGACTGGCACCGAATTTCAGATGGGTTGCGGCTTCGGAGCGGCCGGGATGGGTTGCGTCGACGAGGCGGGCGATGTAGTTGGCGACGATTTCGGGAAGGTAAATCCTGCGGGCGAGCCGGCAGCAGCCGTCCAATTCGTCGCCCGAGAACACCGGCTCGACTGGAACCTCGGCACCCATCTCCCGCTGGGTGACGATTTTTTGGAGGACGTCGACCTCGTTGCGGAAGATTTCGAGTTTGAAAAGGAACCGGTCGAGCTGCGCTTCCGGAAGCGGGTAGGTGCCTTCGAGCTCAATGGGATTCTGGGTCGCGAGGACGAAAAATGGCTGGGGCAGGGCGTGTGTTTCGCCCATGACTGTTACTCGCCCCTCCTGCATCGCTTCGAGGAGAGCGGATTGGGTTTTCGGAGAGGCTCGGTTGATTTCGTCGGCCAGGAGGATGTTGGCAAAGACGGGCCCCGGCTGAAAGACGAAGCGCCGTCCCTCGGGAGTTTCTTCGAGCATCGGGTTCCCGGTAATGTCTCCCGGCAGCAAATCCGGTGTGAACTGGACCCGTTTCGCTTCGATGCGCAGCGCTTTGGAGAGGCCTTTAACCAGCTCCGTCTTTCCAAGGCCGGGCAAGCCTTCGAGCAGAATGTGTCCGCGGGCGAGAATGCCGGTCAGGACGTGTCCGATCAGTTCCTCTTGTCCAAACAGAACGCGGTTAAGGGTTTCCTGGAGCTGACGGAGACGGCCGGCGACGGCGTTGATTTCGTCGTCGGTGGCGAAGGATTGTTGTGTGGTCATGTTTGTTTCGAGCGGGGGAATGTAAACGGAAAGAAAAACATTAGCCAAAGCCGGTGCCGAGCAAGCTGTTACTGAAAGAGAAAACGGAAACAGGCTCGGAGGCAATGCCAGGATAGCGGGAAACGGCGTTGAATGGAGGCGCGCGGATCGGGTGTATCAACCACAAGGATCACAGAAAACACAAAGCAAAGATCCGTTGAACCGCGGATTGCCGCTGAGTAACACGGATGAAGATGCGCGGCGGCTTTTTTCGTCTTGTTGCCCGGAAAACTTGCTGCACGGTACCGGGATGTCATGATGCAGGGACTCCGTTCCCGTGAAAAGTATGGCAGGCGCGAATCGTTCAAAATCCATTTCCTTTCGTCTTCTCCGCTGGAGCGCTGTTCGATCCACCGCGCATTCAGCTGTTACGCGCCAGCCTTCGGGGAGTCACGACATTGTCTGATTCGCGAGGAAAAGGATTTGCGGCGGCGGGCGGCGCGTTCCTGCTGTGGGGACTTGTTCCGATTTATTGGAAGACGCTGGCGCAGGTGAATGCGACTGAGCTGATTTTGCATCGGGTGGTTTGGTCGGTTTTGCTGCTTTGGGTTTTGATCGCGGTGCGCGGGCGGACGCGGGATTTTTTGCGGGCGCTTTCGTCGGTCCGATCCATTATCGGCAACGGGGTGGCGGGTCTGCTGCTGTCGGCGAACTGGCTGATCTACATTTGGGCGGTGAACGCCGGGAGAGTGATCGACACGAGTCTCGGCTATTTTTTGGTTCCGTTCGTCAGTGCCGCGCTCGGGTATGCCGTGCTTCACGAACGCCTGAATCGCGCCCAAGTTTTCGCAATGGCCCTGGCTTTGACGGGAGTCGCGATTCAGATCGCGCGGGCGGAGCGCTTCCCGTGGGTGGGGCTGGGGCTGGCCGCGACATTCGGGCTGTATGGTTTGATGCGAAAGCGGTCGGTGCTCGGGTCGCTGACCGGTTTAGGCGTGGAGACGACCATTCTCGCGCCGGTCGCGGCGGCGCTGCTGATTTACCTGCACCGCGATGGCGACGGGGCGCTGGGGCGGGTCGATGTCACGACGCATATTCTGCTGTTTGGCACCGCGCTGGTGACGACGGTTCCACTGCTGCTATTTTCGATGGGAGCGCGGCTGATTCCGCTGGCGAGCGTCGGCCTGCTGCAGTTTATTACCCCGTCGTGCTCGCTGCTGCTCGGGCTGTTTTTGTATGGGGAACCGCTTCCGCCGGCGCGGCTGATTTCCTTTCTGATGATCTGGACTGGCCTGGCCGTCTACGTGATTGATCTTCGGCGAAACCGTACGCGTGTTTCAATTGACCCGGCCGAGGGGCGTTGAGGAAATCGCAACGAGAGCTCGGATCAAAATCCGCAATTAATAAATCGCGTTGTCGCCGTGCCAAAAGATCGCGCTTATGTCGGTGACGGCCGGGATGTCGTCCCGATTGCGTCGTTCGACGTGACTGTCGAAGAAGAGAAAGTTGCCGCTTCCTCCGTGGGGAACGACGCCAAACAGATCGTAACGGGTGTCGTTGATATGCCACATGTAACACTCGACGACGGCTGCGGTTTGGGTGGCAACGGTGAGCGAATCCAAGTTGACTGAATTGTAAATCTTGCTCGGCCCCGGCACTGCCAGGTGGTTGAGCGCGTAGGAATAATTGGTCGCATTACTGTCCGCTTGCCGGTTGTAAAACAAATCCGCGGGGGCGGAAGCGGCAGTTGGGAACGCGCCGTAAAGGGTCGGGCACTGGAAGATGTTCGGCTCCGGGGAGCTGTTCCGAATCATCATAATGTTTCCGGACGATTCCTCAAAAACATAAGGCCAAATGCCGCCGTGAAACGTCGACCAAAAGCTTGTCCCGGAAGAACTGCCGGTGTGCCGCTCGTGCCTGAGGTTGTCGACTGCCGCGGGGGCCTTTCCGTCGTGGGCATCCGCGTAAAGATGGATCCCGTGTCCGATCTGACGGAGGTTGGAGGCGCACTGTGAGGCCCGGGCGCTTTCGCGAACACGCCCTACGACGGGGATCAGGATCGCTGCGAGAATGCCGATGATGGCAATCACCGTGAGGAGCTCGATCAAGGTAAACCCGCAGCGAAGATTATTGGGTTTCATAAGCGGAGGAACAAGGTAACCGACTGCGATGCACTATGGCGTGCATCGGCCTGCCTTGTCAACCTTTTGAAATGGCGTGACGGCGTTTGGGGCGTGGCGGGAGGACGCTCGCCGGAATCTCCGCGCTACTTGAAGTATTTTTGCAGGCGCTGCTGCTCGGCAGGAGTGAGGCGCGAGTGGAAAACGGCTTCACCGCCTTCGCTGGCCAGAACGGCGGTTCCGGCGGCGAGGGGACCGGTGGGCATGGCGGGATCGACTTCCGGCGCGGTTTCGGTGGCACCGATCTGTTCACCCAGAGCGGCGCGACTGAGGTCATCGTTCGATACGGCTTCGCGCCGCTGCGAATCGACCAAGGACGGAAACTCGTGGAAACTGAGCGGGGCCGCTCCCGGGCCCCGGCCGACGCCGCCCCGGCCGGGCACATTGCCTTGACCCTGACAGACGCCGCCTGGGCAAATGCCGCACGGATCGCCCGGGTTTTTGCATTCGCCGCCCATCGAATGTTCGCACGCGAGCTGTCCCTCGCGAAGCATCCGCGCGAGGCGGTCGATCGTTTCTTGAGACAAGGTTTGAAGATTCGAAAAATCGACTGCGCGAAGCTGCGACAGCAGTTCCTTGTTCAGTTTAAGGTCGCTCGCATCCATCGCGCTCAGCGCTTCGCGCCAATGTTCTTGGAGGAGCGGCTGGAGACCGGCCGGCATCGTATCGAGCGCGTCGCGGGCGATACTGAGCGGGTATTCGGCTTTCGTGAGGGCCGAGTGCAGCTCGCGAATGGAGCCGGCGACATTGTCGCGAAGATTGTCGCCAGCTTCGAGGCTGCTGTGACTGTACCAGTCCTGAACCGGCTGATCCCGGAGTGCCTGCACCTGTTCCTCCCACTGGGCAAGGGTGTCTTTTTCGAACAGGTCGCGCTCTTCGAGCGTTTCGGCCCACGACTCGATCTCCTGCCAAGCGAGCGGCTCGGCCGGGGCTTGCGGCGTCACGGACGTGTTTGACTTGATCGGCGTCCAGCCGGCGAGGAGGAGGAACGCGCCCGCGGCGGCGGGCGGCAGCAGGAGCCGTTGCCAGGACCAGCGGAAGAAAGGAGGAAGCGGTTGGGCGGGCGGCCACGAGGCTTGGCCGTCGCGGGCAGCCGTCAGCCGGTTTTTGAGGGAAAGATGGATTTCAAGATAGACAAGGGCATCGGCGAAAGAGAAGAAGCGATGTCGGCACGACCAGGCGCAGATCGCGGGCGCGGCCGCGAGGGCGGCGGCATAGGCGGTCCAGAGCGGAAGCAACGGTGCCTCAAGGCGGCGAAGGACGAGGAGCAGGCAGCCTTGGAGAAGGGTGAGAGCGAGGACGGCAGGCAGGTAACGCTGGAGAACGAAACCGATGTTGACGCGCGTCCGGACGCGGCGGGCTGCATGGTGCCAGAATGCTTCGTGATTGGTGTCGGCAGTCATGGGGCTGTTTGATTCTATGATGACAGCGTAAACGCGGCGGCGCGGGTGGCAAGCGTGCAGGCCGTGTGCACGGATTTCTGCTTTTTTGGTTATCCCGTAATCGTTTCCCTTAAAGTCGCCCGGGCCGGTTTGTTTGGAGGGATTTTGGGCCTATAGTAGGACAGGCCGCGGGGGATGATGCGGCAAGATTCACGATTCCAGAAAAGAAGGCGGTGCTGGTAATGAAAAAGAGACGCAAAGCAGCTGGGAGGATCATGGAGCATGGCGGAGGCTTGGGGACAGTGACGCGGGCGATGATCGAGAAACGGGCCGAAGAGATCGCGTTTATTCACGGACGGAGCCGCCCCGCGAAGGAGGACCGTCTCGAGGCGCGTCGCGAACTTTTGGACATGTATGGGATCCGTGATGAGGCGGCTGATCTCGAACAGCAGCTCGATTCGCTCGATCCGAGTGACACACGTGCGATCTACGGGCGGCAGGCACCGGTTTACCCGGCTGATGATGAGGAGCGAGTGCAGGCGAAGCTGGTGGAGCAGGGCATTGAGGAAGCCGATCACGAGCAGATGGTTGAAGGGCATTTTGCGATGCGGGAGGAGGAAGTCGGCGACGAAGAAGAGCCGGACGAACACGAGGCGGTGTGAAGGGCGGAAGGACGATTACGGATGAAGGTGGATACGCTGGAGAAGCTTTATCACGATCAGATGGCGGGGTTGCAGCGGGGAGGGGAGGATTTGCTTGCGCTGCTGCCGGATTTGGTCGGGGTCGTCATGCATTTTGACCTCCGGAACAGTATCCGCGATTTCATTCCTCGCCTGAGGGAACAAATTGGACGTATCGAGCATGTGATCCCGTACAACGCGGTGACTCGTCAGGTCCGCGTTTCGCCCGGAATCCAGGGATTGATTGACGAGTGCCATTCCTTTCTTGAGCGGGCAAGTGATCCAGACGTCATCGATGCCGGACTTGTCGTATTTTTGCAAAAGGTGCTGCACGTGTGGATGGTGGGTCACGCGGCGCTCGGCGCCTATGCGATGATGCTGGGAAAAGAAGATGAAGCGAAAGAGTTCCGGCGTTCCCTGGAAGAGCAGACCGAAGCGGAGCGGGAGCTGGCGCG
>CAZYAN010000024.1:28502-51783 GCA_964645585.1 uncultured Opitutales bacterium
GCGGCGCTGGAGGAGGCCGGGGCGCAGACGGAGCTGATCTCACCGAATCCAGATGTTGTTCGAGCCTGGGATGGGCAGGATTGGGGGCGGGAATTTCGTGTTGATCGCTCGCTGGAGCGGGCGGATCCGCGCGATTACGACGCGCTTCTGCTTCCGGGCGGGGTCAAAAATCCGGATACGCTGCGGGCTGACGAAAACGCGGTCAAGTTTGTGCGGCACTTCTTTGAGGCAGGCAAACCGGTGGCGGCTATCTGTCACGGTCCGTGGACGCTGATCGATGCCGGCGTGGTGCGGGAGAGAAAGATGACGTCGTATCGATCGCTCAAGACCGACCTGCAAAACGCCGGGGCGAATTGGGTCGATCAGGAAGTTGTCGTCGACGAAGGTTTGGTAACCAGTCGCGGTCCGCAGGATTTGCCCGCGTTCAATGCGAAGATGATTGAGGAGTTTTGCGAGGGGATTCACGCCGAGCAGCGGAAGTCGGCGTAATGGAGGGGGGTAAACTTTTAGATTTTAGATTTTAGATCTTTGGTTTGGACTTGTTGAGGGGGTTGAAGCGCCTGAGAAAGTCGGTGACGCGGGAGAAGCTGGCCAGTGCGGTCAGGACGACGGCAATGCAGAGGATGAAGGAGATCGGCCGCGTGAAGAACGGCGTCAGATCGCCGTCGGCGAGATTGAGGCTGCGCCGGAGATTGGTGTCGAGGATCGGGCCGAGGACAACGCCGAGGATCAACGGTGCCATCGGGTATTTCATTTCGCGAAGAATGAAGCCGATGATACCGAAGATGAGCATGACATAGATATCGAAGACTCGGCTTGCCACCGCAAAGGAGCCGACCGTGCAAAGGACGGCGACAACGGGCATCAGACGGTCGCGCGGGACGCGAAGGACGTGAATCATCGGCTTCGTCAGCGCGACTCCGAGGACCAGGATTGCGATGCTGGCGAAGAAGACCATGCCGACAATCTGGAAAACCTTCTCCGGAGCGTTCTGCATCAGCATCGGACCGGGCTGCACACCATGAATTAGAAGAGCCGCGAGAAGCACGGCTGCCGGGGCCGACCCCGGGACAGCGAGGGTCAGGACTGGAATAATTGCGCCGGGAACGGCAGCGCTGTTGCCGGCCTCCGCCGCCATCAGCCCTTCGACGGAGCCTTTCCCGAATCTGTCCTTCTCCTTACTCGCGTTCTTGGCCAAGGCATACGAAACCCAGGCGCCCATATCCTCGCCCACGCCCGGCACCAATCCGATAAACGTTCCGGTGATGCCCGAGCGAATGATCGTTCGCCAGTAGCGGAGGACGTCGGCCACCTTGGGAATGACGGAATCGCCGGCGGCTTTGACGACCTTGTAGGCGGGCGATTTCATGACCGCGAGGATCTCGGCGAGCCCGAAGACACCGACCATGACCGGGAGCAGGCCGAAGCCGCCGCTCAATTCATCCCAGCCGAACGAAAAACGCGTATGTCCGGTCACCGTTTCCTGTCCGACCATGGCAATCAGCAAGCCGAGAAAGCCTGCAATCCATCCCTTGATCGGATCATCCAGGGCGGTAAGCCGGCCGGCGATGACGACTCCAAACAGGGCGAGCCAGAAGAATTCGTAAGACTGAAATTTCAGCGCGACCTCGCCGAGAAGCGGAGCAAAAATCGCGAGGAAGACCATTCCGATGAGGGTGCCGGCTACGGATCCGGACGTCGCAATGCCCATCGCCTTGCCGGCCAACCCTGCTTGGGCGAGCGGAAACCCGTCGAGCATGGTCGCGGCGCTCGCTGGTGTGCCCGGAATATTCAGCAGAATCGCGCTGCGGCTGCCGCCGTAGATGGCTCCCACATACATGCATATCAGGACCAGGATCGCCGCGTCCGGATTCATGTGAAAGGTCAGCGTCGTCATCAACGTCAGGGCGAGCGTCGCGGTGAGCCCTGGAAGCATGCCAATGGAAATGCCGAGCAGGGTCGCCCAGGCGACGTGAAACAGCGACATCGGCGTTGCGAGCTCGACGAGGGCGCGGAACAGTTGAAGGAGGCCTTCCATCGGAAATACTACACGCCCGGAAGCGCGACTTTAAAAACTTCTTCGAAAAGCAGGGTGACTGCGACGGCAACGAGCACCGCTTGCAGCAAAGCCGTCCCGATACGCAGCAGGCGCGGTTTTGCCGCCTCGGACGGTTTCCACTCGAACCAGACGATAAACGCGAAAACGAACAGCGCCGTTGCCAGCCAGAATGCGATCGAACCGATGAGAACCACCGTGTAGATCACCACCAGCGCGAGAACAACCGCCAGCGAGCGGGCGGCCCCCGGCGTTTCAGCGGGCTCTTTCGCCTCTTCCTCGCCCCGCTTGAGTGCACGTACGCTTCGGACGAACAGTGCGAGGGCCAGAACGGTCAATGCCGCGCCAAGAACTCCTGGAACAACCCCGGGCGCGGCATACGGGCCGTAGCCAAACTGCTCCATGCGGGGCATTCGGATCGATGCGACCGCGGTCGCCACTCCAAGGGCAACCAGGCAGAGCGAAAAAAAGAGATCCCGTTTCAGCATCGAAAGAACCGGAACAATGGTCAGATCTTGGTTCCCGGACGGGCGATGTTCAATTCCTCGGGCGACATCTTCGCCTGCCCTGAATCGAATAGACTCCACGCGTCTTCCTGGATTTTCAGCTTCACGCCTTCACGGGCTTCATCACCGTACAGCGGGGTAAAAAACGCGCCCTGCTGGCGCGCGTAGCGCCTGAGGGCTTCGGAGTTTTTCACGTGCTCCTCCCAGATCGCTTTCATGGTTTCGATGACTTCTGGCGCGACATCCTTGCGGACCCAGATTCCGAAATAATTCGGGGCGTAATGCAGCTCCGGCAGCCATTCCGTCACGGGCGGAACGGTTCCGTGACCCTCGATTTCAAGCGGCTCAGGCGCGAGCACGGCGAGCGGACGAAGCCGTTTGCCGCGGATCATTTCCACCTGTTCGGTCGCGAGCTGCGTTGTGGCGTCAACCTCGCCGCCGACGGTCGCGATCACGGCCGGGTTCCCGCCGGGATAGGCGACGTGGCGGTATTCGACGTCCGCGGCCTGGGCGAGCGTTTCGATCGCGTGGTGGCCGCTCGAGGCGACGCCCGCGGTGCCGATTTGAATTTTTCCCGGATTGTCCTTCATCGCTTGGAGAAGGTCTCCAAAATCCTGGTACGGGCTGTCGGTGGGGACACTCAGGATTGAAACATTGGCAACGGCGAGAAAGAGTTCCCAATCGTCAAGACTGGTATCGAGCAAGCCGAGAAGGCGGAACGTGCCCAGACTCGATGCGGCTCCCGAGGTCCAGGTCAGACCGTTTGCCCGCGCTTGCAAGGCGTTTCGCGTGCCGATGGAACCGGAGGCGCCGGGGGTGTTGACGACAACGACGCTTGTTCCGAGGGCGTGCTCAATTTCACCCGCAAGAACGCGGATCACCTGATCAGTCGATCCGCCCGCTGCCCATGGGACGATAACTTGAATCGGGCGGCCCGGCTGCCACGGATAGGCGCCTTCGGCGGCCCCATCGCCAGGATTTGCCGCGGGTTGACATCCGAGGAAGCCGGTGAGCAGGAATGCAGGAAGGATGGCTCGCAAGAGTAGCTTCATGGGAGCGGACTGTAAGGACGGAAAAAGCTTGCACAAGGTAAAAACGGAGGGGGCGGCCCAATGCAACCGGCGAAAGAAACGGTTGGCCAGCGGGGGTGAATGCCGTTTTCCTGAATGTTCGATCTTACCATTTTCTACCATGACAAATCTCGTAACCCGACGATGGACGGCCGCAGCGGCTGCGATGCTCTTGCTCATGCCGGGCTTGGCAGGCCAAGGGGCGGCGGAGCTTCCGCGTGGATCCTACCAATTGATGGATTATGGACCGGTGATCGCGGAGACGGTCACCGCGGAGTGGCCGGCAGAGAATACGGCGCACAAAGGGCTGGCCGTCCGTCTGGCGCATCAGTCGACCATGATCTTCGATACCGATCTGATGCGCTGGAGCGCCGGCGCGGTCGACGGATGGATTGATCTTTCGGTTTCCTCCCACACGCGCACGAAAGGACGCCTCCCGCCGCCGCTCGAAGGGAGGCAGGTTTTCGGAACAGACTCGATCCCGGGCTGGGCGTATCGCGGCAGCTTCGCCGATCCGCGCGAAGGACAGCGGGGGGCGCTGCCGCGAGAATGGGCGCGCTGGCGCGGGTTTTACCGTTATGGTGACCGCGTCCTGTTGTCCTACCGGGCCGCGGGAATGGATGTCCTGGAAAGTCCGTCGGTCATTCAAGCCGGCGAAACGCGCGTTTTCGTTCGGTCGATGCGGCTCTCGTCATCCGAGGAGACAGCCATTCATCACCTGGCGCGGTTGCGGCCCGGCACGATCATCGAGCGCCGCGGCGACACGCTGGTTGCGAAGGCTGAGGATCGTTCCCTGGCTTTCCATGTCGAAACGAGTTTGTCCGGCGCTCACTTGCGCGGTGCCGAGAATGACGCGGTCGAGCTCGTTTTGCCGGCGCACGCGAACCCGGTTTCGGTGAGCGTGCTGATTTGGGAGGAGGAGAAAGACGCGCAACCGCTCGGCCCGGCGGCGGTGCGGGAGGCGGTTCGCGCGGGTGCTATCGATTTCGAGGCTGCGCGACGCGGCGGCCCGACCCGGTGGGGCGAGGAAGTCGCTGCCGCGGTCGAAATGGCTGATGATGACGCCGCGTATGTGACCGATGCAATCGGGCTGCCGTTCGAGAACCCGTGGCATTCGTGGATCCGGCCGTCGGCGTTCAACTTTTTCGCCGGCGGAGATCGTGCGGCGATGGCAACCTGGAACGGCGATATCTGGATCGTCTCCGGATTGCTGTCCGGCGGCGACGAAGTCCGCTGGCGGCGGTTCGCCTCCGGTCTGTACTATCCGATGGGAATCGTCGTGGTCGACGGCATCGTTCATGTGACGGAGCGGTCGCAATTGACGCGCCTGCACGATCTCAACGGGGACGGTGAAGCGGATTTTTACGAGAGCTTCAACAACGACGGGATCCTGCATCCGATGGCGCATTCGCTCTGTCTCGAAGTCGATTCCGAGGGCAATTTTTACTTCTTCAAAAACGGCAACCGTGTGCCGGAGGGGGTACCCGAGCACGGGGCGCTGATCCGGATATCGGCCGACGGATCCAAACGCGAGGTGTATGCCAGCGGAATCCGCGGCGCGAACGGATTGGGGATTGACCCGCGGAACCGTTTGTTCAGTGCGGACCAGCAAGGGAACTGGGTGCCGACGGCCCGGGTGGACTGGTTGCGGAAAGACGGCTTTTACGGTTACCGGCCGCACAATCCGCGCGGGTATCCCGAAGGCGAGTTTGATCCGCCGGTTTGCTGGATTCCTCATCGGATCGATAACTCCTCCGGCGGCCTCGCCTTCATCGACGATGAACGCTGGGGACCGATGAACGGGAACTGGGTGATCGCGTCCTACGGCCAAGCGAAGTTGATGACCCTTTTGATCGAGGATAAGGGCGGCCTGCTGCAAGGCGGGATCGCGCGGTTCCCCTTGGATTTTGACGCCGGCCTGATGCGGACCCGTGTCAATCCCGGCGACGGCCAGCTTTATGTGCTCGGAATGAAAGGCTGGCAAACAATCGGAGAAGCGGACGGTTCATTCGACCGGGTGCGCTACACGGGAAAACCGAGCCGGATGCCGATTGGACTCGAAATTGAGCCAGGCGTGGTTCGTATTCGCTTTTCGGAGACAATTGACCCGCATTCGGTGATCTTGGACAATTTCAAAGTCGAACGCTGGCAGTACATTTATTCGGAAAAGTACGGTTCGCCGGAGATGTCGATTGAGAACCCGGACCAGCAAGGCCGCGATCCGGTTCAGGTCGCCGGAGTCATGCTCGATGAAGACGGCCGCACGGTCGTTTTGGCGATTCCCGACTTGAAACCCGTCATGCAGCAATCGGTGGAGTACCGTCTGCGTTTCGCGGATGGCGGCATCGCGGAAAACGCCGTTTACCACACGATTCATCGCCTTTCGGCGACCGACGAAGTTGAGAGCCTCGTCGTGCGCCGCACAGTCGGGGAAGCCGAGGAGTCCGCGGACGCGGGCGGTTCGGACGCCGGCCCGTGGGACGCGTTCGCGGCCGGTCTCGAGATCTTCGAAAGCACCTGCAGCGTCTGTCACCAGGTCGACGGCAATGGTATTGCGCCGGCCCTTGGCACTTCCGCATGGGCGGGAGGCCGCCCTGAAGCGCTGATTCGGATTCTTCTCCACGGAAAAATCGGGGAGAAGGGGACCATGATGCCGTTCTCGTGGCTCTCCGACGACGAATTGGCGTCACTCCTCAGCTATATTCGAGTGCGCTGGCACGACAAGGAACCGATCACGCCGGCCGAGGTGCAAGCCGTCCGCCGGGCGACCGAAGGCCACTCCGGGCTCTGGACCGACGAGGAACTGACGCGAGTTGCCCAGTAAATGGTTTTGGCCGGTTCGGATTCGCAAGCCCGGAGGCTCGCGCTAGGGGTGCAACTCTGGCTTTTCGACCGCGGTTGCACGATAGCCGATGGCGTCTGCCTGATCTTGGCGTTCTTCCCTGGCTGCGCGGGCGGGGAGGAGGCGGCGGAGGCCTTCGGTCGGGCTGATGAGCCAGGCGAGCGCGAACAGAACGCAGCCGGTGACGACCATCGCGGGAGCGACCGAGGCATCGAGCGCAATCGCCAGGTGAACTCCTCCGATCGCACTGGCGGCGGAATGAACTACGCTCAGTGCGAGGCGCATTGGAAGCCGTTGAGATAAAAGGGCGGCGGTGGCACCGGGCAAAATCAGCATGGCGATAACGAGGATCGCCCCGACTGATTCGAAGGCACTGACGACGACGGCGGAAAGGCCGGCCATCAGGGAATAATGCACGACTCGCGCGTTGATTCCTAAAGACGTGGACAGGGCCGGATCGAAGGAACTGACGAGCAGCTCCTTGTAGAAAAGGATAATCAATACGGCTGTTGCCAGCAGCACCAGTCCCATCCGCACGGCGGAAGGCGGTCCGACCACCACTTCGCCAAATTGCACATACGGCGCTTCCGCGGGAACCCAGCCGATTTCCCCGAACAAAACGCAGTTGGCATCCAGGTCGATCGTGCCGGCAAAAAGGCTGATCAAAATCACGCCGAAAGCAAAGAAGCAGGAAAAGGTGATGCCGATCGCCGCGTCTTGTTTGATGCGCGATTTGCTATTGATGAACTCGATCAGGACGGTTGTCAGCATTCCGGCAATCAGCGCCCCGATAAACAGCGGAAGTGAGCCGCGCGATCCCGATGCTAAAAATGCGATGGCGATGCCCGGCAGCACGCTGTGGCTGATGGCGTCGCCGATCAGCGCCATCCGGCGGAGAATCAGGAAATTGCCGATCAAGCCGCAGGCGGCGGTGACGAAGAATCCCATCAAGACGATCCAGCCGTAAAGTTCCGGACTGCTCTGCCAGGGATCGACGAACACCTGTTGCCACGAAACCGGTTGAAGTAACTCCGTCATGAGTGGGCTCCTCCGTTCGATTCAGGATCCTCGGTTTGGCCGCTTTCGGTTTCCTGTCCGGGGATGCGGCCTTGGTGGATGTCGACGGATCGCGGAATGGCGCGGCCGTGAGGATCGACGGTCGCGTGACGAAAACGGCGTTCGAGCGAGCGGACGGTGCTTTCGTCGAGGATGTGTTCGATCTTCTCGGCGTTATCATGCACGTGATCCGGCGCGAGCTCGACCGCCTCGGTCAGATACAGCTCCCACAGGCGGTGATTGCGGACAATCGAGGCGGCGGTTTGCCAGCCGAGCGGCGTGAGGCGGACGGTGCCGTCGAGCAGCGTGGCAAACCGGGTGCGGGCCAGCGCGCGGGCGCGGGCGCTCGCCTGCTGGATGGGTTCGCGCAGTTGTTCGGCGAGCTGGTCCACGGTGACGGATTCATCTTTAAAATCACCGTTTTCGAGGACGTGGTACACCGCTTTCAGCGTGTTCTCGCGTTCCGTGCGGCGGCTTCGGGCAAACTGACGCCACGCGCGGACCGCGAGACCATGACGAGGCGCCGCGAGGAAGGCCGTGAAGAAAAAGGTTCCCGAGGCCATCACCATGAGCGGCCCGGTGGGGAGGTTGTTTCCAAGGTAGGAGAGAAAGGCGCCGGTCATCCCTGAGAAAACCCCGATAAAGGCGGCCAGCGTGACCATCCGCGAGAAGCGCTCAGTCAGGAGGTAGGCGGTTGCGGCGGGAATGATCAGCATGGCTGAAACGAGCACCACACCGGCCGCTTGGAGCGAGATCACGACGGCAAAAGCGAGGAGCAGCATCAATGTGTGATGCACGAGTCGTGCCGGGATGCCGGTCAGGCTGGCAAAGGCCGGATCAAAGCTGCTGACGAGAAATTCTTTGTAGAAAACCGCGACCAATATCACGGCAAGGGCGGTTACGACCCCCATCAGGCGAAGATCGGCGGGGCCGATGGCAGCCGCCTGGCCGAACAGAAAATCATGAATGCCGCTTTGGGTTCCCGTCGGCAGGCGCTGGGTCATCGTCAGGAGGGAGGCGCCAATGGCGAAGTAGCCGGCGAGAACCATTCCCAGGGCGGCGTCCTCCTTAAGGCGCGTGGTGCGTGTGATAAACGAGACCGTCATTGTCCCGGCGAGTCCGGCCAGTGTTGCACCGATGAAAATCGCGAGAGGATCCTTGGTCCTATTCCAGAGAAACCCGAGGACAACGCCTGGAAGAACGGCGTGCGAGAGCGTGTCGCCCATCAGGGCAAGCCGCCGCACAACAACGAAACTGCCGAGAATTCCGCAACTGATTCCGAGCAGGACCGACCCGGCGAGGGCGTAGCGAACCGCCGGATCGCGGAAAGAAAAGAAGCGGCGCACCTGTTCGCCGACGTCGATCTCGCCAAGATCGCCGATCCGCGCGGCCTCCGCCGGCGCCGCGGCCGCCACCAGCAGCAGCGAGGCAATCACCGCGCCTGGCAAAAAAGCGCCGCGACCGTGCGGCGGCATCCGAAAGCAAAAATGTAAACTCCGAAATACTTTCATCCCTTTCGCTGCACCTGGTCGGCGACCTTCGACAAAATCGTCAGACGGCCTCCGTAGGTTTGCTGCAGCAGCTCGTGGGTAAAAACCTCATCGGTCGGGCCGCAGGCGACGACGCGCATATTCAGAAGGAGCAGCCGGTCGAAGTAATTGCGGGCGGAGGCGAGATCGTGATGAACGACCACAAGCGTTTTCCCTTTTGCCTTCAACTCCTGGAACAGCGTCACAATCGCCGCCTCGGTCGCCGCGTCGATGCCGGCGAACGGTTCGTCCATGAAGTAAAGATCGCTCTCCTGGGCGAGGGCGCGCGCGAGAAAGACGCGTTGCTGCTGCCCGCCGGAAAGATTGGAAATCTGACGGTCGGCGTACGGCAGCATCTTGACTTTGTCGAGACAGGCGCGCGCGATTTCCCGGTCGTGTTTGCCGGGGCGCCGGATCAGCCCGATCCGGCCGTAACGACCCATCAGCACGACGTCGAGCGCATTGACCGGGAAATCCCAGTCGACCGATTCGCGCTGGGGCACGTAGCCGACCCGCGTCAGGTTGCGCCGCGCCGGCTCTCCGAAGACTTTGACCCAGCCGCTGCTGACCGGAATCAAACCGAGGATCGCCTTAATCAGCGTCGATTTCCCGGCACCGTTTGGGCCGATAATCCCAACGAGTTCGCCGGGCGGGATCGTGCAATCGATGCCCCACAGAACCGGCTTTTTGTGGTAGGCGACGGTAAGATCATGCACTTCGAGCGGCGGCGGTTCGGGCGTCCGCTCAGTCGCAACACTTGTCTGGCTGATTCTGGACATCGGTTTAACGAAGTGCTTCGATGATGGTGGTCAGGTTATAGCGAACCATGCCCTCGTAGGTGCCGACGTCGAAACCGAGCCGTTCCTGGCCCTTCGGCCCGAGGGCATCGGAAAATAATTCGCCGCCGATCACGACTCCGGCGTCGCGGCTGACCCGCTCGATGGCACGGGGCGAAACGCTCGACTCGACAAAGATCGCTTTGACCTCGTTCTCTTTAATAAAATCGACGAGCCGCGTCAGGTCGGCAAGTCCCGCTTCACTCGCGGTCGAAATGCCGACGAGGCCGACGACGTTAAATCCGTACGCGCGTCCGAAGTAGTTGTAGGCGTCGTGGCTCGTGATCAGAATGCGCTTTTCGGGCGGAAGCTCATTGGCTGCCGCCACCGCCCATTCGTGGAGTTCGAGCAGGCGGGCCCGGTACGCCGCCGCGCGTTCTTCAAAGTAATCGCGGCCTTCTGGATCCAGCTCGATCAGGCCGTCGCGCACGACATCGACGCAGTGCGCCCAAAGGCGAACGTCGAACCAGACGTGCGGATCGTATACACCGTTGGTATTTTGCGCCTCAAGTAATTCTTCGCGCGGAATCGCGTCGCCCAGCGCGTACACCTTGTGGCCGGCTTCTTTGCGCTGGCGGAGAACCTCCTGCATCAGCTCTTCGAAAAAGAGGCCGACATAAAAGACGGCGTCGGTTTGGTTGACGCGCGCGATATCTTTCACGGAAGGACGATACAGATGCGGATCGACCCCGGGTCCCATCAGGTTATCGACGGCGACGCGTTCGCCGCCGATTGCCTCGACCATATCGCCGACCATGGTCGCGGTTGTCACAACCTGCACGCGCCCGTCCGCGGCGGCTTCCGGAGCCCCGCTCCGAGGAGAGCAGGAGGCGGTGAGGGCGGCGGCGACCGCCAGGACCAACCCCGTTTTTCCTGGGCGCGGCAACCCCGCCGCGGCGAAGAGGCGTCGAGCTTTGGGTAGGGGATTTGCTGTTTCGGCCGCGGGTGCCCTCGCCGTGTCCCCGGGCTCGGCTGCAACCGGCTGATCCGCGCGGGGAAAATTAGATTTGGCATTCCTTGCCGGGAAAAACATGATCCGCTTCATGATCCAAATGGCTTTCTTCGGCCGGTTCGAAAGACTTTCGAGGCTCGGCATTCCACGACCTTTGTGCAAGCTGATGTTAGAAGCAACAAAAAAAGTTAGCCGAGCCTAATATTTTTTTGGAAACGATGCCATCCAAACGCGCACCGAAAGTCAGTCAAAGCATTGAGGATTACCTCGAGCGTATCCATGATCTCATCGAAAGCAAAGGATACGCCCGCGTTTCCGACATCGCGGAACTGCTCAATCTCAGTCGCCCGAGCGTGTCTAATATGGTTCAGCGCATGAGCAAATTAGGGCTGGTCGTCTACGAGAAATACCGCGGAATCACCTTAACCGACTCGGGACGTGAAGTCGCGCGCCGCATCCAGCGCCGTCACCAGATCGTGACCGAGTTTTTCTCGCTGCTCGAGCTCGATCCGGAGGTCGTCGAGAAGGATGTGGAGGGGATCGAGCACCATTTGAGCTCGGTGAGCCTCGCGCGTCTGGAGCTCATCGTTGAATACTGGCGGCGGCATCCGGCGAAGCTCCGCCAGATGCTTGCTAAAAAAAAGTAAATCAGGCGGACTGGGTTTTCTTTGCACTGGGAAGCCCGGCGCGTTCAACTAAGAGTTTGATTTTGTCCGCCGACTCCCGTTTTCCAAGGCACTTGGGAAATCGTTCAGTCGCGGCTTTCCGATATTTTTTAAAAAGATCGAAAAAAGATGCGAATTGATTGGATATTCTTGATTGCCTCGAGCGTCCTTTTGCTGGTGCCGGCGAGTTGGCTTTACCCGGCGACCGGGAAAGAGAGGCTGACGAGCTGGCACAGTGCCCGATTCAGGCTCGAAGCAATGCTGGGGACTTGGCAGCATTGGCTGGATCTCGCGCGCGGATTTGGCGGCGCGTTCTTTCTCACCAATGCGGCGGTTCTCATGGATCCAGCCATCGCGGGCGACGGGGACCGGATTCTCTATCTGCTGATCATTTGGGGGGTGCTTGGACTGGCTGTTTTTTCGCAAACCGTGAACTACCGGCAGGTGTTTTATTTTACCGCGCCGATCTTTTTTATCTGGGGAGTGACCCTCGCGCTGGTCGGCTGGATGCCCGCGGTTTTCGGTATTATTTTCAGTACTGTGCTGGCGCGCCTGCTCAATCATTTGGAACTGAAACTTCCGCTGATGGCGGTGCTTGTCGGCACCGCCGGCTATGCGATTGATGGCTTCAGCATGCGCTTGGCGCTGACTTGCGGCCTGATTCTTGCCCCGGTGGTGATCGCGTTTGCCTGCATGAACCATCTCGTTTGTTATACGAGAGATCTGACGGAGGAATAGTAGCCGCCGGCTGAAAAGCGGCGGAGCGGGTCGAAAAGCGCAATGAGGATCACCGGCGGAGCCGCGCGGGGCATCCCGATTCGTGTTGGCCGCGGGGCGCGCACGCGTCCGGCGACCGATCGGATGCGCGAGGCCGTATTTTCAAGTCTTGGAGCGCGGGTCGACGGCGCGCGGTTTTACGATCTGTTTGCCGGCAGCGGCGCGTACGGACTGGAAGCGTGGAGTCGCGGCGCGGCGACTGGCGTATTCGTCGAGCGCGACGCGCGCGCGGCCGCGATGCTTCGGCAAAATCTGGCGGCGGTGGCGCGGAGCTGCGGGCGGCCGTCCGAGGCGATCGAAGTCGTGGCCGCGGATGTTTTGCGGTGGACGCCGCGTGCGGCGGGAGAGCTTGCGGATCTCATTTTTGCCGACCCTCCCTACGAAGATATCAGCGGTCTCTGGAGGACGCTGTTTGAGAAATTCGCCGCATGGCTCGCGCCCGGCGGATCCATTGTATTTGAACTGCCAGGCGAAATGGAGATCGATCCCGCCGGGTGGTCCTGTGTCAAGCGCATCGGCAAGGGCCGTCGAGAGCCGACGTGCTGCATTTTCCTTCGCTCGTGAGACGGACGCGCGGGGAAATGGCGGGCGCGACGCTCCTGTGCGGCCCCTAGCCGACCCTCCGGTTTGGCATGGTTTGCGGATGCTGAGAGCGCTGCGGACGAATTGCGCCTTATAGTTGAGGACGTGGGTTCTTCATATCAGGAGGGTGAGTGATGAGTGCCGGAAAAAAGCAGGAGGAACGGCGCGCCGAGATGGAGTCGATGCGAGGAAAACGGGTGCTGATTTCGGGCGGAACCACGGGGATCGGGCGTGCGACGGCGGTTCTGCTGGGCTCACAAGGCGCGCGAGTGCTGATCTTTGGCCGGAACGAACCGGAACTGCGAGACGCGCTGGCCGAGGTGACGGCGGCCGGCGGTGAAGCGTTCGGCCTGGTTGCCGACCAATCGATCGAGGCAAACATCCAGCGGGTATTTCAGCGCGTTGATGAACAGCTGGGGGGAATCGATATCCTGATCGCCAACGCGGCCGTCGGGGCGGGAATGCTGGCCGACAGCTCGGAGGAGGAATGGCGGTATGCCATCCAGACGAACATCGTCGGCACAATGGCCTGTTCCCGGCAGGCGGTTCTAAGAATGAAGGAAGCCGGGAGCGGGCACATCGTTCATATCGGTTCCATGAGCGCCGACATCCGCGAAAAGCAGTCGGTCTACGTGACGACAAAGGCGGCGATCCAGGCATTCAGCGAATCCCTGCGAAAGGAAGTGAACCATTTAGGCATCAAGGTCAGTCTGATCGAGCCCGGGTTGACGGCAACGGATCTCGTCTCATTCAGCGACGAGGAAGAGCGGGAACTGGCGCGCAAGCATAAGATCATGGAGGCGCGGGACGTGGCTGCCGCTGTGCATTATTGTCTCGCGCAACCGAAGCGGGTCGATGTTGTCGTTCTCCAGTTGCGTCCGCACATGCAGATAATTTGACGAATCGAACGTCGAAGGTTGCTGTTCGGCTTTTGGAACCCGCACTTTGACAAGAGTGGATTGCGTCGTTGCGCTTCTGGACTCCTCCACCATTATGCGCGTTGAACAGCGACTCCTTATCATGACCGCCAAGATAAATTTCTTCGATCAGGTAAACGCTACATTTGACCGGGCCGCGGCGCTCACTGGCCACCCTGAAGGCCTGCTGAACCAGATCAAAATGTGCAACGGCATTTACTACATGACGTTTCCGATTACCCGCGACGATGGCACCATTGAGGTGATTGAAGGGTGGCGGGCGCAGCACAGCTACCACCGACTTCCGGTTAAGGGCGGCATTCGTTTTGCACCGGTTGCCGACGAGGACGAGGTCATGGCGCTCGCGGCGCTGATGTCCTACAAGTGCGCGATCGTCGATGTGCCGTTCGGCGGTGGAAAGGGTGCGGTTCGAATTGATCGGACAAAATACTCGGACGCGGAGCGCGAGCGAATCACGCGGCGCTATACGCACGAACTGGTGGCGAAGAGGATGATCGGGCCGGGGATCGACGTGCCAGCGCCGGATTACGGCACGGGCGAGCAGGAGATGGCCTGGATCGCGGATACCTATTCGGCGTTGACCAATTCGCAAATTGACGCGTTTGCCTGTGTGACCGGAAAACCGGTGGCAATGAGCGGCGTGCGCGGACGGACCGGTGCGACTGGACGAGGCGTTTTCTTCGGAATTCGTGAAGCGTGCCGATGCGAGGAGGACATGCGGCGTCTCGGTCTCGAGCCGGGCATCGAGGGGAAGCGGGTCATCGTTCAAGGTTTGGGCAATGTCGGCTACCATGCCGCGAAAAATTTGCAGGAGGCGGGTGCCCGAATTGTGGCGATCGCCGAGTTTGAAGGCGCGATTTATGCCGAGGGAGGAATCGACATCGATCAGCTGGTTGCGTTTCGGAAAGAAACGGGATCGATTTTGTCGTTTCCAGGATCGAAAGCGCTGGCTCAGCGCGAGGACGCGCTGGAACTTTCCTGCGACATTCTTGTGCCCGCCGCGCTGGAGAACCAGATTACGTCGGTGAACGTCGATCGGATCCAGGCAAAGATTGTCGCCGAGGCGGCCAATGGTCCGGTCACGGCGGATGCCAGCGAAAAGCTGCACGCGCGCGGGGTTCTGGTTATCCCCGACATTTTCTTGAATGCCGGAGGAGTCACCGTTTCGTATTTTGAGTGGATCAAAAACATTTCGCGCTTGCGCTTCGGCCGGCTCGACAAGCGCTTTGAGCAGCGAACGAATGAGCGGATGCTGCGCGCGGTCGAGGAACTGATCGGGCAGCGTTTTCCGCCGTCTGTCTTCGAATCGATTACGAGTGGAGGAGGGGAGGCGGATCTGATCGATTCCGGACTGGAGGAGACGATGATCACCGCCTACCAGGAAATCCGCGCGACGCAAGCGCGGCATGCGGGTATCGATTTACGCACGGCCGCGTTCGTCGGGGCCATCAACAAGATCGCGACCGCGTACCTCAAGCGCGGCATCTTTCCGTAGAGCATCTTTCTTTTTCCGCCCCTCGTGCGGAGAACATTCAGGGAAGCAGGTTGAGATTTTTGGCAGCATCGACCAGACGCGCATCCGCGGTATGCAAGGGTGCGCGCAACCGATCAGCGAGCTCCAGGTAGGCGGCATCGGAGGCTGACAGGTTAAATTGGAGAGCAAGCCGCGTCATCCGCTCGACGGCCAGTCCTTCCGCAAGATCCACGTGCCTCGCTCGAATCTTCGCGAGCAATGCCAAGCTGCCGAAAATCGCCTCTTCTTCGATGCGTTCTCGTCGATGAGCCGAACGGAGCATGTTCGCCAGTTCGTAGATCCAAAGCGCCGGCGTCCACAGTTCCACTTCTTCGCGGAGGAGCGCCGCCAGCACCTTCTCAGCGCGCGATGAACTCTCGTCCGGAAGAAGCCAGGCCCCGCAAAAGGAGGCATCGGCGACGATTCGCTTCAATGCCGGCCCTCCTCAATAAGGGATTTGAGCGATTCAGGGCCCTTGCGCGCCGACCGTCGCAGATTCCTGAACTGCGTGAGGACTTTTTGGGCGTCTCCTTCGGCTCGGACTCCCGTCCAGAAGAGAGCAAGGCAACCCGTTTTCCCCGTTTTGTGATCCACACCCGCTGACCCTTGGCCGCCTCATCGAGCAGAGCCGATAGCCGATTCTTCGCTTCAAAAGCACCTATCTCAATTTCTTTCATCCAGCTGGATCACCCGGCTAGCTCTCGAAATCAAGCTATTGAGATACATTTCACAATCCATCGTTTTCGATCACGGGTAGAAAAAACCGCGGAAAATCCAAATCAGAAATCCAAAATCTCCCCGAACTCCATCGCGTCGACCCAGAGGGTCTGATTGGGCTCTCCGCCTGAATTCATTTCGATGTGAATTTCGGTGTAGCCGGGGGCCATGTCGAACTCGGCTTCGTATCCAGTCCACGAATTCGACGGATCGATTGCGACGGTCCCGCCGGAACCCCCAGAGCCGTTGACACGGACTCGCGCATGGGTCGCGTCGCCCTTGGCCTGGAAGCGAAGCAGATATTTGCCGCCGTGCGGCAGACGCATCGGATGGCTGCGGGATACGACCCGGTCCTTCGGCCGCACGAACTTCAATGCTGACTCGCCCGAAAACGCATCTTCCTGGCTCCAGCCTGGCCAAGCTTTCTCGGCCGACCGGGAGCTTCGATTCACGACCCAGCCGCGCGGCGGGTAGTTCGGAATGCCTTCCTCGAAATCGCCGTTGCGGAGGTAGTTCACAATTTTCCCGCGATACGATTCGGCAAGGTCCGCGCGGAGGCGCGGCAGTCCGCCGGCAGGATCAAAGCGGAAGAACAGCTCGGTTTGGGCTCGCAATACTCCTTCGGCAGTGCCGACGGCTTCGACGCTCTCGCGCGGCGTCCAGCGGTCCTGGATCAGGATTTTGATATCGTCGCGATCGCTCGTGAGGCGATACTCTCCGGCCTCGCGGGGATCGATCCGCGCGTACGCGACCCATTCGCCGTTGTCCGCGACGAACGTGCGCAGCGGCACGGACTGTTCGCCGCTGGAATCGCGAATTGCCAAGCTCAGCTCCGGAAGGGCGGCGGCGGGATCCCAGTGAGGATCGACAAAAAGCGAGCCGTCGCCGCCCGGCCATTGCACGGTCAGGATGGCATTGCTCCAATCGAAAGGTACGGACTCCGCCGCGCTCCAATCTTGGTTTGGAACCAGCCAGACCGCCTGTGGACGCGCGGGAACATACAAGCGCGCCCGCTGCGCTTCTTCGGTTGAAAGACGGAAAATCGCTGCCGCGGCGCCTTCGAAGGTTCCCGAGATGTCGCCACCTTTTTCGAGGTGTGTCAGCCGGATGCCGTTCGCCTCGATCGCGGTTCCGCCGGAAAGCAGCCAGCGCGCGACGGTCCCGTCGTCGTTTGTGCGAACCGTAGCCGCGAGCCCGTCGGCCCCCATTCCCAGACCTTCAATGACGCCGGGTTCGCGGAGCTTGTGGCGGAACAGAATGGTCTCGGTAGTTCCGTCATGTGTGAAGGCCATTCCGTGTGTATTGTTATTATCAATACGCACGATGTTCGTCAGCGGATCACCTTCGGCCGCGCCGTAGGTGTTGAGCAAGGCGAGGAAGCGCTGGTCTTCCGCTTTCTCCGCGGTATTGACACGAATATGCGCCGGTTCCGGGAATGCCTCCGAAACGCGAGCCCACGCGCGGGTCAGGATCGGGTATCGCCGTTCGTTCGACTGCTTGTACTCGACCTTGCGCGGCAGGAGATGCCGGACCCGAAGACGCCGGTCCTGCTGCGGGACGGTCATCGTCCGCCCGGCCTCGTCGATTTCCGCCTCTTGGAACGCGTTGAGGAGCCACGTGAACTCGCTCGGCTCGCTCGCTTGAAGTTCGTCGTAAATGACGTAGACGCCGGGACGTATGAAGAGGATCGCGCGCTCGAATCGCTCCATCGGTTCGCGGTAGGCCGCGGAAGCGTCACCGGCGAAAAAGGTGTAATCGGGCGAGTTGAAGAAGGCGCTGATTTTCCCTTTGGAGTCGATGCTCTTCGGCTGACCCTCGCCGTTGATCAGAATCGTGTTGTGCGTGAAGGTCGTCCGGCTCCAGTTCGTGTGATATTCGTCGCCGTAGTAGGTGTAGTAACCGACATCGGCGGCGAGGATTTCGGCTCCGGAATGAATCACGAAGTTGTTCTGGTCGGCATGCGAGTGACTGTGCCCGCCCCACGGACTGCTTCGGAAGAAAATCCGGTCGCTGAGATGATTGTAGAATTGATCGTAAGCGGCGACCTGTCCGGTTTGCAAAAACGCCCGGGCCTGGGGGATGTCAATGGGCGGCGCCGGATCGAGATCGATTTCCGAAAGATACTGAAACGGCACATGCTCCGGGTCGGTGTTGACGGTGTCCGCGTACCATTTGACGTACGGGTTCTCGTTCATCGAGGCGACAAGGTTCGTCATGTATCCATCCGCTGGATTTCCCCACGGCCAGAGGAGGCTGTAGACGTCGCCGCCGTGATGGAACCAGTAGTTCAAATTCATCGCGTAGAGCCAGAATTCGCCGGAGTTGGCGATCCGCGGCTGCTTGAACAGATCGATGCCGGTCGCCGTCCGCAGCGCCACGAGACCTTCGAGGATCCAGCGGAATTTGTGGCCGTAGGTTTGGCCTTCAAAGTACCCGCCGTCGGGACTGGTCCAGGCGATCCGGTTGACATACTGACGGACCAGCCAGTCAATCCATTCCGCGGCTTCGGGAAACTCATCGCCGACCGCGAGCATCGTCGTCAGAAACGCGTGCATCGCCTGTTGCGGGTGCGACTGCTGGTAGTTGAGGTGAATTAGGCAGCGCTCGCGCAGCCATTCGTAAGCCGCTTCGCCGTGAAACGCGATGTGATCGACCACTTGTTGCCGCTCCTCCGGTGTCAGGTGATGATAAATCCGGTCGTAGGTGAGCGCCGCGTATTTGAGCCCGGTCTCGTAACTGTAGACGACGGTGTCGTGGGAGGCGCGGTCTTTGAGATGATAATCGAGCCGGGCGGGCGCGATCATCAACAGCCAGTCTTTCGCGGCTTCGGCATATTTGGTGTCACCAGAAATGAGATACGCGAACGAAAGCGTGTGTGCTCGCGAAGCATCGCTGTTGAGATTTCGGTAGCTGTAACCGGGAGAGACAAACGGTTCGCCGTCGATCAGCCAGATCACTTGGCGACGCACGGGAGAGCCTTCCTGCCAGCGCCCCTCCATGCCAGGAGTCGGACCCTTGGGAGGATTTTCCGCGAGGGGGAGGAGCGTATTCGGCCTGCGGGCCTTCCGGCCGAGTTGCTGGTCGGCCTGCCAGCGGACCGATTCCCAGGCTTGTTTGGCCGGACCGTGACGGCGAGCGCGAAAGTCAGCGAGATCTTCCGGTGTGGTGAAGACGCGCGGATGGTCGGGCATGTTCGCCAAAAGTTCATTCGTCGGCGGGACGGGGATTTCTACCGCGCCTTCCGGCACATAAAAACGGCGGACAGGCGACGGCCCGAGTTCCTCGCCATCCTTGTTCACGAGAAAATGCCGCCAGAACCACGCGCCGGGTTCGAAGGTTTCGGAGTGATTGTAAAAGGGGAATTCGAGATCCTCGATCCGCCCGTCGGGCTGCGCGAAAGACGGATCGCGCGAGAATTCGAGGATGTAGCTCACGGCGCGGTTCTCGTGCTGCCAGACCATCGGCGGCGGGTTGACCGCGACCGTTTCGCCGTCGACCGGCGCCAGCGGCGGATGGGTTGCCGGCTGCGGGATAACACCGACCGGGACAGGGCGCGGCTGGACCATTTCGACCGTCAGGTTGTCGATGAAGAAATGGTGCTCGCGGCTCCCGGCGGTGTTGAATTCGAAACCGGTGACCGGACCGCGCTTGTTGTTTTGATGAGAAAAGCTGGCATGAGTGCGCTCGCCGTTGATCCAGATGTCGACCGACCCGGCGGCGACGATGTTATCGCCGTCGTAGGCGGTCGGGCGGGAGCTGTTGTTGATCACGAAGGTAACTTCCTGAGGCTGGCCGCGTTCGTAGTGGCCGTCGGTTCCGGCGAGGGAATGGTTGCGCGCGAGGGTGATAACTTGTGCGCGATCGTCGGTTGAACGGGCTCCCGCATAGAGAATGAGCCAGGTGTAACCGTCGAGACCGTCGTCTGGCTGAAAGTAATCGAACCGCATCTTGAAAATCTCGGCGGAGAAGGCGTCGTCGATCCGCACCGCCTGGCTTCCTGCGATTCCCTCTTTTCGATATTCGAGGATCTTGTTCGACGGTCCGCGGCCAAAGCGGTCTTCGCTGTCGGTCACGATTTGGATCGTGTTGACCGGTCCGCGGCTGAGAACCGTGCTCCAAGGGCGCGCCGGCGCTGAACCCGGGGGATGGTTTTGAAACGTTTCCTGGAACACGACCTCTCCTTCGGTCTCCGGGAGGCTTTGCGCAAGGCTCAGGGCGGGAGCGATCAAGAGCGCGAGGCTGATGATGGTGCGGAAGCGGGAGGCGCGCTTGGCCGCCTGGGAACGAAATGCGTGAGAGTGTAGCAGACTTGGAATCACGTTGGCATTTGAGTCACGAATCCGGCAGCTTGGCAAACGTTTCACGGGGGCTGGCGGTGGAGCCCGCCGCGCCGCGGTTCGAGTTGGCGGCTAATGGAGGGGTGGGGCGATGCCTTGGGATGAATGGCACTAAAACAAGGCCAGAATCCGAAGCGCGGAAGCGGCCTCCCTGCCACTTTTTTGTTATTAGCGCCCTTCAGGCCTAGGATGACGTTCCGTCGCAGAATTGCGTTGCGGGTTCGCGGCGTTTCCGATGTTTCGGGGAGATGAACCTGATAGCGGCGGACAAGGCGTAGATCTATAACCACGAATAGACGAATGGACACGAACAAGGATCTCACTGATTCGGTGAACAATACTCCCGGGACACCGTCTTATAATTCATTGAATTCGTGTTTATTCGTGTTCATTCGTGGTTTCTCAACTGCGGTGATTAGAATGAACGGATTACTCTCGCACCTGATTGCTCGCTTCTGTTCGCGGCTGCGAACCGTGCCGTTCGTTCACGTCGCGCTTCTGGCTTGGCTTTCCGCGGCCGGTTTCGCGTCCGCGCAGGAACCGCCGCGAGTGCTTTTTCAGGATGGATTCGGCGCGGCGCTTGTTGGCGGACAGCCGGACGTTCCGCCATGGACGAGTCGCAGCATCGCCGAAAGCGGACACGCGCTGACGATCCGCACTGACGACGACGGAATCTTTTCCGCCGAGGCCGAGAACCGGTTTGTCGAATACCGGGATTCCCGCACGGACGCATCACTCATCCTCTCCGCTGGAAACACGCTCTCCACGGAGGTGGCGACATTCAGTTTCCTTTTCCACGAGCCCTCCGATCCCGCCTATCCAGGCCAGCTCACGATCCAGTTTTTCGCGGGCAACGGGTCACCGACTCTGGCCAACCGCGTCCAGGTGTTCCACTTTCGCGAAGGCGCGATCCGAGGACCATTCGACATTCCGTACGGGTTGAATCAAACGCGCCGAATCGACCTTGTCCTCAACAATTCGGCCGTCCCGGTCACCTACGACGACGGCCGCCGAACCGTCGCCAGCGGGAAGGCCGACGTCTGGATCGACGGCGAACTGGTCTTTCAGGATTTTTCTAACGAGCGGCAGGCCGGCACCGGTCCGATCCGCGGCTTCGACATCCGTTCCTTTACCAGTCAATCGCAACGGGCTTATCTGGACAACATCACTGTCTTCGAGGGTGCGGTCGCAGGCGCGCCGTTCTTTCCCTCGCCCGATCAGGCGAACTTTCCGCTGATCCTCCAAAAGAACCGCGAGGTCGCCGAGCTGTTCGGCTACGCGCCGGAGTTTTCTCTCAACGCGATTTCGTTCGACAGCTTCAACCGCCCTTACCTGCGCAGCCGGTCAGCCGATATCGACGAGACGCGCCATGTGGAGACGTTTCGCGATGGCGTGTGGGTCGAGCGGTCGTTTATTTCCGCTATTGAAGAGTTGTATCCGGACTTTGATTACATTTATCGCGGTGCCGGATGGCTCGGCGCACGGATCGTTTTCGACCGGTTGGACAGAATGTACACCGCCGTTAAAATACGTCGCACGAACGGCGCCTACGCGAACGTTCTTCTTTTTTCAACCGATTACGGACAAACTTTCTCGGCCGTGGACCTTCGCACATCCGGTGACGTCGCGCTGGAGCACGTCGCAGGACACAACCGCCTCGACGGACCGCCTTTCGTGCTCATCCAGCACCGTCGCGTCGCCGATCACGAGAGCGAGTGGGCCGACTATCACGAAATGCGCGTTGTCCAGCCGCGCCTTGTCGGCGACACGCTCGAGGTCCCGCCGCATGTTCATGTGACGGACTCTTTGATTTCGATCGGACAGCATTCCGGCGGCTCATCATTCGCCGCGACGCGCGACGGCAAGACACATTTCGCGTGGATTGAAATTGCGGACAGTCCTGTTCCGGATCCCGGTTCGCCGACCTATGCCGCGACCTACGATCACGCGACTGGCACAGTCGGACCTAAAAGGCTCGTCGCCTTCGCGCCGCCGGCGAATAATTCGCACAACCGCCCCGGCCTCGTTCTCGACAGCGAAGGCTATATTCACGTCGTCACTGGCTCGCATCACGGAGAGAATTTCTTCTACAGCCGCTCGCTGCAGCCCGGCAGGACCGACGCTGGCTGGACGGCGCCGACACCGGTCTGGGACAAAGGCTGGAGAAACTCGAACGGGAACGGACCCGAACGCGGCGGGCAAACGTATGTTTCGCTCGTGTGCGACGCCGACGACACCTTGCACCTCGCCTTCCGCCAATGGCGCTACGCTGACAAATATTTCAATGACGCCGCCTACTACGCCGCTCTTTCGTATCAGCGCAAACCGAAAGGCGGCGACTGGACCGAGCCGGTCCCGCTGGTCATTCCCGAACGCGGCATCTACGCGATCTATTATCAAAAACTCTCGCTCGACCAGCGCGGGCGGCTCTTTCTGTCCGCAAGCTACTTCGATAACACGCTCGGCGAAACTCCCGAACTCGGCCGTTACCTGCGCCGAATGCTTCTGTTTTCTCCTGACGGCGGCGACACCTGGCGCTTCGCCGAAACCGGCGCGCTCGACAGCCGCTGGTTCTTCACACGGTACGAGCGCTGGCAGCGCGAAACTTTCACGCCCGAACAACTCGCCAATCCCGACATCGCCGGACCCGCCGCGCAGCCCGCCGGCGACGGCGTGCCCAATTTATTAAAAGCCGCTCTCGATCTCGATCCTTGGCAAAGCGGCCGCGAGGCGCTCCCGTCGCCGTTCCTCGATGAATTGGGACGCCTCACGCTGCAGTTTGAACTCTCGGCTGATTGGCTGGATCACGTATCCGTCGAAACCTCGACCGATCTGATCACTTGGACGACCGAAACGGTCGAGCGCGACGCCGAGCCAGTCGGCGACAACCGCTATCGCGTCCACT
>CAZYAN010000024.1:51883-60915 GCA_964645585.1 uncultured Opitutales bacterium
GCACGCGCGTAGCGTAAGCCTCCGAGCTTGCGGGCTGCTTCCACGGGAACCGCAGGCAATTTCACGAATTGGTTCGAGTTGCGTCGACGGCGGTGATTGATCCCGATCGGTGGGGGGCTGTTGCGGTGTACCGAGGTATATTTTCCGCGCGAAGGCGCGACTTTCGGGATTTTCGAGTGACACCTGACCGGAAGAGATGGTATGAGTCTGGATACCTGCGAGCCCCGTTGTTCCACGGGTTCTCCTGGAAGTCAGATTGATCCATGAAAAAATACCCGCGTTTCTCCTTGGTCGAAGGATTGGTTTTATTTGTCATCCTCGGCACAATCTCCTCGCTGCTTCCGCCCCTCCTCAGCCTCGGAAGCGATTCAGCGGGCTTAGCCAAGTGCCGCGCTAATCTCCACGAACTGGGCGCGGCGACTTATGTTTACGCTTCGGAGCATGACGGCCGGCTTCCAGCGAGTGCCGATCCCGTCATCGCTCCCTCCGCGAACATGGACGGCACGTTTGTCGGAGACGGACGGATGTACGGCGCACTTCTGGCGGAAGAGGCGGGCGGGTTCGGCGACCATGCCTACCTGAGCACGCCGCACCCGCTGATCTGTCCGTCTCTATCGCCGACCGTGTATGAGATGGATCCGACTTATCGCCGAGCGGACGAGATCAACGAAGACAACAGGATCATCCGCATGGGGTATGTCTGGACGTATCGTGGCCCTGATGGCGCGTTTCGTTTCGCTGCGAACGACACCATCTATCGAAAACCGAACGAGCCGCTTTGTTTTGACTTCGGCTGGACGCATGCCCCTGGAAACCTCGGAATGATCATCGCTCAGCCTTCCCATGACGACATCATGAACGTGCTGCATCTCGGCGGATATGTGAGATCCGTCTCACTGGAGGAGGTCAATGCGAATGCGAGCAGTTGGAACTTTCTTTATTTTTATCTCCGCGGCGAGATGCCCGCCCCGTAATTCCTGAAGAAGCTATGAATAGACGCTTGGACATGAAGTTTCCCGCGATATCCCGACTGACGAACAACCTGTTTATGCGCGCCGCTGTCGCGGGAGTTTTTGTAATTGGATGCCAAGCCGCCGCCCAGTGGACAGAAGTGACGAACATTTCGTGGTCGGCGCCACCGGATAATTGGGAAGAAGTTTATGTCGGCCTGCCGCACGTGCGAGACGCCTTGTGGACCGGCGATCAATACATTGCCGTCGGCGACGCCGGAATGGTGGCGACTTCACCGGACGGCCGGATATGGACCGCCGCGTACGATGTCTCAGCCAACCTTGTTTCGGTGGCGTCCGGTGGCGGGAAGGTTGTCGCGGTTGGCGACGGCGGCCCGGCTTCGGGGGTAATTGTGCATACGAACGATGGCAGTGAGTGGACGGTTGCGGAAACCGGTGTGATACCGCCGTTGACCGGGGTCGTGTATGAAAACGGTCTATGGGTTGCCGCTGGGCAGAAGGCGCTTTTTACGTCAAGTGATGGTGAGAACTGGACCGATCGGTCGACAGAATCGACCTCGGTCGCGGGCGGTGTCGCGTATGGCAACGGTGTGTTTGTAACGGTCGGTGCGTCTCGATCGGATACTTCGTCGGATGGTGTGAATTGGCAGCCGCACAATGTTACCGAATTCGGTTTAGACGTGCCTCACGCACTGCGTTATTTCGCGGGAAAATTTCTGGCGGCGACTCCATCGCGGGTGCTCACATCAGCGGATGGCATTCATTGGGATGTCGTTATCGAGACATCCAGTCAGCCCAAGGTCAGCGACTTCGCCTATGCGCGGGGCCGGTTCCTGGCGCTCAGGAGTGAACGGAGTCAAGGACCGACGACCTTACTGCAGTCGATCGACGGTGTGACCTGGCGAGGCAGTGTCGTGTCTGCACTCCATCACGATGGTTTCGACACGCTGGCGGGCAATGGTGATAATCTTGTGATTTTGCGCGGCGGCCGAGTTCAGTATTCCGATCTGCGGGCACCCGCGAGACGGGTGGAGACGGTGACGTTTGGAAATGACCGCTTCGTTGCGCTCGCGTCAGGCGGGCGAGCGCTCGTTTCATTCGATGGCGAGGCATGGATCGAGGGAATTCCGTCAGCCGCCGTCGATACGCTCTGGGACGTCATTTATGCGGGCGGGCAGTTTGTGGCGGTCGGCAGCAACGGCACCATAACCACGTCCGAAGACGGCAAGTTGTGGACTCCGCGCGATTCCGGGACCGACCGGTTTCTCCGATCGGCGGCGTATGGGAACGGCCGGTATGTTGTCGTGGGCGGGAATCGAACAATCCGGTATTCCGACGATTTGTTCACTTGGAATCCCGCCGTGTTCCAAGATGGAATTTATACGCCGGAAACGGAGAAAGAATGGTCGCTGCAGGGCGTGACCTTTGGCGAAGGCGTATTCGTTGCAGTTGGACAGGATGGCGCGATTTATCGCTCGGAGGATGGAGCCGTTTGGCGTCCGGCGTCAGGCGATCGAGTAGACAGTCTCAATTCGGTTGCATATGGGAACGGGCGGTTCGTTACGGTCAGCATGGCAGGCCTTGTTCTGGTGTCTGCGGATGGGGAAACGTGGCTGAAGTATCCGATGGATGCGTCGATTTCCCTTTCCCGCGTGCGGTTTATTGACGGAACATTTGTCGCGACCGGCTGGGAAGGAGAGGTCGTTTATTCATCAGATGGGAAACACTGGACGATTGAGGAGACGGGGCACGAGCGGCAGTTCACCGATGTGGCTGCCGGGGCGGGGCGAATGGTGGCGGTCGGGGTTCCGGGCGCCCTCTATGGGTCGCCCGCTTTACCAGCGATTCAACAGCAGCCGTCTGATTTGACTGTTGCAGTCGGAGAATCCTTTTCGTTCGAAGTAACGGCATCTTCTTCCGCCATTCTGACTTATCAGTGGCACCGCGATGGGGTGCCGATTCCGGGCGCTGCCGCGCCGTTCTATCAGCCGGCATCGGGTGCGCAATTGGCGAATGAAGGAATCTACACCGTTTCCATTGACGACGGGGTTAGGACTATTTGGTCGATGCCGGCGGAACTCACGGTTGAGGGCGATTATCTCGATTGGCTGGCGGAGAGTTCCTATACGACCGAGGAACTGGAGAACCCGGAGATTTCCGACCCGCTGTCCGATCCCGGCGGCTTCGGCGTCTCGAACCTTTTTCGCTACGCGTTTTCTTTGGATACTCATTCGCCGGAACGGCAAAACCTGCCGAAGGTCGAGGTGCGGCCGGCGTGGCTTTATGGTGAAGCTGGCGACCGGCTCGTCTTCAACCTGCCGCGCCTGCGGGATAAATCGGAATTGGATCTCCTCATCGAGCAGTCGTCAGACCTGACGGACTGGACGGCGCTGCCGCTGACGGAATTTGATATAATCCACGAGGACGATCGCAGTCTACTGCTTTTGGATGATTCAGGATTTCCCTCGGAAGCGCCGTCAGCCTTTTATCGCGTCCGGGCCGAACCGGCGGAGCCGTGAGAGCGCTGGGCGGCACGGAGTCAGTCCTTGGTACGGGGTCAAGTAACATGACATGGAAAAGCCCGTTGAACGACAGTGCGATCGAGCATCGGATAATTCCGATGTATGAAACCAATGGCGTCGAAGGCATTTCGTCCCGGATTGCACCAGGGGGCGAAGGAACTCAACTTCGGAGAGTTGAGCTACGGACGGCTTCTATGTACGAAGTAAACGCGGTTGCACGCACGTAGCGTAAGCCTCCGAGCTTGCGGGCTGCTTCCATGAGAACCGGTGGCAATTTCGCTCATTCTTCATCCGCTCACACGAGCTTCAGTTAATAGAAGTCGAGGCCCGCCCCTTCCGGTCCTTCGGTTTTCAGGGTTCTGGAACGCGCACGCTAAAAAGGACGCTCCTGTCGGACCGGCCCGCGCTGCCCGAATCCTATCATTGGTCCGGGAGATGCTCCAAATCGTCGAGATCTTTGTGTCGTCCCGCGGCTTTCTTTGCCTGCTTGAGGTGGTTCAGATGCAGTAACCGCAGAGGTGCGCCGTCCACGCGGACCATCTCCGCCATTCCGAACGCGGCCTCAAATTCGAGTCCTTTCACGTGTGTGAGAATGTCGATCGCAACTGGCGGACGTCCAAACGTGAACACGTCCCGCTGTTCCGGTGCGAGGAAATCCTTTTCACTGATGGCATCAGTCGGCAAACCAAAGGTCGCGAATGCTTGTCGCAGGCGACGGTAGTTTGCCGCCGTCGGCCGCACCCAGAGATTCAAATCCCCAGTTGTTCGAAGGTAGCCATGCAAGACGACGGCATAACCTCCGACGAGGATCGACTCGACGCGACTGGCGTGAATGGATTGCAGGAAATCGACGAAATCGGGATTCAGCAGGTTTGGTTCCAGTTCTTTCACGTCGATTTGCGCTTTCGGACGACGGACTTGTCCATCTTTGGCCACTCGCTTCCTAGAAACCCGAAATTCACCTGCATGAGGTAACGGAAGATTTCGCCCCGCTCACGCCACGATTTTTCGGCATAGGCGTCCTGATGATTCGCTGCCGAGGCAAGGCTCTGTCGGGTGAAAGCCGATTTATCAAGGCGCATGAAACGAGGTTCATTCGAGGATTTGAAATGTCAATTACAGAGGGAGACGATGGGGCATCGGAACATCTCGATTTTTCCGAAATCGAACGGGCGGGGGGAGGGCGATGGATGATTCGCTTTCTTTGCATCTTCATCCATCACCTGACGATTATGGCGGCCCTTCAGGCCTCGGTGTTGTTTTTTGTCCAGGACCGAGGGCGCTGCCCTGGGCTGAGGTATGACGCGCCGTTGGCGCTGGGGAACCGGACGCTGGCGCTCTCAGCTGACGACGACGAGGAGCTGGGTTTTTCCGTTTTCGATGGTTTCGGCGATGACCGGGTCCCCAGTGATGAAAACGGATTCAAAAAAATAGAAAGTTTTTTGTTGCCTCACTGTCATAGGCGACTATGACAGTAATCATGCTTGTTCGGGTGGATTATAAATCGGGGAAGCCGGTTTATTTGCAGGTGGTGGATCAGATTCGGTTCGCGGTGGCCTCGGGGGAGATCGGAGCGGGGGAGGCGTTGCCGGGTATTCGGGGGCTGGCGGAGGAGTTGCGTGTAAACCGGAATACGATCGCGAAGGCCTACGCAGAATTGGAGGGGCAGGGGGTGATTGAGAGCCTGCCCGGGAAGGGGTGTTTTGTGCGAAAAGCGGGATCGCGTTTTACCGAGAAGGCAAAGGAGGAACTGCTGGCGAGGGAGATCGATGCCGCAGTGGTCATGGCGCGTCAGTTGCAGGTGGACGAGGAGACTTTTTTGCGGCTGGCGCGAGAGCGTTTGGCATATTTTTTCGCCGGGAAGCTCGGCGGCCGGAACGACGGACAACGGTGAAAACGGAGGGCTGTATTTATGGAGACGTTGGATAGGAAAGAACCAGTGATCAAGATTCGGGAGCTGTCGCGTCGGTATGGAAAACTCGAGGCGGTGAATCAGCTTAATCTGACCGTTCGTCGCGGGCAATGTTACGGCTTTTTCGGGCGCAATGGCGCCGGAAAGACGACGTCGATCAAATGCTTGCTGAATCTGCTTCGTCCAGATAGCGGGACGGTCCGGGTGTTCGGGAGAGAGCCTCGACGGGAGGAGGTCGCGGTGAAGGAGCTGTTGAGTTATGTGCCGGACGCGGTGGCGTTTTATCCATGGATGACGGTGCGGGATGTGTTAGCGTATTTCGCATCATTTCGGAAGCATTGGAATCAGGAGATCGAGAGGGATTTGCTCGAACGGTTCGGGTTGCCGGAGAATCAGAAGGCCTCGGTGATGTCGAAGGGGCAGAAAACGCAGCTGGCGCTGATTTCGGCGGTTTGTCCGGAGCCGCCGCTGCTGGTGCTGGATGAGCCGACGTCAGGACTGGATCCGATCGTGCGGCGGGAGTTTATCGAAACGGTAATCGGTGCTTATCAGGCGACGGATCCGGAGAACCGGACGGTATTTGTATCCACACACTTGATATCGGAATTCGAGGGAGTGATCGACGAGTTCACGATCATCGACGGCGGCCGGGAATTGCTGACGATGGAGGCGGATGAGGCGCGCTCGCGGTTTCGGAAGTTTCGAGCGCGATTTTCGGCGCCGGTGGGGGAGATCGCTTTGGCGGGGGCGTTGCGGATTCGGCGGGACGGCCGGAATGTCGAGGTGTTGGCGAATGGGAGCAGCGACAGGATTGAGGCGGAATTGCGGGCAATGGGGCCGGAGGATTTGCGGGCGGAGTCACTTTCGCTCGAGGAGATTTTCGTGGCGGCGCAGACGGTTAAGGAGGAGGTGTCATGAACGCCGGATTGCGAAAGGAGATCCGGTTACTGCTTCCGGCTTGGGGAGTCGCAATGGCCTTGGCCGCCGTGCCGTTTCAGTGGTTGCCGCGTCCGGCGACTCCGATCGATATCGATTTCGGGTGGGGAAACGGGATCGCGTTTGCGCTCGGAATTCTGCTGCTGGCGGTTTCGGTTTTCGGGCGGGAGATCGCGGGGGGAATGTGGAAAACGATCTTGAGCCAACCGGTTTCGCGGAAGGTAATCTGGAAGCGGAAGCTGGCCGTTTTCGCTGCGGGCGCGGTTCTGGTTTGGCTGGTTTTCTGGTTGAGTTCCGGGATGGGAGAAAGGTTTTCTTGGAGACTCGGCACGGCGAGTTTAGCCGTCGCGGCTGCGATTGGCGGAACGGGTTTCGTGACAACTCTTTTATTTCGGCAGGCGCTGCCGGCGTTCGCCTTTTCGCTGCTGCTGCCATCGCTGCTTGTCCCGGTTTTAGGGCCGATGGCGGATAAGGGATTTCCAAGCTGGATTTTCGGGGCGGCGGTCTTGGCAGTCGGCGGTTACGCGATCGCCGCGTTTCGATGGAGTTTCGGGTTGTTGGCGACCGCAGAGGATTTGGGGCCGTGGCTGGGGGATTTGACGGTATCGGCACCGTGGCGGAGGGAGCGGCGCGGGAGAGAGCACGTCGCGGGAACTATCGTGACCGGACGGCCGGTGCGAAGTTTGCTGGCTAAGGAATGGCGGCTGCAACGGGTGAATCTGGTTTGCGGCGTGACAGTGCTTTTGCTTGCGCTCGTGGTAGAAGTTATTCTGAGCGATGCGGAACGGAGCGAGACAGGGGATGGGTTCCGAACGATGTACAGTTTGCTGATTCTGCTTCTGCCGCTGCTGGCGGGCGCCGTAGCGATCGCGGAGGAAAGGAGACTGGGGTTGCTGACGGGGATGCGATTGCTCCCGGTGTCGACGGCTCGGCAGCTTTGTATCAAACTTGTCGTGACATTCGGCGTGGCGCTGTCACTGGGCGTTTTGCTCCCAGCGCTGGTATCTGGGGCTGCGGCGTCGCTGGGCGGAATCACTGCGGAAGGAGGAGGAATGGAGCCGGCCGTCCTGGCTCAGCTTGTGGGAGTGCGGCTGCTTTTCTTGGACAGCCGGATCGGGATTCTCGCAGCGTATGCGCTGACCGCGACGGCGGTTTCGCTTTTCGCCTCGTCGATTACGCGAAGTATGCTCGGAGCGCTGGTTCTGGCGGTGGTCTTATTGGGCGGAGGCGGGATGACGATCATTATCGTTCAGGAGCTTTGGGCGGGCGGAAGTCTATGGACCTGGGTTTGTATGGTGACGGGAGTTTTGGTTTGTGCAGGATTGGCGTGCGGAAATTTTCGGGCGGAGATTGTGGACCGGAGGATTTTTGGGCGGAATTTCGCGGTGATTGTTGCGGGAGGGGCGCTGGCGACTGGACTGACCGCCGCGACGTTTTACCGAACCTGGGAATTATTTCTGGCGGATCCGACGGCGGCGATCGATGCGGCTGAGCCGTTGCTGAAGGACGGGGCGGATATTTATCAAATGCCGGGGTCGTCGCGGTGGCTGGTGCATTTGCCGGATGGACGGCTTTGGGCTGGAAACGGCGCGCGTGAGGGGGCGCAGGGGGTTTCGTTTCCGGAAGATGGCGAGTTTTTGGAAACACGAAATTGGGCGAAGATCGGCGGGAGCAGCGACGAGATTTGCGGGATCCGGCAAGACGGGAGCTTGTGGCGGATTTTCGGCAGGCGAAACGGATTCGTGATGGAGCCCTTGGCGGACGGGGAATGGATCGATCTGGCGGGCGGGCGGTATCATTTGCTTGCTATTCGAAAAGACGGGACGCTCTGGGGGTGGGGATGGAACTGGGCGTTTCGATTGGAACAAGGGGGCACGACGTCTTATGTCGGAGAACCTGAGCGCGTGGGAGAGGATGCGGATTGGGCACGAATACTTGCTAGCCGCCGCACGTCCTTAGGGACTAAAAAGGATGGAAGTGCTTGGGTGCGGTATGGCAAAGGTTGGAGTGAATTCAGGCGTTTTCCATCTGTGGGAAGCGGATTTAGAAATGTCGCGGGAAGGTTTGAAAGCACTTTGGGAGTAGGCAGCGATGGGACTTTGTGGCATTGGTGGCATTGGCGTGCGCAGGCGCTTCATCCAAAGCGGCTGGGAGATCGAAGCGACTGGAAAGCCGCCGTTCCTTCATGGGGTGGGATTGTTGCGCTCGATCAATCGGGGAATTTGTGGACATCGCGAAGGCGGGTTGAAAATCCCACTAAACGACTGAGCGGAGAATCTGGATGGGTCGCGATTCTGACGAATGATGACGGGATCTACGCGTTGGCGCGGGACGGGAGTTTTTGGGTCTTCGAGCGGCCGGAGCGAGTGAGCGACGGAGAATATTCCAGTTTGCTGGCACCGTCACGGTGGGCACGGCGGGTCGCGGTCGAGTGAAGTTGAGTGATTGCCCTCCGCCTGCGGCGGTCACTGGGGTGTTGAAACCAGCTTGCCGACACCCGGCGTGCCGTCGACTGCGCCTTTCAGTGTGGCGGGATAGCTGAAGATCTTTTGGGTGCTGTCGATGGTTTCGAGGATGTTCGATGTTGGGTTGCTATTCACATGGAGGAGGATCTGGTGCAGATTTCGATGGAATTGCATTTTCAGGAAAAAATCTGAAAAGGCGGTTGACAGGGGCGGCGCTATTACCGTA
>CAZYAN010000025.1:0-40469 GCA_964645585.1 uncultured Opitutales bacterium
ATGTCCTGAACCTTTTTTGTTACCTATGTCCTGAACCTGTACCTTTTCGATCGGTAAGAGAACCGTCGGCGCCCGCACGGCGCGCTTGGGATTTCCCGCGTCCGCCCCCGCCGGTTTTCCCTGATTCCACAAGCAACCCCGCCGAACGGAAAGCATTCGCCGCGATCCCGTGTAAGCTGTTTCCATTATGGAAGCGTCGGAAAACAGACTTCGTTCCCTCGAACGCATGGCGGACCGCTTGCGCCGCCATTCCATCGTCGCGACCGCGGCTGCCAAATCAGGCCACCCGACCTCCTGCATGTCTTGCGCGGAACTCGTCTCCGTTCTCTTTTTCCAGTTCCTCCGCTTCGATATCGAACATCCGAAAAGCCTGGCCAATGACCGGTTCATTCTTTCCAAAGGCCACGCGGCGCCGATTCTTTGGGCCGCTCTTGCCGAAGCCGGCGCTTTCCCGATCGAAAAACTCGAGACATTGCGCCAATTCGACAGTGAACTGGAGGGGCACCCGACCCCCCGCGCGCCATGGGTCGATGTCGCCACCGGTTCGCTCGGACAAGGCCTTTCCGCCGGGCTCGGAATGGCGCTCGCCTCGCCCCTGAACAACGTCGACAACCGCGTCTATGTGCTTCTCGGCGACGGCGAGACCGCCGAGGGCGCCGTCTGGGAGGCTGCCGCACTGGCCGGACATTATCGCATTGCGAACCTGACGGCGATTGTCGACATCAACGGGCTCGGCCAAAGCCAGGCCACGATGGCGGGAAAGGACGTCCAAAACTATGTCAGCCGCTTCAGCGCGTTCGGTTGGAAAACGATTGCGATCGACGGCCACGATGTCCGCCAAGTCATCGGCGCGTACCAAGAAGCGATCGCTTGGAAAGAGGGTCCGACAGTTATCCTCGCCCAAACCGTAAAAGGGAAAGGCGTTCGCGCACTTGAGGACGCCGAGAACCACCACGGCAAGCCGGTCGCTCCCGACCTGCTGGAAGAGGCGCTACGCGAAATCGGCACTCCCGAACTGGACGAACCCTTGCGCCTCGCAACCCCCAGCGCCCCGGCGCGGGAGCCGATGCCCGCCGACCGGGAACCCGGCAGCCTCGCCCTGCCCCCGCCGGAGTATAAAGTTGGCGACGAGATTGCGACGCGCAAAGCCTGCGGACAGGCTCTCGCGCGGCTCGGCGAACATCTTGCGGGCGCCGTCGCGCTGGATGGCGACGTCAAGAATTCCACTTATTCGGAAACATTCGCGGAGGCCTTTCCCAATCGGTTTTTTGAGTGCTACATCGCCGAACAGAATATGGTTGGCATGGCCAGCGGCTTCAGCGCGGTCGGAAAAGTTCCTTTTGTTTCGACGTTCGCCTGCTTCCTGACGCGCGCTTTCGATCAAATCCGCATGGCCGCGATTTCGCGCGCCAATATCAAGTTCTGCGGATCCCATGCCGGTGTCTCCATCGGCGAAGACGGACCGTCGCAAATGGGCTTGGAGGACATCGCGATGTTCCGGACGATTCCCGATGCGGCCGTTCTCGTTCCCGCCGACGCCGTCGCCGCGGAACGCTGCGTCGTGCTCGCGGCCGCCCGGCCCGGCATCGTTTATCTTCGAACCGCCCGGCCCGCGACCCCGGTTATCTACGAGCGCGACCAAACCTTTCGGATCGGCGGCAGTCAGATCCTGAAGGAGTCCACGGACGACCGCGCCACAATCGTCGCCGCCGGCATCACCGTGCATGAGGCACTGCGGGCAGCGGAGCGGCTCGCGCGGGACGGCATCCCTGTCCGGGTCCTCGACTGTTATTCCATTAAGCCGATCGACAAAAGCGTGCTGATTCGCGCGGCCGAAGAAACCGGAATTATCATCACGGTCGAAGATCATTATCCTGAAGGCGGCCTCGGCGAAGCGGTGCTGGCCGCGATTGCCAATTATCCGGTCCGCGCGTTCACGAGACTTGCGGTAACCGGTCTTCCTCGATCCGGCTCGTCGGCGGAGCTGCTTGACCACTTCGGGATCAGCGCGAACCGGATCGTCGAAGCGGTCCGCGAAGCGATCGGCAGCCGCGACCAGCGCAAATCCGCCTGAACAGCTTCACCGCTGCCGGCGTGAGCCGTGGAGGGACTCCGGAAGTGTAAAAGCAAAGGTGTCTCGCCGCCGAATAAGAATAACTGATAACCAATAACCGACAACCGGCGCTCCCGCGCAACCGGTCTTGCTTGCCAGCCGCTTTTTCGGTTCGTAACCTGATTCCGTTTTCCTCGTACATCCAGCACAATCATCCTGCCTCCGAACGCAATCCGCCGCATGAAGAAGATCCTAGTTCCGCTCGATTTTTCCGACGTCACAGAACGCGTCCTCGAGACGACCGCCGATCTCGCCCGCGATTTGGGCGCGAAGGTGCTTCTCGTTCATGTCATCACGCCATCCATCGTCATGACCGCGTACGGGATCACGGAAGACCAGGCACCCGAAGCCCTGCAAAAGGAGCGGGAACGAGCGGAAGATGAAATCGAACGATGCCGCGACAAGCTCGCCTCATCCGACCTCGACGCGGAGACGGTCATCGTGCAGGGGTCTCCCGCGGAATCGATTATTGATGTCGCCCATCAACACAACATTGACCTCGTCGTCATGGGATCCCATGGCCACGGCGCCCTGTACGAGTTCATCGTCGGCAGCACCACCCGAGGCGTTCTGAAACGATTCGCGGGCCCGGTCATGCTGGTCCCATCCCGCCTCCCGCCGCGCGAGCGGGAACGCGAGCGGAAGTGACCGGTTCGGAAAACGAATGTCGTTTCCGCGCCACATCGAAAACCTGATCGCCTCTTTCCGGGGGCTGCCGCCCGACCGCAGCCGGTCGAAACTGCGCGAAACGCGGCCGGTCGGAGACGCGATCGCCGAGATTGTCGACCAATTCCGGATCGGCCTGCCGTCTCTGGAAACGGCGATCATGGAGAACTGGGACAAAATCGTCGGCCCCGCAAACGCGGGCTTTGTCCATCTCCTCAAGATCGAGAACGAGCGCCGCGCGCTGATCGCGGTGACCAACCCGGTTGTCCGGCAGGAGCTCTTTTTTCACCGGAAACTTCTCCTCCAGCGAATCCAGGCTCTCCCAGGCTGCAGCGGCATCCGCGAAATCGTTCTCCGCGCCGGATGAGGGGAAGTGCGAAATTCGAAAACGTCACTCGAACTCGCCATTCCCGCTTGAACGCGCCAGCTGGATTCTTACTCGCCTGACAGGCGCCTTCAGCAGGCTTTTCCCTTCAACCCGCTTTCCCTCGACCTCCGCAGCGGACAAAGGGCAATCCAAGAAACCGACGGCGATCTTCTCAGTCAGGCAGAATGGAAGGACGTCCCCTCGAAACGGCGCTTTCACTTGGCGAGGCAGCGGAGGGCGGTGTAGTCTTCGCGACAATGCTTCCGAATCTGTCCGCCAGCCTTCGCTCCCTTCCCTCGTCTTGTCTGACGCTGGTTTTGTCCGTTGTTACGTGGACCTCGGCCGCACTCGCCTCCTGCGAAGAGGCACTGATTGATCTGGGCACGCCGATCTCGGCGGTCGTTATCGCCGACGCCGCTTATGGCCTTGGGCCAGAGGGCGAGCCGTATCTCTATGTCTTGGTCAAAGGCCCGCCGGCACTCTTTAATGTTATCGACGTGCGCACCAGCAAACGGGTCTTCGCCCAGCCTCTCCCCAACACGAAGATGTCGTGGGGCATGGCCGTCGGACCGGACGATGCCGTTTATATAGCCACCAGCATGCAGGGGAAGATGTACCGGTGGAAACCCGGTGCCGCGGCGGTCGAAGATCTCGGTGTCATGATTTCCGGCGAGACGCATCTTTGGACCATTGCCATCGCCCGCGACGGAACCGTTTACAGCGGCACCTACCCCGGCGGGCGGGCGTTCGCGTACGATCCAGCAACGGGAGTCGTTCGCGATTTTGGACAAATAGCCGAGGGAGCAGCCTACGCGCGCGCGATCGCCGTCAGCGAACAGCATCTTTTTGTCGGAACAGGTGCCCGAACAGGCCGGATTTTTCAAATCGATCGAAAGACCGGCGACAAGACGGAGATCCCGCTGCCACCGGACGTTCACCCGACCCTGATCATGAACCTCGCCTTTCGGGAAGGCCTGCTCTTCACCTCGGTGAAAACACAGGACGGCTACCTTGTTTATGATACCGAGGCGAAAAACTGGAGTCACCACCGCCTGACGCTGCCATCCCCAGCCGGACCCGATGGTAAACTCTATTCGCTCAGCGGAAGCCTGTATGTCTTCGATCCAGAAACCGGTGACTGGACGTCCACCGGATTTCGCCCCCGCGGCGGCGGCGCTCGCAGCTACGGATGGCTCGCCCTGGGCGATTCCGACTTTCCCGGGCAGAGCCTCATCAGCACCGATATGCGCGGCGGTTACTGGATGTATAATCCTCAGACAGGAAAAGGGAAAAGTCTGACTGCTGACGTCCAGGCCTCGCCTGTACCGATCCGCTCGATCGAGGCCGGTCCCGACGGACGCGTTTATATTGGCGGTTATCTGAGTCCTGGCGCCGCCGCGGCGTACGATCCGGCCAGCGGAACGCTCGTCCGCCTTCCGGGAATGGGCCAAATCGAGGGATGGGGCGCGCACGGCGAAGAATTATTGATCGGTGTCTATCCCCGCGCCGAGATTTTTCGCTGCGATCCGCGCGAGCCGTGGAACTACGGCAAGAACCCCCGCAAGCTCTTCGAAATCGGACAGCAGCAGGATCGCCCATTCGCCTTTGCGTCGAACGGCCGCCAGGTCGCCATCGGCACGGTGCCGGAGGCGGGTCAGCTCGGCGGCGCCCTCACGGTCGCCGACCTCGAAAGCGGCGATCGCCAAACGTTCAGAAATGTGGTGCAAGATCAAAGCATTATCTCCTTGGTCTTTCACGAACAGAGCGGACTCCTCGCGGGCGGATCCAGCATCTCGTGCGGACTGGGGATCGAGCCGGCGGCGAAGGAGGGAACCTTGTTTCTTTGGGATATTGAAGCCGGCGAAAAAATCTGGTCCGGCACTCCTGTTCCCGGCCAGATGGGGGTTACCGGGCTCACGGCGGGTCCGTCCGGGATCCTCTGGGGCATTACGGGACAATTCCTTTTTCGCTTTGATCCGGAGCAACTGCGAGTGATCGACGTCATCAATCTTTTTCCTGACGAGACCCTTTCGGATCCAGCCACCGAGTGGGTGAACGGCTATCTCAATTTGCACTCCGACGGATATTGGTACGGATTAGCGCGCAGCCGCGTCTTTCGCCTCGATCCGAGGTCCATGAAGAGCGAGGAGCTGATTCGCCATGCCGCCTATTTTGCGCAGGACGAGAACGGCGACATTCTTTTCGCCCGCAACCAGCGCCTCCTCCGCCTGCCGTACGCTGTATTGAGCGCATCCCGTAAAAGGAAATAACCGTGGCCACTCCCGCCGCTGTCATCCGGGCGATCCTCATCAGCGTCTTTTGCCTGCTCACAAGCTGCGCGGACCGCACCGATTCGGATCCGAAGGAGGCGCTGGCCGCGGAGCTTGCCCGACTCGAAAGCTGTACCGCCAGCGAACAAGGCAACCTCCCGGGTTGAGGGAATTGACCTCGGTCTTTTCCTGAACGGGTCGCTGTTTTGCGCCGAGCCACTCCTAATGTCGCTCCCGATGGCAGGAGGCCCCGAGTTCCGGTACCTTGGCGGTGTGCGACAACCTGCGCTCGCAGCTAGCGAGAAAAACTCGACGATCCAACAACCCGCCGCTTCCGCGAGCAGCGGGGCGGATCCATCGTCAGCCCGCCCGCGGGTGACCTTGGCGGTTCCGACACGCAACCGCGCCCATTTCTTGCGCCACATCGTTCAGGACATCCTCGATCAGGATTACGAGAATCTGGAAATTCTCATCTCGGACAATGCTTCGTCCGACGGAACCCGCGAGCTCGTCGAGACCATGGCAAATGTCAACCCGCGCATACGCTACCGGAGAAACATCGCCGCGGTTCCGATCATTACCCATTTCAACCAATGCCTCGACGCCGCGCGAGGTGAGTTCTTTGCCATGGTCTGCGATGACGATCGCATCAACCGGTCGTTCGTCCGCGGTCTCGCAAACGCACTTGCGGAATCTCCGCGGGCCACGGTCGCCGTCCCGGTGAACGCGATCATCAACGACGCGGGAGACCTCGTCCGCACCCTTCCCCTCCCCGACAAGCTGCATTTCGACGGCTTCGAATTCGTCACCCGATGGCTTTGGAAAATCGAAGAACTCCCGGTTGCCAATCTCCTGACCATTATGGCCCGAACAGCCACGATGCGAAAACTGCGCTACCAGCCTTTTGAAAAAGGCCTGAACTCGGACAATCTGCTCTTTCTCCGTCTGGCGCTTTCCGGTGAAGTCCGGTTCTGCCAAGAAGCGGTTTTCTACTGGCGCGACCATGCGTCGCAGCAGGGACGCAGCGCTTCCGCGCGCGCGATTGCCCGGTCCGGACACCAGTTTCTGCGTTTCGTCCGTGAGTCGCCGGCCCGCGAGTTTATTCGGCAGTCGCCGAACCAGCGCAAACTGATTGAAAACGGCGTCAGGCGGATGAACGCCGAGGCCTTGCTCCATGGCACCGGTTTCTTTGAACACCCCCTCCGTCCGGCGGCGATCGCCGGGATTTTGGCGGCAATGCCCGACGCCGCTTTGGCGCGTCTGGTCCTTCGTCACTGCTATCAGCAACTCCGTCGAAGAACTTTCTTCCACCGCCGCGACATGACCGCCCCAGCCAAACTTTCGCGTCCCGACCGAATTCGCTCGAAATGAAGATCGTTCACATCAGCGCGTCAGACAGCCGTGGAGGCGCCGCCCGCGCTGCCTATGGACTCCACCGCGCGCTGCGCGGCCGCGGGGCCGATTCGATCTTTATCACCGAAGCGAAAGGAACTCGCGATCCATCGGTCGTTCCCTTTTTTCCCGACCCGGCCCCGTGGCGGCGTGTCGGACGCGCCTGGCGCAGAGAAACAATACGGATCGCCATGAAACGTTATGCCGACACGCGCCCGTCTGGGTTCGAGGCGTTTCACGGAGACCGCAGCCAATTTGGCCCTGAACTTCGCAACCGTCTCCCGTTCTGTGACATTCTCCATCTGCACTGGGTCGCGGAATTCCTCGACTGGAAAAATTTCTTTCGCTCGGATCCCCCGGAAGTTCCCGTCATCTGGACGCTCCACGACATGAACGCCTTCTCGGGCGGCTGTCATTTCGACGCCGGATGCGGGCGCCACACGGACTCGTGCGGCCTGTGCCCGCAGCTCGGTTCGTCGCGCTTGAACGACCTTTCGCGGGAAGTATGGAAACGCAAAAAGCGCGCTCTCGGAATGATGCTTTCAGACCGGCTGTTCTTCGTGGCGCCGAGTGACTGGCTTGCCCGGCAAGCCCGCCTCAGCAGTCTTCTCAAAGATTATTCCACAACCGTCATTCCTTATGGAATCGACACGGAAATCTTTCGTCCGATTCTCGACGCTCGTTTCGCGCGGCGAGGATTTGGCATCCCGGACTCGGCGCCGGTCCTGCTTTTTGTCGCGGATTACGCGGATAACCAGCGAAAAGGATTCTATTGGCTGACCCGAGCACTGGGCCAACTCCGGTGCCGGGAACGGCCGTTTCTGCTTTCGCTCGGAAACGGACGGATGGAAACCTCGGTTGACCTGCCGCACCTTCACCTGGGACCCGTCGCGAACGACCGCCTGCTCTCAGTCATCTACAACCTCGCCGACATCTTTGTCGTTCCCTCACTTCAGGACAATTTTCCCAACACCGTCCTTGAAGCGATGGCGTGCGGCCTGCCCGTCGCCGGATTTGCCGCCGGCGGAATACCGGAAATGGTGGCTCATGGAAAATCCGGATTGATCGTTCCCGTGCGCGATGCCGCGGGCCTGGCGGCGGCCCTCGATGAACTGGTCGATTCTCCAAAAACTCGGGAGAGTTTCGGCAGCGAAGGCCGACGGATCGCGGTCGAACGTTTTCCGCTGCACCTGCAGGCAACCCGGTATGGGCAACTCTACCGAGCCCTCGCGGACCTTCCGGCCTCTCAAGCGCGTCACGCCGCCTCGAACTGGATGAAGGCCGGTTCCTCGGCTTCAGTTCCCTTCCAGTGAGGCGTCAACGGGTGCATCGTATTGCCGCAGTCAATACCGCTCATCGATTTGGAAAAATCAGTGAGCGTTTCCCCCATGGCCTCGCTTACCAACCGTCCGGTTTCACCCGACTGCTGTCGGTGTCTTTGCTCAAGAAGCGACGAGGACCAACCCCGATTGAAACGACTTCTTCGCTCCTGTATTCTCTTCGCGGATCGACTGGATAGCCGGTTCCAGAGGCGTTCCGGCCGTGACCTCAGCCCGAGCAACAGTCAATTGAGCACCGGCTAAAACGAACATCCCGCGGGGAAGTTACGGGGCGAAGCCTGCTTGAAATTCTAATCGAAAAGCATGAAGGTCAGTGTCATCATTCCGTGCCGAAACTGCGCGGCAACCTTGCCTGCCCAGTTGGAATCTTTGCGCGGACAATCCTGGAGCGACGGCTGGGAAATCATTGTTGCCGACAACGATTCGAGTGACCGGACCTTCTCGGTTGCGCGCAAATTCAAGCGATCCATCGGCAACCTCCGCCTTCTCCGGGCGACCGCACGGCGCGGCTACGCTTATGCGCGCAATGCCGCCGCTGCAATCGCATCCGGCGACGTTCTCCTTTTCTGTGATGGCAACGATCTCGTTCCCGGAACCTGGCTGCAGGCGATGGGCAATGCGCTCCGCAGCGAGCCTTTTGTCGCGGGTCGCCTGATCGTGACTGAAATCAACCCGCCCTGGGCGATGCATGCGCGCGCCGACGCGTTCTTCTTTCACGAGGCCGCAGTCTCAACCGCGCTCGGCAATCTTCCGTGGGCGAGCGCATCGAATATGGGCATCCGCCGCGAAGTGCTTCTCGAAGTTGGCGGCTTCAATGAAAACCTCCGCGCGCTTGAAGATATCGAGCTTTGCTGGCGCTTCCAGCGACAGTTCGGCCTGGAACCAGCGCCAGTCCCTGAATCTTTCGTCCACTACAGGCTGCGAAAAACGCTGCCTGGCCTTTTTCACCAAGCTTTTCTCCAAGGCCAAAGCTTCCGGCGCCTTCGGCGCGACCTCCGGTCAGCGGGATTCGCGCCCGACACCCTCCCCGCCAGTGACCAGCTCCGTGAAGTCGTACTCCTCTCGCTGCGTCTGCTCCGGTTTCAGCGCAAAGACTTCGGCGCCTGGTTGTGGTGTCTCGGATGGCTCATCGGAAGCCGGCGCGGCCCGCTGATACAGCACAACGCAGCCGATCCCGTTTTGCCGCCGGAAAGCGGATCCGCCCGGACAATACAACAAGCCCGCAAGCCGGTCATCGGCCGGGCGCTCCGCAACCCTTCCCATTGATCTGAATACTCTTTGTTCCCGTCTCTCATATGAAAGTTGTCATCCTCTGCGGCGGAAAAGGCACCCGCCTCCGCGAAGAAACCGAGTTTCGTCCGAAGCCCATGCTGCCAATCGGAAATCGTCCGATTCTGTGGCATATTATGAAGCTGTACGCTCATTACGGCTTTAAAGAGTTTGTCCTCTGCCTCGGCTATAAAGGCGATATCATCAAAGACTATTTTCGCAACTACAGTTGGAATACGTGCGATATGACCCTGAAGCTTGGGCACCATCCGCAGACCATTTTTCACAATGGGCACGACGAGGAAGACTGGACGATCACCTTGGCCGAAACCGGCGAAAACTCGATGACGGCCTATCGCCTTCGTCAGGTTCAACCTTATATCGAAGAGGATACTTTTCTCTTTACATACGGAGATGGCGTCGGGCCAATCGATATCCCCGCCTGCATCGAGCACCACAAACGCTCCGGCAAAGCAGTCACCCTTACCGCCGTTCACCCTCCGGGCCGCTTCGGCGAGTTAGGACTCGACGGCGAGCATTCCGTCCAGGGTTTCAACGAGAAACCGCAAGTCGAAGGCGGCTATATTAATGGTGGCTATATGGTCTGCAACAAGCGGATCTTCGACTATCTGCCCGATGACCCGGGGATGATGCTCGAGCAGGATCCCATGCGCAACCTCAGCGCGGACGGCCAGCTGGGCGCCTACTTACATAAAAGCTTTTGGCAACCGATGGACACCTACCAGGAGTTTCTGCTGCTCAACCGCCTCTGGGATTCCGGGAATGCGCCGTGGAAAATATGGTCCTGATTCACTGCTGCCGGACCGGCTTTTACATATCAATCTAATGGATACGCCATTGCTTACGAATAAGAAACCCCCGCCCGACTGGGTGCGCTTTTATAAGGGACGCCGCATCTTTGTCACCGGACATACCGGGTTCAAAGGCTCTTGGCTCTGCGAGTGGCTGCTGTCGATGGGCGCCCGCGTGACCGGATTCAGTTTGGAACCGAATGCGGATCCGTCCATGTGCGACCAGATCGGCCTCGCGAGCCGTCTCGACCACCGGTCCGGCGACGTTCGCGATTCCGAGAAGCTGACCGCCGCTCTGAACGATGCCCGGCCCGATGTCGTTTTTCACCTCGCCGCGCAGCCGCTGGTTCGGCGCTCCTATACCGATCCTGAGGCGACCCATGAGGTTAACTTCCTCGGTACCGTACGGCTCTTGGAGGCGCTTCGCCGGCTCGATTACCCGTGCGCGGCGGTTGTCGTCACCAGCGACAAATGCTACGAGAATACCGGTGTCAGGCGCGGGTACCGCGAGAACGACCGACTCGGCGGACACGATCCCTACAGCTCCAGCAAGGCTTGCGCCGAACTGGCTGTTGCCTCCTACCGGCGCTCCTTCTTCTCAGCTAACGGCAAAAAAGCGCATCCGGTTCGCGTCGCCAGCGCCCGTGCTGGCAACGTCATTGGCGGTGGCGATTGGTCAGCCGACCGGATAATACCCGACTGTATTCGCAATCTCATTGCAAACCGGCCGATTCCCGTTCGGAACCGACACGCGATCCGTCCATGGCAGCACGTTCTGGAGCCTCTTCGAGGCTACCTCCTGCTGGCGGCAAGAATGCACCCGGAAACGCAGGCCTCTATCGCCGGCCATCACCCGGATTTGGATACGTTTAATTTCGGCCCGAACCCCGGCTCCGAACGGACAGTCCAGGCTCTCGTCGACGAAGTTCTCCGTTGCTGGCCCGGACAATGGCAGGATTTTACGCCCGATTTCGCTCCCCATGAAGCTGCCGTTCTTACGCTAAATATTGAAAAGGCGGCGCGTCTGCTCGACTGGCGTCCACGTTGGACGTTCCGCGAGTCGGTCCAGCAAACGGTTGCTTGGTACCGCGCTGCCATGGAAATGAAAAGCGACGATCTGGCCCGGTTCACCCGCGATCAGATCGATGCATACATGCGTGATGTCACCGCACGGCAGCCTTCCGGTGCTCGCCGATCGGCCAAACCGCGCAAATCCCGTCAACTCCGTCAAGCCCGTCCCCAATTAGTTCCATGAGATTCACACCAGCTCGAATCCAAGGCGCCTACTTCATTGAATTCGAAGGGCCCTCGGATCAACGCGGCTTATTTGCCCGCACCTTCTGCGCCCGCGAGTTTCGCGAGCAAGGACTCAACCCACGAGTCGCCCAAACTAATCTCTGCTACAGTCGCCACAAGGGCACCTTACGGGGGCTGCATTACCAGGTGGCGCCAGCGTCCGAATCGAAGCTGATCCGCTGCATACGCGGCGCCCTCTATGACGTAATCATCGATCTCAGGCCCGAGTCGCCGACGTTCATGCATCACGTCGGCGTTGAACTGTCGGCCGAAAATCGGCGCGGGTTCTATATACCGCCGATGTGCGCCCACGGCTACCAGACGTTGAGCGACGACGCGGAACTTTTGTACCAAACCGGGGAGTTTTACAGTCCAATGCACGAGCGCGGCCTTCGATATAACGACCCGGCACTTAAACTGAAATGGCCGCTGCCGGTAACAGCAATTTCCGACAAAGACGCCAACTGGCCATTGATCGGCCAAGAACACGGACCGCCAGCTGTTTCTGAGGAGCCCCGCCTCATCTGAGCCGCGCGGCACAACACACGAATCCAATGCTATTAATCGATACTTATCTTGCACGCCGATCCGCTCAGGGACGCCCGATTCAGGTGGGAATTGTCGGGGCCGGGACTCTTGGAGGTGCCATCGCTCACCAAGTGCTCTGTCACACGAAAGGCATGACAGTCGCAGCAATCGCCAACCGGCACCCGGAGAAAGCGAAACAGGTTCTCGAGCGAGCGAAGGTTCCGGATCCTTCATTCGTCAGCTCCGTTTCTGATTTGGAAACAAACCTCAGATCGGGGCGACCGAGTTTTACGGACAACCCCGATCTGCTCTGTGAGGCGGATGGTATCGATGTCATTGTTGAAGTCACTGGAACAATCGAATACGGGAGTCGCGTCTGCCTGCACGCGTTTGAGCACCGCAAACCGGTCATCCTGGTGAACGCGGAGCTGGAGGCGACGCTGGGACCGATCCTCAAAGAGGAAGCCCAGCGGGCGGGCGTGGTTTTCAGCGGTTCTGATGGCGATCAGCCCGGCGTCACCCTGAACCTTTATCGGTTCGTTCAAGGCCTCGGGTTAAAGCCGCTCCTCTGCGGAAATATCAAGGGCCTCCACGACACCTACAGGACTCCGGAAACACAAGCGGAATTTGCCAGAAAATGGGACCAGAACGTCAACATGGTCACCAGTTTTGCCGATGGCACCAAAATCTCGTTTGAACAGGCGGTAACGGCTAATGCCACCGGCATGACCGTTGCCCAGCGCGGAATGCTGGGGCGCGACTGGAATCGCCACGTTGACGAATTGACGGAAACGTACAACGCCGACGAACTCGATCAGCTCGGCGGCGTCGTTGATTATGTCGTTGGCGCGCAGCCGGGTCCCGGTGTTTTTGTATTCGGTGCGACCGATGACCCTTTTATTAAAAAGAACTTGAAATTGTACAAGCTGGGTGACGGCCCCCTTTACAGCTTCTATACACCTTACCATCTCTGCTTCCTTGAAGTTCCGAATTCGATCGCCCGAGTCGTGGAGTTCCAAGATGTCGTCACCGCGCCAATCGACGCACCTAAGGTCGACGTAATTGCCGTCGCAAAGAAACAACTGCACGCCGGGGAAATCCTCGACGGTATCGGCGGTTTCACTGTGTATGGCCAAGCGGAAAAGAGTTCCCTTGCCCGCGCGGAAAACCTGCTGCCGATGGGCCTGGCCGAAAAATGCCGCCTGATCCGCGATATTCCCCGCGACACCGCCCTGACCTTCGACGACATTGTCCTCCCCGTCGGGCGCTTGTGTGATCGCCTCTGGCTGGAACAGTGTGCTCGCTTTCATAATCCAAACATCCCGGTCACACCGGCACCGGCGTAACGGCCAGCCGATTCATGGAGCACGCCCACGCGCCGCACTGCACCATTAAGCCGCGAAAAGGCTGGCAGCTGATCGATTTTCGAGAGCTCGCCGCCTACCGTGATCTTTTCTTGTTTCTGATCTGGCGCGATATCCGGGTCCGGTATGCCCAATCGGTTCTCGGGATTGGCTGGGCCGTCATCCAGCCGGTTTTTGGAATGATCATCTTTACGATCATCTTCGGGCGGCTGGCTGACATGGAATCCGATGGTGTCCCGTATGCGATCTTCAGCTACACCGCCCTGGTTCCCTGGGCGTACTTTTCCAATGCGATGACCGACTCGAGCTCCAGTCTCGTGATCAACGCATCGATGATCCAGAAGATCTATTTTCCCCGCCTGATCCTCCCCCTGACGTCGATTCTCGCCAAGCTTGTCGATTTCGTCATCGCTTTCCTCCTCCTGCTCGTTCTGATGCCATTCTTCAACGTTGCTCCGACCGTAAACATAATCTTCGTTCCGATCTTGGTGCTTTTGATGACCATGACGGCGGCAGGGATCGGCATGTGGCTGACGGCGCTGGCCATTCAGTTTCGAGACGTCCGGTACGGACTGAACTTCGGCGTCCAGCTGCTTATGTACGCCTCGCCGGTCGTTTACTCGGTCTCCCTCATTCCCGAAGAACTTCGCCTCCTGTACGCAATGAATCCGCTGGTGGGTGTAATTGAAGGCTTTCGCGCCGCGCTGCTCGGAACGTCGGACATGCCATGGCAGTACATCGGTGTCGGCGCCGCGGTCGCCTCCGTTCTGTTCGTCACCGGTGCCTTATATTTTCGACGGATGGAACGCGTCTTCGCGGACGTCGCATGACTGCGCGGGCGGAGATTCGATGCCCGAAAAGGAAACCAATGCCAAACTCGACTCCGCTTGCGATTCGAGCCGATCGTTTAAGCAAACGCTTCCGTCTCGGAACTCGCGAGGAGCTGCCCGACTCGCTTGTATCCGCGGCTTTAAAATACGCGAAAAGACCGTGGAAAAACCTGCAAACACTGCGCAACCTCAGCCGGTTTAATGACGCGGATTCGCCGGACATTCTCTGGGCACTGAAGGATCTCTCGATCGAGATTCGCCGGGGCGAAGTCATTGGCTTTATCGGGCGAAACGGAGCGGGCAAGAGCACCTTCCTCAAGATCCTTTCACGCATCACGGACCCGACTTCGGGCCAGGTGGAAATTTTTGGGCGGGTGTCGAGCTTGCTGGAAGTCGGGACCGGCTTTCACCCGGAGCTGACCGGACGCGAAAACGTTTATCTCAACGGCACGATCCTCGGCATGAAAAAGCGAGAGATCGACCGGAAGTTCGATGAGATTGTCGAGTTCGCGGGCGTCGGCCGCTTCATTGAAACACCCGTCAAACGCTACTCGTCTGGAATGATGGTCCGCCTCGCCTTTGCCGTCGCCGCCCACCTCGAGCCAGAGATCCTCATCGTCGACGAGGTTCTCGCGGTAGGCGACGCGCAGTTCCAGCAAAAGAGCATCGGAAAAATGCACGATGTGGCACGCGATTCCGGACGCACGGTCCTGTTCGTCAGTCACAACATGGGTTGCATCGAACGTCTCTGCGAGCGAGTCGCGGTGATGAATGACGGACAAATCACGAAAGTCGCTGACCCGAAAACCGCCATCCGGGACTACTTAAGAAACTACTCCGCGGCCGCCGGCCAGCGCGATGTGAGCGCGCTGCCGCGGGAAGGTGACGGCCGGATACGGCTCGTCGGATTCGGGCTTCGCGATGACCTCGGTCAACAGGCGGCGGCCGCTCTCACCGGCCAGAACGTGACCTTCGTTCTTCCTTATGCATCCCGAGGAAGATCCATACCACGCAACGTCTCCGTCGGTCTCAGTGTTCATACAATGAGTGGCGAGTGTCTCTTTATCATTTTTACGCATCACAGCGGTCACGATTTCTCCGCAATCCCCGCGCGAGGCGCATTTGAGTGTTCGGTCCGGCGGCTGCCCTTGAATCCGGGCCGCTACCTCGTCTACGCCCGAATCGAGATCCATGGCGATGTCGCCGACTGCCCAACGGAACCGATCGGGTGCATCGACGTCGAAGCGGGCGACTTTTACGGAACCGGAAAACTGACGACCGACCGCGGCCAATCACTCTTCCTCGTCGATGCGGAATGGCGTTGCGGCGAACACCCCGAGGCCCCCGCGGTCGAGTCGTTTTCTTCGACCGCCTAGATCGCCTTCACCCCATTCAACCGAAAGGGTCCAAGCCTCTTGCGTCTCCTTTATTTCGCGCCAAGCAGTTTCGGAGGCCTCGCCGATTACGCGCACGCCCAAGCCAGCGCTCTCGGCGAGGAAGAAATCGATGTTGCCTTTCTGTGCGCACCGGATTTCCCCGCGTACCCGAATGTTACTTACAAACGCCTGCCCCGCCTTCTTCCCTCGCGCGCCATGCCGGGAACCATCAAACCGGTGCGAGCGTGGCGCATGGCCCGTGCAACAATTGCCAACCACCTGACACTCGGGCAAACCGCCGCTCGCGGCCGTTACCCCTTTGTCCTGTTCAGCGCCTTCGCCGAGTATTTCGCCCCGCTCTGGGTGGATCGCCTGCGCCGCTTGGACTCGGTCAGCTGGGGCGCCGTTGTCCATGATCCCGTTCGTGATACGGTCCGCGGTCCTCCGGCCTGGCATCGCCGCTCCATCGCGGCGACCTATTCGCTCCTCCAGGTCGCGTTTGTCCATGAGGAGATCGCGCTCGATACCGCGGGCGCCGCACCGGCACCAGCCATCACTGTCATCCCGCATGGACCGCTCTCCTTTCCGCAAACAGGTATTTCGCAGGCAGCAGCGCGCCAAAAGCTTGGTCTGCCGGAACGGGAGCCGGTTTTGCTTCAATTCGGTCACATTCGCGACGGGAAGAACCTCGATCTCGTCCTCGATGCGCTCCCGGAATTTCCGCAGGTCCACCTCGTCGTCGCCGGCCGCGAGCAATCCGGCGGGCAGCGGCCGGCTGCGTTCTACCGGGAGCGCGCGAAAAGTCACGGCATCGCGGATCGCTGCCACTGGTTTGTGCGCAGGATCCCCGAACCCGAAGTTGAAGTTCTCTTCACCGCGGCGGATTACGTGCTTTTGACCTACAGCACCCGATTCCGGTCGGCGAGCGGTGTATTCAACGCAGCGGTACAATTTCGAAAAGAATGTCTCGCTACATCGGGAGAAGGACCGCTCAAGTCGGCCGTGACCCGTTACGGCATCGGCGTCTGGCGCCCGCCCGATGATCGGGCCGCTCTCCGCGAGGGACTTGCGGAACTGCTGCGAGGCGGCCGGCAACCGAAATGGGAGGCGTATCTCCGCGACCACTCTTGGAAAACGAACGCCAGACGCGTCATCGACACATTCCAAGCCCTGCCAAACCACCGCCCGCTCGCAAAACACCCCGCTCCCGCCCACCCGCCATCGCGACATTAAACGGAAGACCTGTTCCTTTTAATGTCGTGATGACCGTTTGTTTGCGACGCGGCAAGGCAGACGAGTTTGTTGCATGCCCAAGGAAAAATTATGCGTGGGAAACCGGTGTCCGCCAAAGCGGTTTTTTCCAAAGAAGCCTGTGTTCAAGGCGCGGCCGCGGGCGCGCTGCGGCTCTACGGCGGAAGTCTGCTGAGCTATGTCTACAACCGCAGCGTGGGCCGAATCCCTTCGCGGGCCGCTCGCCGTCTCTTTCTTCGCCATTACCTCGGCGGGTTCGGGAAAGGAACCTCGGTCCAGCTGGATGTCCGTTTCCTCAATGGCCGAAAAATTTTTCTCGGCAAAAACAATGTCATCAACTTCGGATGCCTTTTCGATGGACGTCACTATCCGATTCGGACCGGGGACAATGTTTCGATTGGACCCGAAGCCGCGTTGCTGACGCTCGGACATGATCCGCATGCCGATGATTTCACGAAAGCAGCGGGCGGCGCGATCACGATCGGCGATCACGTGTGGATCGCCTTCGGTGCAATCGTGCTGCCGGGTGTGACGATTGGCGACGGTGCGGTTGTTGCGGCCGGGGCGGTTGTGACGCGGGACGTGGCCCCTCGCGCGATCGTAGCCGGCTCGCCCGCCCGGGTCGTTGGCCAGCGTCGGGGATCCACGAACTACCAGCTGAGCTATGATCCGTTCTTGCTGTAGATCCGTCCCTCCCGCGCGGCAACCGCCCCGTCCTGTTCCGACCTCTCCGATCGTCGATTGATGAAAACCGCTTCTGGCCTTCCCTCCTTATTCTCTTTCCAGGCCCCCCCCGGCTGGGATCCCGGACGGAGCGATTCGCCGGTGCGCCGGCTTCGGATCGCGTTTCTGGCGCCTGAGGATCGCCGCACGGGAACCTATTTTCGTTATCACAATCTTGCGGTCGCGCTCGCGCGACTTGGACACTCCGTCACGGTTTACTCGCAGAGTTCAGAAAACCGGATTCGCGATCAGCGGGAGTTCCGAGATGGTGTGCCGTACGTCCTTTCCGCGACCGTTCCCGGAAACCGATGGATGCTTCCGCCTACGAATCCAGGAACGTTTCTGCGCCGCTTGACGACCACAATTGATCCGGCCGATGTGTATCATTTATTTCAACCGTTTCCCAGTGCCGCGCTCTGCTGGCTCTGGCTCAAGAGGACGCGGCCCGGCGTCTTCGCGTACGATTGGGATGACTTTTGGATCAATGAGGAATTTGGACTGAAGAATCCCCGTGGCTTCCGCGCCCGCTGGGCCGCATTCTGGATCAAACGCCTCGAGCGCAAACTGCCCCTCCTCGCCGACCTGACAACCGTCGTGAGCCGCCCGCTCGGCGAACTTGCCCAGTCGTGGGGCTGCCGGCGCCCGGTCGTGTTTTACAATGGCGTCTGGCCGCGGCCGCCCGGCGACAAACAAGCGGCGCGCACGGCGCTCAATCTTCGCCCGGACGCGTTCTATGTCGGCTTGATGGGATGGACGGGCGAAATCGATTGGTGCCTCGATGCGATCCGCCGGTACGCGCCCGTTTATCCCGACCTTCGTCTCGCGATCACTGGACTGAATCCGTCGCGCAGATTGCGCGCTTACCGCGACATATCCGCCCGGATTGATGCTCTCGGAGCGCTCCCGCCGGAGAAGTTTACGCACTTTACTGGCTGCCTCGATCTCGGGCTCGTGCCGATGCGTGTCAGCGACTTTAACCGCTACCGGCTGCCCTTTAAACTGACGGATCATCTCGCTGGAGGCGTGCCTGTGCTCTGCAGCCGAATCGGAGAAGCGGCGCGACTCGCGGGCGATCTAGACGGGATCTATACCTGTCCGCCTACCCGGGAGGGATGGCTGACCGCGTTTGGCACCATCATTGAGTTCTTGGCGGAACATCCGAATGCACGACGGCCTTCGCAGGAGCGTCTTTTCAAACGATTCGGCTGGCCGCGGATCGCCAGCGACATCAGCGCGCTGTACACAGACGCGCTCCGGGTGCAAAACAGATCCGGAGATCGTGCCGACGCGCGATAAGGTTGGAGACACCGGCAATGAGGATCAGTTACGCGACAACGTATGACGCCGCGGACGTCCATCATTGGAGCGGCCTCGGTTATCATATTGCACGGGCCTTGAAGGAGCACGAGCTCGACCTCGATTTCATTGGTCCGCTCGGCTTCCCTGTTTTGCGCTGGCCGGCATTCAAGGCGAAAGGACTTCTTTATAACCGGATCCTCCGCCGACGCTACCACCGCGGTCACGATCTGGTAATGGCGCGGTTTTACGCGCGGCGCATCAGCGAACAGTTGCGTCGACATCCGCGAACCGACCTCGTTTTCAGTCCCGGCGCCGTGCCAATCGCCTTCGTCGATACCGACCGGCCGATTGCGTATTGGCACGACGCGACACATGCCAACCTCTTCGATTTCTACCCGGACTACACCAACATGTGCAGGCGCATCATCCGCGATGGCCACCAGATCGAGCAGACGGCGATCGACCGGGCGAGCGCCGTTATCTTCAGTTCCGAATGGGCCGCCCAAAGCGCGGTGCGCGACTATCGAGCCGATCCGGCAAAGGTGCATGTTGTGCCGTTCGGCGCCAACCTGGAAAATCCGCCCTCGACGCGTGACGTGAACGATGCGATCCGCGCTCGACCCAGGCAAATCTGCAAGCTTCTTTTCATCGGGGTCGACTGGAAGAGAAAAGGCGGCGAAACCGCGATTCAAGTCGCGGCGGAACTGAATCGCATCGGTCTTCCGACGGAATTGACGATCGTCGGCTGCTCTCCGTTCTCGGGTGCGACCGAGCCCGACTTCGTCCGGTGCGAGGGCTTCTTGAGCAAGCGCACACGCGAGGGCCGCGAGCGCATGGAGGAACTTCTCATGGAAAGCCACTTCCTGCTCGTGCCATCCTTTGCCGAATGCTACGGACTTGTCTACTGCGAGGCCAACGCATTCGGCGTTCCGTGCCTCGCCCGCGCGGTAGGCGGCGTGCCCACCGTTGTCAAAAACGGAATCAACGGATTCCTCTTTCCGCGAGAAGAACCAGCGGCAGGATACGTCCGCGTAATCGAGCGGCTCTTTCAGCAATACAACAGCTACATCGACCTCGCCCGTTCTTCGCGTGCCGAGTACAGTCGGCGTCTCAACTGGGCGGTCGCGGGGAAACGCGCCAAAGAGATCCTCATCGAAGCGGCGCGGCCAGCCAAAATGCGGCAAGAGCTCAACCGGCGACGCGCCGCCGCAAAACGAATTGCCCTGGCCAAAGCGCCTTCACTCAAACGATCCCGGGCCGACGGCTGATGATTGGTTTTGAACTCGCTGTCCAATGGATCGTCTTTGCCATTGTGGTGTTTGCGATGGCAGTACGGGGACAGTTGACGATCTTTCATCCGACGACGATCTACCTGATTTTTCACGGTATTGTTTTCTGCATCCGACCGACACTTGTCTACTTCTTCGGATTCGACCTGGTATGGAACTATATCGGATTCTGGCCAACCGACCGCGAAATGGTGCTGACCCTGTATTTAAGCTCAGCGGGCCTGATCGTGTTCTGCGCCGCTTTCGCGGCCACTTCGAACGCGCCCGGACCCAAAGACTTGCCCGGACCTCCCGCGTTCACACTTGCCGAACTCCGCGCCTTCTGGGCAATGGTCGTGCTCCTGGTTCCGCTCGGCCTGTATTCCATTTTTGCCTCCGACATGCGAGGCGAGCGGGTGAATGGAGTCTATATAATGACCGGCACAAGCGGTTATATCAACGACCTCCAGCAAGTACTCATTCCCATTTCCATTCTGGTTATCGTCATCTGCCGCTGGCGCTGGTTTTCATTCATCCCCTTGCTGATCTTTCTCTATTACCGGGCAACCGAAGGCTGGGGGCGGTGGACAATCATCCTGACGGTTTTCGCGCTCATTCTCTTTCACACGTGGGTGCATCGCCGGCACATACCCGCCATCCGTTACCTTCTTCCTCTGCCGCTGCTGTTTGTTCTTTTTGCCAATCTCGGACTGGACCGTTCCTACGTTCGCAACCTTCAGGAAGGAGAAACGGAAGAGACGCGTTCCGTGCTCAATGAATCGCAGTCATTAGCCGACCGGTTCGATACACTGGATTTCGCGAATTTTGACTACCTCGCTTATATCGTTTCGGTCGTTCCGAAAGAGACCGAAACGTACACGTATGGAACGCAGTACCTCCAGATCTTCACCGAGCCGATTCCACGCCGTTTCTGGAAGGAAAAGCCAGTCGGCCCCCCGATCGTCTTTTTCAATCTCAACGATTACGGCAATTTCGTCGGCCTGACCCCGTCGCTTATCGGAGATGGATGGATGAGCGGCGGCTGGGTTGGCGTTCTCGCGACGATGACGCTCGCCGGATGGGGACTCGGCTTGCTCTACAACTGGTTCATCAAGAATCAGACCAACGTCTACTGCTGCTTCACCTATTTTCTAGTCAATTCCGTCATCGTTCAACTGTATCGTGATGGTGGAATCTCCATCGCGAAGTTTCTCCTTTTCTGCCTCCTTCCGATCATCGTTTGGCGCTTTCTTGCCCGCACCGTTTTCGCCGAATACGGCGCGAACCTTTCCCTGCCGGAAACCGTGGAGGACGAGTCCCCCAATCCGGCCTCGGATCTGTCTGGTCCCAATATCTGAACATCAACCCGGAAAAAATCATGAATGAAACGCTCTCTCTCTCCTCAAAACGGTCCCGGGCGGCCGCTGCCCGCGCGGCCTTCCCCTCGCGAGCCGCGACCTCCGCTCCGGCAATCCTCAAGATCCTCCAATGCTCAAACCTCGGCGGAATGGAAAAAGCGACAATGCCCCTCCTTCGCACGCTCGCGGAGAAGGACTCGTTCCGTTTCCGCATCCTTACACCCCGGCCGTTCGGACTCAGCGAACGGCAACTGCGCAACATCGATCCTCTGTGCCAGGATTTTCAATACAAAGGTCGATTCGGGTGGCGCACTTTCTCGCGGTTCCGGCGACGGATTCGGGAATTGGCCCGCGAATCCTCCTGTATATGGCTGACCGGCACGTGTGCCTGCTCACTTGCGGCGATTCGAAATCTGCCGGGAAAAAAGGTGCTCGGGCATCATTACCATCATTTTGGAGAAAGGGGCGCGGCGGTTCGCTGGTTCGCTTTCTACCACGCCCTTTGCCGCGAACTTGATATCGTCACCTACCCGACCGACTTCACCCGAAACGAGGCATTGCGAATCGTTCCGTGGATGCGCCGGAATACGCACGTCGTGCGCTACGGGTTTCCCGTTCACTACACGAATGAAACGGAGCGGCGGCAAAGGCAGACGGCTGCCCGGCGACGATTGAATCTGCCCCAAGACGCCTGGATCGTGGGCAACGGCGGTTGGCTGATCTCCCGGAAGCGGTTCGACATTTTTCTTGAAACCGCACGGAGGGTCCGCGACCGAATCCCTAACGCGTTCTTTGTGATCTGCGGCAACGGGCCGCTGGAGGAGAAACTGAAGATTCGCGTTTCGCGGCTCAACCTTTCCAATGCGGTGCGGTTCACCGGCTGGGTGGAGGACCTGGATCTGTATTACCAAGCTTGGGATGTCTGCCTGTTTAACTCCGATCTCGACGCGCTCGGCCGGACGCCGATGGAAGCCGCCGCGCACGGCTGCCTGGTCGCCGCATCGGTCCGCTACGGCGGCCTCGGTGAATTTCTCACTCATGGTGAGAACGGTATCTTTTACACAAGTCACGACTGCGATCTGCTCGCGCGCGAAATTGCGGCGCTCGCTGCCAATCCAGCCCGGGCCGAAGCGCTGCGGGCGGCCGCCGCGGAGAAGCTTCGCATCAGTTACTCTCCGCAACGGGCGGCGGCATTCTATAAATCGATCTTTTCTGAATGAAACGAGTTCTCGTCGTTTGGGGCAACTGGGGCCCCTATCATTACGCGCGCTTCCAAGCCTTCCATGATCAGGGCGGCGAAACCGGCCTGCGCGTCCAGGGTGTTGAGCTGTTCCCGCGCAGCGGCTACTATGACTGGAATGCTCATCTGGATCACCCCGACATCCATCACTTGAACCTCGGAAGCATCGAGACGGAGTTCAATCCGTGGAGAATCGCGACACGACTTTTTCCGCTTCTTTGGAAACTGCGGCCGCACGTGATCTTCGTACCGTCGTATTGGCACTGGTCGCTCGCGATCAATGCCGCCGGCCGGGCGCTCGGCGCGCGCATCGTGATGATGAATGAAAGTCACGCGGGGACGGAACGCGCACGAGGCATTGCGCGGACTCTGAAAAAACAGATCGTCCGCCGGTTCGACTCCGCACTTGTCGGAGGCAATCCTCACCGCAGGCATTTTTCCCGCCTCGGTCTCGATCCGCTCCGAATCCGGCTCGGTTACGACGCCGTTGACAACGACTATTTTGCCGCTCAAAGCGACCAGGCGCGAGCCGAAGCCGAAACGTGGCGGGCATCCCTCGAACTGCCGCCGCATTATTTCCTCAGCCTCGGCCGGATGGTGAAGAAGAAAAATCTGGCGACGCTGATCCAGGCGTACGCGCTTGCCGTGCGGAGGAACTCGGGACTCCCCCAAGACCTGGTCTTCGTCGGATCAGGCGACGAGGAGAACTCGTTGCGCGCCCTGTGCCGGCAACTGAAGATCAAGACGCTCGACCACGAACAGTCGCCTTCGCGCCGGGCTGGATTCGTGCGAGGAGAACATGTCGCCGCAACCGCCGGCTACTCAATGGCATCGACCGCTTCCCGAGACCCCTGGCTGGAGGCACGGACGCCGTGCGTTCACTTTTACGGCTTCCGTCAGGTTCACGAGAACCCGGCTTTTTACGGACTCGCGTCAGCATTTATTCTTCCGAGCATAACCGAGGAATGGGGCTTGGTTGTGAACGAGGCGATGGCCAGCAAGCTGCCGGTTGTGGTTTCCAAGACGGCCGGCTGCGCGGAAGATTTGGTGCGGCACGGACGAAATGGATTCCGATTCAACCCCCGATCAGCCGAGGAATTGGCCAGTCATTTGGAAGCCCTCGCCGATCCGTCGCTCAGCGCTGCCATGGGCGAGGAAGCCCGCAAGGTTATCCAGGACTGGGGATGCGACCGATTCGCCAAAGGAGCGGTCGCGGCCGCTCATGCCGCTCTCGCTCACCACAATCGCAACGTTGAATGGGGGGTGCAGCTCAAGGATCTTTCGCGGGAACCGTAAGCAGTCAGTGAACGGAAGCAATTGAGGATCTAACTTGGGCCGAATGCGGGCTTCATCGCCCGTTCAAACCCGTTGCGCGTTTCGCAACGGGTTTTTTTATGCATGAACTGGGCGGGCGGCGCGTCACTCAAAAGGTTCCATCACTCGGACAGCGGATCGGATCCCTTCAGTTCGACGATCATCTTGCCGTTGATCAGCAGATCGACCCGGTAATTCCGTTTGATCTCCGGCACATTGGGGCCAGCCGGCATTGGCGCCGCTTTCTGAAACGCCAGTTTGTCTTTCGTCAGCTCGCCGGCGAAGACCTGACCGTAGCTCGACTCGAGCATGCCGATCCCTGGATCGCGATGCACGTTCAGAACCAGGCCGACCGTCTTGTCCGACGAAATCGATTTTTCATCCATTATGGTCTTCTCTAGAGGTTATTCGGAAAGCGCTCCACTGACGCGCTCTACCCGAAGACGAAATTGCCGTGCAGTCAAGGCCTTCCATGGCTGCTTGTCCCGCACGACGACCACTTCCGAATCCTTGTGAGGCGTCACGGAAACCAGTGCGATGTGGTCGCCGCCGCTGAGCCAGGTCTTCAAGTCGCTGCTCACTTCCGGGACGTAGATAACATCGTCGATGTCGCGCGGGCGCGCGTAGGTCAGCGTCAGGTACCTCTCCCCGCCGCTTTCCATGAATCCCGCCTTCGGCATTTTTTCCCGGCTGGACTCGGCCGGTTTCAGTCCCAATGCGTAGGCGAGCAGATTCGGAACCCCGTCGCCATTGGGATCGGCGGTTTCTCCGGTGATCGTTTTGTCAGCAATTTCTTCCGGCGCAAAATTCGCGTCGAGCCAGCCCGCGTAGGTTCTCGGCAGCGCCGCACTGACGGAGGCAGCCTCGACATAGTTGACATTGAAGTCACCGGTTTCGCAGTAAATCCGCATCGTCTGCTCTCCGCCGGAGAGAGCGACCGCGGGAACGGTAACGGTTGTCCAGTTCTGCCAGCCTCCTGTATTTGGAATATCGATACGAACAGGCTCCGCGCCGTCAAACTCGATCCGCAGACGCGAGCCATCGGCGATCGTCGCTACTCGAACGGCCAGATCGTAATTGCCCGCGTGCTGCACATCGACCGTGTAAAGCAGCCATTCGCCAGCAACGGTCCAGCCGACATTGTAACCGCCGCCGATATCGGACGTCGCCTGGAGGTCGACGCCCTCGTCCGGCCGAAACGCGTGGCCTTCGTTGGCCTCGGTTGTGTCAAAATAAGCGACACCCGGCCCGCCCAGATCAAAGTGCGAGGCGCGAACGCGCCCGGGAAGCGGTATCGGCTCGCCGCTGAAGGGACGCCGTCCCTCGCGGACTTCAATACGAACAGGATCCGACGTTCCGATACGTCCGGAACGGTCCGTCGCCCGAACCGTCAGCAGGTGGACACCAGCGTCGAGACCGGAAGCGCTGACCCGGTAGGGCGCCTCCCGCGCTTCCCCGATTTTTTTGTCCCCGGCAAAATACTCCACCCGCGTGATCGCGCCGTCAGCGTCAACGATTTCCGCGGTGATTTCGACGGCTTCGCCCGCGTCAAATACGGCGTTATCCACCGGCGAAGCGATCGCAACCAGCGGCGCGTAATCGAGTTTTCTCGGGACGATGTCGACGTAGTTGATATTGAACCAGCCTGTCGCGGCGGCCAGCTGCATCGTTTGCACGCCTTCCTTCAGGCGCACGCCGGAAACGGTAACCGTCTCCCATTGCTGCCACCCGCCGGTTGAAGGAATGGCAACCGGATCGACGATTGCTTTGCCGTCAAAAAAAAAACGCAGCTTGCCCGAACCAGCGTCCTGCCGTGCCACGCGCACATGCAGGTCGTAGATCCCCGCCGCGTGGACGTCGATGGTGTATTTCAGCCATTCACCATCCTCAATCCATCCGACGTTGTAGCCGCCCCCTTCGTCGGAGGTAACCTCGATTCCAACCTGTTCGTTCGGACGAAATTCGCCGCCTTCATTGCCATCGGTTCGATCGAAGTAGGCGACCCCGGGGCCGCCCTTGTCAAAATACTCGGCTTCGATCCGGCCCGGAACCTTGATCGGCCCCCCGGCAAACGGCTCCCGCTGGGGCGGGTCGGGCTGGGTGCCGGGAGGAGCGATCGGACTTCGCTGCAAAAGGTAGGCCTCGAGGTTCGTGTAACCATCACCGTTCACATCCGCGTGCGGATCGGCAGCCGTCGCGGTCGACATGTCCCCGAAGTGTCCGAACCAATACATCTCAAACCAGTTCGGCAGACCGTCGCCATCGATGTCACCGTATTCGCTGTAAAGCTGGAACGGGCGATCACCGAAATCCGCGGCCCAGTGGCGGGCGAATTCGCTTGAGATCCCGACGATGCCGTTGTCCTGCCGGAACGGACGGTCGGTGACCGGTTCGGGTGATTTGACCACCAGCTCGATGTTGCCGTCTCGGATCAGTTCCACTTTGACATCTCCCGCCGTGACCGGGAAGTGCTGATGAAACAATCCCGCCGGAGCGTCGTATTCCCCGCGCCCGGGCAGCTTGATCCGCGCCGGCCGCGGCAGGATCGTCAGCACCTCAATCACGCCGTCCGAACTTTCCTGATCCTGGAAGGGATACATATTCGCCCACCGCGGATATTTGCGAGAGAAGAGGTAGACCCGGTCGTGATCCGGCTCGGGCTGCGATCCGCTTTTCCACCAGTCGATGAAGTAGCCGGTCAGGTCGAAATACGCGTAGTTGGTGACCATCCCCGGAGCGATGTTGGTGTGTTCGTGATAATCGTTCCAGGTGCTGAGCTGGAGCAGAGTTGAATCGAATTCGCGCGCCTCGCTCCAAAGCTTCCGCAGCGTGTCGGTTCCCGGGCCGCCAAACGTCGTCGGTGTCCGCGGATTGTCATAATTGAGAAAAATCGGCTGCCCCCACTCGGCGCCGGCCATCACCGTCGCCTCCGCAATTCCCCGAGTTTCCTTGCTCGGAAGGAATTCGCAAAGCGCGGGCATCTGGCGGGCGATCACTTCCGCGGCGCGGGCCACGCCGTTTTCAGGCGGATATCGCGTCTCGAGGCCGTGGTAGAAGGCACCCATGTCGAACTGAAAATAGAGCGGCTGACCGACCAGTTGCTCCAGGCCTCGGTAGGCTTCACCGACGAGCGCCCAGCCTTCCGGCGTCGTCCGCGCGATGTCGACGAGCTCACGGTCATTGTTGAACCTCTTTTCCAGGAACTCAACCCAGACAAATACCGATTGGTAACCGAAGATGATCGGCTTCCCATCGCGGCGGGCCAGCTTGGGGCTGTTGCCATGTCGGTCGAGCAGGTAACGGATCGCATCGGCCCATGCGCGGGTCAGTCCGTTCGGCTGATCAACCGTGTTCGGGTCGGGACAAATGCTGATCTCGAACGGGTAATCGTTCGCTTCCGCCACCCGGAACAGCGCGTCGAGAAACTGCTTCGCCTCCTCGCCGCCGGCCCACGCGTTCACCGCGAAACCGTCGATGCCGATGCGCATCGCCTGGCGGATCTGGAAGTCCGCCGACTCGTCCAGCGTCATTTCCTGATGGTCATACGGCACGAGGGGATAAGTCCGATAGTCTCCCCCGTTGGAGTGCTGGGCATCGCCGAGTTCGGGGTTCCGCATATGCCAGGTCATCGCCCCGCGCCCGGCATTGAGGCTGCCCATATGGTGGGCAAAAACCTTTTTCTCCCGCCCGGCTCCGGCGGCATCTCCCGCCGCCAAACCCAGCATGCCGGCAGCCGCCAGCATCAAAATTCTTCCGGTTCGCCAGACGCGGCCAAATCGGTCCGCGCCTGCCGTTGCGTTCGTTTTCTCAAGCATGATCGCCTTTCAAGGTTCAAAAAACGACTTGTGCGGGCCGCGTCCGGATAGGCAAAACCCGTGATCCCTCAGCGAAACCCGGATCACATCCTTGCGGGTTACCCTGAGGGCCGGCCTGCAACAAATCATTACACTCCCAATGGGGGAAAGCCGGCGATTTTTTCAAGTCGATCGCTGAGATCGCACCGGGCATTTTGCCCGGTCGTCACCGGATCGCGCTACCGGAACGGAGGTTACAGATTCGCTGAATTTTCATGGCTTCATGCTTCGCCGTTGCGAATTGCAGCAACCGAAAAGCGCGAATCCGCGAAAGGCTTTAGAATTGGTCATGCAGTTATGAATACATTTACGCGTAAAAACTCCGCTCGGCCGGTCCTCGTTTATCCTGAATCGGCTGCGGCTCGTAAACCGGACCGTCGCTCCTCGGAATCCCCGATTCGGACTCGACCGATTCTCCCGATGTTCCGCTCCGCTCCGTCCCGGATTGGGGCGCGAGTGTCCCCCTGATAGCGGAACAAAGGCGGCGGGATTATTCTGGAGTCATGCTTCTCCTCCTCACCGCCGCCGTTGGAATCGCCAGCTGGTACGGCCCGGAACTCGCCGGACGGCCGACCGCTTCCGGCGAGCCGTTTAATCCAGCCGCCATGACCGCCGCTTCGTGGAGTTACCCGTTCGATACCTTGCTGGAAGTCACGAACCTGGTGGACGGCCGGGCCGTAATCGTCCGCGTCAACGACCGAGGTCCCGCTCGCCGGCTGAACCGATTAATCGATCTCTCCCAAAGCGCCTTTGCCCGGATTGCTGACCTTGAGCAAGGGCTCGTCCGGGTCCGCGTTCGGCCTCTGGATGGCGAAACCGATCGCGGTCCGCCTGACGGTTTGCCGGAAACGGTCGACCCGAAAAACGATCCTCCTCCCGAAAAATGAGCGGCACCGAACCTCTTCCCCGCGGCCTCGTTCACCGGCAAGCGATTCCTGGCTAAGAGGTTGCGGGTATCCGGAAATTAGGTAACCAATTTTCGGATACAACGTCTTTGGTGGTTTACCCGACCCCTGAACCATCCGAAGAACGATGTTCCTGATCACGCGGCTTTGTTAGTATCAGCGGCGCCGGAGGAACGCGGTTGTTCCACGCCGGCGATTTTGTTCATGAAGGTGACAATTTGGGGCATCAATTATGATCCTGAGCCGACGGGTATCGGACCTTTCAACACCGATCTCTGCGCGTTTCTCGCAGAACGAGGCCATGAGGTGCGCATGCTGACAGGCTTTCCCTATTATCCCTCGTGGAAAAAGGCGCGCAAGGACCGGGGGCGTCTCTACCGGCGGGATCGCCGCGCTGCTGTCTCCGTCTTCCGCTGCTGGCAATATGTCCCCGCGCGGCCCAATGCTTTCCGACGGATACTCCATGAAGGCTCCTTCATCGCCACCTCCTTTCTCCGGCTGCTTTTCCTGCCTCGTCCCGATCTGCTGCTCGTCGTGAGTCCTCCCCTCCTTCTCGGTCCCGCGGCATGGCTGGCGGGCTGGTTTAAGCGCTGTCCCTTTCATTTTCACGTGCAGGACATGCAACCGGACGCGGCGCTTGCCCTCGGTCTTCTCAAACCTGGCTTGCTGAGCGGGATTCTCCAGCGCTTCGAACGGATTGCCTGCAACAAGGCCCGCACCGTTAGCGCGATTACCCAAGGGATGGTCGAGGCAATCAGGGCGAAGGGCACCCCGCAAGAAAAGCTCCTGCTGCTCCCGAACTGGCTTCTGGGGAAACGCGGCCAATCAGCCAACGGCCCCACCCCCGGCCCCGGGGCATTTCGCCGCGCTCACGAAATTGCCGACGATGCTTTCCTCGTCATCTACTCAGGAAATCTCGGAAAAAAGCAGGGACTCGACATCATCCTCGACGCGGCGAAAACGTGTGCCGCATTCCAGGGGCATGCTCCGGAGGTTGTGTTCATCATCGCGGGCGAAGGGGCTGCTCGCGACGACCTCGAATGCCGAATTCGCAACGAGTCAATTCCCGTTCGCCTCCTCCCGCTCCAGCCGGAACCGATGTTCCATGCGATGCTCGCTGATGCTGACCTTTGTCTGATCACACAGCAGAAACGATCCGGCACGCTCTTCTTTCCCAGCAAGCTTCTCAGCCTTCTTTCCGCTTCTTGCGCGGTCCTCGCCGTTGCCGATCGCGACAGCGAACTCGCGCGCGCGGCCGCCGAAGGCGATTTCGCCGTCTGCACCCCGCCGGACGACCCAGGCGCCCTGGCCGCCGCGATCTTGGAACTCGCTGGCAATCAGCAAGCCCTGTCCAAAATTTCCGCCGCCGGCGCCGCCTGGGTCCGGCGATTCTCACGGGAGTCCGTCCTTGGCACCTTCGCCAGGCAGCTCGAGACTTCCGTCGGCGCGGGCGCGCCATCCCTCCGCGCCCGCGCACTGCATGAACAGCAATGAGTCCTCCACCTTCATTTAATGGATTCCCCTATTGTATAACACTTTCAAATCATATTTAATAGAATCTATTTTTTCTTCTTTGTACAGAATCGTTTATTTCTTCACAATAACCATATTTAGATGGACAACATTTTGATATTGGCCGAATGATAAATAAACGATAGCGACGCGCAATTCCGAAACCCTTACCATCAAACAATGCTAGTCAAGAATCCACCCGCTTATAATCGCGGCGCTGACCCAATGAAACCGACAGGTAAAGGCGCCAGGGTCAAAACGCAGATCTTCCTCGTGGACGATCATCCGCTCGTCCGCACGGGCATCGCCCAGTTAATAAACAAGGAGCCTGACATGATGATCTGCGGCGAGGCCGAAGACGCCCCCGAAGCGCTGAAAGGCATCAGTGCCACCAATCCCGATCTCATTACGGTGGATATTTCGCTTCGCGGCTACAACGGAATCGAACTGATAAAGAACATCAAATCTTTATATCCAGACTTGCCAATTCTGGTGCTGTCCATGCACGAGGAGGGTGTATATGCGCAACGAGCGCTGCGAGCCGGCGCCCTTGCGTATGTCATGAAGCAGGAAGCACCGGACAAGGTCATTCTTGCGATTCGCCGTATATTAAAAGGTGATATCTATGTAAGCGAGAAAGTCGGCGTCCAGATGCTCCACCAGATCGTCAACGGCGGTGCCAATCCACACGGTTCCCCCGTCGACCGGCTGAGTGACCGCGAACTCGAGGTGACCCAGCTGATCGGCGAAGGCCGGACCACCCGCGAAATCGCCTCCTACCTCAACGTCAGCGTAAAGACGATCGAATCCCACCGGGCCAACATCAAAGAAAAGCTCGGCCTGAAGAACGGGCCTGAACTGATTAAGTTTTGCGTCCAGTGGGTGGAACATCAGCTGTCTTGACCGCGGCGCCGGAACCAGCGTCACAAGGTTCCGGCGGCGATTTCACAAACGAAGAATTTCCGCCGGCGATTCCCGACATCCCGGCGTCGCACACTGCCGTGCGGAGAGCCAGTTGCCGAGTCCATAGCGGCGCCGCCAGCGTCGTCCTCATCCAGAACCATCCGCTGATGGTGCTCGGAACCTCGTCCTTTTTGAACCGGCAGCCGGATCTCGTCGTGACGTACGCTGCCACAACGCGCCAAGAGGCGTTTGACGCGCTCGAGCGCAGTCTTCCCGACGTCGCGGTCGTCGAACTCTCGATCACCGGTCCGTTCGATTTTCCCTTTTTAACCCGTCTCCGTGCGCGGCACCCGTCGCTGCCGCTGCTGGCATTTGCCTACCACGAAGAGGTGATTTTTGCGCGCCGTGCCCTTGGAGCAGGAGCAAATGGTTATTTGATGAAAGAAGCCCGGCCCGAGGAACTCGTCCATGCTTTGCGGCAGATCCTCTCCGGACGGATCTATCTCAGCCGTCGGGTGGAAAGCCGGATTTCACTGGAAAAGGCCGCCGCCGCGCGAGGCCTGCCGGGGTCACTGAATGGTTCGCTTGTTAATTCTCTCAGCACTCGCGAGTTGCGTGTCATGCAACTTCTGGGGGACGGTTTCCCAAGAGAGCGCATCGCGCACGAAATCGGCGGGAGCCGCGAAGCGATTCGGAGCACGTGTTACCGCATCCGCAGGAAACTCGGGCTCGAAACGTTCGATGAGCTCAGCCGCTTTGCCGCGCACTGGGCCTACTACGAAGGCGATTTTTCCTGAGCGGGGCCAATGGCTCCTCGCAGGCTGAACGTGCTTCGGTGCGTCGCCGAGTTTAGCGGAGCGTAAATCTCGGCTTTCGATCGATCCGCCCCGCGCGCAGGCCGGCAAGTCGTATCCTGATCGACGCGAGTGACCTCAAGTTTCTCCGTCGGAACCGCGTCGGATTTGACCGCCGGTGAAATTTCGTTTTGAACCGCACCGGCAACTTTTGCAGAACTCTTCTTTTCCGTCCACGGGCACCGGGTCATCTTATGAAAAATTATCAGTACGTCCAATACCTTTGGAACGACCAGGAAGTCGCCGGTCTTTCACCGCTCGAGCGCCTGGTTTACAGGTCCAACAAGCTCGGGGCCGATCAGCGAATCACCAACACGGGCGGCGGAAACACGTCGTCGAAGATCCGCGAAAAAGATCCGCTGACGGGCGAGGCGGTCGAGGTGCTCTGGGTCAAAGGTTCCGGCGGCGACCTGCGGACAGCGAAAACGGAGAACTTTTCGTCTCTCTATCAAGACAAGCTGGTCGGACTGCAAAAAATGTACGCCGACGCTCCGGAGAAAGGTCCGAAAACGGAGATTGAAGATGCCATGGTCGAGATGTACCGGCATTGCACGTACAACCTCAATCCGCGGCCTTCCTCCATCGACACGCCGCTCCACTCGTTCGTCCCGTACAAACATGTGGACCACACCCATCCCAACGCCGCGATCGCCATCGCTGCCGCGCAAAACAGTCGCGAATTAACGCAAACCATCTACGGCGACGATGTTGTCTGGACGCCTTGGCAGCGTCCCGGTTTCGATCTCGGACTGGTCTTGCAGGAGATTTGCCGGAAGCACCCGCACGCAAAAGGCGTCATTCTCGGCCAGCACGGTTTGATCAATTGGGCGGACGACGACAAGGCGTGTTACGAACTTTCCCTCGACCTCATTGAGAAAGCCGCCGCGTTCATCGAGGCCCGCGATCGCGGAGAAAAGACCTTTGGCGGCGCGCGGTTCACCAGCCTTTCACCGGAAAAGCGCCGGGCGGCATTCATTGCAATCTTGCCGTGGCTTCGGGGCCAGGTGAGCCAGTTCAACCGGTTTGTCGGCACCGTTCAAGATGACGACGCGATCCTCCGTTTTGTTAACAGCGTCGACGCCCCGCGCCTGGCCGAACTGGGAACGTCCTGTCCGGATCATTTTCTGCGCACAAAAATCAAACCGCTGTACGTGCCTTGGGATCCGCAAGGCGAGGACCTCGATGTGCTGAAGAAAAAGCTCGCAGCGGGCCTGGAGCAGTATCGCCAGGACTACGCCGCTTACTATCAGCGGTGCAAACGCGCGGACTCCCCCCCGATGCGCGACCCGAATCCGACGGTTATTCTGATCCCCGGTCTCGGCATGATCGCCTGGGGCAAAAACAAGAGCGAATCCCGCGTCACCGCGGAGTTCTACAATTGCGCCGTGGAAGTCATGCGCGGTGCCGAAGCGATCGACCGCTACGCAGCCCTGCCGGAGCAGGAGGCTTTTGATATTGAATATTGGCAGCTCGAAGAGGCGAAGCTTCGGCGCATGCCGCCTGAACAGGAATTGGCTCGCCAGATCGTTGCCGTAGTCGGCGGCGGCAGCGGTATCGGCAGAGAAACCTGTCACCGCATTGTCGGCGAAGGCGCACACGTCGTCGCGGTCGATCTCGATCCGGAAGCGGCCGCCGCAACCGCCAAGGAGATCACCGATACATACGGGGTCGGCATCGGCGTCGCAGGCACCGGCCTCTCCGGGTGCGGACCCGCCATCGGCCTCGCCGCCAACATCACCGAGCGGGCCAGCATCCGTACGATGCTGGAGGACGTTGTAATCGCCTATGGCGGAATTGACGCGATCGTCGTAACAGCTGGCATCTTTGTTCCGCCGGATAAGACCGGACACATTCCCGACGACCGCTGGGCTCTGACCTATGCGATCAACGTCACCGGTGCCTATTTTGTCGCGGACGAAGCAGCGAAAATTTTCCGCGAACAAAACCTTCCCGCCAACGTCGTCCTGACGACGAGCGCAAACGCGGTGGTCGCGAAAAAGGGCAGCGTCGCCTACGACACAAGCAAGGCCGCCGCCAATCACCTCGTCCGCGAACTCGCGATCGAGCTGGCGCCCCTCGTTCGCGTCAACGGCGTGGCCCCCGCTACCGTGGTGAAAGGCAGTGCCATGTTTCCGCGCGACCGTGTCGTCGCCTCGCTGGCGAAATACGGAATCGCGTTCGACGAAAGCGAGGAGACCGAGGCGCTGGTCGATAAGCTCGCGCAATTCTACGCCGACCGGACCCTGACAAAAACCGCCATCACGCCCGCCGATCAGGCCGAAGCGATTTACCTGCTTCTCACGAAACGGCTCAGCAAAACCACCGGCCAAATCATCACCGTCGACGGCGGCCTCCACGAAGCGTTTCTTCGGTAAAATCTTGCCCGCCGCCGCGGACGACTGCGCGGCAACCCGGTGCGTCCGTCCATACCGCGCTCCAGACTAGACCGACAGCCCGCCGCGGCCCTTATGCGCCCGCTTCCCGTGCCGCAAGCACGGTTCTCTCGTAGGCCTTCACTTCGCGGAGCCAGTCATTTTCTCCCGGGGTATCTTGGCGGCGGCAGAATTCTTCCCAGATTTCGCCAAAGGGCATCACCTTCAACGCTTCGAAAATCGCCAGACGGGTCGTAAAATCCCCCGAAACCTCCGCGTCGCGGAGAAGCTCGCGCGGCTCGAGGAGAGCGAGCAGAAGCGCCTTTTGCGCGGCGCGAGTGCCGATGACCCACGCCGCGACCCGGTTGATGCTCGCATCGAAGAAATCCAGCCCGATCCGCACGCGATCAAGGGCGTCGCACCGAACGATTTCCTCCATGATCGAACGTGTCGGATCGTCCAGGAGCACCACATGGTCGCTGTCCCACCGGACGCCGCGGCTGACGTGGAGCAGAAGTCCGGGCAAAAACGCGAGCACCGCGGAAATTTTGTCGGCGATTCCCTCCGTCGGGTGAAAGTGACCGGCGTCGAGGCAAAGAAGCATCTGGTTCTTCACCGCGTAGCCGAGATAGAACTCATGCGATCCGACGACACAAGACTCGGATCCGATGCCAAAGAGCTTGCTCTCGACGGCATCGAGGTTGCGCGCCGGACTCAGCTTCTCCTCAAAAATGGTGTCGAGGCTCGCTGCCAGGCGCATTCGGGGAGCCTGGCGGTCGGCGGGCAGATCCTTGTAGCCGTCCGGAATCCAAATATTCGTGACAGCTGGCGAACCAAGCTGTTTGCCGATTTCGGCGGCGATCGCCCGGGAGCGTTTGCAGTGTTCGATCCAGAAATCGCGGATACCGTCATCCGGATGCGCCAGAGTGAATCCGTCGGCCGCCTTTTCATGAGCAAAGCAGGTCGGGTTGAAATCCATGCCGAACCCGTTGGCTTTGCACCAGTCGATCCAGCTCTGGAAATGCTTGACCTCAATGGCGTCGCGATCGGCGCGGCCTCCGCTGAAATCTCCGTATATGGCGTGAAGATTGACGCGATGCCTGCCCGGAATCAGCCGCATCGCCTCCTCGATGTCGGCTCGCAGCTCCTGGATCGTCCGCGCCTTTCCGGGATAATTTCCCGTCACGGCCAAGCCGCCGCCCAAAACGCTGCCTGCGCTCTCGAATCCCCCGACATCATCTCCCTGCCAGCAATGAATGGAGATCGCCACTTGGGCGAGTTGTTCAAGAGCGGCATCCACATCGACGCCGATTCCGGCGTAGCGTTCTTTCGCAAGGTCAAAAGCGGCCATGATCTTTCGTAGCAAAAAACTAAACAACAATCCGCGCGTTCCGGTTCCGCGCCGGAAAATCCAGCGGTTGTATCAGAAGCTCTTCCGAGTGAAAGTGCCCAACCGAATTTCCGGATTCGCTTTTTCGTGACAGAAAGTATCGAGAGCAGCAAGCTCGCCGGCTCTGGATGCCTTCCTCAACCTGCCGGTTCGCTGATCGGCACGCGAAAAGAATTGCTTCCGCGCGCTCGCTCATTCAAAAGTGCCCGTTCCCCTGGGAGCGACAGACGATGTGACCTCCCTGTGCAGTTTCTCTGATTATTTCTTTCCATGAACGATTCATCGACCTCACACCTGATTACACCAGCGATCCTTCCGCCGCTCGATCCAGATTTTCGTCCGGCGGTTCTGACCAACCGGGCGTTTCAGGAATCCGTCAGCGCCAGCGGGAATTCCGTGCCGGTTCACCTCGCGCTGGAACGCTCCCCGAGTTCGGTCTCACGATTCTCTACCGCCGTTTTTTCCGCCGAACACCCGAAGGCTTCCCAAAACTTTTTCTTTATTGAGCGGCTGCTCAAGTTTCTCCTTTGGTCGCGCGGCGGCGCACGTATCTGCTTCGCCGGTCCGCGCGAACTCGGGGAACAATTGCAACGCTACTACCGCGACACGCCGACCGGCCGCTTCGATGCCGCCATCATGGGAGAAAAGATCTACGAGCGGCCGCTCGAAATCGTGATCATGGAGGAAAGCGAGCTTCCGGCCGAATCGGAACGTGCGACGCCTCTTGGCCGCCATCTCGACGGCTGCCGAATCGGTTTCGACCTCGGCGCCAGCGATCGGAAAATCGCCGCTCTGATCGACGGGAAAACCATCGCCAGCGAGGAAATTCCGTGGGATCCGCGTCCGCGGACCGATCCGCAATGGCACTTTGACGAGATCATGGACGGCCTGAAGAGCGCGGCGAAACACCTGCCGCGTGTCGACGCGATCGGCGGCAGCGCCGCGGGCGTCTATGTCGACAACAAGGTCAAAGTCGCCTCCCTCTTCCGCGGCGTTTCACCCGAGCTGTTCGAGACCCGCGTGAAGCCGCTCTTCCTCGACATTCAAAAGGAATGGGGCGTGCCGCTTGAGGTCGTCAACGACGGCGAGGTCACGGCGCTCGCGGGCGCGATGGCGATCAACGACAACGCCGTGCTCGGCGTCGCGATGGGGTCGAGCGAGGCGGTCGGTTACGTCAACCCGGACGGCAACATCACTTCCTGGCTTAATGAACTCGCCTTCGCGCCAATCGACTACAACCCAACCGCGCCCGTCGACGAATGGTCCGGCGACCGCGGCGTCGGCGCCCTCTATTTTTCGCAGCAGTCTCTTGGACGGCTCGTCCCGGCCGCCGGCATCGATTTGCCAGCCGAGATGCCGCTTCCGGAGAAGCTGGTCGAGGTCCAAAAATTGATGGCCGCGGGAGATGATCGCGCGGAGAAAATCTATCGCACGATCGGTATCCATTTCGGCTATACCATCGCGCACTACGCCGACTTTTACGATTTTCGGTACCTGCTCGTCCTGGGTCGTGTGACGACTGGGCGCGGCGGAGAAATCATTCTCGAAGAGGCGCGGCGCGTGCTCGACAAGGAGTTCCCGGAACTTTCGCAAAAGGTGAAATACCATGTGCCGGACGAAACCGAGAAGCGTCACGGACAAGCCATGGCGGCGGCAAGTCTGCCTGTACTTTCCGGTGCAAATACTCCCGCCTCCTGACCGATGAATTCCTCCCCCGCAATGCACCCGTACCGTCAGTTCGTCTCCGACTTCGCGCGTATCATGAAACACGGCCGGGATCTGCCGCTCGGCGGCTTCCCCGCCTTGGCCCGCGCGGACATTCCCGCGGACGCTCCGCGCGTTCTGATCTTTTCCCCCCACCCCGACGACGAATGCATCATCGGCGGCCTCGCGCTCCGGCTGATGCGGCAAAACCGAATGCGCGTGCTCAATGTCGCCGTCACCCAGGGAAGCCGGGCCGACCGCAAAAGCGAACGCCTGGAGGAGCTTCAGAAAGCGTGTGATTTCCTCGGATTCGAACTCATTCGCGTCGGCGACAGCGGCCTCGATCACATCAACCTGAAAGGCCGCGAGGAAAAGCCGGAAGAATGGCGCGCATCGGTCAATACGATCGCGGCCATCCTCGACGAGCAGAAGCCGTCGGTGATCTTTTTCCCGCACGATGACGATTTCAACACCAGCCACATCGGAACCCACCACTTGGTCGTCGAAGCTCTTCAACAGCTCGGGAATGTATCGTGCTGGGCCGTCGAAACCGAGTTCTGGGGCGCGATGAAAGGCCCGAATGTAATGGTCGAGTCGAGCGAGGAGGATATCGCCGACCTGCTCGCCGCCCTCTCGTTCCACGTCGGCGAAGTGAACCGCAATCCCTACCATCTTCGAATGCCCGGCTGGCTGATGGACAACGTGCGGCGCGGCGGCGAGGTGGTCGGTGGACAGGGCGGCGCGGCGCCCGACTTTCTCTTCGCGACACTCTACCGCCTGCGCCGCTGGGATAAATCGGCCTTTGCCCCCGCGGCGCCAGGCCGCGTACTCGCAGCCGATGAAGACCCCTCGACCCTGTTCGGCACCACCTCCAATTGACCACGTCTTCGACCAAAAACCAATGACCGCCGCGCCGCGGCTCCCCCCATGAACTCAACTACGCTCCGTCTCTCCCTGTGCGCGTTCGCGGCACTCATGCTTGCTCTCGCGCCGGGTTCGCTGCTTGCCGCTTCCTTCACCCCGCTGTCACTCGCCGAGCGGATCGATGAGGCGGACATCATCGTTCGCGGCAAGGTCGTGTCGGTCGTTTCTTTCCGGGAGCAAGACCAAATCTACTCGGAGGCTGCCATCGAGATCCTCGAGACCTTGAAAGGGTCCGTGGCGGAAATCATCGTGTTGCGCTACCGAGGCGGCCGCCTTCGAGACGGAGGCGAAACGATCCTCGGGGCGCCGGACTTCCAGCCGCACGAGGCTCGTCTGGTTTTTCTGCGAGAGAATGCCGAAGGCGGCCTGGAACTCGTCGCTGGCGCTCAAGGCGCTCCGCTGCTGGAGGCCGCGAACGGAAGCGCGGTCCAATCAACGATCACCGGGGAGGTTCGCCGCCTCCTCGGCCTCCCAGAGACCGACGAGCCCAAAAGGCGCGCGGAGACGACCGGCGCGCCGGAACCGGTCATCACGGCCGCCGGAGAAGAAGGTCTCTTGCTGCCGCCGCGCCGCCTCCTCCGACCCGATCGCGGTGACCCGATTCCCTTTTTGGTCGATGCCGATTTTCTGCCCGCTGGAATCTCGCTCGAGGCGGCGATGACAGCTTTGGAAAACGCTTTGCAAGTTTGGAGCTCCGTCGCGTCGGTCAACTTTGTGTTCGAGGGATTGCAATCATTCGGCATGGCCGCAAACGACATAAAAACGGAAGATCAGCGTCTCCGTATTCAGTTTCACAATACCTACAGCGCGTTGGGCGGCAACGTTCTCGGGATTGGCGGTCAGGCATACCAGGCATTCAGCGGGTTCGAAGGGGGCGGAAGCGGCGGCCGCGTTTTCGATGTCGAGTTTCACGAAACCGTCCGGTCCTACGTCGTCCTGAAGCACGGGGCGGCCTCGATGCAGAATCTCGCGACGCTCGAGGAAGTTCTGACCCACGAAATCGGTCACGCGCTCGGTCTCGCGCACTCCAGCGAAAATGAGTTTGAACCGGATCCGGTTCTTACAGAAGCAATCATGTATTACCGCGCGCATGGCGACGGTCGCGGCGCGACACTCACCAATTGGGATGTTGACGCCATCCGTCGCATCCATCCGCTCCAGCCGCCGCCGTTCGGATTCCAGCGGGTGATCCGCGCCGTCTCCAGCCCGTCGCCCCTTGCGAATCCAGAGGTCAATCAGGTCGAACTGCGCGGATACAGTCTTCACGCGGAATCGCTGACGACTACGCTCGTCCTGCCGCACGAACAGAATGGCACCTTTCAACTGAACGAGTCGACCCTGATCTACACGCCAAACGGATACTTTTCTGATTCCGAGGAGATTGATCCCGCAAGCAATGGCTACTTTGACCGGGTCTTCGTGCGCTACAGCGATGGGGTGCATCTCTCGCCCGCCCTTCCCGTTCGCGTCATTCAACTCCTCGGTGACTCCAGTCCTTCCTGGGAACCCGAGGGCCTGCCCGACGCATGGATGGTCACTCACTTCGGAAACAAAAATCCCACTTCCGGCCATTCCGGGGCGCACGACGATCCCGACAACGACGGCTTGACCAACCTCCAAGAATACCTCCTCGGCACCGATCCGCTCGACGCGGACTCCCGGCTGAAGATCACCAATTTCACTCCGTCGGCTCTCCAATGGGAAGCGCGGCCGTACGAAGTGTACGAGATCCTTGCCTCGCCAGACCTGATCAACTGGAGCTGGCACAAAACAGTTCAGCCGAATCTTTCGGTCGGAACGTTCGACGCCCCCCCACTCGACACCGCCAAACTCTTCTTCCGCGTCCAGCGCGTCGATTGATCCCCGTCGCGGATGTGCTTGCTTCGTGGTTCTTGGTGCTCGGTTCTTGGTGCTTGGTGCCTGGTGCTTGGTTCTTGGTGCTTGGTGCTTGGTGCTTGGTTCTTGGTGCTTGGTT
>CAZYAN010000025.1:40569-60893 GCA_964645585.1 uncultured Opitutales bacterium
GTTTCGAGACGAGGAACGAAGGGTTCTTCTATTCCGCTGTTCGCTTTTCTTCTGTTCAATCAGCCGGGGCTTACCTAGCATCGGCTCATGGCTGAAGAATCGTTTGATGTCGTTGTCATCGGCGCCGGCCCGGGAGGGTATGTTTGCGCGATCCGCGCCGCGCAACTCGGTCTCAAGACCGCCTTGGTCGAGAAATCCCCGACCCTCGGCGGCACCTGCCTGAATGTCGGATGCATTCCGAGCAAGGCGCTCCTCCACTCCTCGGAAATGGTGCACTTCGCCCAGCACAGCGCGGCTTCCCACGGTCTGAAACTTCAGAAGCCGGGCGTCGATCTTCCCGTCATGATGGAGAGGAAAGACAAGGTCGTCTCCAATCTCGTCCGCGGCGTCGCCATGCTCGTGCAAAAGCGGGGCGTCACCGTTGTCGAAGGAACAGCACGCCTCGTCGATGGAACCACGATCGAGGTCAGCAGCGATAAAAAGAAAGCCCGCCGAATCACCGGCAACGCGATTGTCCTCGCGACTGGTTCCATTCCGGTCGAACTGCCGTTCCTTCCTTTTGACGGCAAAACCGTCGTCCACAGCACCCACGCGCTCGCCTTCGACAAACCGCCCAAAAAACTCGCCGTCGTCGGCGGAGGGGCCATCGGTCTCGAACTCGGCTCGGTCTGGGCGCGGCTCGGCAGCGAGGTTACGATCGTCGAGTTTCTTCCGCGTATCGCACCAACATTCGACGAAGACGTCTCGAAGCTCCTCGAGCGCAGCTTGAAGAAGCAGGGGATCCACATCGAAACAGGGACAAAAGTCACCGGCCTGAAAAAGGTCCGCGGACGAACTGTTTTGACCGCGGAAAAGAACGGTAAAGAGCTCGAAGTCGAAGCGGACAAAGTTCTCGTCGCGGTCGGCCGCGCACCGCTTTCACACGGTCTTGGGCTCGAGCAAGCCGGTGTCGAACTCGACGAGAAACGGCGGGTCCGCACCAACGCCCATTTTCAAACCAGTATTCCCACGGTCTACGCGATCGGCGATCTGATCGCGGGGCCTATGCTCGCACACAAAGCGGAAGAAGAAGGCGTCGCCGTCGCTGAGAAGCTCGCGGGCAAAGCGGGGCATGTGAATTACGACGTGATCCCCAACGTCATTTATACCGATCCCGAAGTCGCCAGCACCGGCCTCGGCGAAACCGAGGCCAAGAATCAAAACATCGGCATTCGCGTCGGAAAATTCCCCTTCAGCGCTAATGGCCGGGCGCTCGCGATCGATGGGACTGAGGGATTCATCAAAGTCATCGCCGACGCGAAAACCGATCGGGTTCTCGGCGTCCAAATGATCGGAAAAAATACATCCGAGCTGATCGCCGCGGCCGTCGCCCACATGGAATATGGCGGCAGTGCCGAAGATATCGCACGGACGGTCCACGCCCATCCGACCTTGGCCGAGGCATTCAAGGAAGCCGCCCTTGCCGTCGATAAGCGTCCGATCCACGCTTTGTAAAATCGCCGCAAACCGACTATAGCCTCGGCCGCGGACGAAGTTTCGCCGAGCTCCGTCCGCGGCGATTGCCGCCCCACTCCTTTCCCCCAATTCCCCGCCCGCCCCTTCAAATTTCTCCGGCATGGCGTATATTGTCCGGATGAAAGACGTCGACCGCGCGAAAGTCTACAACAGCCAGAAAGAGACCGCGCCGCGTCCCCCTCCTGATCCCGCCACTGATGACAAGGAACTTCTTGTCCTGGAGGAGCGCCTGGAAAAGGCGACTGGCAAAGACCGAATGCGTATTGAACGAATGATTCGGGACATTCTTACGAAAAAAGAAAGGACGGGAAAGCAGCCGCACGTGCCGTGAAAAAATAACAGACACTCGCGGTGGCATTCGTATCGGCTCGGATAAACGATGAAAGACTATATCGGGTTTTCCCTGCTTCGCATACGATACACGGCGAGCGAAAAAAAGCGGCAGGAGCTGCAGGGTTTTTTTATGATACATCGAGGAATCACAATATGAAGAATGAACCCACCGATCGGCACGTTCCCGATCCGCGGAAGGAGCCTCAGTCAGAAACCGAAGAGAAGCGGTCGATCCTCAAATCCTATGAGGAATTTATCGAAGACAGCCGGCCTTCGATGACGAAGCAGGAGTACGAGGCCCGGCAAGCGCGAAAGAATAAGCTTTCTCCAGATCCTCAGGCTCCGCCAGCCGCCTGAAATGACGATACAACACAGGGCGATCAAACGATACGGGGGCCTGTCAAATGTCTGCTGCACGATTAACCGTCCGCAATCTCTCGATTGTCTCCACCGGGTCACGCCAAGACGTGCTCGTGAGAAGCGTGACAGCATCCGGGCAGCAATCATACCGAAGGGGCAAGATGCCGCTTACTCTTTTTCGAACGAAACGTAGTTAGCTGCGATCAAGATCATCCGCACCCGCCATGCCCGAATCCTCCAATGCTGGTCCCACTGTACGCGCAATGGTGCTGGGTTTGTTTTTTATCTTTTTTGGAATTGCCCTGGGTGCGATGACTTTTCTTTCGCTGGTAGGCCCTTTGTTCGGTCTGCTTCTCGTTGCCTTTGGCATCTATATCATCTGGTCATCGGCTCGAAACCGCAAACCGCCAGAACCGCTTTCCTGACACAACCCTCAAAAGATGCCAATCACCGCTCACATGCGTAAAACGCCAACTTCAACAAAAGGAGGATTCCTGTGAAAACCAAAGACACATTGATGGAGTTCAGTATCGTGCCGATCCATACGGAAACGGATTCGATCAGCACGACAGTGGCCCGGGTGGCGCAAGTCGTCCGCCAATCATCGCTGCCACACGAGATCCATGCGATGGGGACCATCGCCGAGGGGGATCTCGATTCCTGCCTGGATCTTGTCAAAGATTGTTTGCGCGAAGCTCTGCAGGATGTCTCCCGCGTCACCGCTTCCGTTCGACTCGATGTTCGGCCCGGACACGCCGGACGACTGCAAAGGAGCGTTCAATCGGTTGAGGAGAAGCTGGAACGGCGCGTGTCATAAACCAGCAACCGGCCGGCCGCTTGCCGAAAGTGGCAGTGGCGGCAAAGGAACGTCCAGAGCGCTCCGCCGGCCCTTGCTCCCTTTTTGGACGCGTTAAGAAACCGGTGCCCTGCTGAACCACCGCAATCGCGGCAAATGACAGCGCCAAGCCAACCTCGTTGTTAACCAGGAACTTAAACACACCTCGGACGCGGCTTGTCGCGCCGCGCGAAACCGCCAACCAAGAGGACTCAATGAAAATCAGTCTGACTGAACCCATTCTTCGTCTGTATCAAGAAGCTGCTCCCCCTTGTGTTTCCATTTATTTCCCGACCCACCGCGGCGGACCTGAAACCCGTCAGGATCCGATCCGAATGAAAAACCTGTTGCGAGCCGCCTCCGACGATCTCAATGCGATCGGGGAAAAGGCCGATGAAATCTTGGAGCCAGCATGGGAACTTCTCCATGACCTCGATTTTTGGATACACCAGCAAGACGGTCTGGCGCTACTGCTCTCTCCCGGCGAGTTCCGCTACTTCCACCTGCCGTATTCCGTTCCCGAGCTCGCTTTGGTTTCCGACACGTTTTATTTCAAACCCCTCCTTCCCCTGTTCTCCGGCGATGAACAATTCCTTATCTTGGCCTTGACGAAAAATCGTGCCGAGCTGTATGAGGCGAATCGATACAGCATCCGCTCGGTTCCAGTCGAGGGTCTTCCTGAAGGCATCGCGGATTCTCTGCGATTCGATGATGCCGACAATCAACTGCAAGGCTGGTCGTCGTTCGGTCCAACAATCGGCCCCAAGGGCAGTGCGTTTCGCGGATCTGTCGGAGTAACCTTTCACGGTTACGGAGGTGAAAAAGAGGTCCGCCGCGACGAACTGCTCCGTTATTTCCGAGACGTGAACCGCGCGATCCACGCGCGTCTCGCCGACAGCCATTTGCCGCTCTTGCTTGCGGCGGTCGATTACTACTTCCCGATCTACCAGGAAGCAAACACGTATCCATTTTTCTTAGACGATTGGCTCTCTGTTGGTGTCGAGTCGCTTCAGGAGGAAGAGCTTCGCGAGCGGGCATGGCCGATCGTCAAACCGTACTTGAACTTGGGCCAGAAACGGATGCTCGAGCGGTTTGAGCGGGTGGCCTACAGCAATGGTGAAGGAGCCAAACGCGCCGCACGCGAGCTCGAACGTGTCGTGATCGCGGCTTCTGAGGGAAGGGTCGATTCCCTCGTCGTTCCTCTCGAGCTCGAGGTTTGGGGCGAATTCGACCAAGCGAGCAGGCAAGTCAGGCGCCATCCTGCCAACTCCTCCCGCAAGCGCGAATTAACCGACCTCGCGATCATGGAGACGCTCCTCTATGGCGGCGAAGTCTTTTTGGTGGATGAGGAAACGATGCCTCCCAAAGCTGAGGTGGCGGCATTTCTGCGCTACACGAGCGGATTGAGGAGAACGGCATGAGCACATATAAAAACCACCCGCGAACCACTTGGCTAGTGTTCGGCATCACCGTGATCGCCGCACTGGCGATCGGTTTCAGCGTCGCTCGTCTCGATGCACAGCGGCGCGCCGGCCCCGGCCTCAGAGCCCGGAATCAAACGGTGGAATACCTGTTGATTCCGTCGAGCGATGTGGGCCTGACCATGGATCTGGTGCCAGTAATCAATCACGAAGAGACTACAAGACTGCTGAACCGATATGCCGCCCAGGGCTGGCGGGTCCATCAGGCGGCCCCCTTCGATCTTCCGGCGATTCTGCTGGAGCGCGACATCGGCGCGGAATAGCAGAGCGGGTCGTTTTCTCCGCTGGCGCGGGACGGTGTCGCGTTCGGGTTTCATGCGGCCACCAAAATCTCACTCGACCTCATCTGGGCGCGTGCAATAACGTGCCTCCATGATCATCGCTCCGAAATCGATCCGATGGATCCAACGTTCTGTTGCATCCGCCTTCGCCGCGGTCCTTTTGGTGACGATCGCTGATCTTCCGGTTTCGGGGGCCGAGGTGGTTGTCGACGTTCAGGAGCCGCGCGTCTGGACGTTTGACGAGGAGGGCGTCAGTTTTAACAACCAATTTCCCGGGGCGCGCGTCAATGAATGCACGCGAACCGGAAGCGGCGAGTTCCAGATTCTCATCAAGCCGGAGAACAGCCCGATCAACAACAGTGCTTGGTATGCCTTTGAAGTCGTTGCCAAGGAGTCAAAGACGATAACCGTCACCCTCACCTACGAAGGCGGCCGCCATCGCTACCGGCCCCAAGTCAGCACCGACGGCGCCGTTTGGGCGCCTCTCGACCCGGAACGCTGGACGGCCGACAAGGACGAGAACACCGCAACCCTCCAGCTCGATATCGGTACGACACCGCTCCGCGTCGCCGGCCAAGAGATGGTCGGCACCCAGGAGATACGCGACTGGACGGATCAGCTGGCGGAAAAAGATTTTGTTCGGAAAGCGCGGATCGGAGAGTCGATTCTGGGTCAGCCGATCGACGCGCTCAGTATTGGCTCTCAAACTTCGCGCCGATATGTTTTTATCCTCGGCCGGCAGCATCCTCCGGAGATTACCGGCACCCTCGGTCTGTTCGGTTTCGTCGAAACTCTCGCGGGCGACTCAGATCTGGCGCGAGATTTCCGACAGCATTTTCGCACGATTGTTATTCCATTGATGAATCCTGACGGCGTCGACCGCGGGCATTGGCGTCACAACTTGGCCGGCGTCGATCTCAACCGCGACTGGATGACCTTTGTCCAGCCGGAGACCGAAGCGGCCCGCAAACTTTTCACTGCGCTGGCCGGACAGAAAGGCGCCCAAGCGTTCCTGCTCCTCGATTTTCACTCGACGCATCGGGATGTTTTCTACACACAAAAGGACGAACACCCGACAGTGCCGGAGGATTTCACCGCCAAATGGCTCGGCGCGCTTCAGGAACGTTTCCCGGATTACAACGTTCGGCGCAGCGCGTCTCACAGCGAGCGCCACGTCACCTCGAAGGGCTGGGGCTATGAAACCTTCGGGATTCCTTCAATCACGTATGAATTTGGCGACAATACCGACCGCGACTTCATTCGCGAGTCAACCGCCGCTTCCTGCGAAGAGATGATGCGTCTCCTCCTCGCCGAGGTTTCCGAATCGATCGCCGGAAGCGAGCGAAGAGGACTGTTCCGGGACCGTATGCCGTCGATCCGTTAAGATGCAACCCACGTTAGTTGTTCTCGCAGCCGGCATGGGCAGTCGTTACGGCGGCCTCAAGCAACTCGATCCGATCGGGCCCGATGGATCGACGGTGCTTGACTACTCGGTCTACGACGCTTGGCGAGCTGGATTCGGCAAGGTCGTCTTCGTCATCCGCGAAGATTTCAGCGCGGCGTTTCGGGAACGGGTCGAACCGCTCTTGAAAAATCGGCTCCGCGCGGAGTATGCGTTTCAGACGCCGAACGATTTGCCCGGAGGTTTTCAGCCGCCGCCGGACCGCGTCAAACCATGGGGCACCGGGCACGCTATTTGGTCGGCGCGCGAACAGGTCAACGAACCGTTTTGCGTCATCAACGCGGATGATTTTTACGGGGCCGGGGCGTTCCGCGCGCTCAAACAGTTCTTTGAGCGGGCACTGCAAGGACAGGCGCTTCGGTGTGCGCTTGTCGGCTATCGCCTTAAGCAAACGCTGTCCGACCATGGCGGCGTCTCCCGCGGCGTTCTTGATGTCACCGCGAACGGCTTCTTGGCGGGCATCCGGGAAATGACCGGTATTCACATGCGCGATGGCACGGTGGTGGCAAAGGGAGACGGGAACGAGGTGCAACTCGAACCGGAGACGCTGGTTTCCATGAATTGCTGGGGATTTCAGCCCGCTATTTTCGATCACTTTGAAAAGCGCCTGTTGAGGTTCCTCCGGGAGCGGGGAAACGAGCCGAAAGCCGAGTTTTATGTCGCGGATCCGGTCGAAAGTGCAATCCGCTCAGGAATCGCCACCTTCGAGGTGCTCCCTGATGAAGAGAGCTGGTTCGGCGTTACCTACCGCGAAGACCGCGCTCACGCGGTCGAAGCGATCCAGAAACTGATCGCCGCCGGTATTTACCCAGAAACCCTCTGGACCTGAAACCGCGCGGCTGAATGGATGGTTCGTTCATACTAAGTCCAGGAATTTTCGCGCGGAACGTGCATATCAGGTATCCTCTTTCCGGTTGCCATCTGGAAAAAACTTTCGAAAGGTACTCACCATGAAAACGTTTGTTCACCTTTTTCTGATCGCGTGCGTGCCCGCTGCTCTTCTTTTGAGCGGGTGCGCTAAAAAGGAAGAAGAAGCCTTTCAGGAAGACCCGTGGGACCCGGCATGGGGTCCGGCACCAGGCGGTACTGCCACGGCAGCCGGCACGGGCGTCGAGGGCGAAGAAGTCATTCGCGACACCGCTTATCTGGTCGTTGAGAAGCGGCGGCAGGGAGGCCAGTTAGTCGAGGTTGGGAAAAGCAAGTTCGATGGACGCCCGAAGTATGAAAACGCGCCGGTGCAATGCATGATCATTGTCGAAGGCAATCAGACGGGGCAGCGTTCCGCTTACCTGCTCCCCCAGCAAGACTACGACATTGTTCAGGTTGGCCACGCGTTAAAGGAGTCAACGCTGAGCCGCTGGGAAACGACTGGCGAAGACAGCATCCCCGCCTCGGAGCCAGCCGGAAATTCGTCCCCGCCCCGACTTCGTTCCCGGACCGGCGGCGCGGCTGAGAATTACGTCTATTGAAAGGCACGTGCGCCAACGCCATGCTGCCCCATGAATAAAGTCGTGCCATCCCGCCCGCCTCCGCCGGAGAAGCTGATCGATCTCGGTTTCCTCGACGCCCGTTCGAAGGTGATCGATGTCGCCGCGTTCCTCGACCGGATGGATCGCCACAATGCGAACGATTTCCGAGTCGACGCCCTGCGCCGCGCTGTCCGCGAACTGTTGTCTGATGAACCGGAGCGCGCGCGCCGCATCCTCGAGCAGTTGAGCGACCATTCGACTGATCCGGCCGCGACCGCGCAAACCCAGTCCGCCTGCGGCGCCCCCCCGCCAGGCATGGAATCCTGATCGCGTCATGCGCTACATCGAACCGCATGGACACATGGTCAGCCGAACCACCGACGATTACCTGAAAATGGTGACGGCCGGCTGCGCCGCCGTTTGCGAACCGGCATTCTGGGCAGGATATGACCGAAAATCCGCCGATGGGTTCTTCGATTACTTCTGCCAGCTCACGGATTACGAACCTAAGCGCGCCGCGAAGTTCAACCTCCCCCACTTCAGCTGGCTCTGCCTGAACCCAAAAGAATCGGAAGATCTCGGACTCGCGGAAGAGGTTCTCTCCCTGATCCCGCAATTTCTCAATCGCCCAAACGTTCTCGGAATCGGCGAGATCGGGCTCAACAAAAACACCCGAAACGAACTGCGCGTTCTCGAACAGCACATCGACTTGGCCGCAAGCCACAATCAGCTCATTCTCGTCCACACTCCGCACCTCGAAGACAAGCTCAAAGGCACCCGTCTGATTCTTGACGCGCTGCTGAACGACAGTCGCATCGATCCGGGCCGCGTGATCATCGATCACGTCGAGGAGCATACCGCATCCCTCGTTCTCGAAAAAGGCTTCTGGGCCGGGATCACCTTGTATCCAGAATCCAAATGCACGCCTCACCGGGCAATCGACCTTCTCGAGATGAACGGATCCGACCGGATTTGGCTCAACTCCGCCTGCGACTGGGGCGTCAGCGATCCGCTGGCCGTTCCGAAAACGGCCTTGGAAATGCGCCGTCGCGGATACGATGAAGACTTCATCGATCAGGTTCTCTACCGGAACCCCCGCCGCTTCCTCAGCCAATCTCCCAACTTCAAACTCTGAACGCGGCTCCGCGGGTTCCCCGACCTAAAATTTAAAACCTCAAATTCTCCATCACCCACCGGTATTCCCGCACTGCGCTTTCCTCAAGTGTCGACGAGCGGATCTCGTCCGGCAGGACATTGTACGTGTAGGTTTCGATCTCCAGGTGACTGCATTCTCCGGTTCGCAACAGCCGGAAAAAATCGGGAGTCAGACTGCCAGCCGTTGTGCCAAGCACTCCGTCGCCTTTGAAGAAGAGCGGCACGTGAAAATGCACGCGCACCGACGAAAAATCATCCTGTTCTTTCGGCAAGGAAAGCAGCGCCGCCGGCAGGTCCGGCCACGATTCGATGCTTCCATCCTTTCGCTTCGCCTTCACCTGGTGCAGGTAGACGGGTTCAACAAATGCATTGAGCTTCTCCCATCCTGCCGGAGAGGGACGAACCTCAAGCGCGTTGCTGATTTGGACTTTCGAAATCCGAATGCCTGCACCCCGGATTTTTCGCCACGACTCGACGAGATCTTCGAACTGCAGCGCCAAGTGACAGGTGTCGAAACAGACGCCGATATGTCTGCGCAACAGCTCTTCCGCCGAATGACGCGATCCGCCGCGTTGCGACCGCACCTCCCGCGCGCCTTTGACGAAGAGTTCGTCTTCAAAAAACCGAACTGTCTCGGCCGTCGTTTCCAGAAAGCAATCCGGCTCCGGCTCGAGTCCAAGGTGGATGGTCCGGCCGGTTCGCTCCCGGATCCCATCGAAATGGAGCGCGGTCGCCACGAGTTGCGAGACCATCGCGGCGACTTGCTGCTCATCCTCGATCCACGCTTTGTAGGAGCCAGGGACCGTGCTGACACTGCCCTCGATTCCTTCCGGCAGCCATTGCACAAGCAGATCACCGAGGCGGCAGGTATATTTCCGCCGCTCGTCATTTCGCCAATCCGGAAGGTAAACCTTCTCCTTTACCGTCGAACCATGGAACTGCTCAAAAGGGAATCCATTGATCGTGAACGGGTAAAACCGTCCGTCTCCAAAGAGCTTGGCGGCCTCCATTCTCAGTCGCTCGTCTTGCAATTCTTCGGAAGCCCGGTTCGCGATGCGCAGCCCCAGCCCAAACGGCCGGTCGGGCGAAACCTCTCGCTTGATTGCCGCGCTCGACCGTTCAATCGCCTGCCGGTGATCCGCCCAGCTCACGCCCGGATGCACGTTCAAGCAATAGGTCAGGTCAATCCGCGGATCGTTCGAGAGGATCATGACAGCTGCTCGCCCCGCTGCCGAACGATCTCAATCGCCCGCTCCATCATCGGCAAATCAATCTCGCCGACTTCCTGCTTGGCACCGATCGACCGCGGAAAAGTTACGGTCAGCTCGCCGCCGAGATGCTCCCGGAAATCTTCAATCCCCCGCAAAATTTCGCGCGCGCCTTCCGCGTCCCGAAGATCAAACTCCGGATGCCACAGCGTGAACCCGCACGCCTCGAGGCCTGAAAGGATCCACTCGGTTTCCTCCTCGCTGAGCCATCCACGCAGCCGCGCGTAGACCGAATCAATTGCGATCCCCGACGCCACCGCCTGGCCGTGGCGGATTTGATGACCGGAGATGCTTTCAAGCCGGTGCGCGCTCCAATGGCCAAAATCCAGCGGGCGCGCCCGTCCCATTTCAAAGGGATCGCCTCCGGTCCGGATGTGTTCGAGGTGCAATTCGGCGCAGCGGCGCACCGTCTCCTCCATCGCGGCCTCGTCGCGCTTCCGCAGGCTGGGAGCGGCGCCATGCAGGAAATCAAAAAAGGCCCGGTCTTTGATGATCGCGACTTTAAACGCTTCCGCCACCCCGCCGATCCAGTCAGCATCCGGCAGCGTCTGCCAGAAATCAAAATCATCGATCACCGCGTAAGGCGGAGCAAACGTGCCGACCGCGTTCTTGACCCCGTCGAGGTTGATCCCGTTCTTGACACCGACCCCGGCGTCATTTTGCGCCAGCACGGTTGTCGGCACTCGGATAAGACGCAGCCCTCGGTGGAAAAGCGCCGCCCCCATGCCGACCATGTCGAGCACTGCTCCGCCGCCGATCGCAATGATGAACGAATGCCGACAAAGCCGATGCTCCATCGCCGCTCGCACAACCGCCATCACATGCGCCGGATCGTTCTTGGCCGCTTCTCCGCCAGGCACGACACAGGGCGGCGCGACTAACTCCAGTTCCTCCTCCCGTGACCGAAACCACTTTTGAATCGAACCGGCCAGGCGGGGATTCGCCGCCGATACGCCGGCGTCCACGAATACTAGCGCACGGTGACGGCGATTCCTCTCCAACCGCTGCATGACTCGAGCGAGCAGCGAGTTATCCGCGTGAAACAGTCCCCGCGTGAACAATACCGGAAAGGAAAAGTCCACAGAGATGGTCTGATCCACCGTTCCCGACCGGCACTCTTGAAGCATATCCATAGAAAACCCGAATGATTCCAGACGTTTCGGTCAAATGCAAAACCGTTATCGGCTGGGCCGCGCATCCAGTTCTTCGCCCTTGCCATCAGCGATGCGCCGACGCTGCTGGCGGAACCCTTCTTGCAGCAGCATCGGCTCTTTGCCGATGAATCTCACTAGACAGTGGCGATCGGATTTTGCTCCCTCAAGCGCTTGGCGCTTCGCCCGTGGCCGGTTTTCATGCGGAGTCCGGTCCCTCGTCAACCAGGCGTCGGATCGCCTGCGCGATCAGCGGCGCCACCGGAGCCACCCGCAATGGCAGGTCTCCCGGTTCCGGCGGCTCAATGGTGTCGGTCACCCAAAACGCGCGGAGCTTGCATCCGGCGAGCTTTTCGCGCGCGCCATCCAGAAAAAGCCCGTGCGTCACCGCGATCGTCATCGCTTCCTGCGCGCCCGCCTCACACAGCGCCCGCACCGCCTCGAGAAGGGTGCCGCCCGTAGAGATCATGTCATCGATCACCAGGCAGTGACGCTCCCGCACATCGCCGACCACCCGCGCAACCGCGGTTTCCTCGCCGCTTTTCCGCTCTTTGTGCAAAACCGCCACCGGAAGCCGGAACCGCTTCGCGAAATCCGTCGCGGTTCTGACTCGTCCGGCATCCGGCGAAACCACGACCGATTCAGCCGGAAGATCCGCCTCGATCGCGTGACAGAGCAGCGGGGTCGATTGGAGGCTGTCGACCGGAACGTGAAAGAAGCCTTCAATCTGCGGCGCGTGGAGGTCAACCGTAATCACGTGCTCGATCCCGACCGCCTCGAGCGCGTTCGCGGCCATGCTCGCCGCAATCGGCTCGCCAGCCTGGCAGCGCTTGTCGGACCGCGCATAGCCAAAATAAGGGACGACAGCGGTAATACGTCGTGCTGACGCACGGCGGCACGCGTCGGCGAAAACCAAGTGCTCAACAAAACGCTCGTTGACCGGCGGCGATGTCGACTGGACGAAAAATACATCACAATTCCGGACCGCCTCCTCGATTCGGACGGACGTCTCCCCATCCGGAAACCGCGTGATGGCGCGTTCTCCCAGCGGCACACGAAGATCGTCGGCGATATCCGCCGCCAGCCGGTGACTCCCGGTGCCGCCAAAAATCTTGAAGCCGCCCATCGATCCACCCTAAACACCGCGTTCAGAAGCCACGAAGTGAGGTGCATCACTGGTGCAACGGCGCGGCGAGATGCCGGGCAAACCACCGCCCCGCGAGGCGAGCGACTTCTTCGAGCGCTCCCTCTTCCTCAAAAAGGTGCGTCGCTCCCGGCACAACTCGCAGCTCCTTCACGCAATTCAACTCTTCCAGCGCATCCTCGTTCAACCCGAGCACCTGGTAATCGCGTCCGCCGACAACAAGAAGCGTCGGCGCTTTCACCTCCGTCAGTCGCTCCCTTGCCAGGTCCGGACGCCCCCCGCGCGAAACGACCGCGCCCGCGCGCGCGGGGTGCTCCGCCGCCGCGACCAGCGCCGCCGCACCCCCGGTGCTCGACCCGAAAAAACCGATCCGCAGCTCTTGAAGCCCCGGTTCTCTGCGAGCCCACTCGGCGACCTCGTTCAGCCGCTCAGCAAGAAACGGAATATCGAACCGCAGCTCGCCCGTCAGGGCGTCCTCGCGTTCCTCCTCTTCGGTCAGAAGATCAAATAACAGCGTCGCCAGTCCCGCCTCCCGCAGCGTCTTGGCCACAAACCGGTTTCTGCTGCTGTGACGGCTGCTTCCGCTCCCGTGGGCAAAGATCACGAGGCCTCTCGCCGCCTTGGGTATCGCGAGATCGCCTGCCAGCACGACGTTTCCCTGCGAAACGGCAATTTCCACCGCCCGCTCCACAACCTCCTTTTCCCGCACGAATTTCATGACTGGTAACCAAGAAGAATTTGAAAATTTATATCGCCCTTTCAGGGCTCCCGTTGTTTTGGCTAATTGACCCAGGGCGCTGCCCTGGGCTGAACTATTTCGCCCCCTTGGGGCTTCAGAGGCACCGAATAGCCTCCCGATAAAGTCCGCCCCAAATCTCAGATCTAAAATCCCAATAACTGCTTAAATAAAAAATAAGAAATGACCATTAATATATGAAAATTGCCCCCCGTCTTCCCCATTCAAAATCCAGATCCCAAATCTAAAATCTAAAATATAAAATCTAAAATCCGACATCTCCTCACGCCGCCGGCCGATGGCGTCCTTTATCCAAAAGTTCCTCCACCTCGCTGTCGCTCGTCTGCGAGAAATCGTCATACCATTGGCCGACCGCCACAAAGTCCTCCGGCGTCATCACAGCGACGACTTCATCGGCGTTCTTTTGAAACTCAGGCAGAGACGATGCAGCCATTACGGGAACAGCGACAACGATCCGCCGCACGAATTGACTCCTCAGTGCGTCAATAGCCGCCTGCATCGTCGAGCCGGTGGCGATTCCGTCGTCCACCAGCAGCACGGTCTTTCCCTCAACACTCACCGGCGCCCGGTGATTCCGATACGCCTTCTCGCGCCGGGCAACTTCATCGAGTTCCCTCTGAGCGACTTCTTCAATCGCGTCCTCGTCGATCTTCAACATCGCGAGAACCTCTTCGTTCATGACGCGCGCACCCCCTGAAGCCACCGCCCCCATCGCCAATTCCTCATGACCCGGCACGCCGATCTTGCGAACCACGAACACGTCGAGCGGCAGGCGCAGGGCCGATGCGACTTCATAAGCGACAGGCACTCCGCCCCGCGGCAGCCCCAGCACAACCCCATCCTCGCGTCCCGCGAATTTTCCAAGTGCCGAGGCCAGAGCTTTTCCCGCCTCCGTTCGGTTGCGAAACTTGCCCGTCATGTCTCCTCCCGGTCGTGTCTGAGTACCCTACCACATTCCGGCCGCAATTCGCCCCGCAAGCCCACCTTTTCGGCAATTGTTTTCCGACGCGACGAGGCTGAAAAAACGGGGCTCTCTTCGCTGGAGAAAGCCCCGTCCTTCGCATTAACTGTCGGCTGAACCGGCTCGTCTTATTCGATCAGGCTCTCGTTATGCCGAAGCAATTAACCTTCCTGCATCCGCTTACGGAGCGAGTAGCCGCCAAAGGCCGCCAGAGCGAGGCCGGAGACCGCGGCGATCAGGAGAATGATCAGCAACGTTCCCGGTTCGATGGCGCTGGTGGAGCCGAGAATTTGAATCTCGCCGCCCTCGGCTTCGGCCATTTGCCCGCGGATGGTGAAGTAGCGTGAAGTTGCGACGATGAGGAGGACGAGGCCGCAAAGAATTCGGATGGCGGGACCGATCAGTTTCATGCTGGTTTCGTTATGTCGTTTTTTTTGTTCGAGGCGTCGAAGGAGTTTCGCAGGCCGCACCGTTTTGGCAAGCCATTCTAGTGAGCCAGCAGCAAATGAGCCTCACGGTGCCGCCGTGAACGCCAACGCGGCGCGATTGACGCCATCGATGTGCCGAGAGCGCTGACCGATCCTCGCAAAACCGGCTAGACGGCCGGCTTGAAGAGCGCGGCGTCGACGATCGACCAGATGTGAATAATCCAGCCAAGAAGAAAGATCCAGAGGATGGCGGCGAGCACGAAGTGGAGAATCGCCATCAGGAGCCGCCCCTGAATCAGTTGACCGAGCCCCGGAATGAAGAAGCTCGCCAGCGCCGCGATTACGTTTCCTGTAGTGCCTTGACCTGCCATAATTGCTTCCACGTTCAATTTGGCACGGCTGAAGAGTTACGGCAACGCGAACGGCTGGGTAAAAGCCGGGCTGAGGCCTGATGGGAATACCGAAGCACGCGCGGGAATTTCGAGTTTCGGAGGTGGTCTCATGTGGTCGACTGAGACTATTTTGCCTTGCGTTCAAGCCGACGCGCAATTTGAGTAGCGCCTCCGTGAACCGAATTCCGGGCAGCTTGATGTTGTCCCGTTAACCCAAAACAGAATCATGAATAAATCTAACCTTCTAGCGCCCGCGTTTCTCGCCACGGGCGCCTTCTTCCTTCTCGGTACCTCGTTTCTCGCCGCTCAGGAAGGCGAGCTTCTCTTTCAGGATCCGTTGACCGAGGATACCTCCGCAAATTGGACCGCCGTGAGCGATGCTGACGACCGTGTCCCAGACGATTGGGTGGCAACCTTCGGCTGGGATTATGCGGCCGCCCATGGGATCCCCGCATCACCCAATGCCGTGGATGGAATCACTCGCGGGCTCCGGATTCAGGTCAACCGCCGCGCTGGGCCTGAGTCCGCAGTGAGCCTGTTTCCCAACGGTCAGCATTTCAGCGGGAATTACGTGCTGATGTTTGACATGTGGATCAATTTCACCGGTTATCTCGGACCCCGACCGCCGGCGCTGGGATCACCAGGTTCGACCCAGTTCGCGACATTCGGAGTTGGCGCCGACGGCACGACGGAGCATCGCTTCCAGCCAATCGATACACCTGCCGGAGTCGGTGCGTGGTTCACGGTGAACGGTGATGGCGAGAATACACGGGACGTCCGCGCTCTTGTAAACGGATTCAGCTGGCAGGATGTCGAGGGCGGCCCCTATTTCGCGAGACGCGATCCGAGTTTTAACAGTGCGTGGGACGCGCGCCGGTTGCGGGATCAACCGTATTATCATGAGATCTTTCCTGGAGGGGATACGGCTACGCCGGAGCAGACGGCGATAATGCAGGAATGGGAGTTCGATGGTTGGCATTACTCAGGGGAAACCCCTCCTGGGACGCCAGGCTTTCGGTGGCACGAGGTGCGGATCGAAGTTCGAGGCAACACCGCGATTTGGTACATCAACGATCTTCCGATCGCGGAGCTGTCGCCGGAAACCGTGGATCTGGAATTCTCGACGGAAGGAAACATTCACCTCGGGAATTACGATCCCTTCCCTGGTCTCGTCGAACCGTGGCAGATCGAGTCCGATATGAACTACGTGATTTATTCGAACGTCCGCGTCTACAGTCTGCCGGACGCGGCCGGATTTGCATCCTGGGCGGAGACCAACATTGCCGATGAAGCCGCGCGCGGGCCCGAGGATAATCCCGCCGGGGATGGAATTAGCAATCTGCTGAAATACGCACTCGGACTCGATCCGGCCACCGTCGTCGATCCTTCCGCTCTCCCGTTCGGGCAGGTCGAGGATGACGGGGGCACAGATTACCTGACGCTGACCGCGACGCGCAACCCGGAGGCGACCGACATCGCGCTCGCCGTCGAAGTCTCGAGCGACTTGATCAATTGGGAATCGGGCGAGGGCCACACAGTCGAGCTGGTAAACGACGGAAGCACACTGAAGGTTCGGGATAATACAGCGGCCTTCAACGCGGACCGCAGATTTATCCGTCTGAACGCTAGCCTAATCGAATAAGAGCAGCCGCAGATATTTCGCGAACGACGGGGCTTTCTCCAGTAGGAGAGAGCCCCGTTTTCGTTATGATCCGTTGTTCCTTGAAGGATCAACCTCCTTCATACGCACAGCGATGTTCATGTTCCGACCCGTCAGCGGATGATCGCAGTGTCCAGTCTCTAAATAAAAAATGAAAAGCACCTCGTTCAATTGACTCCGGTTTGATTTGTCCTTAAACGATTGACCCGCCCACACCAGTAGCCTTTCACCGCTTCTCTCATAGAAGCTGGGTTCAACATCAACACTAATCCAACAAAGCTATGATCCCACCCAAACGAAAATTCATAACCTTGTTTTTCCTGTTACTCATCTCCTTCCCCATGCTCGTTCTCGCCTCTGATTACGCGATCGTCGGGTGGGGGGAAAACAATGTCGGGGCGACAGAGACACGTTCCTACCCAATTATTCACGAAATCGAGGCCATTGAAAGCGATGGACGACAGACTTTCGCGCGAACCAGCGATGGCAAACTCATTTCATGGGGCCGAGTTGACATTTTCGGGGACCCTCCAAGTGAACTAACCGAGATTTCGGATTTTTCTATGAGTTCAAGCCATGTTCTCGCCATTAGAAATGATCGCACAGTTGCAGCATGGGGTAATAACACTGCGGGTCAGTGCGACGTACCACCCAGCTTACCTAGCGCATATGCAGTTGCCGCTGGAAATGGCCACAGTTTGGCGATTGTACATGCTGCCATCGGAGGATCCGTTGAAGCATGGGGATCGAACTCCGCCGGGCAGACGACTGTCCCCTCAGGGCTTGATTGGAACACTATAGCAATAGCCGCTGGCGCGGGCCACAGTTTGGCATTAACCACTACAGGGGACGTTGTGGCGTGGGGACTAAACAACTTCGGTCAAGCCACCGTTCCATCTGGTCTCGGCTCAGTCATTGCGATTGATGCCGGCCTGTTTCATAGCTTAGCACTCCTCAGTGACGGCACCGTTGTTGCGTGGGGCCAGAACAGCTCCGGCCAATCAACCGTTCCAGATGAACTCTCCGATCCATTGCATCCTGTTTTGTACAAGTTGTAGCAATCTCGGCTGGTTTTAGCCATAACTTGGCCGTTCGCATTGATGGGACTGTTATAGGCTGGGGTAACGATATTTACGGCCAATCAACAATCCCACCGAATCTCACCGATGTCACTTCAGTTTTCGCAGGTGGATCGAATAGTTTTGCTGTAAAGTCGGACCATACGGTGGTTGCGTGGGGTGTGAACTCTCATGGCCAATCAACCCCTCCTCCCGACGTAAACAAAGTCCTTATGGTTGCAGCCGGCGGTGAACTAACCGCATGTTACGAAACCATACGCGGTTTCAATATTATCCTTAAAGCAGACGGAACTGTAACTGGATATGGAATAAACGATCACGGAGAACTGGATATTCCAGTTGAACAGACCTACCAGTGGGATCCAGATTTCATCCCAGCGATAAAGGTATCCGCCGGCTGGACGCATGCACTAGCACTTCGTGACGACGGAACGGTTATTGCGTGGGGAGATGACATCTACGGCCAGGAATCTGTTCCGTCGGAATTCACGGACAGTGATGATCCCAATTTTAGTCCAAGCGTCGACCTTGCAGCAGGGGCATACCATAATCTTTTGGTTCTTAATGATGGAACCGTTACTGGATGGGGTCGCAATGATTATGGCCAGCTCACTATCCCCGTTAACCTGGACAATGTAGTGGCCGTTTCCGCTGGCCGCGCACACAGTGTTGCGCTTCGAAGTGACGGCACAGTGACAGCATGGGGAAGCAACTATGGTGAAACTGCCAGTTCTCCCGTTTACGTTGGTCAAGCAACACCACCGGGAGAATTAACAAGCCGAAACGATCCAAACTTTGTTCCAGTTATAGCGATCGCTTCTGGCTCCCACCATTCCCTTGCACTTCGAGCAGATGGAACAGTTAAAGCATGGGGCTCCTATGTCGCCGCAGACACTGAGGGTGTGGATACGAAGATTACTCGACGGCTTATATTCCAGCCGGGCTCAGTGATGTTGTTGCAATCGCAGCAGGAACAAACCAAAGCCTTGCAATAAAAGGAGACGGCACTGTCGTTAATTGGGGTTATTCGGTGCTGGATCTGGAAAAGCCCGACACTAATCCATATTACCCGACGAATCGCTCCGGAAATAATTGGAGCCAGAATTTGAACCTTGATAACGTTACTGCGATCGTGGCCGGACCAGTACATAACGCAGGAATTACCAGTGTATGGCTTTCCACTACTTGTGAGGAAAACCAAGGCGTTCGGGTAAGTTTCGATTTCCCTGAATGGACACCCCACCCTTGGAACATAAGCCAGATCGACTTACTTCGATCATTTACTCCGAATGGTCCATTCCACTTAATTAAAAGCTACATCGCTCCGGGAACGCTACCCGCGTCCTACCTCGATGAAGATATCTGGTCAAATTATCCTGTATACTACGAACTTCGGTTCACTTATTTTTCTGTTGATGATCAATACACGGAACTTCATGCTCCGCAATCGAACGTTTCCAAGGGAGACACATCATGTTTGACTCCCCCTCCGCCGGGTTTCTTTGATTGGAGTTTTACGGATGAAGGCTTCATTGACGGCAACCAGAATGGTGCGCTACGTGAATATCGAGATCCATCAACCGACGTGTTAAGCAGCCCATGGACATTTTTGTCGGCAACAGAGCTTCGTGTTGCTTTTGAAGATGACTGGAACTGTAAAACACATAATCCCAATAATCAGATTGCCACGGCACGAGCGCTGATTAATATTACCGTACCCACACGATTGTGGATTCTTTTTGACGGAATGGGTGAGGCATATGATCCCGGGTTTGAGGAAATGAGTTTGCATATTGACCGCGATCCTATAGTGTCCGGGGAATCCGCTGGTGGCAAGCTGGCCTGTGAACCAATGATTACAATAAACTTCGATGCTTCCTCGCCACAATCGGTCGTGCTTCAGCCGGGCATCCATGAGCTAAATATCTTTACACAAACCGGTGACGCGAAGCATCACATTGATGCATTTTATGAGTTTGAATTCGTATTAGACCCATTGTAAAGGTCTCGTCTATGTTTAAGAGGGCCTCCGGCGGGAGGCCCTCTTTTCCAGACCCTACTCCCACGGTCCCAGTCATCCACGGCGACCCTACGCCAGGTCGTAGGAATTCAATTTGCGTGGAAGGATACCCTAACCCGCGTTCGAACCCTCGGTTGTAACTCCTCCTCACCACGGCGCGTTGACCCCGCCGCGCGAATGCGATACCGTTAAAGCATGAATGCGGGGCGATTCTTCGGAGCGGCAGCCATCCTCGTCGCGTTTGCCGTTGGGGCTGTCGCGCAAACTTCCATTCCTTTTGCAGAACCAGCTTACGCGGATAGCGAAGAACGGCCGGGTCTTGACGAGCGCGAGCGGGTTCCTTTTCCCGCGCCTGACTGGCGAGGCTGGACGTCGAGCGAAGGCGAACAGATCGCCGGGTACCTGCGCGAATTGCGCGGCGGCGAAGCGGTGATCGTGCGCCGGGACGGCCGCGTTTTTTCCGTTCCGCTCGATCGCTTCTCCGCCGGCGATCGCGCCTATATCGCCGAGTGGGCCCAAGAAAACCTGCTCGATCCCGCGCGCCTGCGGCAGATCGCGGAGCGCGAAGATCTG
>CAZYAN010000026.1:0-59761 GCA_964645585.1 uncultured Opitutales bacterium
AGTGTTGATTTCATCACCACCTCCTATGGCACGATCGCAATAACCAAAACCTAACGGGTTCCCCCCGCCAAGGCAAGCGCGCAGCGTACACCCTTCGAGCTTGCGAAATCGGCTGTTCAGCGACCGTTCGTCTCGCCCCGGATTCGCGGGCAGCCAAACCGCCTCAGCTTCGGAGAGTCGAGCTGCAGACCGTTCACTCCGCACGGACAATCAATACGGCTTTTCCGTCTTGAAATTCGACCCGGTCGCGCTCGGTTTCGACCGTTTGATACACGTCGACGTAGATCGGTTCGTACACGGTCCGATGCGTTTTCGACTTCGGATCGAAATAAAAAACCGGTTCAAACCCGGCAAACCGTCGACCCGCAAAAGCCGATCGTCGGTCAAGATACGTCCAAATCTCCCGGTCGCCCGCCTCCGCCCGGCGCACACGTTTGACGTCAGGCGGCCCCCAGGCAATCGCCACCATCTCGCGCGTGAAACCAACCTCGATCCTCTCCTCCCGAATCGCTTCCTGCACTTCCGGATCGAAGGCCGCGAAGACCTCGGCGTTCTCCTTGATCCGATCCTCTACCGTGCGGCAGCCCGCCAAAAACAGCAGCAGCGCCGCGGCCGCTCGCCAGCAGACTTTCCGCCATTGCATGCTTTTTGTCCCGTCCATCCCGACCGTCTTTATGCTCAACAATCAGGCAACAATGGCCCGCGTTCAACCCGCAATGTGAAGCCGCTCCAACCTGGTTGACCCGGCCATGAAACCCGGTATGTACGGACCATGCTCTCTTCGAATTTCGTCATGGTCCGGCGGGACCACGCCAGCGGTTCCGAATACCACGTTGTTTACTCCCAGCAGCCGCGATTCAGCATCGAAGTCGATCCTGCCTACAACCCGCTCGGAAAAGCGGGCCAAGGTTTCATCAAACGGATTCGGATTAACAATTCCTGGAACGGCGACTATCACCGATGCCTCGCACTGGTCAGGGACGCCGAAGAATTTTATCGGCAAGCGATTCTTGAACGCGGCCACCGCCAGTAAAAACGGCCCCGAAATCCGGCAGGAGCGACGCGTTTCCCAGGCCTTTTCGTCGAGATTGTTCCTGCCCTGAGGAATTCGCCCCCAATTTTCCTCATAAGCATTGACAACGCTTGCCGCGTCGCCGACAACTTTCCCTTTTCCGCCGCAACGCAGATCGAAATACATGCAGAGTTTCGCCGATCAATGTCTGGACATGGCCCGCTCAATGCTGGGTCACAACCTCGGTTCCATCAACGAAGATGGATCCATCACACCGGTAGAGGGGGAAAAGCCGCGGGTTGATGAATCCGGACACGCCGCGCTGGCCATCGGTGAATTCTACCGCGCGACCAGCGAGGTCACCCTGGATGGTTACGACCTCATCGACCTCGCCGCCCGCCTGATCACCGCGCAGGCCTTCCGCGATCCTCCCGCTGAAAACGGCCTCGCCTACGCCGCGCTCGCCCTCCTCTCCTTCGGGCCTTCGAAAGAGCGCAATGCCGTCTGGGAACGCCTCGTCGAGCCGACGCGCGAGCGCCTCGACAAGCTTTTGCTCGCCCGCAGCGATTACGAGAACCACTGGCAGGCGTTCAACGTCGCCAAATCGGTCGCGCGCTACAGCATGGGCCTCTCGAAAAAGGACGAGACCGGCAAACTGATCGACCGTTTCCTCGAACGCATCCTCGCACGGAGCTCGAACGGATTCGTCGACAACGCCAGCGAGGATTCCGCGGGCACCGGGATTTTCGACATCTACGGCATCCTGACCTTCGTCTTTATCCGCCAGTCGCTCCAGCTTCACGCGAACATCAACCTCCGCGAACGCAAACTGCCGAGTCTCCGCAGCCACGCCGAAAAGTACATTAAGATGCTGCCCGACATCACCCGCCAAGACGGTCTTGGCTGGGCGTACGGTGATGCGATCGGCGCCTACGGCCAGATGCACTGCATCAGCCTCTTGATGCAGTCGTTCCGCGACGGGTGGATCGCGCCCGACCAGCACGCCAAATATTTTGACGTCCTGCGCCGGCTCTTCGTCTACTTCTTTACCACCTATCTCGATCAGGAGCACGGGTATCTGGTGATCCGCGATGCGGAGCGCAACAGCATCGAACGCCATACCACCCGGATGGCCAACTTCGACGGCGCCCGCTACTTGAGCCAATGGTCGCGTCTGGCGCGGAGCATCAAGCCGTCCTCGGCGACGAAGCCGGTGACGATCCAGCCCGGCGGCCGCTTCGTCATTTTCGATAAGTCGAACCGCAAAGAACAGGGGCTTTACGTCTACAAGGATCCAGACTCCGGCCTGCACGTCCAGCTGCCGCTCGCCGGCGCCGCGGCGTTCAATTCGGACGCCCTCGCCTTCCCGCACTGCCCGGGGATCTTCGATTGGCCGGTCGATGTTTACCTGCCGATTATGCTGCCCGAGCTGACGTTTGACAAACAAGCGTTTATTCCGGCGTTCTACGGGAAAAAATGCGTCACCGGTCTCGGTCCGCGCAATTCCTTCTACTGGCGTTACGAACAGCCCGAGCTGATCACCAACGAGCAAAAAATCGTCCCGGGGATCGGCACCTGCAAGGTCAGCTGGACCTTCACCGGAAAGAAGATCGTCAGCGAATTCGCGTTCACGGTTAAAAACAATATTCAGCTCGAACAGTTCCGCTACGCCTTTGTGCTCGGCGCGCCTCACACCCGCTATCGCGCCGCCGGCACGCTGTCGCTCGGGCCGCAGGGACTCGGCTGCGAGGTGCTGAAGGATGATTTTCAAGGAAATTGGCAGGCAACCGAGGTGGTGACGGATGATCCCGGCTATCGGTCGCTGTATGGAAAAATCCATTACATCCAGATGCTGCGTCGCGACCACCCGCTCATCATGCGGGTCAATCAGGTCTACAAGCTGATTGTCTCGTTTGATCCCGACATCCAGCGGGACGAGTGACGGCCTCCGATGTCGCCAGCGATGCTCTCCCGCCGCATTATTCCGTGCCTCGACGTAAACGCTGGACGCGTTGTCAAAGGCGTCCAGTTTCAAGAGCTCCGTGATGCCGGCGATCCCGTCGACTGTGCCAGGGCTTACCAGGAACAGGGTGCCGATGAACTCGTTTTTCTCGACATTACCGCTTCGAGCGAGGAACGCGAAATCATGCACCGAGTCGTCGCCGACACGGCCTCCCAATGTTTCATGCCGCTGACGGTCGGCGGCGGACTGCGGTCCGTGGAGAATATTCGGGAAATGCTCAACGCCGGCGCCGATAAGGTCAGCCTGAACACCGCGGCCATTCTCGATCCGAACCTTGTGCGCGACGCGGCGAGGAAGTTCGGCAACCAGTGCATCGTTGTCGCAATCGACGCGAAGCGCGAACTGGACGGCGCCGGCTGGCGCGTCTACACCCACGGCGGCCGCAAGGCTACCTCCCTCGACGCCGTGGAATGGGCCAAGGAGGTTGCTTCCCTCGGCGCTGGTGAAATACTTCTGACAAGCATGGACGCCGACGGCACCCAGGCAGGTTACGACGTCGAATTGACCCGGCGCGTCAGCGACGCGGTGACGATCCCGGTGATCGCGTCCGGCGGCGCCGGCAAGCTTGAGCATTTCCGGGATGTTTTGACGGAAGGACACGCGAGCGCAGTCTTGGCCGCCTCCCTCTTCCACTTCGGCACGTACACGATCCCCCAAGTCAAAAAATACCTCGCCGAACAGTCGATCCCGGTCCGCCTGTAGCAGACGCGCAGGTTTGCGCGGGCTGGGAGCCGGTAGATCAGGGGTTCAGCCCCCTTTTTCGGAGGCGCTGAAGCGCCAAGGCGTCCAACGTCCCGACGATAGCCGCGGAACTGGCAATCAGCCATTCCCAGCAAGGGCTTCGAGAACGGTCAGACGCGCCGAAGGATCACGCTGGTCGCGGGAGATCGCGTCGCCGTGGAAGCCGCCATAGATGGCCACGCCTGGAGGCATCGAGAAAGACGAAGAACTCGATAGGCCGGGCAGCGAGGCCGCCTCCGAAGCCCGCGGCGAAATTGCCGACTACAATTACGTCGTTGAGTGTGAGGACGACCCAAAATCCAAATTTAAAATTTAAAATCGAAAATCGAAAATGAAATTCCCTCACTCACTTCCCCGCCAGCCGGACGATCGTCTCGAATTCGGATTTTGTGAGCGGCATGACCGAGAGACGGCTCTGCCGGATCAGGGCAATGTCCTGGAGCTCCGCAACCTGCTTGATTTCGTCGAGTGAAACCGGACGCGGGAGCGCCTTTACGGGGGCGATTTCAACCGCATCCCACCGCGGATCGTCGGTCGTTGGATCCGGAAACGCCTTCTTGACCACCTTGGCGATGCCGACGACCTCGCGCGGCTTGACGCTGTGATAAAACAGCACCTTGTCGCCGATTTGCATCTGCCGGAGATTGTTTCTCGCCTGATAATTGCGGACGCCGTCCCAGACCGTTTTTCCATCCCGCTCAAGATCGTGCCACGAATACGCTTCCGGTTCCTGCTTCACCAGCCAGTGGTTCATGCGAAAAGAGTAGAATGCCTTCGCGGCCGGGCAAGAGTGAACTCGCGGAGCGCGTGCCCCGGCGATAACGGCCGGATCGAGCCGCACCGAAAGGCGCGAAAAATCGTCGGGGCCCGCGCAATTTCCTTTGCTAACGGCAGCCGTCGTCTTACGGTTCCCGAACATGAGAATGTCTCACCTTCTTTTGCTTTGCGGACTCCCCGCGGTGGCGACTTTTGCCGTCGCCGACCCTCGCCCGCCATCCCACTGGGAAAAGGCGATCGCCGCTTTCACGGAAGCCGATAGCAAAGAGCCGCCCCCGCAAAACGCCGTCCTTTTTATCGGCAGCTCAAGCATTCGCGGCTGGCGCACGGTTCAGCGGGATTTTCCGGAATACGACGTGATCAACCGCGGCTTTGGCGGCTCGACGATTGCCGACAGTATCGCGTATGCCGATAAAATTGTCCTCCCTTACAAACCGTCGACCATCATCTTTTATGCGGGTGAAAACGATTTGAACGCGGGGCTGACGCCTCAACAGGTCGCCGAAGATTTCCGGGAATTCGTCCGGATCGTTCACGAAGAGTTGCCCGAAACGCGGATCGCTTTCGTGTCGATGAAACCAAGTCCGCGCCGGGCCGCGCTGATTGAAAAGCAGCGAATTGGAAATGAATTGATCCGGGAATTCGCCAGCCAGACCAAGAATGTGGATTACATCGACGTCTTCCACCCGATGTTAAACTCTGAAGGCGCCGCGCGCCAGGAACTGTTTTCCTCAGACAACCTTCATTTAAATGAAGAAGGTTATAAGCTCTGGAAAAAGATCATCGGCCCTTACTTGAAGAGCGTCCGCTAATGCGGGAGGCGAACTGGACCGGTCGAGGCCCAAAACCCCTGTTGATGCGTCGATCCATCTGAGCGCCAGCGGTGTGCCGCAAAAGATTCGGTTGAAATAAGCTCCGCCTCTGCCATCGTAGAACCGTGGAAGATTCCAGCGAAAAAGTGCCAAATGATCTTACTTTCGAGCGTGCGCTCGAGCGTCTGGAAGAGATCGTCGAAGCGATGGAAGAAGGAGAGATTTCCCTCGAAGAACTGCTGCAACGGTATGAGGAAGGCAACAAACTCCTGAAGGTATGCAACCAGCGGCTTCGCGACGCCGAACTGAAGATCGAGGTACTCAAAAAGAGCGGCGACAGTGAAAGCCTGTCTCCGCTTGAGACGGACCCTTCCTGATCCTTTGCCCCGCCAGACTCGCCGCCACCTTTTTCAGATTAAGCCTCAGAAACGCGTTTTATGGCCGACCAAGCTCGCACACCCGGTATCCTTCCCGCCATTCACGGACCAGACGACCTGAAGAAGCTGCCTCTCGATCAGCTTCCGCTTCTTGCCGCGGAAATTCGCGAAGAAATTCTTGCGGTCACGTCCGTCAATGGCGGCCATGTCGGCCCGAACTTGGGAGTTGTTGAGCTGACAATCGCCCTCCACCGGGTTTTTTCGACCCCGAAAGATCAGTTCGTTTTCGATGTCTCGCACCAAGGATATGTTCATAAACTCCTGACGGGGCGCCAGGGCGAACAGTTTCAAAAGATCCGCAAAGGCGGGGGGCTCAGTGGATTTTTGACACGATCGGAGAGCGAACACGACAGCTGGGGCGCCGGTCACGCCGGAACCGCCCTCTCCGCCGCGCTCGGCATGGCAACTGCTCGCGACCTGCGCGGGTCCGATGAACACGTGGCTGCGATCATTGGCGACGCCGCCCTCACCTGCGGGATTACCATGGAGGCGCTCAACAACATCGCCGCATGCACGAAGCGCCTGATCGTGATTCTCAACGACAATGAGTGGTCCATCGCGCGCAATGTCGGCGCCTTATCCAAATATCTGACCGAGCTGATCACAAATCCGGTGTACAACCGCCTCCACGAAGATCTCGGCTCCTTCCTTCGCAAGGTCCCCGGCGGCGACTCGATTATCCGGATGGGTTCCAAGGCCAAGCACAGCGCGAAAAACATCGTCGCGCCGGCCAGCCTCTTTGAGAAATACGGGGTCCGCTACCTCGGACCAGTCGACGGGCACGACATTCCGCTCCTGATCAAAAACCTCGAGTTCGCTCGTGAAGCCGATGAACCGGTTTTTCTTCACGTCATCACAACCAAGGGTCGGGGCTACGACGTAGCGATCCAGCATCCAGAGAAATTTCACGGCACCAGTCCGTTCGACATCGCCACCGGCCGAAGCCGGTCCTCCCGCGGCAGCGGAACACCGCCCAATTACCAGGACGTCTTCGGAGACGCCCTCGTCGGTTTCGCCGCCAAGGACAAACGCATCGTCGGCATCACCGCCGCCATGCCGTCCGGGACAGGATTGTCTAAGCTCGCGCAGGAAGCTCCGGAGCAGTTCTTTGATGTCGGCATTGCCGAGGAACACGCGGTTCTTTTCGCCGGCGGACTTGCAACCAAAGGCTTTCACCCGGTCTGCGCAATTTACAGCACATTCCTCCAGCGGGCGTTTGACCCGATCATTCATGATATCTGCCTGCAGAATCTGCCCGTAACGTTCGCGCTCGACCGCGCCGGCCTCTCTCCCAATGACGGCCCGACCCATCACGGTCTTTTTGACCTCGCCTACCTCCGCTGCGTGCCGAACGCGATTGTGATGCAGCCGCGGCACGAAGATGAGCTGGTCGATATGCTCCATACGTGCCTGGCAACACCTTCGCCGACGTTTATCCGCTACCCGCGCGGCGCCGCCGAAGGAGTCAAAATCAAGCAACAGCCGAAACCCGTCGAAATCGGCCGCGCGGAAGTTTTGGCCGATGGAAACGACGCCGCTATTTGGGCCCTCGGTCCGATGGTGAGCGATGCCCTGAACATCGCCGAACGTCTCAGGGAAGAAGACGGCGCGCGCGTGGCGGTCGTGAACGCGCGTTTCGTGAAACCGCTCGACCGCGAACTTCTCCTTCAGCACGCCGCGGAAAAATCACTCCTGATTACCATGGAAGATCACGTGCTGGCCGGCGGTTTTGGCAGCGCGGTCTTGGAAACGCTCGTCGACGCCGGCTGCCCGATTCCTGTTCTCCGGATCGGCTGGCCCGACCGCTTCATCGAGCATGGCTCATCGGTCGACGAACTTCGGGAGGCGCACGGCCTTTCACTCGACACGATTTATCACAAGATCCGCGAGCGTCTCACCGCCCAGAAGCCCGAATCGGTCCCGATCCAGTCGTAAGACCCCGCGGGAGTGCCGGTGCTCCCTGCTGCTCCATTACCAACAGTCATGATTCATGTTCCGCGTCCTTTCGGTCCCGTTTCTCCTGATAACCGCCCTCGCCGCCGCCCCCGTTGATCCTGACGCCTATTTCGCGATCCAGATCGTCGATGATGAAACCGGGCGCGGCGTTCCGCTGGTTGAACTGACAACGGTTCACGGCGTCACGTTTGTAACCGATTCGGCCGGTCGCGTGGCTTTTTTCGAACCCGGTCTCATGAACCGAAAGGTTTATTTCACCGTCAGATCGCATGGCTATGAGTTCCCGAAAGACGGATTTGGCGCTCCCAGTTTGATCGTCGAAACAACGCCCGGCGCGTCGGTTCGCGCGGAGATCCGCCGAGTCAATCTCGCCGAGCGTCTCTATCGCCTTTCGGGCGCTGGCATTTACCGCGACACCATCCTGCTCGGCCTCCCTGCTCCGATGACGGAACCCCTGCTCAACGCGAGCGTGACCGGTCAGGACAGCGTTTTCGGAACGATTTACCGAGACCGGATCTATTGGTTCTGGGGTGACACCGGCCGCGTTCGCCACGCCCTCGGCAACTTCCATGCATCCGGCGCGACCAGCCCCCTGCCCGGAGAGAGTGGAACAAAGCCGTATCAAGCAATTAACTACACGTACTTTACCGACGACGAGGGATTTGCCAAAGGCATGGCGCCGATGCCGGGAAAGGGTCCGACCTGGATCAGCGGCCTCACGGTTCTGCCAGACGAATCAGGTCGCCAACGAATGGTTGCCGGCTATGCAAAAATTCAGAATTACCTGGAAACGCACGCGCGGGGCATTGCGATCTTCGAAGACGACAGCGAGCTGTTCGTCCACGCCCGTGAGATCCCGCTCGACGCTCCGCTTTATCCGATCGGCCATGCAGTTCAATTCGAAGACGGCCATGGCGAGCGGGTGTATTTTTCGCAGTCGCTCCCGTTGGTACGGACTTCCTCAGCGACGGTTGAAGGTTATCTCGATTTTGAAACCTACGAAACCTTCACGCCACTGCGGGAAGGGACGCGGTTCGAGGACCGGCAGCTCGAACGGAATGGCGATGGCGCAATCGTCTATGACTGGAAGCCGAATACAGACCTGGTTGGACCGCAGGAGCAAGCGAAGCTTATTGAAGACGGATTCCTGGCGGCGGAGGAGGCTTTATTCGCCCCGCGCGATCTTTTGACGGGGGATCCGATTCTGCTCCATGGCGGCGCGGTGGAGTGGAATCCCTACAGAGAACGCTGGGTGCTGATCGCGAGTCAGCTGTATGGAACCTCCGTGCTCGGCGAGCTCTGGTTCGCGGAAGCGGACTCGCCGCTCGGACCGTGGGTTTACGCGCGGAAGATCGTTACACACGACAGCTACACGTTCTACAATCCCAAACACCATCCGTTTCTCGATGAAGAAGACGGACGTCTGATTTACTTCGAGGGCACGTACACCGAATTGTTCTCGGGCGCGAACCACCGGACGCCGCGCTACGATTACAATCAGATCCTTTATCGGCTGGACCTCTCCCGACCTGAGCTGCAACTGCCGGTCGCTATCTATCGCGAGGCCCGCGGCGGACGCTGTCACGTCTCCGCGCGGACAGGTGCGACCGGCGTGTCCCGGCCGGTCTTCTGGGCGATGGAATCCGCGCCGACGAATTCGTCCGCGGATGCCGCGGTCGCTGTTGTGTGCGCCGGGGCCGATCCCGGATCGTCCAGCCACCAATGTCAATTCACCGCGGCGTCCGGCGCCAATCAAGAAAATCCAGTTCTCTTTTACGGGATTCCGGCCGACGCGGCGGAGCCTCCGCCCGGCTCGATGCCGCTCACGAACACCGCCGGCGAAACCGTCTGCCTTGTTTGGTCGCATCCGCTCACAAAAGGGCCCCTGCTGCCGGTGATCCGGCCTTGAGCAGGGGCCCATTTGAAGCGATTATTTTGAAATAATCAGGGCGAGACTTCGCTCATCGGCGACTTCTGCTCGAACGTCAGACGATCCTCTTCGCGCTTCACGATGATCGGTTCGCCGGTCTTCACCTCACCGCGAAGAATCGCTTCCGCCAGCGGATCCTCAAGATAGCGCTCGACGGCCCGGCGCAAAGGACGCGCCCCGTATTTTTCGTCGTATCCCTTGTCGATCAGGAGAAGCTTGGCGTCTTCGCTGATCTCGAGATTGATCTTCCGTTCGGCCAGACGCTTTGCCACCTTGCCAACTTCGAGATCGACGATCTTCACCAGGTCCTCGCGGCCGAGCGGCCGGAAGACGACGATTTCGTTGATCCGGTTGAGGAACTCCGGCTTAAACGTCCGCTTCGCCTCATCCAAAATCTTCTCCTTGGCCTTCTCGAAGTCACCGCTGGCGCCTCCCGCGCCGAAGCCCATGACACCTTGCGAATGCAGGTGGCTGGCCCCGACGTTCGAGGTCATGATGATGATCGTATTCCGGAAATCGACCGTGCGTCCGAGGCTGTCAGTCAACCGGCCATCCTCCAGAACCTGAAGCAGCAGCTGAACGACATCCGGGTGCGCTTTTTCAATTTCGTCGAAGAGAATCACCGAATACGGATTCCGGCGCACCGTTTCGGAAAGCTGGCCGCCTTCCTCGTAGCCGACATAGCCCGGGGGCGACCCGATCAGGCGCGACACGGAGAACTTCTCCATGTATTCCGACATGTCGATCTGGACGATCGCGTCCTGGTTGCCGAACATTTTGTCGGCGAGACTCTTTGCCAAGTGGGTCTTTCCGACCCCGGTCGGCCCCATGAACATGAACGAACCGATCGGCCGCCGCGGATCCTTGAGGTCGGCCCGCGAACGGCGCAGCGCCTTCGCGATCACCTCGGTCGCTTCCTCTTGACCGATCACGACGTTCTGCAGTTCTTCCTCGATCTTGAGAAGCTTTTCGGCTTCCTTGCGCTCCATGCGCTGGAGAGGAATCCCGGTCCAGGCGGCGACAACCTGCATCATCTCTTCTTCGCCGACCGTGATGGTCTTTTCCTCGCGGTGCTTCTTCCAGTTTTCGAGCACCTGTTCCCGCTTGGCGCGGAGCTGTTTTTCCTTGTCGCGAAACTCAGCGGCCTCCTCAAAATGCTGCTTGCTGATCGCCTCTTCTTTTTTCGCGCAAACCTCGTCGATTTCCGCCGACAGTTCCTCGATTTCCGGCGGACGGTTCAGCGACGCGATCCGGGCGCGCGCGCCGGCTTCGTCGAGTACGTCGATCGCCTTGTCAGGAAGATAGCGCCCGGTGATGTAGCGGTCGGACAGCTTCGCGGCCGACTCGAGCGCCTGGTCGGTGAAGACGACCTTGTGGTGCTCTTCGTATTTGCTGCGGATACCCTTCAAGATGAGGACCGTGTCTTCGACCGACGGCGCCTCGACCTTGACGCTCTGGAAGCGGCGATCGAGCGCGCTGTCCTTTTCGATGTATTTGCGGTACTCGGAAAGGGTTGTGGCGCCGATGCACTGGAGCTCGCCGCGTGAGAGCGACGGCTTAAAGATGTTCGAGGCATCCATGGCGCCTTCGGCCGCGCCGGCGCCGACGATCGTGTGGAGCTCGTCGATGAAGATGATGATGTTTTTGGAGCGTTTGATCTCCTCCATCACCGCCTTGATCCGCTCCTCGAACTGACCGCGGTACTTGGTGCCCGCGACCATCAAGGCGAGGTCGAGGGTAACGACTCGCTTGTCGGCCAAAATCTCCGGCACGAGGCCAGAAGCGATTTCCTGTGCCAGCCCTTCGACGATAGCGGTCTTGCCGACGCCTGCCTCTCCGATCAGAACCGGATTGTTTTTGGTGCGGCGGCAGAGAATCTGGACGACCCGCCGAATCTCGTTGCGGCGGCCAATCACCGGATCGAGCTCCCCGCGGCGTGCCAGTTCCGTGAGATCGCGCCCGAACGCTTTCAGCGCCGGCGTCTTTTGGTCTTTCTTTTCCTCGCTTCCCGAGGCTCGTCCACCCGATGCCATGCCTTCCTCCGTTTCTCCCGTAAATTGCGGATCGAGTTCGCTCAAAATTTCATTTCGCGTGCGTTCGATATCGACGTCGAGCGCCTTGAGAACGCGCGCGGCGACCCCTTCGCCCTCGCGCAAGAGGCCGAGCAAAATATGTTCGGTGCCAACGTAGCTGTGGTTGAGCGCTTTGGCTTCCTTGCCGGCGAGCGCGAGGACCTTCTTGACGCGCGGCGTGTACGGGATGTTGCCGGTCGGTTTCCCTTCCGGACCCGTGCCGACCTGTTTCTCGACCGCGTTGCGAACCGTGTCGAGGTCCATGCCCATTTTCTGGAGGACGCTTACGGCGACCCCCTGTCCGAGCTTGATCAAGCCGAGGAGCAAGTGCTCCGTCCCGACGTAGTTATGGTGAAAACGGTCAGCTTCCTTTCGTGCCAGTGCCAGCACCTGTTGCGCTCGCGGCGTAAAATTGTTCATCGGTTCCATCTTCTTGGTGCCTCTGGTTTTTTACTGATCAATTAAATCCGGATCAGGCAGTTTTGCAAACTCCTCGCGGAGGCGCGCGGCCCGGAGTATGTCGCGTTCGGCCGCGTCGGCCGTCTTTTTGGATGAATAGCGCACGTGACCCGGCTGACATTCGATAAACAATCGGTCGACCAGCGCCCGGTGCTCCTGCGGAAAAATTTCAATATCGATTCCGAGGCGGATCAGGGAAAGGAGGTTCATCGCCTCGGAAGACGTCATCACGTAAGCGTGCTGAAGCGCCCCGAACGCGCGCAAGACCTTGTCCAGCACCTTCGCCCGGTCGGACTCGAGCAGCTTGGCCCGCGCGTTCATCTCCTGCTCGATCACCGTCTGCAAAACGCTCGAAAGGCGCTTGATGATCTCGCTCTCGCTTTCGCCCAGAGTTGTCTGGTTTGAAATCTGAAACACGCTCCCGCTCGCATCAGAGCCCTCGCCGAACAGGCCGCGCACGGCGATGCCGAGCTGGTTGACCGCGCGGATGACTTTTTCCATCTGGTTGGCCAGCGTCAAAGCCGGAAGGTGCATCATAGCCGACGCGCGGATGCCGGTGCCGAGATTGGTCGGACAAGCGGTCAGATACCCGAAATCTTGCGAAAAGGCGTAGGTGAGCTCGTTTTCGATCGACGTGTCGAGCGAATCGATCGCTGACCATGCCCGTTTAAAATTGAAGCCGTTCCGCAGGACCTGAATGCGCAAGTGATCTTCTTCATTGATCATGATCACGCACGACTGGTCCTTGCTGATCAGGGCAGCCGAGCCCTCCTTGCTCGCCATCAGCTCCCGGCTGATCAAGTGGCGCTCGTACAAAATCTGTTTCTCCAAATCGGAAAGGTCGCCGATCCGGACCGCCACCCCGTTCTTCATCGGTGTCAGTTTTCCGATAACATCGATGCACAGGTCGGCGATCTCCTTGCGGACTTCCGGCTTCGCCCAGCCGGGAAACGGGTATGTGTCGAGATTTCGAGCCAAGCGAATCCGCGTGCTGAGCACAACGGGACACTTGGCGTTGGAACTGTGGGTCAGTTCCGCGCGAGAATTAAACAAAGATCGAATCGTCGACATCGAATAGGAGGAGGCGGCCGCTTTGTGTTACAAACGTTCTTCGGCACCCTCCTTCAACTGGTTGATTTGATCGCGGATCTTCGCCGCGTCCTCGTAGCGCTCGGCGCTGATGGCGCTTTGAATCTCCGCTTCCAGCGTGGCGAGCTGTTCACGAATGGACCGCCGTGCCACCGCCTTTTCCGGGACCTTGCCTGTGTGAGAGGTCCCCTTGTGCATGTTTCGCAGGACTGGCCGGAGCAGTCCGTCGAAGGTCTTGTAGCACTCCGGACAGCCGAGACGGCCGAGCTTGCGGAAGTCGTTCTGGGTGAACCCGCAGGCCGGGCACTTCGCTTTCCCGGAAGAGTTGTCGGCCTCGAAAGGTGTTTTCACGAGCAGGTCGGCGAGCGAAAAACCGTTTGGGTCCGTCACCCCTTTTTCCTGTGCGCACTCTTCACACAGGTCGACCTTGTGGATCTTGTTGTTCAGGATCTGGGTGAGGTGAACCGACGCCAGCTTATCGCAAAGGTTGCACTTCAGAGAGTTTGCCATTGTCTAAAGATATCACTTTCCTGGGAAAATCGCCGTCGAACCACGCTTTTCCCGAGCATTTCTACCCGCTTTTTCTCTAATGTAAAGGAAAGCCCGCAAACAAGCTCCCCCCGCTCGTTTTCTCTCTGCTCCGTCCACGATCGGCGCCGCCCTCCCGCGCCTGTTTCGTATCGCCAATCCCTCAGACAGCCACCGTCACAAGAAGGTTCCCTCGCGCGAAACCCGCTGGTGGAAGGCTTCGAGGAAGCGCGCCGTCACCGGACCCGGCTTGCCATTTCCGATTTCACGCCCGTCGATTGAAACGACCGGGACAACTTCCGCGGCGGTGCCGGTCAGGAAACATTCGTCCGCAATCCAAAGATCGTAACGGGTAAGCGCGGTCTCAATCAACGGAATCGAAAGCTCGGCAGCGATCTCCATCACCACCTCCCGGGTAATGCCTTTGAGTGCGCCGCTGCTCGCGGGCGGAGTGAAGACTTTCCCTTTTGACAGAATGAAAATGTTGTCCCCGGAACACTCGGCGACGTATCCCTGCTCGTTGAGCATAATCGCCTCGCTCGCACCCGCCATCGAGGCTTCGAGCCGCGCGAAGATGTTGTTCAAGTAATTCAGCGACTTCACGGCGGGACTCAGCGCGGCCGCCCCGAGACGGCGGGTGGGAACCGTGACGACTTTGAGGCCCTGCTCGTAATGCTCCTTCGGATAGAGCTGGATTTTGTCCGCAATGATGAAGATCGTCGCTTTAGGACACGATGTCGGCATCAGGCCGAGGTTGCCGGCACCGCGGGTGACAACCAGCCGGATATAGCCGTCGCGCAGCCCGTTTTGACGACAGGTTTCGCAAACAGCGTCCGCGATTTCCGCTCGCGTCATCGGCAGTTTCAGCATCAGCGCTTTCGCCGAAAACTCCAGCCGCTCCAAATGCTCGTCGAGTTTGAAGACACAGCCGTCGTAAAGGCGAATGCCCTCAAAAATGCCGTCTCCGTAAAGCAGCCCATGGTCGAAAACCGAAATTTTCGCGTCCGCCCGATCGACAAAGGATCCGTCCAAAAAAATCTTCATAGATGATTCCTGATCGTGCATCCTAGGAAACTCGGCGCGTTCTTGTCCATGAGTGTTTTTGCCGTTTTCGCCGTTTTCATCCGCGCAACGCTCCGAACGGCACAAAAACAGCACGGGCAGGATCATCCGACCCTGCCCGTGTCCCAAGGAAAAATACCGGACGAACGGAAAATCCGCCCGACTCCGGTCAATATCTATAATGGTCCGGCTTGTATGGTCCGTCAACCGGCACACCGATGTAATCGGCCTGTTCCTTCGAAAGCCGGGTCAATTTCACCCCGATTTTCTCCAGGTGCAGCCGCGCGACTTCCTCATCGAGCGCCTTCGGCAGCCGGTAAACCCGCGGTTCATACGTCTCGCGGTTGTTCCAGAGATCGATCTGAGCGAGCACCTGGTTCGAAAAGGAATTGGACATGACAAACGACGGATGCCCGGTCGCGCAGCCAAGGTTGACCAGCCGGCCTTCCGCCAGAAGCAGGATCGAATGGCCGGTCTTCTTGAAGGTGTACTGGTCGACCTGCGGCTTGATATTGACGTGCGTGACCTCGTGGCTCTGCTGCAGCCGATGCACTTGGATCTCGTTGTCGAAGTGACCGATGTTACAGACGATCGCCTGGTCCTTCATCTTCTCCATGTGCTCGTAGGTAATCACGTCGCGATTGCCGGTTGTCGTCACATAAATATCTCCGCGGCCGAGGGTTTCCTCGACGGTCGTCACTTCGAAGCCTTCCATGGCGGCCTGCAAGGCGCAAACCGGGTCGATCTCAGTGACGATTACGCGCGCGCCAAGGCCGCGCATGCTTTGGGCGCAGCCCTTGCCGACATCGCCGTAGCCGCAGACGACGCAGACCTTGCCGGCGACCATAACGTCTGTCGCGCGCTTGATCCCGTCGGCCAGTGATTCGCGGCATCCATAAAAGTTGTCGAACTTCGACTTGGTGACCGAGTCGTTGACGTTGATCGCCGGCACGAGGAGCTTGCCCTGCTGCAGCATGCTGTAAAGGCGATGCACACCGGTCGTCGTTTCCTCGGAAACGCCCTTCCATTCCTCGACAACCGAATGCCAGCGGCGCGGATTGTCGGCGTGGATCTTCTTCAGCAGGTTTTTAATTACGCCTTCTTCGACGCTCGACTCCGGTTCTTCGACCCAGCTGCTGCCGTTCTCGAGCTCGTAGCCTTTGTGGATCAGCAAGGTCGCGTCGCCGCCATCGTCGACGATTAATTGCGGCCCGAGCCCGCCGGGGAACGAGAGCGCCTGGTCGGTGCACCACCAGTATTCCTCAAGCGTCTCCCCTTTCCACGCGAAGACCGGTGTGCCGCCGGCCGCGATCGCGGCGGCCGCGTGATCTTGTGTCGAAAAAATGTTGCAGCTGCACCAGCGGACGTTCGCCCCGAGGGCGACCAGCGTCTCAATGAGGACCGCGGTCTGCACCGTCATGTGCAGCGAACCCATGATCCGAACGTCTTTCAACGGCTGCTCGCCGCGATATTTTTCGCGGATCGCGATCAAGCCGGGCATCTCATGCTCGGCCAGCGCGATTTCCTTGCGCCCAAAATCCGCGAGTGAAAGGTCGCGTACCTTAAAATCTTCCTTCTTTTCCAATACTGTCGTCATAAAAATTTCCTGTTGTTAAAGTGGTCGCGGCTTCCAGCCGCTCAGCCGCCTTGATGAAAAGCGCCAAGGTGGCGCTTCCACTCCATGCTCCCTGCCTTCAGGTCACCGCCACTTTGGCGCTCGCCACGGCATCCTGCAATTCGGCGACTTTGTTCGTCTGCTCCCACGGAAGATCGGCCTTTCCAAAGTGCCCGTAGTTCGTGGTTTCTTTGTAGATCGGACGCAGCAGATCGAGCTGCTTCACGATGTCCGCCGGCTTGAACAGGAAAACGCGCGAAACGGCCGCCGCAAGCTCCTCGTCATCAACGGTGCCGGTTCCGAAGGTGTTGACGGAAATACTGACCGGCAGCGGGTGGCCGATCGCATAAGCGACCTGCAGCTCGGCGCGCGAGGCCAATTTCGCCGCGACGATGTTCTTCGCCACCCATCGGCACATATACGCGGCCGACCTGTCGACTTTGCTCGGATCTTTCCCGGAAAACGCTCCGCCGCCGTGACGGCCAGTACCGCCGTAGGTATCAACGATGATCTTTCGCCCCGTCAACCCCGCATCGCCTTCCGGACCGCCGGTCACGAATCGGCCGGTCGGATTGATCAGAAACTCCGTTTCATCGGAAAGCAATTCCGCCGGCAGGACTTTCCGAATGACGTTCTCGATCACGAACTCCCGCACTTCCTTGTGCGACACGCCAGCCGCGTGCTGGGTCGAAATGACCACGGCCGTAATCGCCGTCGGCTTGTCGTCCACATAACGGACGGATACCTGGCTCTTCGCGTCCGGACGGAGCCAATCAACCGCGCCCGATTTCCGCAAACGGGTCAGTTCGCGCCCGAGCCGGTGGGCGTACATGATCGCCGCCGGCATCAGCTCCGGCGTTTCGTCACAAGCGTACCCGAACATCAGACCCTGGTCGCCCGCGCCCTGCTCCGCCGTGCTTTTGCCGTCCGCCTCGCAATCGTCAACCCCTTGAGCAATATCCGGCGACTGCTTCGTCAGCGCGTTCGTGATGAAAACCGAGTCGGCGTGAAAAATGTCGTCATCATTCACATAACCGATCTCCCGGATCGCCTGGCGGACGATGCGCTCGTAGTTGAGGTCCGCCTTCGTGGTAATCTCCCCGGCCAGGAAAACCTGGTTCGACTTCACCATCGTTTCGCACGCGACCCGGCTGCGCGGATCCTGGGCTAGACAAGCATCCAGGATGCTGTCCGAGATAAAATCCGCCACCTTGTCCGGATGGCCTTCACCGACAGATTCGGAAGAAAAGATGTAGCTGCTCATAAGATTGTAGAAACGCAACTAACCAAAGCTTCCTCTGCCGATCAAGGGGAAACATCAATGTATCGTGATATTTTGATGGGATGCTGGGAAACCGCCCCCGCCCAACCCCAATCTAAAATCTAAAATCCCGAATTTAGTCGAGAATGACCGTCCCGCTCCCCTTAATCACTTCCCCGATCACGTACGCCTTCACCTTCTGCGCCCGGAACGCGCGCACGAGATCATCGGCTGCCTTCGCGTCGACGATCAGCGTCATCCCGATCCCCATATTGAACACCTCGTACAGCTCGTCGAAGGTGATGCCGCCCTGCTCCGCGAGAACTTGGAAGATCGCCGGTTTCGGCCACGACGCCGTCCGAATCGCGACATCGCAATTGTTCGGCAGCACACGCGGAATATTCCCGGTGAACCCGCCGCCCGTGATATGCGCGGCCGCGAAAATCGCGTTCCCTTTCCGGACGGCGCTGCTGCGCCCGGTATTCGCATCCGTCAGCGCCGCGAGCAGCGGCTTCGCGTAATTGACGTGCGGCCGCAACAGGGCATCGCCGATGTGCCCCCGATTCCCGGGCAGCGGATCATCCAGGCGGTAGCGCAGCTTCGTAAACAGAATCTTGGTTGCCAGGGAATAGCCGTTTGTGTGCAGGCCGTTCGAGGCGAGCCCGATGACTTTGTCGCCCGGACGCACGGCGGTGCCGGTGAGGATTCGGTTCTTTTCGACAATTCCGACAATCGACCCGACGAGGTCGTACTCGCCCTCGCGGTAAAAGCCCGGCATCTGCGCCGTCTCCCCGCCGATGAGCGCGCAATTCGCCTTCCGGCACGCCCGAGCCATCCCGCTGATCACTTTCGTAAACACCGCCGGTGCCAGCTTTCCCATCCCGATATAATCGAGAAAAAACAGCGGCTCGGCCCCGAGCACAGCAATGTCGTTCGCGCAGTGATTGACGATGTCCTCGCCAACAACCTCATGGCGGCCGGTCCCGAACGCGAGCCGCAGCTTCGTCCCAACTCCGTCGACGCTGCTGACAAGCACCGGTTTCTTGTATTTCGTCTTCGACAGGTCGAACAATCCGCCGAACCCTCCCGATTCGCTCAAAACCTCCGGGCGGCTCGCCCGCTTGAGCTCCTTCTTTAGACCCCCTTTAAGGGTATCGGCCAACTGAATGTCCACGCCCGCGCGCGCGTATTCCTTCCCGCTTTGCATCGCTTTAGTTTAGGTTTGTGATCGCAACTGGTTGAAACTCGCGAGCATGCAGGGTCTCCCCGAAGTTTGGCAAGGCACAACATCCGGCCCGGGTGAAATCAGTGATTGTATTGTGCGCCCCCAGCGACCTTCGTGGATTAACTCTCCGAAGCTGAGCTGTTCGAGGTCCGGGTCGCGCGGCGCCGCTGCCGAGTTGACACTCGCGGACCTGGCGCAAGGATCCTTTCGCATGAAGTTCGCTGTCGCCTCCGCCATCGTTTCGTGTTTCGTATTCTCCCCTGCATCAATCATGTGCGCAACCGAATCAGCTCATTCCAGCCCAACGGATCAGCCGGCCGTGACCGGACTTCTCTTCAAGGAGATCCGGGGCGACGGCGAACTCCACAAATACGCGATTTATCTGCCGCGCGATTATTCGGCCGATGCGGAAAAGAAGTGGCCGCTCATTCTCTTTCTCCACGGCCGCGGCGAATCCGGGATAGACGGCGCTCGCCAAACCAGCCAAGGACTCGGCCCGGCGATCCTCCGCAACGCCGACCGGTGGCCTTTCATCGTCGTGTTTCCCCAAAAGCCGGAGCGCGACCGGCAGTGGGAAGATTATGAGTCAATGGTCTTGGCCATTCTCAACGAAACGGAACGCGCGTTCCGGATCGACGAATCGCGCCGCTATCTCACAGGCCTTTCCCAAGGCGGCCATGGCACGATGGTTTTTGGCGCCCGTCACGCGGAAAAATGGGCCGCGATCGCGCCAATTTGCGGCTACCCGGGTGGCGAACCTCTGGCAAAACGGCTCCGGGAGATCCCCGCATGGTGCTTTCACGGCGAAGAGGATTCGGTCGTTCCGCTCAGCGAAACAGTCTCGTTCGTCGAGGCCGTTCGCGCCGAGGGAGGAACCGTAAAGCTCACGACGTACCCGGAAACCGGACACAATTCCTGGGACGCCGCCTACGCCGATCCGGAGCTGCCGCGGTGGTTCCTGTCAAACCAGAAATAGACCGCCCGGGCTGCCAGCAGGGCGTCTGCCGGTTATGCGGCCGTCCGGAGACAGCACCGGCGGTGTTGATTGACGGTTGGTATCGTTGCTCGTAACACGGGAACCCCGTCGGCGAAACTATGCAGGCTGGCCCGTCGCGGCTGCCTCCCCTCGCCTCCAGTTTGCTAAAACCACGGCGATCGCCATGCAGCCAATCCCGATCCACTGAATCGGCTGCAGCTGTTCGCCCAGAATCAGAAAGGCGACGAGGCTCGCGACCGGAAGTTCCACCGATGCAATGATCGCCGCCAGCGAGCCGCCGATCATCGGGATCCCCCGCGAGAATGCCAGAAGCGGAATGATCTGGCCGAGAAAAGTCACCGTTATCAGCAGGATCACAAAGGTGTTGAGATCGCCCGCCGGCGGAACGAAAACAACCGCCGGTCCCAAAGCTCCGGCAATCGCGAATAGAACACAGGTTCCCGCACAGATCACCAAGCTTCGTTCCACGGGCGTTCCAAGCTGGCTGATCCGGCGTGATCCAAAGATAAACGTTCCGTAGCAAAGACCGCCGAGCAGGCCGAGCCCGACTCCGGTCGCATTCAGCCCGCGCCACGACACCGCCAAGACATTTGTACCTAAAATCGAACCGCCCAGAATCAGGCCAAGTGCCATCCACCGCCGCGGAGTCGGCCGGATGCCATAGACGAGGTAATCGAGCAAAAATACCCACGGCACATAATAGAAAAGCAGGACGATCGCCAGGGCGACCGGCACATACCCCATTGCTCCATAAAGGCCGAGCCCTGTCCCGCCGACCCCAATCGCTCCCCAGGTCAGCACAGTTCCGGCCGATCGCAAATTGAGCGACGGGCGCATCCGCAATGCGGCAAACAGGCCGCCCAGAACCACAGTCGCAAGCGCAAGCTCGTAAAAGAGAATTTGAAACGGGTTCGAGCCGAGCAGCAGCAACTTTTTCACGAGACTCGATTGCCCGCCAAAGCAAATCGCTGCGATCAGGACCAAACCGCCTCCCGTTACGAAATCTCTCGCCCTCTTCGCCTCGCTCCCAGCCGGGCTGCTCTCTGCCCGAATTTTCTTCCTCACCATTGAAATATACGTTTCCGCCAATAGAAAAAGGGACATCGCAATGCGTCCCAACGATCTTCCCATTTTTGAACTCGAGAACGAAATCGTCGAGGCTTTCCAGCGCGACCGGCGCGTCATCCTCCAGGCGCCGACCGGTTCCGGAAAAACGACCCAGGTGCCGCAGTTTCTGATCGATAGCGGCGCCGCCGGTGACGGCGAAGTCGTCGTCCTCCAGCCGCGCCGCCTGGCGGCGCGCCTTCTCGCCTGCCGCGTCGCGGCGGAGCGCGGCTGCCGGCCGGGCGACGAAGTGGGCTATCAGATCCGGTTCGACAACGTTACGTCCAGCCGTACGCGAATCCGGTTCGTCACCGAAGGAATTCTTCTTCGGATGATGGTCGACGACCCCGCCCTTTCCGGGATCTCCGCGGTGCTTTTCGACGAGTTTCACGAACGGCATCTGTACGGAGACATCACGCTCGGACGTGCGCTCCGAGTCAGCTCGGAACATCGGCCAGACCTCGTAATCGGGGTTATGTCCGCGACCCTCGACACCGCTCCGATCGCCGACTACCTCGCGCCTTGCCGCACGCTCACGTCCGGCGGGCGAACCTATCCAGTCGAGATCCGTTACCTGCAACGCGCCTCGGATCTCGAGCGGATGCCGATCTGGGAACTCGCGGCTCGCGAGGTGGACGCGGTGGTCAGCAGCGGCGCGGAGGGGGACTTGCTCGTTTTTATGCCTGGCGCTTCCGAGATTCACCGCACCATTTCCGCCATCGAAAATACACGCTCCGGGAAAAGCTGCCGCGTCCTGCCGCTGCACGGGGAACTCCCGCCCGCCGCGCAGGATGCCGCCGTGGGGCCACAGGACAGGCGCAAAATCATCGTTGCGACAAATGTCGCGGAAACATCCCTGACGATCGAGGGAATCCGGATCGTCATCGACTCAGGCCTCGCCCGAGTTGCCCGTTTCGATCCCTATCGCGGCATCAATACACTGCTCGTCGAGAAGATCAGCCAAGCCTCCGCCGACCAGCGGGCCGGGCGCGCCGGCCGCACCGCCTCCGGGATCTGCATTCGCCTCTGGACAGAACAACAGCACCGGGAGCGAAAGCCGCAAGAAGAACCGGAAGTGCGGCGGCTCGATATCGCCGAGGTGCTGTTGACCCTGAAAGCGACAGGCATCACCGATCCGCGGACGTTTCCGTGGCTTGACGCGCCGTCCGACCAAGCGATGCAAAGCGCGGAGGAACTGCTGCGCGATCTGGGGGCGATTGACCGCGCAGCCGGTGCGATTACGCCGCTCGGACGGCGCATGCTCGCGTTTCCCGTGCATCCGCGCTTCAGCCGGATGCTCTTGGCAGCAGATGAGCACGGCTGCGTTTCGGCTGTTGCCCTCGCCGCCGCCCTCACCCAGTCGCGGAGCATCCTTGTCCGCCGCGCGGGAAGCACTGTTGCCGATCGGCGGGATGACCTGCTTGGCGAGGAGAACGAGTCCGACTTCTTCCTCCTTATGCGAGCCTGGCAATACGCCGCGCATCATCGTTTCTCGCTCGAAGCCTGTCAGGAAGTCGGCATTCATGCTCAGGCAGCCCGGCAGGTCGGACAGGTCTGGCGGCAGCTGATGGGGATCGCGCGTCACCAGAACCTGAATACGGACGAACGGCCAACGACGAGTGAGGCGTTCCGCAAGTGCCTTCTCGCCGGATTCTCGGATCATGTCGCGCTCCGCATCGGCACCGGGACTTTGCGCTGTCAGCTCACCCGCGGACGCCGAGGAACGCTTGCCCGGGAAAGCTCGGTTCACGATGCGCGGCTGGTGATTGCCACCGAGGTGCGTGAAATCAACACGGGAGCGAACGAGGTAGCGGTTTTAATGAACAACGTCACCGCGATCGAGGAAAGCTGGCTGCGCGAACTGTTTCCCGATGATTGGCAAATGCAACGTCATGCGGTGCTCGACCCGGATCAGAAACGCGTGGTCGTGCAGGAACGAACGCTGTTTCGCGACCTGGTCCTCGGCACCCGCGCCGCCGGGGAGGCCTCCGCCGAGGAAGCGGCCGCGATCCTGGCCGATGAAGTGATGGCGGGACGGCTGACACTCAAGCACTGGACCCACGCGGTCGACCAATGGATCGCGCGCGTCAATTGTCTTGCCGCCTGGATGCCGGAACTGGAGTTGCCTGTCATCGACCCCGACGCGCGCCGTTATCTGATCCAGCAGATTTGCTATGGCGCAACGCGTCCGAAAGAAGTGAAGGACCGGCCGGTTCTCCCGACGATCCGCGACTGGCTTTCGCCAGAGCAACAGGAGTGGGTGCGAAAATTTGCTCCGGAGCAAATCGTTCTGCCTCGCGGCCGGAAACCCAAGATCGTTTACGAAGAAGGAGCGCCGCCAACGATTGCGACGCGTCTGCAGGATTTGTACGACCTCAATGAAGACCTGACGATTTGCGCGGGACGCGTAAAGGTCCGCGTGCAGATCCTCGCGCCGAATCAACGTCCGGTTCAGATCACAGACAATATCGCCGAGTTCTGGCGCGTTTCTTACCCCGAAGTGAAGAAACAGCTTCAGGGGCGCTATCCGAAACATGAATGGCGGTAAGCGGGAGAAAAGACGACGCTCTCACGAACGCGGCTACGGATCCGCGACCGCGAAAACGCGCCGCACTTGCCAGCGTAAGCTGGCGGTGAAGATGAAGAGCCGGTGGCGGGCCTGAAAGCCGCTGAAGATCGCCAGCAATTTGCCGTCAGTCTTCTTCCTTCACCAGCCCGCTGCGCACCAGAAGCGGACGCAGATCGGGATCGCGACCCATAAAATCGCGATACAAAATTGTCGGTTCCTCTTCGTTTCCCCGGCTCAGAACCTTTTCGACAAATTCACGCCCGACTTCCGGATTGAAAATACCTTCGTTCTGGAAGCGCGTGAACGCGTCAGCATCGAGGACTTCAGCCCATTTGTACGAATAGTAGCCCGCCGCGTATCCAGTCGAGCTTCCAAACAAATGGGTAAAGCGCCGAACAATGGTCGGCGACCGCGTTTTCATTCGCGGCGTGTATGCAGCAATCAATTTCCGCACCTCCTCCTCCAGATCCTTCCCCGCGAACCGCTCGTAATTCAGGTGCAGTTCCAAGTCGAGTTTGGCGAAGGAAAGCTGACGCATCATTCCGCTTGCGGCGCGGTAGTTGCGCGCGGCGATCATCTTGCGAAAGAGAACTTCCGGAATCGGCTCTCCCGTCTCGTAATGACGCGCGAAAAGATCGAGACTCTCCCGCTCCCAGCACCAGTTCTCCATGATCTGGGACGGCAGCTCGACAAAATCCCACGGCACATTCACACCGTTCAGCGACTTGATTTCAACTTCTCCGAGCAGGTGGTGGAGCAGGTGGCCGAACTCATGGAAAATCGTTTCGACTTCTCGATGCGTCAGCAGGGCCGGCCGGTCGCCAACGGCGGGAGTCAGGTTGCCGCAAATCAGACCTAAATGGGGACCGCGATCGGTTCCCTGCTGGCGAGCCGGTTCGCCCGTAATCAGGTAGTTCATCCACGCCCCGCCCCGCTTTTCTTCGCGCGGATGCCAATCCGCGTAAAAGGAGCCGAGCCGGCGCCCCGTCGCGTCGGTGATATCGTAAAATTTTACCTCAGGATGCCAGACTTCGACGGCATCGCCAGGCGCTTCGACGGCCGATCCCGGCTTCAGAAAAACCGTCTCTCGCTCCCGTATCCGAACACCGAATACACGCTGGACGATCTCGAACATGCCGTCGACCACGCGTTCGATCGGAAAATACGGCCGGAGTTCTTCCTCATCGAAATCAAAAAGCGCCTTTCGCTGCTTCTCGCTCCAGTAGAGCATCTCCCACGGCTCGAGCGGTTCCACATCCTGATGAATCCGCGTCGCCTTGAAAACCTCCAGCGCATGGGTTTCTTCATCAAAAGCCGGTTTTGTCCGCGCAAACAGATCTTCGACGAAGCGGAGCGCGCCTTCACCGGATTTTGCCATCCGCCGTTCCAGCACGAGGTCGGCAAAATTCCTCTTTCCGAGCAGGCGTGCTTTTTCGTCGCGCAAGGCGAGGATTCTCTTGGTCAATTCCGTGTTGTCCCAATCGCCGCGCGCGCCGACCGACGTCGATCCTTCCCACATTTGCCGCCGAAGTTCGTCACTCTCCAAGTAGGTCATGAACGGTTCCATCGACGGCATATGAAGGGTGAAGCGCCACTTCGGCTGCTCCTCGGTTCCGTGGCCTTTTGCCAAGGCATTCTGGCGAGCCGCTTCCCGCGCGGATTCCGGCAGTCCGGCGAGGTCAGCTTCGTTGCCAATGATCAGCTCCCACTCATTTGTCGAATCGAGAACGTTTTCCGAAAATTTCTGTGTTGCCTGGGCGAGCTCGCTCTGAATCTCCTCCATGCGGCGCTTCTTTTCCGGCGGAAGATCGGCCCCATACTGACGAAAGTCCTTTATCGTTTCCTCCAAAAACCGCCGGCGGGCGCCCGCCAGGGTTTCTGCTTCCTCAGTCCCTTCATACGCCTTCAGAACTTCCCAGAGTTTCTCGTTCAGCGGAATTCGGGCAAAGAACTCCGACACTTTTGGAAGCATCTGGTTATAGGCTTCGCGGAGAGGTTTTGAATCGCAAACGGATGTGAGGTGGGACACTTTTCCCCACGCAACCGACAACTCCTCCGTCGCCTGTTCGAGAGCCAGCAGACAGTTCTCGAAGGTGAGCGAATTCTTATCGATTGTCGTGAGCTTATCGATACGGCGCTGCGCCTCATCAAGCGCCGCTTGGATGTCCGGAACAACTCGGTCCGGTGTCAGCGTTGACCAGCGAATGTAAAACGTATCGGACAAAAACGGGTGTTCCATGATGCGAGCCCTTTTCGATTCAATGGGAGTTCAAGGAAATTTCCTTCAATGGTTCCGGATCGAGCACTTCGATTTCCGGCGCCAGGCGCTTGATCTCTTCGGCAAACCATTCCCGCGCCGGCGGATCGCCATGCGTCAACACGACGAGTCTCGGATTCACGGCCAAGACGAACTCGACGATTTCGGAACGATCCGCATGCCCGCTCAGTTCAAACTTTTCGACGTCCGCGCGGATCTTCGTCGTGTAGTCAAACGCTTCAAACACGAATGGCGCGCCGATCTCGGTTTCAAGCATCTTGCCTCCAGGCGTGTCGGGATCGCAGTAACCGACGTACAGGATCGCGTTGCCCTTGTGACCCAGCAGGCTGGCGGCCACCGCGTACGACGGCGTGTTCTCGACCAGCATTCCGCTGCTCATCACATAGATCGCGTTCTCCCGCGGATTCCGCCCGGGCCTCAAATTGCGCGGCATCGGCTGAACGTTCAGATCCTTGAGGATTTCACGCCGGAAATGAATGAGCCCCGTCTTGCGTGATATCTCGTCAAAGTAATCCGCGAGATCCATTCCAAGACCGGAACAGAAAATGGGACACGGCGGGATCTGCTTCTTCTCCTGCGCCTCGTGCAAAATCGTCAGCACCTCCTGCATGCGACCGAGCGCAAAAACAGGAATCAAACACGACCCGCCGCCTTCGATAACTTCACGGATCTTCGTCAGCAAACGGTCGACTTCCGAGGATCGGTCCGCGCCTTCCGGCCGCTCTTGCGCGCCGCGCGTCGTTTCGATCACCAGTGTATCGACGTGCCGCTCAGGAAACCGCGCGCCGGGAAGAATCTTTTGCGGCGTAAACAGCACGTCACCTGTGAAAAAGATCTTCCGGTCGTTATGGATGAGCTCCACGCCTCCGGCACCGGCGACATGACCTGCCGGGAAGAAAGTAATCGACAACTCTTCGCCGTCCTTGTCGTACGTGCTGGTGCGGTCGTAGGTCATTGGGTAAAACTGCGCAACAACACGGTCGACTTCACGATGCGTAAAGAGCGGGAGTTCCGGCAAGCCGAATTCCTCCCGCTGCCGCTTCATCACGTTGCACGAATTGCGCAGCATCCGCTCGGCCAGGCTGAGACTCGGCACCGACATCAGCACCTGCGTTTCCGGGTGGTCGCGGAGCACAATCGGAATCGCGCCGAGATGATCGAGATGACAATGGGTAAGAATCAGAAAATCCAGGTGTCGTTTGCCGATCACCCGGAAGTCCGGAAGCGCCGCGAGTCCCGCTTTTTTTGGATGCATGCCGGCATCCACCAAAACGTTGAACGAACCGAGCTGCAGAAAGAGTGAATTCGCACCGATTCCGCCCTCGGTATTCAAGTCAATCAACTTCATAAAGAATAATAAGCCACATGCGGCGCCAACCGAATCGTCCTCGGCCGCCCTCGTCTCAGCGAGCAGACGCGATTCCGGTTGAAAAAGTAAATATTCGCGGTCCCCGTCACCGGGATCGCATCAGCCGCCCGCGACAATCCGGACGATCTCCAGCCGGTCGCCATCCTGAAGGCGCACCGCTGCCCTCTCGCTGGGCGTCACCGCCTCCAGATTTCGCTCCACCACGACCAGATCCGGATCGAATCCGCGCGCGCGCACAAACGCGTCCAGCGCCTGGCCTTCCGGGATCGTAAAGCGCGACCCGTTCGCCGTCACTTCGATCTGCTTCGTTCCCGTCATTGTCGTATCAGAATTCATCGTATTCATGCTGAAATCTCCTCTCGATTCCTTTCTTTCACTATAGCTTCATCAAAATCCTTCCAGACCGGTTCGTACCCCCGCGAGCGGATGACGTCCGCGACTTGCGCCGGCGACCGCTCGTCCGAAATGTGAAATTGCTCGCCTTCGTGGGCGTTTGACGAAGTCCACGAGGCTTCGTCGTAACTGCTGTATCCCCCCGGTTCCGTGCAGGATCCGGCAGACATCGACGTCACTCCGAGGCTGATCAAGCCATCGCGCAAACGCGGCGCTTCGCGGGTCGACAAGACGATCGACGCGTGAGGCAGCAGGAGGCGGAGCGCGCACATGACTTGAACAAACTCGCGGTCGGTCATGAAGTGACTCTGCTTGAAATCGCCCGCGGCCGGCCGCATCCGCGGCAGGCTGATCGACAACTGCGCCTTCCAGCACCGCCGCGTCAGATAAAGGGCGTGCGCGGCCAGCGCGATTGCATCGTAACGCCAATCATACAAACCAAACAGCGCTCCGATTCCCAACCTGCGGAATCCAGCATCGAACGCGCGTTCGGCCGCGTCCATTCGCCAATGATATCGCTTCTTCGGCCCTGCGACGTGCAGCTCTTGATACGTTGGTTTGTGATAAGTTTCCTGATACACAACGAGCCCTTCGGCGCCCGCCGCGACAAACGGCTTGTACGGGTCCGTTTTGAGCGGACCGAGTTCCAGCAAAATGCTCGGCGCGATCGGCAGGAGCGACTGGATCACCTCTTCGACATACCCGTTGGAAACAAATTTCGGGTGCTCCCCCGCAACGACCAGGATCGAGCGGAACCCCTGCTTCGCCAAACGTTGCGCCTGTTCGACGACCATCGGGACCGGAAGAGTGATGCGCGGAATATCGTTGTGGCGCGAAAAACCGCAATATTTGCAGATATTCACACACTCGTTCGACAGGTAAAGCGGCGCGAACAACCGGATCGTCTTGCCGAAATGGCGCTGCGTAAGGCGCTGCGACAGCATTCCCAGAGTCTCCAGATGCGGCTGGGCAGCCGGTGATATCAGCGCCGCGAAATCCGCCAAAGAGAGCGCTCGTCCGCGTTGAAGAACCGGCAATAGCGTCCGCTCCGTCGTGTCCAGCGCCTGCTGCCGAAGCGCCTCGACCGGAACTGAATCAAAAACCTCGGAAAAAGTTGGCATGATACTCCCTGAACCTACCAGATGCCGCAACCCCCGCAACGGGAAAATCCCGCGGACGCCGCCGCGAGCCTCCTTCCGCGCAAAAAAATCAAAAAAAGGACCCTGCCGCCTAGGCAGACGGCAGGGTTTTCTCTTTACCACTACATTTCGAACCGGCCCGAGGGGACGGACCGGCTCGCAACCCTCACTCAACGGACCATGACAGCGTCAACGCCCGCAAATTCCACGCCCTCGCCAACAGCGCCGCTGATGACCAGTTCAACCGTGCTCCCGCTCGGGACGCCCGCCAGATCAAGACCTTCGACAAGCTCGACGGTTTTGAACTTGAGATCGATACGGGAACCGGGAAGCACCTTGATAGAGGACGGCGACACCATTCCGCCTTCACCGTCGAGGCGCCAGATCGTAATCGAGTTCAGATCAGCACCGCCTAGATCGACATCTTCACCCGCTGTAATCCGAGCTGGAACGACGCCCTTGCTTTTGCGCTGGATGTTCGCGGGGTGGATGTCGAAGGCCACTTCCGCGATTTCAACTGTCGGTTCACGAGTGCGCCCCATCGCCGCAACAAAGGCGTTCGTGGTCGTCGCTTGCAAAACGGTCTCGTCAAAGGTGATATCGCCGAGGAACCAGCCGGTCGTGTACAGATTTCCAATCGAGTCGACGGCGATTCCGCCAGCAATATGGTACATCGTCCCTGGGCTGTGAACCGCCCACTCGTTGAGGCCGTTCGTGTCAAATTTCGCGATGTAGATATTGTCAAAACCCGCGCTCGTCAGCGGAGTGCCGCCAACGGTCACGGCGCCGTCAAACGTCGCGAGAAGGTAAACGTTCCCGTCGGCATCGACGTCGAGATCGTGACCGGCGAAGAATCCGGTGCCCGCGGACGAGATGATCCACTGCGCGGTTCCGTCGGAATCGTATTTGGCGAGCAGATACGCCTGCTCGAAGAAGCTCCCGCTGCCCGCGACAAGCGGGGCGCCATCGAAGACAGCGGTGCCGGTGAAGATACCGGTCAGATAGGCGTTCCCTTCGGCGTCGAGTTCAACATCGCTCACGAAATCAGGTCCTTGCCCTCCACCGCCGCGCGCCCAAAGCCAAGCGCCGGCTGAAGGACTGTATTTCGCGAGAAACGCGTCCTGATCACCCTCCGCGCTCAGCGTGATCGAATCAAAGTGGGCAAAGCTGACGAAGTTTCCGCCGACATAGACATCGCCCGCGGCGTCCACTGCGATCCCTTTGCCTCCTTCAACCTGGTGACCAAAACCCGAGCCGCCCGCCCGGACCGCCCACTGCTCCACCCCGGACGAATCATAGGCGACGATAAAGATGTCGGAAGCGCCCATCGAGTTGAGGCTGAGTGATCCGAATTGCCCGGTGCCCGTGAAGAAGCCGGTGATATGGGGATTGCCGGCGGAATCGAGTGCGACCGCCGCGGCCGCCGATTCACTTCCGCTTCCGGACCGAACCCACTGGAGCACGCCGGAAGAAGAATATTTGGCGAGATAGGCATTCGGACCAAACCCGGCAGCGACGGTCATACCGCCAAAGGCAGCCGAAATTTCATACGATCCGGCGATGTAAACATTCCCGTCGGCATCGACCGCGATTCCGTTGGCGGAATCGATGCTCGGGCCGCCCGCGCTCGCCGCCCAAACGACCTCACCGTTGGGATCCGTTTTAACCAGGTAAATATCAACGTCGCCCACACTGGTTAGCGTGAATGCGCCGAACTCCGCGGTTCCGGTGTAGGTTCCAGTAGCATAACTGTTGCCGGCCTCGTCGACCGCGATTCGGGTCGCGTTCATTCCGGCGCCGCTGCCTCCAATCTGTGTCCCCCATTGCCACGGATTCGGCTGTCCGCAAAGCATGGCGGCTGCGGAAAGGAGAGTAACGGCGAAAAGGGATAGCTGCTTAGCAATTGGGTATTTCATTGTCTGTTGGGAGAGCGGCACAAGTTGATCGATTGGGATGATGTTCGCTTGCAACACCATTCGAACAGCAGTGGATGTCCGCTCGCCTGCTCATGGTAAAATCGCCCAAGACTCTCTTTGTCAAAGTAATCCAGGTTTGCATGCCTGTCTCAGGAAAGGATTTACGTTTTTTTTAAACAAAGGGTGCTGCTCAATCGAGGAGGCAGCCACGCTCGAATCAGGCCCCCCCCTCACACCGGCGGCTCCATGCGTAACCCCGCTCGTGAAAGCGTGGATCACGCGACCTGCGATCCCATACCGCCACTACGGCTGTCCGGCGTCGAATGGCTTCCCTCCCGGCGGCCCTTCGCCGGTCACAAACCATTGAAGCAGCCGGGCTGCCCGCGTTCCCGGGGACCGTGACGGCCGCTTGAGGACGACGTCGTCGCCAAAATTAAGGTCTGCCCAGACGAGCCGATGGTCGCTCGCCTCCGCGGCAAACGGCCCGTCGTGGATGGAACCGCGCCCGCCCGCCACACGTTCGGCAAGCGCGGGTGATGCGAGCAGATAATCGACCTGACTGTACACGCCCTGCCGTTCCCAGTGATGTGTCCACGTCAAGCCGTGCGAGTCGGTCGCCGGAATCATCTCCGCGATCGTCACATCGCCGCGTTTCAGCAAACGCTGGAGAGTCGACGCCGCGCGCGTGTCATTGAAATCACCCGCGATCAGATACCGCGCGCCGGTTCTGGGATCGTGTCGAGCCAGGATCGCGTCGCGTGCCGCTGTCGCCTCTCCAACCCGCTTTCGCTCGGCTTCCGGATCGTCCGGCCGCTCCGTCCATTTGCTTTTTAAATGCACCACATAAAGCGTCCACCGCTCCCCGCTCGTTACAAAGTCAACTTCCAGCAGCCCGCGCCGAATTTTCTCCCGCCCTCCAAAATAGGGAAATTCCAGGTCCGCGTGCGTCCGAATCATCTCGAATGGCAATCGCGACAAAACCGCGATTCGGCGTTCATCGTCCGCACCCTCGAGTTCGCAGGCATACGGATAAGAAAGCTTCTCCGACGCCAAATCCCGCTGCAATTCTTTGAGAAACAGATCCGGCCCGATCTCCTGCACAGCGAGTACATCCGGCGAAACCTTCGCAATCACCCGACGCAGCGCGGCCTTTTCTGCTTCCGGCTTCGGATATTCCGGACGCCACTCTCCGGCGACCAGACGGTCCATCACCAGGTAATTTTCCAGATTGAATGTCGCCACGCGAACCGTTGCGCCCACGCAATCGGTTTCGAGCCAAACCAGAAAGATAATGCCGACGGCGAGCCGACATTCACGCCGCCGAAAAAACGAGGTAAAGGGTAACCGCACGCAAGTGATCCTCGTCAGGCATCCTGCCGGCGTAAAGCGCGAAACGCACGAGCGCGGCCGCGCGAAGCCTCTCTTCCAAATTACTTGGACTTCACCGACTGATTCTGCGCCTGTTCGACGCTCTCCAGTCGTCGGACATGTTCGGTGATCAACGGGCTCGCGCCTTCGCCCTTCACATACGCCCAGGCCCATTGGCGCATCACCGACAGACGGTTGCGGAAGCCAATCAGCAGCAGAATATGGACAAAGAGCCAAAGCAGCCACGCGAAGGGTCCTGTAAAACGCCGGCCGGCCAGTTCAGCAACCGCGCGATGACGTCCGATCGTGGCCATGATCCCGCGGTTCCGGTAGGCGAAAAGCGATCGCGGCTTTCCCTCCAAATCCCGCAAAATATTCTCCGCGGCGAGCCTGGCCTCCTGGATCGCGGCACCCGCGAGGCCGGGCACCTGAACGCCGTTCGTATCCGTCAAAGCGGCCATGTCGCCGATCACAAAAACCTCCCGGACGCCCGGCAAACTCAGATCCTGCTCAATCGGCACGCGTCCGGCACGGTCGGTCTCTACCCCGAGCTTTTTCCCGAGCGGCGACGCCGCGACGCCGGTCGCCCATAACACCACATCCGCCTGCACCCATTCTTCCCCAATCCTGATTCGCCCCGGCTCGACCGCTTTCACCAAGGTATCCGTCTTCACCTCCACCCCAAGCTCCTCCAGCTGCTTTTTCGCGCTGGCCGACGATTCCTCTGAAAACGCTCCGAGAACCCGCGGCGAACCTTCGTAGAGCGTGACGCGCGCACGCCTCGTGTCGATTGCCTTGAAATCCCGGGCAAGCGCTCGCCGCGCCAAATCCGCAATCGCGCCCGCCAGCTCGACGCCCGTCGGCCCGCCTCCAACCACCGCGAAGTGCAGCCCCGGATCCTCCCCGGTCAGCACCGCATGACGTTCCGCCTTCTCGAAGGCCAGCAGCAGGCGCCGGCGGATCTCGATCGCGTCTTCGATCGTTTTCAGGCCAGGCGCTTCCGCCTCCCACTCAGGATGGCCAAAATAGGCGTGACGCGCGCCGGCTGCCACGATCAGGTAGTCGTAGCCAATTTCGCTGCCGTCGCTGAGCTTCACACGGTGCCGTTCAAGGTCGAATCCGGTCACTTCGCCGAGCACCGTGCGGATATTCTCACCTTTATGCAGAATCTGGCGAAGAGCCGATGCGATCTCACCAGGCGAAAGCAGTGCCAGCGCAACCTGGTAAAGAAGCGGCTGAAAGGTGTGGTGATTCTTCCGGTCGATAAGCGTGACATCAACCGCCTCGTTGCAGAGGCGCTTGGCGGCGTAAAGGCCTCCGAATCCGCCGCCTACAATCACAACCCGGGGACGGCCCGACGGCCGCTTTGCGCTATCCGAATCAGCCATTTCTCCGTTGTATAGCGGCCCGCTGAAACTGACAAGCCTTCCGACTCCCAAGGCAGGCGTTCGCGGCAAAATTTTGCTAAAATCAGAAATATTCCGGTTTCCGCTTGATTTCCTTTTTAAATAGGCGAAGTTGGCAGCGTCGCGAGCGGAGACGTTCGCGTCATTCATGGTTTCCCCCGCCTAGCGGGGGAATTTGGGTAGCTAAGAAAGCAGCGGGCGGGTCGCTTTTGGGGTAGGGCGACCCGCCTTTTTCTTTTCCAAAAAAAAACCGGCGCTGCCTCGATCGGTAGCACCGGTTGCAAGCTTTGCGATGAATGCCGCCGGTGACCGAAGCCGGAACGGCTCAGTCCCCTGCCCCGCGGCTCACGCGCCGGGTTTGCGGAAGATCAGAATGCCCCAGGTCAGCAGATCCTTTCGCGAGGCTTCGATCCAGTGCTTGAGTCCGGTAATCATCCGGCTCGTGTAATCCTTTCCGGAAACTTCAACCAGCTCGTCATGGCGGCGTTCGAGCTCGTCCAGCACCCGGCTGTAGTGATTTCCCAGCTGGTTCGAGAGGTCGATCACGTTTTCCTCGACCAGCCCGTGTTCGCCAGCGGCATTCCGGTAAAACGGAAGGGAACCCATCGACGAAAGATGGATGCGGTCCAGAACCGGCTGGAGATTCTTCGGGTCGCACCCTTCCGACTGCATCGGATCAGTGAAGACGAACAGACCGCCCGGCTTCAGAACACGAGCCGCCTCGGCAACAACTTTCTCGCGATCTCCGCTGTGCAAGAGCGCGTCCTGCGACCAGACCACGTCAAACGTTTCATCCGGATACGGCACGTTCTCAAAATCGCCGTCAACGACGTCGATCAAACGGGATAATCCTTGCTCCCTCGAGAGCCTCCGATTCCGCTTGTTCTGCACCTCGCTGAGGTTCAAGCAGACAACTTCGCAGCCAAACCGGCGCGCAAGCTGGCGCGCCGCGCCTCCGTAACCGGCACCGAGATCGAGAACCCGCGACTCCGCCGTCACGTCGTCCTTGATCTGGTCCATCATTTCCTCAACCGTTCGCCGCGACGCGTCGGCGATCGGTTCCTCGCCGCTCTTGTAGAGGCCGATGTGAATATCCTCGCCGCCCCAGATCGCCGCGTAAAAACGGTCGGCCTCCGAACTGTTGTAGTATTCGCGTGCGATCCGGGTCACATCGCCGTATTCCGCGTCGCTGCGTATCCTGTCACCGGATACATAATTTTTCTCGGCGACATGTACAAAGAAGTCCGGATCTGACACCTCACTCGTTTCCTGGAAGTCTCCGTACGTCGTAATCGTCTGGAAGCCAACTTCGCGCAGGAGCCTTCGCGTGTAGTTCTTCCGCAACGGAAACATGTTGAGGTGAAAGACCGAGTTGTCATTGAACTCGTAGCGAAAGCGCGCGAGACCGGGATCCACGTGCTCGGGCCCGACGCGGACGTTCCCGCAATAATAATAGCTGTGCTTGGACGAATACCCGTTATCGAGGATACCGTCGTAATTGCGCTGATCGAGGATCAGGATGCCATCGTGACGGAGAGCCGCGTAGAACTCTGCCAGCGCCTTCCGGCGGTCGTGCTCCTCGAAGAGGTGCGTATAGGAATTTCCAAGACAAATGACCGCGTCAAATTTCTCATGCACATCACGGTTGAGCCAGCGCCAGTCCGCCTGCACCGTTCGCAGAATCTGCCCGTGGCGCCGTCCGTTGGCGAACGCGCGAGCCAGCATTTCCGGACTGCCGTCGACACTCACGACTTCGAATCCCGCCCTGAGCAGGCGAACGGAATGAAATCCGGTCCCCGTAGCCACATCGAGCACCTTTTTGGCCCCGCGTCGCTTGAGCACTTCGATGAAGAAATCGCCTTCGCTTTCTTCGCGTTTTTTCCAATCAATCAACTCGTCCCACTTCGCGACGAACTGCTCAATATATTCGTGTTGGTACTGGTCCGTCTCGCGAACGGCGAGCGGATTTTTCCCGTAATTCTGTATCTCCTTACTTCCTTGCATAGTGTGTGTGTTTGCATTCAGCCGAAGGCTTTGGCGGGAGAGAACCCGCTCATGCTGTTGTCGTGGTGAAGAATCGGCAGCCGGCGCCCCGGTCCGATGGGCTAGAACGCCCGAACGAAAGAGTGCCCGCCGAATTTCCGCGACGGCGGTTTCACGGGCTTTCGCCGGTTTCCTTTACACGCCCGCAAGGGGCGCCGGTCGCTGCGCGGCACGAATTGCGAGATAAACGGGTCGCACGCGCCGCTTGTGCCGGAACGCCCGGTTCGGCCGTTCCTGGGGTGCCTCCTCGCCGAGTAGTCGAGAAGCTTCATCTCGCCCGTCATCGGGAACATGGAGCCCACGATGCTTCCAGTGGCTGATGTCTGTTGCTCTTGTCTCAAAACATTCGGCAAAGCCTGGAGGCGCGACTACGTCCAGACACTATCCCGGCGGGGGCTGGATTCTTCAAACCCTTTTTCGGTTCAGCCGGCGCTAAACGGCTTCGTTGCGCGCTTCGGCGACCGAAAAAGTCTCGCTCTGACCGTCGACTGCCGGCCTCCCCGTTCGCCGCATGACGCCGCGCAGCTCGACTCTCCGAAGCCGAGACGCGCGGGGCGCCCGGTGAATCCGGGCAAGACGAACCAATCTCACCGCTCCGTTCAGCGGGCCCGGAGGCTCACGCGACAACAAGGTCGGAGGCTTGCGCGATGCTCCAGGTTCGGCGGCGGCGGAATGCCGCCGAACCCCCGGATTGTTTAGCTTTCTTCGCGATGAGCCTCCATCGTGAGCGTGTCATTTTTCACGTCAAAGACGACCGTGTCCCCTTCCCTCACGTCACCGGCGATCATGGCGCGCGCCAGTTTTGTTTCAACTTGCTTCTGCAGGAACCGCCGCAGCGGCCGCGCGCCGTAAACCGGATCGAAGCCTTTTTCCCCGACCCACTCACGCGCTTCCTTCGTCAGCTCGATAACAATCCGGCGATCAGCCAGCCGCTTGTTCAGATCCTTCAGCAACAGTTCGACGATCCGCCCGATCTCGTCGAGGACAAGCGGCTTGAACAGAATGATGTCGTCGATCCGGTTCAGGAACTCCGGACGGAAGCTTTGCCGCATTTCCGCGAAAACCGATTCGCGCACCGATTCCGGAATCTCACCGGACAATCCCGTGCCCTCCACCAGGAAGCGGCTCCCGATGTTCGAGGTCATGATGATCACCGTGTTCTTGAAATCGATCAGCCGTCCCTGCGAATCAGTGATTCGTCCGTCATCGAGAACTTGTAACAAAATGTTGAATACATCCGGATGCGCCTTCTCGATTTCGTCGAACAAGATCACCGAGTACGGCTTCCGCCGCACAGCCTCGGAGAGCTGCCCGCCTTCCTCGTAACCGACGTATCCCGGCGGCGCCCCCACCATGCGCGAGACCGAGTGCTTTTCCATGTACTCGGACATGTCGATCCGGATCATATTTTCCTCCGTATCGAACAGCGCTTCCGCGAGCGCCTTGGCAAGCTCGGTTTTCCCGACGCCGGTCGGGCCAAGGAAAACGAAACTCCCGATCGGCCGGCGCGGATCCTTGATTCCCGACCGTGCGCGAAGAATCGCTTCGGACACGGCCGTTACGGCTTCGTCCTGGCCGATCACCCGTTCGTGCAGGACATCCTCAAGGCGGAGAAGCTTCTCCTTTTCGCCTTCGAGCAGACGGGCCACCGGCACGCCGGTCCAGCGCGAAACGATATCAGCAATCTCATCCTCCGTGACTTCCTCTTTCAACAGCGTCGTTTCCTCGCCGGCCTGCTCGAGCCGAGCGAGTTCCGCTTCCATCTGCGGCAGTTTGCCATGACGGAGCTCGGCGAGCTTATTCAGATCGTATTCGCGTTCCGCGCGCTCCATCTCGATCTTCACTTGATCGATCTGCTCGCGAACCTGCTGCACTTTGCTGATCGTTTCCTTTTCGCTCTCCCACTGACGCCGAAGGACGTCCGCCTTTTCACGGGTATCGGCAAGTTCCTTGCGCAAATCCTCCAGGCGCTGACGGCTAGCCTCGTCGGTTTCCTGTTTGAGCGCGGCCTCTTCGATTTCGAGCTGCATGACGCGCCGGGAAAGTTCGTCGAGCTCCGCCGGAAGGCTGTCCATTTCCGTGCGAATCATCGCGCAGGCCTCGTCGATCAAATCGATGGCCTTATCCGGCAGAAACCGGTCGGAAATGTAGCGATGCGACAGAACGGCGGCATTGACGATGGCAGCGTCTTTGATCCGCACACCGTGGTGCAGTTCGAAGCGTTCGCGCAGTCCGCGAAGAATCGAAATCGTGTCTTCCACCGTCGGCTGGTCGACCAGAACAGTCTGGAAACGGCGTTCGAGCGCGGCGTCCTTTTCAATGTGTTTCCGGTACTCGTCGAGCGTGGTCGCGCCGATACAGTGAAGTTCGCCGCGGGCGAGCATCGGTTTGAGCATATTCCCCGCGTCCATCGCGCCTTCCGCTTTGCCGGCGCCGACGATCGTGTGGAGTTCGTCAATAAAGAGAAGGATGCGCCCCTCGCTCTTTTTGATCTCCTGCAAAACCGCTTTCAAACGCTCCTCAAATTCCCCGCGGTATTTCGCGCCGGCCAAAAGCGATCCCATGTCGAGGGCGAAAATGGTCTTATCCTTCAAACCCTCCGGAACGTCACCCCGCACAATCCGCTGGGCGAGACCTTCGACGATCGCGGTTTTTCCGACACCCGGTTCGCCGATTAGAACGGGATTGTTCTTGGTCTTCCGCGAAAGGATTCGCATCACCCGGCGGATTTCGGCGTCGCGTCCGATCACCGGATCGATTTTGCCCTTCTTGACCTGATCGACGAGATCGATGCCGTATTTCTCGAGGGCCTGGTACGTCGCCTCGGGGTTTTGCGACGTCACCCGCTGGCTGCCGCGCACCTTCCGCATCGCATCGAGGACTTTCGGACGCGTCAGGCCAAAACTGTCAAAAAGCTTCTTGAGCCCGGCCGGCTTCCCGACTTCGACGAGTCCGAGAAACAAATGCTCGACGCTGATATAATCGTCCTTGAGGCGCTCCGCCTCCTGTTCGGCCCGACTAATCGACTCGTTGAACGCCTGCGTCACGTACATCCGCGACGCGTCGACACTTCCGGAAACGCTCGGCAGCCGGTCCAGTTCGCGCTCAAGAGCGAGTTGCACCGCACTCGGCGTGATCTCGAGGTTGCGAAGAATCCCGGGCACGACGCCGTGCTCCTGCGAGACGAGCGCCGCCAGCAAGTGCAGCGTCTCGACTTCGTTGTGATTGCGCCGCCGCGCCTGGTCCTGGGCATCCGCCACGGCATTGCGCGACATTTCGGTCAGTTTATTCGGGTCCATCATCAATTCTCCACGATCACTCGTTGCAAGATCCGTGCCTTCCGGGAAATTTTTCCTCCAGCGGCCGAGGATCAGCTTGGAGAGCGGGTTACAGAAGTTCGTTACCCATTATCCACAAAGAAGCTCCGGCTGCAATCCGAGTCATTCTGGATCACATTTGCCAGCCCCGCGCCGAATTGTCCCACCATTGCCGGCGCCGCATTCGGTCGGGGAAAATTCCTTGCCCGGCGCTCAATCCCTGTGCGAAAAGGTTCGCGCGTTTCCTAAGTTCTTCGACGCCGGATCACCGATCATTGAGGAACATTTGAGCCGCAAGCTTGCCTTACTAATTCAAACCCAGCATTTTCCTGTTACACAATCGTGAAAGACTCCAAGCTTAACCGCCGCGATTTCCTGCGAACCGGCTCCCTCGGGGCTCTCGGCCTTCTTGCGGGCAATGTCGTTGAATTGTCCGCCCAGGCCGCTGCCAGACCCGCGGCGAATCCCGCGGGCGACGACGACGCCAAAGCGGCCGGTCCGCCCGTCAATTGCGCTGTCATCGGCGCCGGTCCGTGGGGCCGGGAGTTGATCACGCTTCTTTCAACCACCCCGGGCGCGCACGTCCATACGATCTGCGAAACGTATCCGGCCTACCTCCGGCGTGCCGCGCGGGCCGCGCCCGAAGCCAAGGCGGAGCCGGATTACCGGAAGGTTCTCGACGACCCGGACGTGCAGGCGGTGTTCGTCGCGACAGCGACCCATCAGCACCGCGAGATCGCCATCGCCGCCCTCGAAGCCGGAAAGCATGTGTATTGCGAAGCGCCGATGGCTGCTTCTGTCGAGGACGCGCGCGCGATCGCCCTCGCGGCGCGCGCCGCGAACAAGCAGGTGTTCCAAGTCGGCCAGCAGTTTCGCGCCGACCAGCAGCACCACCACGTCCTGCAGTTTGTGCGGACCGGCGCGCTGGGGAATCTTGTCACCGGCCGCGCCCAATGGAATAAGAAACAGAGCCTTCGCCGCGTCTCGCCCAACCCGGAGCGTGAGCGCGAAGCCAACTGGCACCTGCGCCGCGAAACGTCCCCGGGACTGATCACCGAAATCGGCATCCATCAAGTCGACGTCGCCTCCTGGTTTTTCGACGCGCGGCCGGTGGCGGTCACCGGTTTTGGCGACGTGCTCCATTGGAACGACGGACGCGATGTGCCCGACACGATTCAAGCGGTGTTCGAATATCCGGGCGGCGTCAACTTCGTCTACAACTGCACGCTCGCCAACTCGTACGACGGCTCGCACGACGTTTTCCAAGGCTCCGACGGAGCCATTCTGCTTCGCGACAATCGCGCCTGGATGTTCCGCGAACCGGACGCTCCCCTGCTCGGCTGGGAGGTTTACGCGCGCAAAGATCCCTTCTACCAGCAAACCGGGATTTCTCTCGTTGCCAACGCGACGCAATTGCTCGCCCAAGGCCTCGACCCGGCAAGCAATGCTGCCGCCGGTCCGCCGCCGATCGCGTCCGCCTTGGAGGACTTTATCACCTGCATCCATGAGTCGCGCGCGCCGCATGCCGGCTACCGCGAAGGGTTTGAGGCCGTCGTCACGACACTCAAGGCCAACGAGGCGATTCTCGGAAAAACCCGTGTCGCCTATGAGGATGCATGGTTCGACCTGGGATGAGCGCCTGCCCGGCAGCGTTACCAGCCGATAGCGGAACCGCGTCCGCCCGCCCGGTTCCGCCAGTTCCCGATTTGCGATGAGGATGCAAAGCCTCAGAGTCGCGCGCTTCGCCATGGGGACGCGCTTCGAGTTCCTGCTGTGGGGCGAGGAAGAGGTCCGGATGCGAGCGGCCGCTGAGGAGGCGCTCGATGAAATCGATCGCCTCGAGCGCCAGCTCAGCTTGTTCCGCCCGGACAGTAACATCACCCGGATTAATCGGGATGCCGCGCATCAGCCGGTGAAAGTCGAACCTCGGCTATTCGCGCTGCTGGAACGCTGCCAAAAACTCTGGCGTGAAACCGGCGGCGTTTTTGACATCACCGTCGGCCCGCTAATGAAATATTGGGGCTTTCGCGGCGACCCGGGAAACGGTGCCAGTTCCGAACTCGATTTTGACGAAGTTCGCGGTTCGGTCGGCGCGGAACATCTCGTCCTGGACGCTGGAGTGCGCACCGTCGAATTTGCCCGCGAAAAAATGGCGATCGATTTGGGCAGCATCGCAAAAGGCTGGGCGCTCGACCAAGCGATTGAGATCATCGCCGAAAGCGGGATCAGACACGCGCTCCTCCACGGCGGCACGAGTTCAGCGCGAGCCCTCGGAAACGCGCCGGACCGGGACGCGCCAGGCTGGACGATCGCGATCCGTCCGCCTCCCCCCGAACTTTTGCCCAACGGCCAGCCGTGGAACGGGAACTACGTCGAAACGGTCACGCTGCGCGATGAAGCGCTGTCTGTCTCCGGCATCGCCGGGCGCTACATCGAACGTGACGGACAACTGATCGGACACGTGCTCGATCCGCGCAGCGGCCGGCCGGTGGATCGCGCCCTTCTGGCAGCGGCCGTTATGCAGGACGCCGCCACAAGCGATGCGCTGTCGACGGCGCTTCTGGCGGGCGGACCGCAACTTTACGAAGAATGCGGCGCGGAAAACAATTCCGCGTGGGCTCGCTGCCGGTCGCTGGTCCTTGTGAAGGACGGAACCGGTGAAACGGCTTCCCTCGCGCTGGAGCGGCGAAATTTTGCCTGAGGACTCACATCGGACATTCAACGCTCGCCAGTTGCCGAAAAGATCGTCATGCTTTCTTCCTTGCGTTGCAGTCACCGGAGTTCCTTCATTTGATGGATAAACCGCTTGCTATGAAGCCGACTTGCGCACGAATTCCTCAACATGTTGCCGTGATTATGGACGGCAACGGTCGCTGGGCGTGCGAACGCGGCCTGCCGCGCATCGAAGGCCACCGGCATGGCGCGGAATCGGTTAAGGAAACGGTCCGCGCCGCCTCGAACCTCGGCGTCCGCTACCTGACGCTTTACGCGTTTTCCGTCGAAAACTGGCGCCGGCCGCGCGAGGAGATCGACGGTCTGATGGAAATGCTCGAAAGCTTTTTGCGTGAGCAGACAGACGACCTGGTTGAACGCAAAATCCGCTTTCGCACCCTTGGCCGCACAGACGATCTTCCCGAAAGCGTGCGGGCGCAGATCCGCCGATCGATCGAAGCGACCGCCGAGTGCGATCAATGGCATCTCAACCTCGCTCTCAATTACGGGTCGCGCACCGAAGTGATCGACGCGGTTCGCGCCTACACGAAGGCCGTAGCCGAAGGCCGCGAGAACCCGGACGCCTGCGACTGGGAAACATTCAGCCGCTACCTCTACACGAGCGACATCCCCGACCCTGACCTGATTATCCGCACATCGGGCGAAACGCGGCTCAGCAACTTTCTTCTCCTGCAAAGCGCCTATTCGGAAATTTACTTTTCGCCGGTGCTCTGGCCCGATTTTCGAGAAAATGAGTTCTTGGCGGCGATCGAACATTTTGCCTCCCGCGAGCGGCGATTCGGCCGCACGGGAGAACAGCTTCGCAAGCAACCACTCGCCGCTTCCGCCGCCATTCAGTGATCAAACGCACATTCAGCACCGTCTTCCTGTGGCTCGCCATTGGCGGGCTTCTTTATTTTTTCGGCGCGCCAGCGGGCGCGCTGCTCATCGCCTTCCTCGCCGCGGCGAGCCAGCGTGAACTCTACAGCATGCTGGAAAAATGCGGCCATCGGCCGCTCTCCAGCATCGGTATCGCGCTCGGCCTCGTTTTACTGGCAATCGCGTACTTCGTGCCGGACCTGGTTCCCGAAGCGCTGGCGGTCGCACTGGTCGGCATCGCCGCGGCCGTTCTGGCATGTAAACCGGAAGAACGCGTCGGCGCGTTTCTCGCGACCGCAAGCGGGCTCGTTCTGATCCCGTTTCTGCTGCACTGCCTCATCCGGGTCCTGCATCTGGCGGGCGATCCGACGGCCGGATTGATTTTGGCGTTCTGGATCGTGCTCTTGGTCAAGTTCAGCGATATCGGCGCCTACCTAATCGGCACTCTTCTAGGGCGGCACAAACTCGCGCCTTCGTTGAGTCCAGGAAAAACCTGGGAGGGCGCGGCCGGCGGGCTGATTGTCTCGGCCGTCATGAGCGCCGTTTGGATCGCCCTGTTTCCCTCCGCCGCGCAATCCGTCGGGCTGACTCCGATCGGCGCGGCGCTCGCCGCACTCCCGATTGCGGCGGTTGGCATCGTCTCCGATCTTCTCGAATCGGCTTTCAAACGCGCGGCGAAGGTCAAGGATTCCGGGAATTCAATACCAGGAATCGGCGGCGCCTTCGATCTGACCGACAGCTTAATCCTCAGCGTGCCGGTCGCCTACGTTTTGCTGCTGTTTTTTTCCAGACAAGCCGCCGGTTGATCCGCTTCGACTCGACAATGACGGACCGAAAACGACGAATTGTTTTATTGGGCGCGACCGGCTCGATCGGCCAAAACACCTGCAAGGTCGTCGAACGACATCAAGACCGCCTCGAACTCGTTGGCGCCGCCTGCCGCTCGCGGTACCAGGAACTGGCGGAGATCGTCCGGAAATTCCGCGTTCGCGAAGTCGCGATTTACGATGAGGACGCCGCCAGCGCCGCTCGCAAATCCGGATTATTTCCTTCTGACACGCGAATTCGGTCAGGATTGAACGGTCTCGTCGAGGTTGCCGCGTTGCCCGAAAGCGACATGCTGCTGTCAGCCGTCGTCGGCACGCTCGGGCTTAAACCGACACTCGCCGCGATCGAAGCCGGCAAGAATATCGCGCTCGCGAATAAGGAGATTCTGGTTCTTGCGGGAAAATTCGTCACGGCGGCCGCCAAGAAACATGGGGTCGAAATCATTCCGGTCGACAGCGAGCACAGCGCGCTGTTTCAGTGCCTGCACGGAAGGAGGCGGGACGAGGTTTCGCGGCTGATCATCACGGCGTCGGGAGGGCCTTTTCTCGACCGGCCGCTCCGCAAGTTGAACGGCGTGACGCCCGGCGAGGCGCTCAAACATCCGACTTGGGACATGGGCCCGAAGGTCACGATCGACTCGGCCACCATGGCGAACAAGGGACTGGAACTGATCGAGGCGCACTGGCTTTTCGGCCTCCCGGCAAGCCGCATCGACGTCACGATTCATCCGCAGAGCATCGTGCATTCGCTGGTCGAGTTCGTCGATGGTTCGGTCCTTTCGCAATTGAGTCCGCCGTGCATGACTTTCCCGATTCAGCACGCCCTGCTCTATCCCGACCGCGGGCCGGGTGTTGAGCCTGGCCTCGATTTCTCAAAGCGGTTTCAGCTCGATTTCCGTCCGGTGGAACACAACCGCTACCCGTGTCTGCAAGTCGCGCGGGAGGCGATGGAGGCTGGCGGCGTCGCGCCGGCGATCTTTAACGCGGCCAATGAAATCGCGGTGGAGGCATTTCTCAGCAATCGCCTGGGCTTCCTTGAAATTCCCGGCCTGATCCGTAATACGTTAGAGCGCTCGACACTATTCGAGCCGGCTCGCCTGGACGACGTCCTCGAGGCCGACGCCGATGCCCGACGCCGGGCCAGTCAGCTCATATCCGCTCATGCTTGAATTGATCACTTCCAACATCTGGCCCGTTTTCCTGATGATCCTCTTCTTCGGAGGATCGATTTTTGTCCATGAACTCGGCCACTTCCTCGCCGCTCGCCGCCGCGGCCTTGTTATCGAGCGTTTTTCGATTGGATTCGGTCCGAAAATTTTCTCCTGGACGCGGAACGGCGTCGAATATCGCCTCTCCTGGCTGCCGCTCGGCGGCTATGTCGCCCTCCCGCAACTGGCGGAAATGGGCGCGATCGAGGGTGAAAGCCAGAGTGATGTCCGGAACCTTCCGCCCCTGAGCTACAGTGACAAAATGATCGTCGCCGTCATGGGCGCGGTTTTCAACGTGATCTTCGCGTTTCTGCTCGCTTGCGTGATCTGGCAGGCAGGAAAACCGACCTCGGAGGATCAGCTCAGCACGAGCGTCGGCTACGTGGTTCCCACCTTTACGCTGGCCGACGGCTCCGAGGTAACCAGCCCGGCGGCCGAAGCCGGACTCCAGCCCGGTGACCGGATCGTCAGTATCGACGGCAATCCGGTTAACGAGTTTGTCGACATCTCTCAGCACCTCGCCACCGGCACCGGCCGCGACTCCCAGAATCGGCCGATGGCGTTATTCGTGATTGAACGCGACGGTCAGCAAATGGAGAAGACGCTCTACCCGCGCGTCAATGGCGTCGACCGTCTGCGTCAGATCGGCATCGCACCGCTCCATACGGTCGAGGTCGGCGCGCTGATCCGCGACTTTCCAGCCCAAGCCGCCGGCGTCGAAATCGGCGACCGGCTGACAGCGGTCGACGGACAGCCGGTTTACTCGACGCTGCAAGTGCATACATACATTCAGGAGCGGGCAAACGAGGCAATCGAGTTTACGTTCGTGCGCGACGGCAAGGAATTCAGCGTGACGATGACGCCAATGATGCGGGAATTTCGCCAAGGCGAATTCGCCGCCGATGTCGGCTTTCGCACGCGAAGCAATCGTATTCTCATTCATCCCAATCCGTTCGAACAGGTCACCGACGTCGTGACGATGACCTTCGGTGTGCTCGGCGCCCTCCTCCACCCGGATTCTGACCTCGGGGCGCAACACCTTTCGGGTCCGGCCGGAATCGTCCGTTTCTTCCACGCCGCCTCCTCGATCGACTGGCGCCTCGCCGTCTGGGTCGCCGTTTTGGTCAACATCAACCTCGCGATTCTCAACCTGCTGCCGATCCCGGTCCTCGACGGAGGACACATGGTCTACGCGACGATCGCGAAATTGCGGGGCAAGCCGCTCCCGGCAAATTTCGTCGCGACAACGCAAACGGTGTTTGTCCTTCTGCTCTTCGGCTTCATGCTTTATGTGAGTTTCTTCGACATCAGCCGATGGGTGCGCGACGCAAGTCGAGAGCGTTCCTATATTCAACCGGAGCTGATTACCGAGGAAAGTCATCCATAAGCGCCTTGAGGGTCACCCGGACGTTCATGCTGCCGGGCTGGCTTCGAAGCTTTTCACTCTCTCTCCGTCATGTCTCCGTTTTGCCATTCTCTTACGCAAACCCGCCGGCGACCGACCCGCGAGGTGATGGTCGGCACCGTCGGCGTCGGCGGCGACAATCCGATCCGTATCCAGTCGATGACTACGTCCGACACCAAGGACGTCGCCGCCACGGTCGAGGAAGCCGTCGCACTCGCGGAAGCTGGATGCGAGATCGTCCGCGTGACGGCCCCGAATGTCACCGCCGCACGCTGCCTCCAGGAGATTCGAAAAGAACTCGACCAGCGCAAGATCGACGTGCCGCTCGTCGCGGACATTCATTTTCTTCCCGCCGCGGCCATGGAAGCGGTCGAACACGTGGAGAAGGTGCGGATCAACCCCGGAAATTATGCCGACCGAAAAAAGTTCGCCGTCCGGGAATACACCGACAGCCAATACGAAGAGGAACTTCAGCGGCTTTATGAAGCTTTTTCACCGCTTGTAAAACGCTGCAAGGAGCTCGGGCGCTCGATGCGGATCGGCACGAACCACGGCTCGCTTTCCGACCGGATCATGAACCGTTACGGCGACACGCCGCTCGGCATGGTGGAGTCGGCGATTGAGTTTTTGCGGATCGCCGACTCGCACGGCTACCGCGATATCATTCTCTCGATGAAGGCGAGCAATCCGAAGGTCATGATCCAGGCCTACCGCCTCCTCGCCGCGCGCCTCGATGAGGAAAACATGCCTTGCCCGCTCCACCTGGGCGTCACCGAAGCCGGCGACGGCGAAGACGGGCGGGTCAAAAGCGCCATCGGAATCGGCAGTCTGCTCGCCGACGGATTAGGCGATACCATCCGCGTCTCGCTCACGGAAGACTCGGTATATGAAATCCCGGTTGCCCGCGATTTGGCGGAAAAGTTCGCGGCGCAGACGCGGCCGGAAACCGATCAGCCGGCGGCGCCGCGGGAGCTTGTCACCCTCGCCGCCTCCTTCGCGGAATCCCCATTCTCATTTACCCGGCGCTCCGTCGCCGGACCGGCCTTGGGCGGGACTCTGCCAATCGCTCACGACCAGCCGCCGCGGGTTTTCGCTCGAATCCCCAGGCATCTCTGGACGGCGCCCGACTTCGCTTCCCTTTTTCATCGGACCGCGCTTTCGCTTCGGGACAATCCGATCGAAGGCATCGTTTTCGAAATCGAATCGACGGCCGACAAGGACGAGGCGATCACGGCCGCCGCCGGCCTTTTTGGACTTTCGGCGGCGGTTTTCGATTACACGAATTCCGGTAACGAACAGCTAGATACGCTGACGTTTCCAAAAACGAAACTCACCTGGATCGTCGCCCGGCGGTTTGCATCGGCCGATGGCGATCGACTTGCCGAGTTTCTCGTGACGTCGGAGCGCGGCGGTTTTGTTCCGGCGGTCGACCTGTCGCCTGCCGATCTCCCGGCTCTGAAGCCGCACCTGATGGCCGCGCCGGGTCCTCTCATTTATTGCCTGAGCCAGCCAGCAGCCGATGCCCATTCCATCGGAACTGCCCGGGCTCTCGCCGGATTTCTGCGCGAGAATCGAATCGACGCGCCGATCTGGATTCGGAACACGGGTGCGACAGCCTTTCGGCCCAAGCCCGGCTTTCTCAGTTGTCTTCTGGAAGCGAGCATCTTGACCGGAAGTCTGCTGTGCGACGGCATTGGCGATATTGTCAGTATCGAATCCGAAGACGATTTTGTCCGCGCCACGAAACTCGCTTATAACGTTCTGCAGGGAAGCGGCGCGCGGATTTCAAAGACCGAGTTTGTCGCCTGTCCCAGCTGCGGCCGCACGCTGTTCGATCTCCAGAGCACCACCCGGCGAATCCGCGAAAAAACGGGACACCTGAAAGGCCTGAAAATCGCTATCATGGGCTGCATCGTGAACGGGCCCGGCGAGATGGCCGACGCCGATTTCGGCTACGTCGGGGGCGGCCCGGGCCGTGTGAATCTCTATGTCGGCAAAGAGTGCGTCGAATTCAATGTTCCCGCCGCCGAAGCCGACCAGCGTCTGATCGACCTGATCAAACGCCACGGCAAATGGACCGAACCCGAAGAGACCATCGCCGCCCCGCTCAGCACTCAACGATAATTCCGCGCCGAACGTCCACTGCCCCGAAAGCCGGTGTAGACCTCACTCCCGCAGCCATTCCGCATAAGGCGCCGCGGCGCGCGCGGCTGGCGTGTTGACCGATTCATTGAGGCCGTTTAATTTGAAACAGAGCTCGTTTCGGGCGAAAACAATAACCGTAATCCACGGATCTTATGAAATCCAAGCTTTCCGCATTCCTGCTGAGCACGATCGTCTGCTTCCCCGCCATTTCCCTCTTTGGCGAGCGTCCGCCGGAAGGGAGCCAGCCGCTGCCCCACTTGCTCCAAACCGTCGAAGAACAAACCTCCGGCACCCTGACAGAAGCCGAATTCGACGACGGCCACTTGGAGGTTCGCGTCGCTGGCGAACGTTCCGAAAAGGTGTATCTTGATCCGCGGTCAGGCGAAATCGTTCGGCGAAAAGAAGTCCAATCGGACGAAACACCGCCGACCGGCTCGCTTCCCCTCTCGGAAATCGCGCGAATCGTCGAGGAGCGGGAGAAGGCCAAAATCACCGAGATCGAATTCGATGACGGTGTCTGGGAAATCGAACTCCACGACGGCAGCCGCGAGATCGAGCTGAACGTCGACCCCGCAACCGGCGAACGCCGAAAATGAAACTGAAAATGACCTTGCGCTAATGGACGATGGGGAACGCCGGTCCCCTCAATACCGCGGCATCGACGGATCAAACTCTCGTGCCCACGCATCGATTCCGCCGGCAATATTCGTGGCGCGCACGTAGCCGTGCTGGCGCAAAAAAGCGGTCACCTGCCGGCTCCGTCCGCCATGATGGCAGTAAACCAGCAGCGTTTTTCCCCGCGACAGCGTATCCAGGTGATCCGGAATTTCCCGCATCGGAATCGCACGGCTGCCGGGTATTGAGCAAATCTCCGTTTCGAACGGCTCGCGCACGTCGAGCAGAACGGCGTCCCGGTCGCCTTCCAGAATCCGGCGGGCAGCGAGGATGTCGATCTCAAGCGGAATCTCATCAGGTGCCGCCGAATGACAAGCATCCCCGACGCCGTTCGCGTCGCACGCTTGTCCATATTGGCCCGGCTCGATCGTGGTAATGGATGGACGCTCTCCGCAGAGCGGACACGATGGATCCCTTCGGATCTGGATCTTGCGAAATTCGCCGCGAAGCGCGTCAAAGACCAGCAGCCGCTCCCGGAGCGAATCGCCCGCGCCGAGGAGAAACTTGATCGCCTCCATCGCCTGCAAACTGCCAATCACGCCGCAAAGCGGGCCGAGCACACCCCCTTCCGCGCAATTCGGAACGGTTCCGGGCGCGGGAGGTTTGGGAAAAAGGCATCGGTAGCAAGGTCCTCCTCCCGCCGAATGAAACAGCGACACCTGCCCTTCAAACTGAAAGATGCTGCCATACACGAGCGGCTTCCCCGCGAAAAAGGCGGCGTCATTGTCGAGGTAGCGCGTCGGAAAATTATCCGCGCCGTCGACGATCACATCGTATTGCCGAAAGAGCTCAACCGCGTTCTCCGGGGTTACCCCGCTATCGTGGCGCACCACTCGCAGATCCGGGTTCAACTCGCGGAGCCGCGCTTCGGCCGATTCGGTTTTTTTTTGTCCGATCGATGAAGAATGATGAATAACCTGCCGATGGAGGTTATGCACCTCAACCGCGTCAAAGTCCGCGATCCCGATTGTCCCCACGCCGGCCGCCGTCAAATAAAGCCCCGCCGGACTGCCCAGACCGCCGGCCCCGATCATCAGCACCCGGCTGGCCTTCAGCTTTCGCTGTCCTTCCAGACCAACCTCCGCTAACTGAATCTGCCGGCTGTAGCGCGCAATTTCCCGCGGCGCGAGTTTCGATTTTTCTCCTTCAAATTTCCCCTGCATCAGTCGCATTTTCCTCATAAATCCAGCGCGACGGCAAACCTTCGCATTCTGAACCAGGAAGATTGTAAGAGCGCGCCTGATATGCAACTGTTCCAGCGGGGTTCATCTATTTTGTCGAACGTGTAACTAGAACTATGAGTGATCCTTTCGTTGTGATTATGGCTGGGGGACGCGGCGAGCGATTTTGGCCGCAAAGCCGGCTGCGCCGTCCAAAACATTTGCTTCCGATCGTCGGCGACAAGCCGATGCTCGCTCAAACAGTCGATCGTCTCGAAGGCGTGGTCCCGACGCGGAACATTTTCGTCATCACCAACCGGGAACAGCGCGAGGCGGTGGTTGAAACCGTGCCTTCACTTCCGCCGGAGAATGTCGTCGCGGAACCGGTCGGACGGGATACCGCCGCCGCGGTAGGCCTCGCCGCGCTCCTCGTGAAGCAGCGCGACAAGGACGCGATTTTCACCATCCTTCCAGCCGATCACGTCATTCATAACGTCGAGGCATTTCAACGGACGCTTCGCCGAGCAATTGATCTTGCCCAGCAACACCCCGCACTCGTCACCATTGGAATCCAGCCGAATCATCCGGCGACGGGTTACGGATATATCGAACTGGGTGATGCGGTCGAAGGTGCAGATGAAACAGGCGCGTTTCACGTCAGGCGCTTTGTCGAAAAACCAGTTCTCGAAACCGCTAAACGTTATATTGAATCGGGCGATTTTGTCTGGAACGCCGGAATGTTCACCTGGAAAACCTCCGTCATCGTAAAGGAGATCGCCCGCCACGTCCCTGAACTTTATTCCGGACTCCAGCAAATCGAATCCGGCCTTGCCGATGGCGCGGAGGTTGATGCCGTGCTCGATCGGGTTTACCCAGGTTTGCCCAGAATCTCGATCGACTACGCCGTGATGGAAAAGGCCGAAAACGTCCTCACCGTTAAAGCCGAATTCGACTGGGACGACGTCGGTTCCTGGCCGGCAATCGCGCGTCATTTTAAACCTGACGATTCCAGCAATGTCGCCCGCGGCGAAGTCGTCCTCGAAGACGCGCGCGGCAATATTGTTGTTTCGGAAGGCAATCATCTTGTCGCAGCCGTCGGTGTGGACGATCTAATTGTCATTCACACCGGCGATGCCACCCTCATTTGCCGAAAGGATCGCGCCGAGGACATCAAAAAGGTCGTCACACAACTCGGCGACCGGCCTCAATGGCGCGGCCTCGTTTGAAGTATGCCCGTGTATTTGGGAATTGATTACGGCGAGAAACGGATCGGCCTCAGCATCGCCGACGACCTCGGCCTCGCGTCGCCTCTTCCCGCCGCGGTCGAGCCGAACAAAAAAGAACGCATCCGCCGCATCGAGTCGGTTGTCCGCGAACGCCGGATAACCGACCTCGTTATCGGCCACCCGCTCAACATGGACGGCACAGCCGGTTTTAAAGCCAAGGAAGCCGAACGTTTCGCGGAACTTCTTCGCGAGCGACTTCAACTTCCGGTCCACTTGGTCGACGAACGGCTGACATCCCACGAAGCCGAAAACCTCCTGAAACAGCGGCGGCGCAAAATTTCGCGTGCATCAGGGGAAATCGATTCCCTCGCCGCCGCATTGATTTTGCAGGATTTTCTCGACCGGCTCGCGCCGCCCCTCGAACCCAATCCGTTTCCCGAGGATGACGACGAAGACGAGTGGGACGACTAAGGCGGCGGAATCACGCTGGAAATGCGTCTGCGCCTACGACGGCGGCTGCTTCCAGGGCTGGCAAAGTCAGCCGAGCGGGCAAACCGTTCAAGACACCATTGAACGCGCGCTTGAGAAAATCTTTCATCGAAAGATCCGGATTCATGGCAGCTCCCGGACCGATACCGGCGTCCACGCGCGCGGCATGGTTTTCCATTTCGACGCACGCTGGCGAGCCGCGCCCGAGCGCCTTGAACTCGCCCTGCGGCGCCTCCTGCCGTCGAGCATTCGCGTGGCGCCAATCACTCGGGCGCCGCCCGATTTCCATGCCCGATTTTCGGCGACCGGAAAGTTGTATCGATATTATCTTTACGAAGGCTGGCCAGACCCGTTTACGATCAACTACTGCTGGCCGCAATCGCGCGAGCTTTCTGTCGAGAGGATGCAAGCCGCGGCGGCCGTCTTGACCGGGAAGCACGACTTCACGGCGTTCGCCGCCTATCCCGGACGCGACTGGGAAACGCCCGTGCGCGACCTGCGCCGGCTGGACGTTCGCCGCACGGGAAAGCGAATCATCATTACCGCGGAAGCCGACGGCTTCCTTTACAAGATGGTCAGAAGCCTCGTCGGCGCCCTGGTCGATACCGGAACCGGAAAACTGACCGTTCGCCAAGTGCGCGAAATCCTTCGCTCCCGCAAACGCACCGCCCTCGTCGCCACCGCCCCGCCGCAAGGACTCTTTCTCGAGAAGGTATTTTATCACCAGACCAAACAACGCAACACGAACGCCCTCCGGCCGACGCGAGCGCGCAGGGGGGGCTCAGCAGCGTTTTCAGACGGATCTCCCGCCCGCCCGAACGCGACATTAAAAGGAACAGCTGTTCCTTTTAATATCGTTAAGCAGGCGCGGCCGAAAAAACCTGTTTAGAGGGTAAACGCCAGTTGGCGGCTTCAAAAAAGGTTGCGTCAACCGCGGGCGTCCGAACGATTCGGGGCGCAACCCGTTATAACCGTGACTGATATCTCCTACGGCTGGCTCTCTATTCTCCCTCCACTTGTCGCGATCGGCCTGGCGATTGTGACCCGTCAGGTCGTCATTTCGCTCCTCGCGGGCGTCTGGGCTGGCTGGCTGATCATGGCGGACGGGCAGTTGTTCGTCGGCACCCGCGACACGATCGACGCCTTGGTCGCCGTCTTCGGCGAAGCGTGGCAGACCCGGGTGATCCTGTTCACGCTGCTGATGGGCTCCTTGTTGATGCTGCTGTCCCGCAGCGGGGGGGTCGACGGCTTTGTTGTCTGGGCGCGGCAATGGCGATGGGCGCGCTCACGAACGGGCGCTCAAGTGATGGCCTGGCTTCTCGGGCTCGGCGTTTTTATTGAGTCGACCATCACATGCCTGGTTGTCGGCACGGTTTCACGGCCGCTTTTTGACCGGTTGAGAATTTCCCGGGAAAAACTCGCCTACATCTGCGACTCGACGTCCGCGCCGGTCTGCATGCTGATTCCGATCAACAGCTGGGGCGCCTTAGTGCTCGGACTTTTAGGAGTGCAGGCCGCCGCCGGACATCTCGGAGACCAAGGAACGGTGTCGGTCTTTCTCAAGGCGGTCGCGCTCAATTTTTATTCCATTTTGTCGGTACTGTTCGTCTTTGGAATCTGTGTAACTGGCCGCGACTTCGGCCCAATGGCTCGTGCGGAACGGCGTGCCCGGGACGAGGGAAAACTCTGGCGCGACGGTGCCCAACCGGTCGTCGATGAATCGATCCTGTCGTCGGAGGCAAAGGAAGGTGTACCGGCGCGGCTGCGAAATATGCTGCTTCCGCTCACGGTTCTCGTGTTCACGGTCCCGGTGGGAATCGCGATAACCGGTATCACTGGTGTTCGTGAGAAAGTCGCGACTGGTGCCCTGAGCGATCCGCGGCTGTTTCATTATTTAAATGAAGCTTCGGGTGCCACGGCCGTTTTATGGGCGGTACTTCTTGCGCTCGCGATTGCTATCGTGATGCTCCTGGTTCAGCGGATTTTCACGGTCACTGAAATCACCGATCTCGTGTTTCGGGGCGCCGGTGGGATGCTGCCGCTGGCCGCGGTGATGATGCTGGCGTTCGCGATCGGAATGACGACCTCCGAACTGGGAACGGGTCCGTGGGTCGCCGCCGCGGTTGAACCGCACCTCAACGCCGCGATCATCGCACCTGTCATCTTTCTTGTCTCCTGCTTCGTTGCCTTCGCGACTGGAACCAGCTTCGGCACGATGGCGATCATGGTCCCGCTGGCGGTTCCGCTGGCCGCAGCTTATTCCACGGACGGATCGACACTCGTTCTGCCGCTTGTCGTGGGCGCCGTGCTTGGCGGCGCGGTGTTTGGCGATCATTGTTCGCCGATCAGCGATACGACTGTCGTCTCCTCCATGGCCGCCGCGAGTGACCACATCGATCATGTTCGGACGCAGCTGCCCTACGCGCTCGCGGTCGGCGGCACCGTCGCCGTGCTCTATCTTGTGATCGGCCTGCTGGGATAAGTGGAAACAGAATACAAAAAACGATAAATGGAACCGCTTAATGGCACTCTTCTTCGTTGAGTGATCGATCCCGGTTCCCCTTACCTCTTCGTCAGCTTATAAATGGAGCCGCCGAGCGAAACGATATAGAGTTCTCCGGCGCGGTCGATGCCAAAGCTGGAAATCTGCGACCCTTTCGCGATCCTCTTGCGTTCGATCAGCTTCTTCTTCTCAGAATCGTAATCCAGCGCGAAGATCAATCCGGTGACGTAGTCGCCATAGATGTATCGTCCATTCAGTTCCGGTAATTCACTGCCCCGATAAACATATCCGCCAGTAATCGACCGCATCTCTGAATGGGGGTGCTCCACAATCGGCGCGGTGAAAGCCGCGCGGTCAACTCCTTCCGGCACACCATCAAATTCATGTGTCCCTTCCAAATAAGGCCAGCCGTAATTGTGCCCCTTTTCTATAATGTAAATCTTCTCCCATTCGTTTTGACAAACGTCGCCTGCCCAGAGATCGCCGGTTTCGGGATCAAAGGCGAACCGCCAGACATTCCGCAGTCCCCAGGCGAAGAGCTCACCGCGCGCGTCCATCCGTCCGACCAGTGGATTGTCCGCCGGAATCGCGTAGGGCCGGCCATCCTGCTCGCGATTTACGTCAATTCTCAGAATCGTGCCGAGGAGCGTGTTCAAGTTTTGTCCGTTCTTTTGCGGATCGCCAGCGCCTCCGCCATCTCCAAAGGACAAATACAAGTAGCCGTCCGGCCCGAAATCGAGCATCCCTCCGTTGTGGTTGCCGGCGAACTGGTCGACCTCCAGGAAGACCTTCTCACTGTTACGATCGATGCGACGCCGATCCGCATCCATGCGGAAGCGCGCCACCACGCCGCGCCGCCGCTCAGCGGCACCTTTTGGATTCGTCGCCGAATAATGCAAGAACAGGAGGCCGTTCTCCCGGAAGTCCGGATGAAAGGCGAGTCCGAGCAAACCTTCTTCATTATGACCCCGATTACCCTCCACATCACTGACTGGACTGCGAACGACATCCGATAAATCGAGCGCCACCACAAGATCGTCCGGAGCCGCCTCGGGGCGATTGGGGAATGACAGAACGCGCCCGCGCTGCTCAAGTACGTAGAGCCGACCCGTTTCGTCAGGCGCCTCGATTAAATAAACAGGCCGTTCGAATTCCAGTGAGGGAAACGCCTCCACCAACTGGTACTCCTCGGGCGTTTCCGCCTGGCACGCCCCGCAAAGCAACACCGCAAGACTGGAAAGGAAGCTTTTTGCCAAAAAATCGCTGATGCACATGCGGCGGAAGGGTAGCTAAAAATGGCCCTGCGGGCAAGCGCGCACAACCCGTTCGCCGCCTTTGTACTGCTCCTTGATCCACGCCGCCGGAATGCCCGTTTACGACGGTTCCTTCTCCACCGAACGCAGCAGGCTGCCGCCGGCAAGTACCGTTACCATCAGCCCCATCACCACATGGATAAGCGTCGGAGCGAGCGAGTCGACGAACCCGAGAATGATCGGTGCGACAAAAAGCCAAAGGCCGAGCAAAAGACTCATTCCCGCGAGAATTCGCAGGAGTCCTGGACGCGCCGCTTCAGCGAGCGAAACCAGCATCAACGCGACGCCGATAACGATACTGCTCCACATCGCATTGGAGAGATCCGTAAACCAGACAAGAAACGGCGCCATCACAAGCCAAAGGCCAATGAGAAAATTGATCCAGTTCGCAACCCGAATTTCTTCCCTGACATAGCCCATGACGCACCGGACGTTCCCCTTGAAAAAAGAATACCCGACAATTCGTCGGTCGCAACGGAACCCGCCCCGAGCATCCCCTCGGATTTTCCCCGAGCCGATCTCCCTGCAAGAGTCGGCGGTTTAGCGACTCAGATGAACTCCCGATTTTTGAAAAGCCCTCGCCAGCCCGGGCGCAAGACGGAACCGCTCCATACCCATGGCTCGTTCCGGGCTGCAGAGCAGACTGGCGATTGCCTTTCGCCGTTCCAGCATGCGATGCTGTCCTTTCCTATGAAATTTGGTGTAATTTTTGATTGGGACGGGGTTGTCATCGACTCTCGACGACAGCACGAAAAGAGTTGGGATCGTCTTGCGGCCGAGGAGAAACTCGATCTCCCGGAAGGACATTTCCTGAAGGGGTTCGGGATGAAGAATAACCGCATTATCCCGCACGTTCTCGGTTGGACGGAAGATCTTGATGAAGTGGCCCGGCTCGCGGCTAGAAAGGAGGAGCTCTACCGTGAGATCATTCAGGAAGACGGGATCGGACCCTTGCCGGGTGTGCGAGAGTTCCTGGAAACCCTCCGGCAGGAAAAAATTCCCTGCGCGATCGGCTCATCCACCGAGCGGAAGAACATTGAGGTCATTCTTGAGGTGATCGGCCTGGGCGACTTCTTTTCCGTGATCGTCTCGGCCGATGACGCAACCCACGGAAAGCCCCATCCCGAAATCTTCCTCAATGCCGCGAAGAAACTGAATCTCCCGCCGGAACAGTGTATTGTAATCGAGGATACACAAGTCGGTGTCGATGCCGCTCATGCCGGCGGCATGAAGGTGATAGCCGTGACGACCACCCACCCTCGCGACACGTTCAATAACACCGACCGAATCGTCGATCGCCTGGATGAACTGGCAATCGATGAACTCCGAGCCCTGGTAGATCGATAGATTTCGGCCGGATTTCGGCCACCGTCACTGTCCGTTTAAATCGACGTTAACACGGAGGAATCGCGCCCCGCCAGCTTCGTCAATCGAAGTATTGTCACGTACAGTGATTACAGCCGAATACCCCTGATCCGCAGCGCTGAGAACGAGCGGGCTTTCGGTCAGGCCGCCAACCCCCGTAAGGCTCCGCGGGCCGTGACGACTCAGGAACGGCGGTTCGAACTCAATCAGCGGACTCCACTGATTGAGATCCTCGGAGACCTCGACAGTATAGCGCAGGTCGGTCGACGCCTTCACAAGGTTGAAACTGATTCGGAGAAACTCCTTGTCGTCCACTACGACAAATCCTGCTTGGTCCGTCCTTTGCGTCTCTGGAAGATGCGGATTCTGATCGAAGGCGTATTGACGGAGCTGTTGTTCCAATTCGTCAGGGTCTTCCAGTGCAAGCGTGATTTGGTAATCATCGGCCCACCTTGAGATATCCCGGGTCGCATCGACTGGAACAATGTTGAACAGCCCAATACCGCTCTGGGCGTAGATGTTCGTTTCATCCGATTCCGCCACGTCGCTATTGGAGTCAACAAAGAGAAGGAGCGAGAATTCGTAGTTCAGCAGCTCCGCCCGTGCCTCGGCCGATATGGACAGCGCAGTCGCACCCGCGTCAGCGATCCCGAGCGCCTTGAGGATCGTTAATTCATCTGGAAGCATCAGCTCGGCATCGTACGACAACGTCGACCCTTCCGGCCGCTGCGCGGAAACTCCTGGCATGTAACCATCCTCGACAATGTCGGCCAACGATGCGATCAGCGGTGCCTCTATCCAAGGTGTCCCTTCCACGTCTTCCGCGGCTTCCTCGGAGTCGGGAATCTCTCTGCCCCGGAGTTCGATCCGGTGATTGTATAACGTCCCTCCTGGAACCGCCCCAAGGCCAGTATTCCCAATATCAAAGGTGAATTGAAGGGGCGATAACGGATAGTAGATCTTTCCTTGGTCATAACTCGCCGACCGCAGAACGAGATCCGGCAGACGCCGTATCCGGATGTCGCGGCCTGTACTCCAGAAATAATTGTTTTCCAGCGACCACTCGCTGATCTTCTCGAATGGATCCACCAGAACCGCGAGGTAGTAGTCGCCTGACGGCGTATCGAGCGGCAGGCTTAAGTCGCCGGAAAAGACCAAGCGTCTGCCGCTGTCGAACGACTGCACACGGGCGAAATGACCCAGAATGACATCATCCGAGTTGCCCCAGACGGTATCCGTTGACAGACGAACCGCGACATCTGAAACATTAAGGTTTATCCCTTGCAGCGCGGCTCCTTGATTGCGAATGGTGACCTCAAGCGGCAAGCGATCCCGGTCGAGCACATATTCTCCAGCTGTAAACGCAGCGTTTGTGACAAAGAGGTCAGGCAAATCCATGGAAACCACCTGCACTTCGTCGAGAAACGCTGCGTCCTCCCCGTGGCTGTCGATCCCCGTCTTTACATACTCCCAGCGGAGTATCTGTGGTCCGGACGGGACAAGAAATTCAACAGTCGTCCAATCTTGATCGCCCACCAGGCGCGCGCGCTCCACACCGCTAATCGAAAAGCTGAAGTAGCCCGCGGCAGGAGCCGCGGAAAGTTTCCAAGAAAACTTCAGCGTCGCCGGACCTGACGGTGCTACTTCGATCTCCCGCTCCAGCCAACTGGTCTCTCCTGGCCCAATTCGACCGCTCTGCGCGGCATCGACTCCGTCCGCCGACGACCTTCCACCATCCGCAAGCAGGCGATCCTCTTGCCCAAACCACGCGCTTCCGGGACTCGTACTCCATCCACTGTCCACCCACAGGAAAGGCCACGGATAAAGATCGTCGTCCAGCGCCTCGGACAAAGAAACGAGTGATGCCGTTGCCTCCACCCGAACGACATCCACCCAGGCCGCATCCCGTCCAGAGCTGTCGGACTCGTCCTTGATGTAGCTCCAAGTCACCTGAGACAGACCGGCCGGGAGATCGATGCTCACTTTGGTCCAGTCAACTTCCCCGGAGAGTCGCTGCTGCTCAATAGCGTCGACGGAGACAGCCAAATAATCCTCTTTCACGCCATTCAGCCCTTCCACCCTCTCGGATGAAACTTTCCAGAAAAACGAAAGAGTCGACGGAACAGCTAAATCCAGCGAGATCGAGAAGGTACTGATTTGCCCATCGCCAATACCGGCGCTCTGGGCGGCCGAAATTCCATCGAATGTCTCATCCGATTGGCCAAACCAAGGCCATTCACCCGGAGCGCCGTTCGCGATGGTCGCACCTGCAGGCGAAATCAACAGCGCGTCCTTTAGCCCAACCGCGCCAAACATCAGATCAGAGGCCTCGGACAGCCATCCGTTATCGTCCTCGTCAGATTCGGGTACCGCCAGATTCCGATCCGCGTAAATCGCCAGATGATACTGCACACCGGGCCTGACCGTCTCCGGCACCGAAGCCGTGATTCCATAAGTAACCGTTTCTCCCGCCGCGATTCCGAGCATCTCCGGATACACGATTAGTTCGATGTCGTCCTCATCGCCTAATACATCATTTTCCGAAAGATACAGAACTGTATGAAAAGATTCTCCATACGGTACGTCACCGAGGCCGTCGTTAACCAGGGTCACCTCAAAAGAGAGTTCGTCACCGATTGCGTAAAAGCCGCTATCAAATGACGCGTTGCCGACTCGAAGATTTGGCCGGCGATCAATTACAATATCCGGCACGGCTGAAATCCAAATATTATTTTCCTCGTCGAACTCCTCGACCGAGTCATCCCGGTCGATGACAACTACGAGATAATACTCACCCGCCGAAAGCTCCTCCGGCAAGGCGAAGGAAGCCTGATAGACGAACCGACCATTCTGATCAAGATCCCGAAACCGCGACAGATCACCTAAAAACAGGTCGCCCGAATCGTAAGCGTCCGGTCATCTGCCCCCTTCACGGGCGGTGCGGCGCCTGGTATGC
>CAZYAN010000027.1:0-31382 GCA_964645585.1 uncultured Opitutales bacterium
GGACCGCTCACTGCGTTCTCAAAAGATTGAGCAGTTTTTGACAGATCACGGTCGTTTGTTTTGTGAGGTATGTGGCTTTTCATTCGAGGAAAAGTATGGGGAATTAGGAAAGGGATTGATTGAGATTCATCATTTGATTCCAATGGCCGACCTCTCTGAAGCAAGAAAGACAAAGCTTAGTGAGCTTATGTGTATCTGCTCCAACTGCCACTTCACCCTCCATAATGGAGATACTACCGAGAACTTGAGAAGGTTGAGGATCATCTTTGACAAGGTAACGATCACTTCCAAAAAGAAGGACCAACCAGACGGCGTAGGCAATGAGTGTTCCGCTGCGCTCCACACTCATGCCTAGCCTTTACGTTCGACGATAAAGATGAATATTCGACCTTACAAAACTGAGAATGAGAATCAGGTCATCCGCCTCTGGATTGAGTGTGGGTTGGTGGTTTCCCATAACAATCCTCTTCGCGACATCCACCGTAAGACGCAAGTCCACCCCGAATTATTTCTAGTCGGAGAGATTGAAGAGGAAATCGTTGCGACTTGCATGGCCGGCTATGAAGGGCACCGGGGATGGATCAATTACTTAGCTGTTGCCCCAACGCGGCACCGAAACGGGTTGGCCACAAAGATCATGGAACGAGCCGAAGCGCTTCTTCGGGCTGCTGGTTGTCCGAAGATCAACTTGCAAATCCGGTCCACGAATCAGCAAGTGATCGAATTTTACAAAAGCATCGGCTTCAAGATTTGGCCCGGTCGGAGCGGATCAACGAGATTCTAAAAAAAACGGTGGGCTACTTCGCCAAGGACGAGTCATGAAGTTCGAGTTCATTCGGGACAACGAATCGCGTTTCGGGATCGACGAGATGTGCTCGGCGCTGGAGGTTTCGCGCAGCGGTTTCTACGCCTGGAAAGAAGGCCGGCCCTCCGCTCGCGCTTTGGCGGACCGGGTCGCCAAGGAGGCGATCCAAACCGTCTTTGAGCAGTCGCGCGGCCGTTACGGCTACCGGCCAATCCACAGTCATTTGAGGGAAGGCGGAATCGACTGCGGCCGCGACCGGACCTTGCGTCTGATGCGCGAACTCGGATTGAAGGGGTCTCAGGCCAGCCGCTTCAAACCTGTGGGCACCGACAGCGGACATTCCTTTGGCTACAGTCCCAATCTGCTCAAGCAAAGGGAGATGCCGCAAACGAAAGACGAGGTCTGGGTGGCGGACACGACCTATTTGCCGACCAAGGAAGGGTGGCGTTATTTCGCCACGGTCATGGATCTGGGAACCCGGCGGATTGTCGGCTGGAGCATCTCGCGCAAAAACGACGCCGAACTGGTTTGCGCCGCCTTGCGGGCGGCAGCGGGGGTGTGCGGGGAGGTGCGGCCGGGAATCGTTCATCACAGCGATCGAGGGAGCACCTACGCCAGCGACCGCTACCAAAACCTGTTGTCCTCGCTCGACATGTTGCCGAGTATGAGCGCGAAGGGAAACTGTTACGACAACGCCGCCATGGAATCCTTTTTCGGCCGTTTCAAGACCAGCACCGTCCGGGGAACCGTCTTTGCCGACGAGTCCGAACTCAGGAAGGCAGTCTTCGGATACGTCGAGATTTTCTACAACAGGTTTCGCAAGCATTCCTCCCTCGGCTACATCTCCCCGGTGGATTTCGAGGAAAATTGCGCGCCCCCCATGGGGGGCAATGTCCAGGCTCCGGACTTTACCAACAACTGAAACACTGATACCTAACTACGAACATTGATTAGAGAATCCCGTGTCCGGCAAAGTCAGGCCACCTCACTCGCTAAGGGAAGATCGATGGACAAGATCCTGAGGAAGTCCAAGTCGATTTGATCGCTGGGATCGAGGCAGACTGCAGCGGGAATCGGCCGGCGTCCGGGGAGGGGATGAGAGCGGGGACAGATCGGCCGCCCTGGTTTGAACAGGACCCTTCCGCTTCGAATACGGTCGGCGCCGTTTCCTCAAACGGGCGGATGGAGATCTCAAAATGATATCACGGGACAGGTTTGCCGTTCCGGGCTTCGAGGAGGCGGTAAAAGCTTTCTCGGGTGTAGGGGACCTCTAGGGCCGCGGTGGCGGCGGCAATTCGCGCGGGCGTCGTCGAGCCGATGATCGGGAGAACCTTCGAGGGAAGGATGAGGAGCCAGGCGAGGATGATTTGCCAAGGTTCGACCTGATACAGGGCGGATTGCAATTTCAGTTCGGCTGCGATGCGTTTGTCGTCTTCCGGGGTGAAGGTGTTCCACCAGGCAGGATAAGCGACGCCGCCGAGCGGGCACCAGGCGGAGGGGGAGATATTGCGCTCAAGGCATTGATCGAGGGTGCCGTCTTCGAGAGGCGCGATGCGATGGATGTTGATTTCGATCTGATGCATGAGGAGCGGCATGGGGCACGCGAATTGCAGGAGGGAAAGTTGCGAAGGACGAAAATTGCTGACTCCGAAGTGGCGGACTTTTCCTGATCGAAGAAGTTCGGAAAACGCGGCGGCAACTTCCTCGGGGTGGAAGAGGTAATCGGGGCGGTGAAGGAGCAGGCAATCGAGGAAGTCGGTGCGGAGCCGCCGCAGCGACTCTTCGGTCTGGCGGATAATGTAGGATTTGCTGAAGTCGTAGCGGCCGGGAGCACCGGGGCTGGGTTGATTGGCGCGGCGAATGCCGCATTTGCTGGTGAGAAAAGTACGGTCGCGAAGAGACGGTTTTTCGCGGAAGAGGGTGCCGTGGATCTCTTCGCAAGAGCCATCGCCGTAGATATCCGCATGGTCGAAGTGGGTGTAGCCGGCGTCGTAGGCCGCGAGGAGGGCGCTGCGACCCTTTTCGCGGGAGTCGGCGGTTCCGTCTCCGGCGATTCGCATGCAGCCGTAAATGAGGCGGGAGGAGGTGGCGGAACTGGTGCCAAGGGTGATCGTTTGCATTGGGTCTGGGTAGCTATAATATGCGATGAATGCAACGCGAGAAGAGGATGAGCGCGGACTCGCGTTGCCTCAACTTGTTTGCCCTGAAGGACTGTACAGCTTGCGGACGGCAAATTTGCCGAATGTTCTGATTTGGCATATGCCGATCGGGAGACCGGCGCCTGGATGAGCGGCGGAGTCGGCGTTATTCGGTTTCGTCCTCTTCCAATGCGTGGCGGGAGGCGAGGCGGCGGATGAAGTCGGGATTGAGCTTGATCTTGAGCTGGCGCAGGTGGGCGAGGATGTCGCTGCCCAGTGTCGTATTCAGATGGAAATGACGGACCTTGCCGTTGATTTCGAAGAAGCTGAAATTCTTAATCTGTTCGGGGCGCGGCTGGCCGCCGACGTTTGGTGCGTGAATGGTGCAGTTGGTGAAGCGTGTTCCGAGCGGCGCGTCGACTGGCCAGAGAGCCGCATTGGCCGGGAGAGCCGCGATGCGAGGTTCGATCTGGCAGTCGGTGAAGGAAAGAGCGCCGCGGAGGCCGGCGGTCTGCACGAGATTGACCGAACAGCGATTGATAGCGACCGTTGCGGCGCAATGATGGAGAGAGGCGGTGAGATTTGAACAGTTATTGAATTCAATAATTGGGTACAGCGCGCGGTCGTCCGCGTACGCGGCGGATTCTTCTCCGCCGAGCACGAAGTGGGCGGTCTCGCGGTCGTTTGGATTTTTCGGGGTGAGCGCTTCGAGATGTATGTTGTCGAAAATCAGTTTACTGTTTCCGGCGAACCGGACGCCATCGTATCCGCCGGAATGGTTCGTGTCGTAGTGGTAGGGCTCGGGAAGGTGGAGAAGGCGGATCCCTTGGTCGCGTCCGATGACCCGAATATTTCGGAATTCCGCAAAGGCGGGGAAAAAGAGGCGGTCGTTATTTTTCGTGCGAGAGAAGGATGGACAGTTGATCAGCCAGCAAATCGAAGAGGATGCGGGCGCCCCGCGGTAGTCGATCACAAAATCATCGATGGAAATGCTTCGGGCAAAACCGATCGGGTATTGGTAATCGAAGTCAGCCATCCGGTGGTAAAGAACGGAGACGACGCTGTTGCCGGAAGGGCGGAGTGTGCAGCCGCGGATGCGAACGCGTCCGTCCCATTTCGCGCCGTAGTCGCGCCGGAAGTTTACGAAATGGTTTCCGTGGCGCGTGGTGTTTTCGATAAACAAATCGCCGCCGCCGGTAACCGAGATGCCGCGGACGCCGATCTCGCAGTTGCTGATGTAGAGATTCCAGCAGTGGAAGTGGACATCGACGCGATTGAGCCGGCAGTTTTCGAGACGGAAGTTCTTGTTGAGATTGGTTCCGAACACTCCCCAGGAGACCCAGCCGCCTTCGGCAGTCAGATTTCGAAACGTGCAATGGAGCATCCGTGCGCCGGCGATTCCATAGGTGCCGGAGGGAACGTCTTTAGCGGGATCGGATCGGTTTTGTTCCCATGGCATCGCGCGAATGTCTTCGAGCGTGACATCGTAGACGCGGTTGAGTGAATAAAATCCGCGGCGCGGCGTGAGGGAAACGTCCTTCCGGCCCGGCTCGAGACCCATCCATTGCTGGCGGATGATGGTGCGGCTGCGCTGGATCAGAATGCCGTGGTGGTAGTAGGTGCCGCTCCGTTCGCCTGGATTGTCGCCGGAATAGAGGAAGCCGCCGCCCTCGATGACGAGGTAGTTCTTGTTGCAAGGCGTTGCGGTCAGCGTTGTGTAGTTCTTAAACTTCCAGGCAACGTCGCCGATAATTCGCCCCTCTTCTTCAACATAGAAAAGCTCCTCGCGCGCCCAGCCCCGCTTTGAGTAAGGGCCGGCGCGGATTCCGATGCGGTCTTCGGCATCGGCGATCGAGATCAGGCACCCGGCGTATGGCGCCAGTTCAGGAATAATTTGCACGCCCGGTTTCAGTTTCTCCAGAAAGGCGGCCTTGGTTTCTTCATCGAACTCGATCGGTTTCGCGGCTTCATCGTTTCTGACCGCGAAGCGGGGCCGGCTTGGCGTGTTGAAACTTTCGTCGATGTGAAAAACCGACTTTCCCCAATGCACATTGGTGGTGATGAGGATGTAGTTTGTTTCCTTGATCCAGTATTCACCGCTGAGGTTGACGACCGGGATGTTGCGAGCCGAAGCATAAGCGTGTGCATTTTTGATTGCCACGCCATCGTCGCTTTTCCCGTCGCTGCTCGCCCCGAACATCCGGTAATTCACGGCCTCTGATTCGGCCAGATTGGCGGTGAGACCGTTCTTGATCGCAACGATGTCGCCGTCGTTACCCTTTTCTTCCCCGGCCGGCTTGATCTGGTAAACGGCGTTGCCGCCGTCGCCTGGCTGAAAGTACCCGCTGGTTTCAACCCATTCACCCGCCTTGAGACCGTCGGCCTCTTTGAGCGCGGCAACGGTCGCGAAGCGTCGGGGCGCCGCGGAAGAATCGGATCGCGGAGAGGACGCCGGAGTTTGGGCAAAGCCCTTCGCGGCGGAGTGAGCGAGCAGGGCGCCGCCGGTTCCGATCAATGCGAGCGCCTTGCGGCGTGACAGCGTTGGGTTGTCGGACATGCGGCGAGAGAACCGGGATTAGGAAAACGTGTCAAGAAAGGCTCGCCGTCGCCGCTGCGCACCAAGCACGGAACAACGGATCCGCCAACCGCAGTTCGTCTCCTTGTGTTGATGCGGCTGTGTGGGAAACGAAGGCGCGGGCGACGTGCGATTTCGACAGCGGCCGGAGTTATACCAGTGCGCGGGCCTTCGGGGAAATATCGAGTCTGTATCGGCCGGATCGTGACGAAAGACGCGCACCCGCGCCGAATGCGGCCTGAATGTTTTTCGTCCGCATCACCTCGCTCTTTTTTCCGGCGGCCGCGACCCGGCCGTTCTTCAAAATGAGAGCATGGGAGATGGCGGGAATGATTTCCTCGACGTGATGGGTGACGAGGATCAGGGACGGCCCGCCTGGCCGCTCGATGAGCTGCTGGAGAAAATGGAGAAACTGCTCGCGCGCGACCGGGTCGAGTCCGGCGCACGGTTCGTCCAGAATCAGGAGAACCGGGTCGGCCATCAGCGCGCGAGCGATCAGGATGCGCTGCCGTTCGCCTTGGGAGAAAAAGCGCCAGTCGCGATCAACCAGGTGCGAGCACCGAACCTGGCGGAGAAGCGCTTCGGCGCGCCGCCGTTCGTCGGCGGGAGGTTCGCCCCAATAGCCGATCACGGCGGCTTTGCCGCTCGCGACGACGTCAAGGCCGGTTTCCTCGTCTGGAATCTTTTGGCGAATGGCGGAACTGACGAGTCCGACCCGCTCGCGCAGCGCTCGCCAGTCGGCCGCGCCGAACTGTTGGCCGAGAAGTTCAATTTCGCCGTTGGTGGGCGCCATGTAAGCCGTGAGCGCGAGGAGAAGGGACGTTTTCCCCGAACCGTTTCCGCCGAGGATTACCCAGTGTTCGCCTGAGCGCACACACCATGAGACGTTGCGCAGGATTCTCTGGTCGCCGCGCTGAATCGAAAGATTGGATACGGCAAGGATATTATCCGCCGCCAATTTAGACTGGTCTGCCATCATTGCAGCCGAATGGTTCCGTCTGCGGAGCGGGATGGCAAACTAGATTTGCCGGGGCGCAACCTTCAGGCGCCGGGCTGAAGAAATACTTGGAGGAGGAGAACGAGTTCCGTCTCGGCGTGAATGCTGTGTGGAAGTTTCGGCGGCATCATCACCCACGATCCGGGTTTCACCGGCCGCGTTTCGTTCCCGAGGGTAAACTTTCCGGTTCCGTGCAGGACATGCATGATCGCCTGGTGCGGTGTTGTGTGTTCGCTGAGCGATTGCCCGGCGGCGAACGGCATTAAGAGGATTTTCGTAATTGAGTCGGCGTAGATCGCGCGGCCTTGAATATTTGGATTCTCTTCGGCGGTCGCGAGAGCGGACGCAATCTCCTCTTGAAGGTCGGGGATGAAGTGGAAGGGCGGGTCTTTCGGGTCCATGAACGGATTATCGCAACATTGGCGGAGCGTGCAAGCCCGCGAGAAGCGGGTAGGTTGGGTGGGAAGTGACAGGTGTCCGATGAAGACGGGGGGGCGGCGGATTAGGTCGCCCTTTCAAGGCTTTGCGTATTAGCGTAAGTGACATCCAAGGCGCTGCCCAGGGCCGCTTTATTTGGGCCTCTTGGGGCGAGGCTGGGACTCAGTGCGAGCGGGTTCAGCTTTCGCGGCGCTCAACTTGACGACGGCTCCAGAGCAGGAGTGCGGCGATCCAGCCGATGCAGAGTAAAATGACCCACGGGATGAGGTTGCTGAGCCAGACGGTGATGAGGCGGGAATCGGTTTCAACATTGAACGGAATATCTTCGAGTTGAAAGAGCATTGCCACGCGAACGGCGTCGACGGGGTTGAGCAGGAGGATCGAGAGCCAGAGCAGCGGCCGTTGCTGGATGGCAGGCAGGAGCGCGGCGAAGTAGGCCAGCAGATCAAACGCAATCAAGATCGCGACCCAGAAGAGGAGAGCGAAAATAATCCCCCGGCTGCGTTCGTGCGTGGTGAAGCCGATCGCGAGCCCGAGGACGATAAAGACCGTTCCGAGTAAAAGTCCGAGAAATCCTAGCATCATTACCGGTGTCCGCTCCGGGGCATAGGCGATGCCGGAGGCGAAGGCCAGGACGAGCAAGATCGCGAGGGACGCCGTCAGCGTCACCGCCTTTCCGGCGACGACGGCGAAGCGCGAAATCGGCTGACTGAAAAGGAACGGATGTTCTTCCAGTTCGCCATGCGCCGAGCTGAGACCGATGAGGATCGAGAACAGCGGGACGAAATAGAGCGCCAGTTGCAAAAGAATAAATGGAATCGCTTCGATGGAAGGCGCAAGCCGGGTGGCAAGCAGCCCGCCACCGAGAGCAATGACCGCGAAGACGTGGAGAAAGCGGTTGCGAAGGAGCGTCCGCAGCTCCCGGGCGGCGATGACGGCTGCTGAATGATGCAGCGGGGGCAGATCGCAGCTTCGATTTGCTGGCGGACCGGCAACTTTGCTGGACGGATGGTCAGTCACAAACGGTGGCGGAAGAAGAGTGCTCGCGATCGGGAGTTTCGGCCTGCGGTGTGATTTTTCCATCCCGGCAAACCAAGTGGACGTCAGCTTCACCCTCCCATTCGGACGGAAGGTGGGTGGTGAGGAAAACGGTTTTTCCGCGACTTGTTTCATCGCGGAAGACATCGGCGAGACGACGGCGCCAGCCGGGATCGAGGGAGATGGCGGGCTCGTCGAGCAAGAGAACATCCGCGTCCGGCAGCAGCAGGAGGGCGAGACCGAGGCGCTGCCGCATACCGCCTGACAGCTGGCGCACCGGCTTGCGGCGGTCGTGTTCGAGGTGAAACCGGCGGAGGAGGGATGTGATTTGGTCTCCGCTGACGAGGATGCGGCGCAGCCCGGCGTAGAACCGAAGAAGCCCGTCCGGTGTCATTCCCGGATGAAACGTGAGAGCTTGCGGGAGAAAGGCGAGATGCGACTGCGCCTCGCGTCGGCTGCGGATCAGGTCGCACTCGGCGATGCGGGCGGTGCCGGCGGACGGTCGGGCGAGTCCGGCCAGGATCCGAAGGAGGGTGGTTTTTCCGGTCCCGTTGTCGCCCGTCAGAATCGTGGTTGTGCCGGGCGCCGCGCGGAGGGACACCCCGTTGAGCACGATCTTCTTTCCGAAAGCTTTGGTCAGATTCTCAACCTCGATCATAGCGGGCGGTCATCGAAGAGGGCACCGGACATCGAACTGATACTGCGGAAACACCGGGAGCTCATCATCGCTTACTGGCTGCTTGGGGCGCGCTGGCGGGACGCGTGCGTCAGCGGATGGCGGTCCGTGATGTGCGGTGTTTCCGGCACCGGTGCTCGTCGAAGGGCAAACTGAATCGCGTGGAGAGCCGGACTTTCCGTTAACAAGGAAATGAGCGGGAAGTTTTCGCGGGAGTCGCCGAGAAGATCGGTTTCCCGGTGGGGAATCTCGCTGACGCCGTCGCCGTTGACATCGAGTTCGGTCGCATTTATCCAGAAATTCCCCCGTCCGTCCTTGTGCCAATCGTTCCGATTCTCGCCTCGCGCGAGGTTAATCGGATGGAGGTTAAGGCCGAATCGGTTGCGGTGAAAGACGTTGTTCATGGAGCTCGAGGTGAGCCGCATCCCGATAAAGTTTCGTGTGATCAAGTTGTCGCGCGCTTCATTGCTGTGGCAGCCTTGGAGATAGAGTCCGGTGCGGTTGCCGACTATTCGATTATCGCGGATGACGGACGTATCGACGTTGTGGAGGAGAAGCCCGTATGCCCGCGATCCTTCGTTGCGGGTAAACGTGTTTTGGTGGGCGGCAACGTCCTTGGAGAACATCAGCGCGGCCCCGGCGACATTGTTTTCAAAAAGATTGTTTGAAAGGTAATTACGATCTGAATACATGTAATGAAGGCCGTAGCGGGTCTCATAGACGCGGTTGTCCTCGATCCGGCTGTCGGTGGTAAACGAAAAGTAGATCCCGTCGCGCGTTTCGGAAATTTCATTGCCGGAGACGAGGTGACCGCTGGAGTTCCAGAAATGAATTCCGTTTCCACGCCGGTCCTGGTTGACGGCGCAGAGCGTGCTGTCGATCGCGCCGGGGGCGGCGAGGCCTATACCTGGAATGGCGGTTTCTTCGACGCCGCGGATTTGGTTTCCTGTGATCCGCGTGTTGTTTGCGCCGCGGACGTAAATTCCGTGCAGCGAATCGTGGATGCGGTTGTTCCGGATCGTCGCGCCGTCGCCGGCGATGAAAATGGCAGCGTCGTCTTTGGAAAGATTGAGGCCGGAGTGGCTGATCCGAAGATTTTCGACGGTGACATCCGGGGCGGTGATTTCAATCGTCCGTCCGGCCGAATCGCCCCGGATATGTGGGAGATTGCCGTCGGCGTCCGGAGTTCCGCGCAGCGTGAGCGGTTTGTCGATTAGAAGCCGGCCGGGGTGCGTGCCTGGCGGTACTGGGAGAACCGAACCGGGCGAGGCGGCGTCGATCCGTTCCTGGAGCGATGTTGCTGTCAGGAATGAGGGCGCGCAAAAAGCGAAGGCGATCGCCCCGGCGAGAACGCTTCGCCAGAGACACTGACGAATGCGGGAAAGGATGCTTGTCCGCTGTGCCATTTATCGCTTTTCCGCCGACGGCCGCGGCGCGGCGGATTTCTTCTTTCTCGAGAAAACCATAGCGAGAATCAGACAAAGCGCGAAGCCGGCGAGACAATAACTGCCGATGTGGGGATAGCTGTACTGGGTGAAGTTGGCGATTTTGTTCTGTCCAATCAGCGTCGGGACGAATGGCTCGATCGTCATGGGCGCCTTGGGGTCGAGCCGCGTGCCGAACGTGTACATGCGGTAGTAAAAATTGACCATCGAAAACAGCCCGAAATAAAGAAACAGGGTGAAGATATCGACCACGTTTCCCATGCGCCCAAAGACGACGGCGCGAAGGCTCAGCACGATGAAGAGGCCGAGCACGAATGGCATCCAGCGCATTTCGACGAAATCGGCCTCCTGGATCTGGCGCATGCCGATGTAGTGGTTGAGGATGTTGATTTCGGCCAAGTCCGCCCCGTCGCGTCCGCCTTCGAGCTGATAGGCGTAAATGTAGAGATCGAGCCCCTGGCTGTACTGCGGCGCGACAAGCCGAATCTGCCACAGAGGAAAAAAGAAGGAGGCGACCAGGCAGCCGGCGGCGATGATCAGGAAGATCCGGGAGGTCAGGCCAAGGCGCCTTGACAGGAAGCGGTCGGAGCGGAGGAGAAAGGAATCGATCATCGGCGAGCGCGGAGGGAGAGGGGCGAATCGCGCCCGGAATTCTAAAGGAGGCATCCGGGCGCGATGCGCCGCGTTGGAAGTTCGAACAAATTACTCGGAGGGAGCTCCCTCCTGTCCACCGGAAGCGGGTGCTGCTCCGTCCGCTGGAGCGACCGCCAGATAGCCCTGCATTTCCTGGTGGAGCGCCGAGCAGAATACTGTGCAGTAGAACGGGAACACGCCCGGTTTATCGAGGGTGATGGTGTAGGATTTCGTCAGGCCCGGGTCGATAACACCGTTGATGTCGATTTCGCCGAGTCCGAACCCATGCACCTGGCCGGGGCTCTGTTCAATGTTTGTGATGTGGAAGGTAATCGTGTCGCCGACCCTGGCTTCGACCACGTCGGGCACGAAACGGCTGCGGATGACGATCATGCGGACGTCTACTTGGTTGCCGCTGCGCGTGGCGCCGGTTTCGTCGAAGGTCCAGACCGCTTGCGGGTGGGTGTTTTCGGCGCGCGGGTAGACCTCGATTGGATCGAGCGCATCGACCCGGAGAATTTGGGCAAAGTGCGGTTCCTTGTCGGTAAACGCCTCTTTGATCATTCTCATTTTTTCGCCGCGAATATCGATGAGCTGGCTTGTTTCCGGAAGTCCGGGACCGACTTTGATCGGCCGGCCAACGGCGTGCTTGTTCATGGCGACGAGCCATTCGCCGTACGGCTCGGTGGTATCGCTGCCGCCGATAACCAGGTGGCCGATATTGTAATGAATGTCGATTTTGTCGACGACCACCTGTTCAAGGTTGGCTTTCTCTTCGTCTGTCCACGGCGGGAGGCGGAATTTCGTGATTTGCGAATCGATGAAAAGAGAAGTGTAGGCGTTCCCGCGGCCGTCGAATTGCGTGTGAAGCGGCCCGAGGCCGACCGGCACTTCGCCCTCGATAACGGAGTCGAAATTGACGACTGGAATGCCGCGAACCTCGTCCTCGAAGTCCTTGTTCTCAATAGCTGCCTTGAACTTTTCGAAGCTGTACACCCCGGCTGTCGGCTGAAGCTTTCCGCCCGCCACGAACCATTGGCCGGTCGGATCGACATCCATGCCGTGAGGCGACTTGGCAATGGGAACCAGGTAGAGCACTCCCGGCGCCTTGGCCGGATCGATCATGCGCACGCCGTCCACCTCGGTGAAGTTGCCCGCGGCGATCGCCTCTTCGGCGGCCTTCCAGTTGAGCGCGGCGCCTAAATCGCGATCGAGCTGGCTGGCGTTCACTTCGAGCACCTCGCCAGCCATTTCGGTATTATAGGAAGAATAAAAGGTCCAGCCGTGGCTGGGACCCTTGCCGGTCGAGGCGAGATCCCAGTTAAAAGGCGGTGTCAGCACCTGCCAGGCCACTTCCATTTCACCGGTTTCCTTGTCGACGGAAATCGCGGTGAGCACGCCGTTGAACTCCTGTTCATAGTTGAGCGGCGAAGCGTAGCGGCCCTTGGGGAGCGGAACGGAGAACCGGGTTCCGCCGAAAAGGTATTCGGTGTTGTCCGTGACGTAGGACGAGCCGTGGTTGCCGCTCGTGTTCGGGATCGGCCCGAGGATCTGTTTGACCTTAAAATCGCGCAGGTCGATCCGCGCGACGCGGTTGTGGGCGTTGTCGTTAACGAAGAGCCAGCGCCCGTCGTACACGCCGTCGGTTTTGGAAAGGGCGGGGTGATGGACGTCGCCCCAGGTAAAGTCGCCGAGCATTTTGCGGCTGTCATCGTCGTAACCGTACCCTTTGCCTGGATACGGTGCGAATACCGGGACGGTGACGATGTGCCGCATCGACGGCATGCCGGCCACGAAAACCTGCCCGGAATGACCGCCGGAATAGAAGAGATAATGTTCGTCAAATTCGCCCGGCGGGACGTACGTCATCAGCGCAGCCTCTTCGATATCACTTGCTGCCTGGCCTTTTTCGGCCGGCGGACAACCGGTAAGCGCAAGAAGGGGGATGGCGGCAATTCCTGCCCGAAATACGGTCGCGCGGACCTTCCGTTGCATCACTTTACGTCTTTCCATTGAGTTCTCCATGTATGAATGAATGAGTCGGCGACGGTGCGGACGGGGAGCTGGACAGATTTTCTTGCATAAAGCATCCGGTGTCCTTTTGCCGCTGGTTTTCGAACCGGACGGGCTCGCCCGGCATTCCCTGTCGTCTATGGTTGCCATCGAACAGCGGAACGCTAACGTATCTAACGTCAACCGACAAGGTTGAAGTGCGAGCAAGTGCTTGAGAATGAAACAAAAAGATTGTTGGTATAAGGGAGCATACTGGATGGGCGGAAATCGCGGAATCTTGAGCGGGATCAAGGCCGCGGTGGCGGTGTTGTTCCTCGTTGCTCTCGGCTCCGGATGCGCGCCGTCGGAGCCGTCGGGAGACGTGGACGGCAGGCAAGAGTTTGTCGTTTCAGGACGGGTCGTGGCGATTGCGGACGACCGGGAAACAATCACGCTGAATCACGAGGAAATGCCGGGATTTATGCCGGCGATGACGATGCCGTTTTATCTGAAGGAGGCGTCGCTCGCGGAAGGACTTGTTCCGGGTGACACGGTCGAGTTCACGTTTGTCGTCGCCGGGGACCGGTCATGGATCGAGGCGATCCGGAAGGTGGCGCCGAGGGAGCGCGCCGCGGCGGAAACGGATGACCAGCGGGATGCCGCCCGTGCGCTGCGGGCACGGATTCCCCGATTGGATGAAGGGGATCTCGTGCCCAGTTTCGCCTTGGTCAATCAGGAGGGCGAGCCGTTTGAAACGGGACAATGGCTCGGCAAAGCGGTCGCGATCTCGTTTATTTTTACCCGGTGTCCAGTTCCGGAATTTTGTCCGCGGATGTCGGCGAATTTCCGCGCGCTGCAAAAGGAGATCGGCCAGTCGCCGGGTTTGCGCGACCGCGTCCAGCTTTTGAGCGTGACGATTGATCCTGGGTATGACACTCCGGAAGTGCTGCGGCGTTACGCGGCGACGTATACGGATTCTCTGGACAACTGGACTTTTGCGACCGGCGACCCCGCGCGTATCGAAGAAATGACGACGCGCTTTTCGATTTTTGTGGATCCTGGCGACGGCGGTGCCAATATTGATCATGCACTCGGCACAGCCGTGGTTGACCCGGAGGGCCGATTGGCCAAAGTTTGGTGGGGGAACCGATGGGAGGTCGGCGATGTATTGCAGACAATTTCCTCGACTTTTGAGGAACGAAAAAACTAGAAGAAAACAGAGATGAAAGCACGACAAGCAACGACATGGATCGCCGCGGTTTTGGGACTCGGCCTCCTGACTGGCTGCCCGAAGGGCGGACAAGAGCAGGCCGCGCCGGCACCGGCGCAGCCGCAACAGGAAGAAGCCGCGGCGACGACCGATGAGCCGGAACCGCAGGGCGAGCCGGTCACGATTACGATTACCGGAAACGATATGATGCGCTTCGACACGACTGCCTTCTCGGTGAAGCCGCGGCAGCCGGTGACGATCGTCTTCAAAAACGTTGGCACGATGCCCAAGGAGTCGATGGGCCATAACGTCGTCGTTCTTAAGCAGGGCGTCGATGTGATGGGATTTGCCAACGCGGCGACCGCACACGCGCGCAACGACTATATCAATCCCGAGCGCAAAGACGAAGTGATCGCTTTCACTCCGATTCTCGGACCTGGTGAAGAAGCGGAGGTATCCTTCACAGCTCCCGCGGAAACGGGTGATTACGATTATATCTGCAGCTTTCCCGGCCATGCGGCATCCGGGATGGTCGGCGTCATGACGGTTGAAGAGTAATCGAAGCGGCATTTGATCGCCGCAAGCGCCGCCGGTCGCAAACCTTTGGAGCGACCGAGCAGGCTGATGGTAGCTTTGGGCGGGTTCCGCCGCGGGAAATCGCGAACGGACCCCGCCCTTTTTTTGTCGGTCGCTTCCGCTTTGACGACACGGTCAAAAGCTGTGAACGTAGCTTTTTTTCCGGGCGGCGGACCGAGGCCGCCCGCCACACGCTATGGGTTCGATTCGCATTCTTTCCGACCGCATCGCCAACCAAATCGCCGCGGGCGAAGTGATCGAGCGGCCGGCGGCCGTTGTGAAGGAGCTGGTCGAAAACGCGCTGGATGCCGGCGCGAGCCGTATCGAAATTGAATTTCGCAGCGGCGGGCGGACCTTGATCCAAGTCGAGGACAACGGCTGCGGGATGAGCGGCGATGACGCGCTTCTTTCGCTCGAACGGCACGCGACCAGCAAAATCGGAGCGGTTGCTGATTTGCACCGGATCGCGACGTTCGGCTTCCGCGGCGAAGCGCTTCCGTCGATTGCGAGCGTGTCTCGGTTTGTCCTCCAATCGCGAACAGCGGACGCGGAGCATGGAACCGAGATTCTGATCAACGGCGGGAAACTCATTCACGTTCGCGAATGCGGGATGCCGGTCGGCACACGGATCGAGGTTGGACAGCTGTTTCACTCCGTGCCCGCCCGCCGGAAGTTCTTGAAAACCGATGCGACCGAATCGGCTCATATTATCCAGTGTGCTCGCTTGCACGCGATCGCGCATCCGGGCGTTGCGTTCAAAGTGATCGAGAACGATCGGACGGTTTTCGAATCCGCGCCGTGCCCGAATCTCGAACAGCGCCTGACCGAAGTTTTTGGCCGTTCGCTGACAGCGCACCTCCTGCCGATCGAAGCCCGAGAGGGCGACATGGCTCTCACCGGGTTTATCGGGCGTCCGGCAGCCAGTCGGGCCACGCGGCACGAGATGCTGACGTTCGTCAACTCGCGGCCCGTCGAAAATCGCACGGTCGGGTACGCGCTGCTCGAATCCTACCACGGATCGCTTCCGAAAGGCCGTTACCCGATCGCCTTTCTGTTTTTGGAAATCGATCCGGCGCAGGTTGATGTCAATGTTCATCCGGCGAAGAGAGAAGTGCGGTTCCGGGAAGAATCACGGGTTCGCAGCTTTGTGATTCGCGCGGTTCTCGACCGGTTGCGGAACGAACTTCATTCAATCGTGCCGCCAGCGTCGCCCGCTGCCACGCCGAATCCGCCGCCTGCGCAACCGCCTGTGCCGGTTGCGCCAAGAGTTTCGGGATCCCCGGCAATTGCGATCGATCGGAGACCGCTGGCCGCCACGCCGGCGAATGCGCCAGAGACTCTTTCCCGTGGATCGTCCCATCCGGCGGCGTTCACGCGGCAAATGTCTTCGGGAACGGTCGCGCCCGCGGCACCGGCTGTTTCACGCGCTGGCGATACCGCGGAGCGCCCGGATGCAACGCCTTCAGGCACGCGCGACTGGCGCTGGCGTTTCGTCGGCCAAATTCGAAGTTCGCTTGCGCTGTTCGAGACGGCGGCCGGTTTGGTCATTATGGATCGGCGGGCAGCGCACGAGCGGCTGATGTATGACGAAATCTTGGAAAACTATCGAAACGGAAATCCAAACGCCCGCCAGGCGCTGCTTTTTCCGGTTCCCCTCGAGCTCGATCCGATCGCGACCGCGCTGCTCGCCGATCATTTGGCGTTCCTGAATGCAAGCGGGTTTGAGATCGCTGTCTTCGGCCGGAACTTTTTTCGGATTGAAGCGATTCCGGCCTGGCTCGACCCGAACTTGGCCGAAGATTTTGTGCGGGATCTGCTGGGCGTCATCCGGGAAAAAGGACTCCCGGAAAATCAGCCGGAGGTCGCCAGGGAGCGGATCGCCTTGCTCGCCTCGCGAAAAGCGGTGCGCGTGAGCGACCGAGTGAGCGAAGAGGAGATCGTCGCTTTGGCGCGACGCCTTTTGGATTCTCCGAACCCGCTCGCGAGTCCGCTCGGCCGGGCGACGTTTTTTGAAATGGGAGCGGCCGAGATTGAGCGGCGCCTCCAGAAATGATACCGAACTTTTGACAAGCCAGTGAGAAGCCCTTTCTGTAACGTCCGGCCCCTCCGGGCGCGTTCCATCCCATGAGTGTAACGTCAAGTCATTCCACAAGCGGTTCCGGAAAACAGCGTTCAACTCGGTCCGGTTCCAACGACAAACCGTTTAAATTCGCGGTCGGTCAGTCGGTTGAGGATATCAAGCGATCGATCGAAAACCACATGAAGTTTTCGCTCGCCCACCATCCCGAGATGGCGACCGTTCGAGACTGGTGGGTGGCGACCTCGAACGCCGCGCGCGACCGGATCGTTGACCGGATGATCCGGACGATTATGACGCACCACAAGGAGAACGTGCGGCGCGTTTACTACCTGTCGCTCGAATACCTCATGGGCCGGCTGCTGATCAACAACCTGCTCAACGTCGGGATCCTCGATCAGACCCGGAAGGCGCTCGAGGAACTCGGACAAAACTTCGAGGAGATTGTCGAAGAGGAAAACGACATGGGTCTCGGAAACGGCGGGCTTGGCCGCTTGGCCGCCTGCTTCCTTGATTCGCTCGCCACGCTGGATCTGCCGGCTGTCGGTTACGGCATCCATTATGAGTTCGGCATGTTCCGCCAGGAACTCTTCAACGGATACCAGGTGGAACATCCGGACAACTGGCTGCGCTACAACGATCCGTGGGAAATTGTTCGGCCGGAATACACGCAGGAAGTCCGGCTGTACGGCAACGTCGAGATGCGGTTCGACAGCTTCGGGCGCGGCCGGCCGACTTGGGTGAATACGGAAAAGATCCTCGGAGTGCCCTATGACATTCCCATTCCCGGCTACGGTACGGAAACCGTGAATTTGCTCCGGCTCTGGGGCTCGAAAGCCTCCGCGGAATTCGACTTGCGCGTGTTTCATGCCGGCGGCTATGTCGAGGCGGTCCGCGAGAAGACCAAGGGCGAGAGGATTTCCAAAGTTCTGTACCCGAACGATGCGAATGAGTCGGGGCGGGAACTCCGCCTGGTCCAGCAGTATTTTTTCGTTTCCTGTTCCCTGCGTGATATTATTGCCCGGTATCAAAAGGGGAATGAGGGCTGGGAGCAGTTCCCGGAAAAGGTCGCGATCCAGTTGAATGACACCCACCCGGCGATCGCCGTGGTGGAGCTGATGCGGATTTTCGTCGATGAAGAGGAGATGGAGTGGGGGGAGGCGTGGGCGATCGTCACGAAGGTTTTCGCCTACACCAACCACACGCTTCTTCCGGAGGCGCTGGAGAAGTGGAGCGTGCCGCTTTTTGAAAAGGTGCTGCCGCGGCACTTGCAGCTTATTTACGAAATCAATCGCCGCCACCTTATCGAGGTCGACCAGCAATGGCCGGGCGATGACGAAAGGAAAGCGGCTCTTTCGCTGATCGAGGAGGGAGACCCGAAGATGGTGCGGATGGCATTCCTTGCCGTCATCGCCAGTCATACGGTTAACGGCGTCGCCGCGCTGCACACCGAGTTGCTCAAAAAGCATCTCTTCGCGGATTTCTATGCGATGGCGCCGAAGCGCTTTCAAAACAAGACCAACGGAATCACCCCCCGCCGCTGGCTGAAAGCGTGCAATCCGCGGCTTGCGGAATTGATCACCGATACGATCGGCGGCGGCTGGGAGCGCGACCTGACGCGACTGAGCAAACTGGAAAAGTGGGCGGATGATCCCGCGTTTCAGAAAAAGTTCATGGAGGTCAAACAGGCAAACAAGCGCGACCTGTCGCGGGTAATTTTCGACACGCTCGGAATCGATGCCGATCCCTCTGCTTTGTTCGATGTCCAGATCAAGCGGCTGCACGAATACAAGCGGCAGCATCTGAATCTTTTACACATCCTGGCCCTCTATCGCCGGATTCTGCAAAACCGGGATTACGATATGACGCCGCGCGTGTTCATCTTCGGCGCAAAGGCGGCTCCCGGTTATGAGTTGGCGAAATTGATCATCAAGGCGATCGGTTCGGTCGCCATGATCGTCAATCGCGACGAGCGGGTTGGCAACAAATTGAAAATCGCGTTTCTGCCCGACTACCGCGTGACGCTCGCCGAGAAAATCATTCCGGCAGCGGACCTGTCGGAACAGATATCCACCGCTGGCAAGGAAGCGTCCGGAACCGGTAATATGAAGCTCGCGCTCAACGGCGCGCTGACGATCGGCACGCTCGACGGCGCCAATGTCGAAATCCGCGAGGAGGTCGGCGACGAGAACATTTTCATCTTTGGAATGAAGGTGGACGAAGTGGAGGAGCTCGTCGCGAAAGGATACGATCCCTTTGACTACTATTACAAGAACGAGGAACTGCGGGCCGTCATCGACTGGCTCGGCTCCGGGTATTTTACGCCGGAGGAATCGAATGTGCTCCAAGGACTGAAATACCGCCTGCTTGAAGGCGGCGATCCTTTCCTCGCGCTCGCGGATTTTGAAGCCTATTGCGCGGCTCAGGAGGAGGCGGACCGTGCGTTTCGCGACAAACGGCGCTGGGCGAAGATGGCGATTCTCAACACCGCGCGCGTCGGCAAGTTCTCGAGTGACCGGACGATTGCGGAATATGCGCGCGACATTTGGAACCTGCCGCCAGTCGAGGTAAAATAGACCAGGAGCGGTTGTGTTCCTGAAAAAAACGGAAACTTTTACCGCCTTGCCTGTCGATTCCCCGAAAGGAAAAAAATGAGACCAGCCAGAAATCTTCTCTCCAAAATCTCTCTTGCGATACTCGCCTTTGGCTTGCTGGAGCCCGCGGGCGCGGGCCGGCTGTTCGCGGATTCGGATCTCCCGCTGCCGGACGGGGAACGCCGCTTTGAGGTCGGGGAACGAATCACCTATTCGGTCCACTGGGGCATGATCCGCGCGGCGGAAGCTGTGCTCGAAGTGCATCCGGTGGTCGAAATCGACGGTCAGAGCGCCTACCACTTTTCGCTGACGCTCCGGACCACGCCGCTGGTCGATAAGTTTTACAAGGTGCGCGATCGGATCGACGGCTTTGTCCGCACCGATCTTCAAGGCTCGTTGCTGTATTTGGTCGAGAAGGATGCCGGGAAGAATCGGCGTGACGTTCGGGTCACGTACAATCGTCCCGAACGCTGGGCCCAGTATTCGAACTTTGGAGAAACGCGCGAGCCGGTTGCCATTCATGAATCGACATTCGACCCGCTTTCCGTGCTGTTCATTCTTCGTGAGCTGACGCTGAAGAAGGGCAGCGAGATCGAGATCTCCGTTTCCGACGGCAAATGGACTACGATGGGGGTCGCGCGCGTCAAGGGCGTGCAGCGGATCACGGTCCCGGCCGGTAATTACCGGACGATTCTGGTTGAGCCGGAGATGAAAGGCGTCGGCGGCGTTTTTGAAAAAGCCGGCGACGCGCCGGTCCAAGTCTATTACTCAAACGACGAACGCCGCATTCCGGTCCGCCTGGCGACCGAACTCCCGGTCGGCACGTTTTCGGTGCACCTCGTCTCGATCGAACAAGTTCCGGTTGCGGAACAAGAGCAGTTCGCCGAAACCTTCGCTGAGAAGAACCGTCTAGAAGGATAGCACCGCTCCCTTTCAGCGGTGGACTAGCACGCATCCGTTTTTCGGCTCGACCTGAATGGGCAAAGCCGATTATCGCGGGAGCGTTGAAAATCCATAGTCTGTCGCTGCTCCCCCTTTAACACCGCGCAAAGATTCAATCGGCGCGCCCGAGACGGCCTCCGGACTTTCTTCGCGCGGCCGCCTTCTGTGCTGTTCTCACAAAGATGTCCGTCGGAGAATGCGGTGCCGCCCCACTTGCGCGGCAGACACCCACCACCAGCGGCGCCGGCGCCGGGCGAAACGGTACAAACACCGCCCGGGGTCCCGCGACCGACAAAATCGACTCGGCGGCAACCGCGATCATTCGGGAACCTTCCACCGCGGCGATCATGCTCATCGCGCCGTCGCATTCGATCGCGACGCGAAGGTTTCGAAATTTCGCGCCAAAGATCTTTCGCAGCCAGTCGTGGTAATCCGGATACTCAATTTTTGAATACACCGCGACCCGCTCTTCCAGGACGTCGTCCAAAGTCACCCACCGCCGCTTTGCGAACGCATGATCCCGCGGAACGATCATTCCCGCTCGATAGCTCCGCAGCGGAAGAAAAGCCAGCCGGTTTTTTCTCGCCCCCGGCTGTTCCACTAAAAGCCCCGCCTGGATTCGTTTTGCCCGCAGAGCCGCCAGCATTTCTTCCGAAGTCATGTCGTGCAAGCGGACCCGCGTGTCCGGCAGCGCCTTTTCCAGTGCTTTCAAAATATCCGGAAGAAAATCCCCTGTCGGCGACGGAGAATAACCCAAATGAAACTCCGATCGCTGCTCCCGCGCGGCAGCTTGCACAGCTCCCACCGCGACATCGACCCGCAAGAGCACCGCCCGCGCTTCCGCCAGAAAGACCTTGCCCGGCTCCGTCAGGCGCAGCGATTTCGCCGTCCGGTGAAAAAGCTCCACCCCGAGCTCATCTTCCAGATCGCGAATCTGACGGCTCAGCGGCGGCTGCGAGATATGCAACCGAGCGGCTGCCCGGGAGATATTCTCCTCCTCGGCGACCGCCACAAAATATCGAAGATGCCGCAATTCCATGATCGGAATTAAGCATACCTCAAAGGTAGTCTCAGGCAAGGAACATAATATTTCTGGCCTGCGTGAATTCGGGTTATACTCGCAGGGACATGGGATTCAAGACGATGAAAAAGAATATCACTACCAAACTCCTGGCCACGGGAGACTCGATCGCGTTTCTCCCGATTCGCTTGGCTGCCGGAACCGCCTTGGCGGCGCACGGAGCTCAAAAGCTTTTCGGCTGGTTCGGCGGTAACGGCCTCACAGCCACCGCCGGATTTTTTGAGGAAAGTCTCGGCCTGGTTCCCGGGATGTTCTGGGCATTCAACGCCGCCGCCGGAGAATTTTTCGGGGGTCTGATGCTGGCGCTGGGACTTTTTACTCGCGTCGGCGCCGGACTGAACGCCATTGCGATGACCGTCGCGATCTTGCTCGTCCATCGGAGTGCCTTTTTTGCCAGCAATGGCGGCATGGAATACCCGCTGATGCTCTTGGCAGCCTCGATAACGCTTCTGATCGCCGGCGGCGGAAAATATTCTGTCGACCGCCTCATCCTCGCCAATCAGCCAAACTCGCGGGTGGGAGCCCTCGCGGCCGCGCCGTCCGCTTAAATTTACCATGAGTACACAAGAAAATAGAACCAAACTTAAACTGATTGCTCCCGACCTGCGCGACGGGAAGGAGTTTCCCCGGAGTCCGCGAGCGAAACTCGGCGGATACGTTCTCGCCGCTCGGGCCGTCGACAAGATCCGGGCGGATATTCTCGGTCAGATCGGCGATTACGATACCAATTGTCCGCTTGATAAGATCTGGCTGGAGTTTGCGGAGATCGATTATTCCGCGCTTCGGGCCGTCGTTGAAACCGGCGCGTCCGACGAGGAAGTCGCCGCATGGATCGATAAGAACGCGCGCCAGCGTCCCCGGCAGGAGATTGTTGTCTGGAACAACCGGCAGCGCGACGCGCGGCTGAGCGACCTGCCGCCCGAGTTGCAAGAGAAGATGGAAGATTACATTGAGGAAGTCGTGCCCCGAAACCGGATCGTTTACCGATTTTTCGACATCTACGATCTGGAGGAAGAGCGGCTGTAAACGGCCTCGGGAGCGAGGAAAGCACGCTCTGATCCGCATGTGCATGCGCAGCAGGGGCACTCCCGCCGCCGGGTGTCCCCTGCTTTTTTGGTTTTGGCGCAAACGCTGAATCGTTTTCTCCGGCGCATTGGAAGCGGCTGGAACCGCGCTTGCCCGGCGCTGTCTTATCGCCGCGCGGAGCGGCGGGGGAAATCGGCGCGCATGGAACGTGGCAAAAGGCGCTTCGACCGGTTTTTCTTTACCGCCGGATACAAATCTCTATGGTGCCCGTTGCTGGTGAAGAAACCCGGCCCGATGACGTTCGACACACGAATCGGCTTCTCTTGAAATGCAACCATCCACTGTACAGCTCTTCCATTATCCGCGGATCTTGCGCCTTGCGTGGCTCGGGCTGATCATCGCGATTTCGGCCGGTGTTTCGCAGCGGGTGCCAGCGGCGGAGGCGGGCCGGGCGGAAGCAACGGTGACGGGACAGATTTTCACGATCGGATCGGGCGGAGAAAGTATCCGGCTGGGTGCGGTTCAAGTGCAGGTTTTTCCTCAGGCGGTAATCGAGGCGCATTTGGAGGAACGGCTCGCCGTCTTGAGGCGGACGCGGCGCATTTTGGACGACCGCGTCGCGGAAATTCGGGAGGAGTTGGACAAGGAGAAGGCGCGGTTTGAGGCACTCGTAGCGGAAGGCGACCAGAGAAAGTCAGCGGCTGTCGCGGAAATCGCGGCATTGCGGGAGGAGGCGCGGAAGCGAATCGCTTCGATCGACGCGTCGATTGCCGCGAACGAAAAAGAAATCGCGTTTTGGAGCGACTACCCGGAGCCGCCGCCGGGAATTCCGCTCCGGGAGGAATACGAGGCCTACGCGAAATTGCGGGACCGGTGGCTTGCGGTCCCGGCGGCCGAACGAGCGGCGTGGACCAGCGCATTGCGGGGATTGACAGAGGAACTTTTGGCGGAGCGTGCGGCTGTCATCGCGGAGCGCGATCAAGCGGTCGAAGCTGCCGAGCGGGATCGGAAATCGATCGATGCCGACATCGCGGCGCGACAGGAGCGGCAGGCGAAACTGCGGGCGGATTTGGACGAGGCGATTGCGCGCGCGGAACAAGCACCGGATTTCTCCGCTTTGCTGGCCGGTCTGCCGAAAGCGGCCGCCGATACGCGGACCGATGCCTCGGGTGAATTTCAGCTCAACATTCCTTCCGATGAACCGTATGTGATTTTCGCTCGAACGGAACGGCGGTTCAGCGGCGAAGTTCGCGAACTAACGTGGCTGGTTCGAATTGGAGTCGAACGGCCTTTGCGCGTTCTATTGAGCGATCATAATCTTGTGACCGCCCATTCGCCGGATAACGTCCTTGATCTCAAGCAGGACGAATCGCGATCGAACACCTGAGGCGGCGGGTGCTGGTGAAGTTTCATGGTTGAGCATCGTGACGATACGCCGTTTGATTCGGTCGAAACCGCCATCCAGGCAATCGCGCAAGGGCGCCTGGTTATTGTGACGGACGACGAGGATCGCGAGAACGAGGGAGATTTGGTGATGGCCGCGGCGAAGGCGACGCCGGAGACGGTCAACATGATGATTCGCCACGGGCGGGGCCTGATCTGTGTGCCCGCGCTGAACCATCATTTAAAACGGCTCGGGATAAATCCGATGGTCCCGGAAAACCGCGAATCGCATCAGACCGACTTTACGGTTTCGGTCGATGCGGCCGAGGGGATTACCACGGGTATCAGCGCGTACGACCGGGCCCGGACGATCCGCCTGCTCGCCGATCCGGAGACGCGGCCGGACGATCTCGTTCAGCCGGGGCACGTGTTCCCGCTGCGCGCGAAACCTGGCGGCGTGCTGCAGCGCGCGGGGCATACCGAGGCATCGGTCGATCTCGCCGCGCTGGCCGGCCTGCCGCCGATCGGGGTTCTCTGTGAAATTTTGAATGAGGATGGGTCGCTGGCGCGGCTGCCCGATCTTGCTGTCTTCAAGAAGAAGTTTGGATTGCCAATGATATCGATCGCGGACCTGATCGAATATCGGCATCAGCGGGAGCGCCTGGTGGAGGAGGTCGCGATTTTCCCGTTCGAATCCGCATTTGGGCAATTCGACCTTCATGTGTACACGAGCCGCATGGACGGCCGGCATCATCTGGCGTTTTGCATGGGCAAACTGGACGGCGAGCCGACACTCGTGCGCGTCCAGAGCGAGAACCTCTTGGGCGACCTGTTTCGCGGCACCGAATGGAATGGCCACGAAGCGCTGGCGCGCGCGTTGGAGCGGGTCGCGAAGGAGGGAAGGGGAGTTGTCCTTTATATCGGACAGCCCGGCGGCGGCATCCCGAACTTTTTGCACAGCCGTGCACCGTCAAAAAAAGGAAAAGCGCAATTGCCGCCAGGAAAAATGGACTTCCGCGACTACGGGATCGGCGCGCAAATTCTCGTAGCTCTCGGTTTGAAGAAAATCCGGCTCTTAACGACGCACTCCTTGCATGTCGTGGCGCTCGAAGGCTACAACCTCGAGATCGTCGAGCAGGTGCCGCTGCTTTGAGGAGGTTCATCCGGCGCAAGGCCGGCGCGGACGCCGCAAGCTTGGAGGGCGCTGCGATCACTGTAGCTCGACTCTTCGAGTCGCCGGTGTCTGGCCATTCGCCGATGACTTTCCGCCGCCGGCGCCTGGCCGCTTTCAGGCCGGGGCCGCGCTTTCCGCGCCGAACACGGCGCTGACGTAGTTATCAATTGAATACGGTTGGAGATCTTCCGGCTTTTCTCCGAGACCAAGAAAGAAGATCGGCAGCCGCAGCTCGCGGTAAATACCGACCAGCGCGCCGCCGCGGCTTGTTCCGTCGAGTTTGGTGACAATCAGGCCGTCGAGCCCGAACGACTGGTGAAACACCTTGGCCTGTTCGATCGAGTTTGATCCGAGGCTGCCGTCGACCACCAGCAGCGAATAATGAGGCGTTGCCGGATCCTGTTTTTGCAGGACACGTTTTATCTTCGCCAGCTCCTCCATAAGATTCGTCTTCGTGTGGAGGCGGCCGGCGGTGTCGATCAGCAGGTAATCCTTGCCTCGGCTTTTGGCGGCCTTCCAGGCGTCGAAGGCGACGGCCGCGGCATCGGCACCGTGGTGGCTGGAGACGAGGTCGATCCGCAGACGCTCCGACCAGGTCCGAATCTGTTCATTCGCGGCGGCCCGGAACGTATCGCAAGCGGCCATCAGAACCTGGGCCCGGTCTCCCTGGAGGGCGTGGGCAAGTTTCGCGCAGGTGGTGGTTTTGCCGGACCCATTGACGCCAATCAGGCAGATGACGGTCGGCTTTTCCGCGGCGGGCGCGATCGCGCCCTCGGATCCGGCAAGGACGCGTTTGAGGACAGCGGCGCCAATGGCGGTAACCTCTTGACCGCGCAGTTCGCGATCGCGCTTCGCCGCTTTTTTTACCTCGTTGATGATTTCTTCGGTGGTTTCGACACCGAAGTCGGCACCGAAGAGAGCTTCTTCCAACTGGTCGATTGAGCCGGCGTCGAGCTTGTTGCCGCCGAACAGACTTTTGCTGGAAGCGAGGATGTTCTGGCTCGTTTTCGCGAAGCCTTCTTTGAATTTCTGGAAAAAACGTCGCATGGAGGAATCCGAACGATGGCGGCGTGCCGGGTCGCGCTACTCCGTCGCGGCTTGGCGAAGCGGACGGTCGAGCTGGTCTTTCAACTTGTCGAGGATGCCGTTGATGAAGCGTTTGGCGTCGAGGTTGGAGAGCAATTTGGCGAGGTCGATAGCCTCATTAATCGACACGATCGGCGGGATGTCACGGCGGTAAAGGATCTCATAAATGGCGAGCCGAAGGATTGAGAGATCGATTTTGGCGATCCGTTTGAAATCCCAGTTCGCCGCGAGCGAGCGAATCCGGTCGTCGATTTCCGCCACGTGTTCGATCGTGCCGAAAATGAGTTCCTCCGCGAAAGCATAGTAATCGCGGCTCTCTTCCTTTCCTTCGAAAAAGAGCCGGACGCCCTCGTGGAGATTGTCGGGCCGGTTGACCTCCCAGATATAGAGAAACTGGACGGCCGCGATGCGGCATTGGCGGCGGCGGGAACGGGTGTTTCTCATTGCGCGCTTTGCTCCTCTTCGATCTCCAGGACCAGCTCCTTGTCCCTGGCCGCCGCGAGTCGCTGTTTGCGGAGCTCGGCCAGCTGGATCGCGCATGCGGCGAATTCGGCGCCGCGGTCGATCGATCCATGGACGCGCTCCTCGGCCTGGGCGGTGTTCTCGGCGATGATAATACCGTTGACGACCGGCACACCGTGGTTGAGCGCGACCATCTGGAGGGCATCGCTCGTGCTCTGCCCGATAATGCGATAATGTTCCGTGTCGCCGCGGATGAGCACGCCGAGGGCGATGCAGCAGTCGATTTCGCCGGTTTCGATGCCGAGCTGGACAGCGAAGGGCACTTCATTCGATCCCGGAACGCGGATAACGTCGATCTGATCGTCGCTCGCGCCAGCCTCCTTGAGGCGGTTGATCGTGCGCGCCAGGAGCGCGTCGACGAGCGCGCCATTGTAGCTCGCGGCAACAATCAGAAAAGAATAACCGGCATCACGAAGATCACCGACAACGGGTTTGTCCAAACTCATAGCAAAACAAAACGGAGACAGGCTGAGACAGATGCATACTCAATGATCGATCCTCTCCAGACCTTCGCGTGAATGAATAACGGCGCTGGAACACGCGCGGCCGCCGGAAAATCGGCATCGTTCGCGTTTCCCCCGGCTCTCCTTCTTTATAGCGAGGAACGGAAAGAGGTCAATTAAGCCAACCCTCCCGAAAAACAACAAGAGGAAAGGCGCGCGGGTTCCGGCTTGGCAAGAACTTGGCGGGAGCAAGCGCTCCAGCGCCTTGAAAAAGGGCTGAAGCCCTCACTCTTTACTCTTCCAGCCGTTACGCGAATTTTTGACGAATCTTTCCGCGCAGAACTCCCGCGACCGGCTCGTTGTCGAGTTTCTCCAGAACCTCGTCGAAGAAGCCGAATACCAGCAGTTCTTTCGCGACGTCGACTGGAATTCCGCGGGCGCGCATGTAGAAAAGCTGCTCTTCGTCGATCGTGCCGGTCGTCGCGCCGTGACTGCACTTGACGTCGTTGGCCTGAATCTCGAGGCCCGGCAGCGAATTTGCTTCGGCCTCGTCGCTGAGGAGAAGATTCCGGTTAGTCTGGTAAGCGTCGGTATGTTGCGCGTCCGGCTCGACGCGGATCAGACCGGAGAAGAGCGTGCGCGACTGGTCGAGCAGAGCGTTCTTATAAAGAAGATCGGAAACGGTATTCGGCGCGGCGTGCGTTTGCAGCGTGCGCTGGTCGAATTCCTGATCGTTTTTCGCGACCGTCAACGAAAGCATCTGGCTGTGGCTGCCCGGTTCGAGGGCCTGATTATGCATTTCCGACCGCGAGTTGCTGGCGCCGAGATTCAGATTGAGCGACGTGACGAAGGAGTCGCGGAACGACTGCGTCGAGTTAAGCTGGAACGCCAGGCTTTTCGAGCCCCAGTTTTGGGCGCAGATATACGTCAGCCGGGCGCCGGGGCCGGCATAGAGATCGTTGACGCCGCAAATAAAATCGCGGGAGTCGCGCGAGCGGGCGTCGAAAAAGTCGACGAGCGTGACTTTGGCGTTCTCCTCCGCAATCAGAAGCGTGTGCGGGAACAGCGCGCTGTTGTCGCTGTGCGCCCAGTGATAGGCGGCCAGCGGCAGATCGATTTCGACGCCTTTCGGCACGTAAAGGAAGCTTCCAGCGGAACACAGGGCGCTGTGCAGGGCGGAGAATTTCTCCGATCCGAGCTTCACCGGCTGTGCCATGAAGTGCTTCCGCAGCAGCTCCGGATGTTCGGCGATGGCGCGCGCGAGCGGCTTCCAGATGACACCCTTTTCGGCGAGCTCCGGGGCAATCTCGCGATGTTCGATCAAGGTGTCGCCGGCGAACACCAGTTTGCCGGCCGCTTCGCCGAGTTCATTCGAGCGGGCGAGCAGTTCGGCCGCGTCGGCGTCGGAAACGGGTGCCGGCAGGCCGAAGCCCTCCAAGGTGATCGCGTTGACATTGGCGAAGCGCCAGCGTTCATCCTTGCGCACCGGCATCGGAAGCTCCTGAAACCGCTCCCAAGACTCGCGCTTCTGGGCGAGCCACCAGTCGGGCAGGTTTTCCTGACGGGCGAGGAACTCGTCGAACGTCCGCGAATGTCCGAGACTCAAGGTGGTTGGTTCTGTTTCTGAAATTGCTGGATTCATGTAATCACTTTTCTGGATTGGACGGATCGGTTTGATCTGCCGTCAGCCCACGGAGCCTTCCATTTCAAGATCGATGAGGCGCTTGAGCTCGACGCTGTATTCCATCGGGAAGTGGCGGACGAGGTCGTTGACGAATCCGTTGACGCTGAGGCTCATTGCCTGGGCCTCGGTGAGGCCGCGCTGCTGCATATAGAAGATCTGCTCGGCGCTGACCTTGCTGACGCTGGCCTCGTGCTGCACGGAATTCCCGTCGCCGCGGATGCTGATCGCCGGATAGGTGTCCGTCCGGGAATTGGTATTGATCAGCAGCGCGTCGCACTCGGTGTTGTTTTTGCAATTCTTCAAATGGCGCGGCGTGGCGACGAGACCGCGATACGTTGCACGTCCGGTGCCGACACTGATGCTCTTCGAGATAATATTGCTCGTCGTCTCATCGGCGGCATGAATCATTTTCGCGCCTGTGTCCTGGTGCTGTCCGCTGTTGGCGAGCGCGATGCTGAGCACTTCGCCGCGCGCCTTGCGGCCCTTCAGGATGACGCCCGGATACTTCATCGTGAGCCGGGAGCCGATGTTGCAGTCGATCCATTTGACTTCGGCTTCCTCGTGAGCGATCGCGCGTTTGGTCACGAGGTTGTAGACATTCGACGACCAGTTTTGGACGGTGATGTACTGGATCTTCGCGCCCGGCATCGCGACCAGTTCAACGACGGCGCTGTGAAGGGTGGCGGTATCGAATTTCGGTGCGGTACAGCCTTCCATGTAGGTTACTTCCGAGCCCTCGTCGGCAATGATAAGCGTCCGTTCAAACTGCCCGAAATTCTGGGCGTTGATCCGGAAGTAGGCTTGGAGCGGGTGGCTGACCTTTACGCCTGGCGGGACGTAAATAAAGCTGCCGCCGCTGAAGCAGGCGCTGTTCAGGGCGCTGAATTTATTATCGCCGGTTGGAATGACCTTGCCGAACCACTTCCGGAAAATTTCCGGATGCTTTTTCAGCCCTTCGGTGCTGCCGACGAAGATGACGCCCTGCTTGGCGACCGTCGCTTTGATATTTGAGTAGGCGGCCTCGCTGTCGAACTGCGCCTCGACGCCGGCGAGGAATTTGCGTTCATTTTCCGGGATGCCGAGCCGTTCAAACGTCTTCTTTACATCTTCCGGCACCTCATCCCATGACTTTTTCGGCTTCCGGTCGCCGGCGAGGTAGTAGCGGATCGAGTCGAAGTCGATCGCGTTCAGGTCCTCGGTCGCCCAATGTGTCGGCAGCGGTTTGCTTTCGAACGTTTTCAGGGCCTTGAGGCGGAATTCACGGATCCAGTCGGGCTCCTCTTTGACGTCGCAGATGTAGTTGATGGTGTCTTCGGATAGACCGATGCCCGCATCGTACGCGTGCTTTTCGGGATAGAGGAAATTCCCGATGTCTGTGTTGATATCAAGTTCGTTTGTCGGTGTTGCCATGGCGATGCCGGTGTAAAAAGAGTTCCTGTTGCTGCTGTATTTCTCGATTCTGTGAGGCGGTCATCCGCCGATAAAGGCGCGGATCAGGTCGCGCCGGCGAGTTCCTCCTTGACCCAGTCGTAACCCTTTTCTTCGAGTTCGACGGCAAGATTCTTGTCGCCGCTGCGGACGATACGTCCGTCCCACATGACATGCACGTGGTCAGGAACAATGTATTCGAGGATCCGCTGGTAGTGGGTGATCAGGAGGATGCCGAGGTTGCCGCCGCGAAGGGTGTTGACGCCGTCGGAGACGACCCGCAAGGCATCGATGTCGAGGCCGGAGTCGGTTTCATCCATGATGGCGTAGGCCGGTTCGAGCATGGCCATCTGAAGGATTTCGTTTCGTTTTTTTTCTCCGCCGGAAAACCCTTCGTTGATCGAGCGGGCCGTAAAACTCCGGTCGATTTGGAGCATGTCCATCTTCTCATACAGGCGTTTGTAATAAGCCGGCGCGTCAAGTTCTTCGCCTTCGGCCATACGCGCCTGAACGGCGGCGCGGAGGAAATTCGCAATGCTGACGCCCGGAATCTCGCTCGGGTATTGGAACGCCATGAACAGCCCGGCGCGCGCTCGTTCGTCCGGTTCCATTTCGAGAATGCTTTCGCCGTCGAGCAAAATGTCGCCGGACGTCACTTCGTAATCCGGGTGTCCGGCGAGCGCCTTGGCGAGCGTGCTCTTTCCGGTGCCGTTCGGGCCCATGATCGCGTGGACCTCGCCTTTCGGCAAGGTAAGCGAGAAGTCCTTCAGGATCGGCGTCCCCTCGATGGAAACGTTCAGGTTTTTAATCTCCAGTTGGCTCATAGTGAATAAGGAAAAGGTGATAAATTGGTGAAAAAAGGAGGAGAGATCCGAACGGTCCTCAAGTCATCCGGTTCTCCTGTTTCCCGCGGTCTGCTCCTGGCTGCAGGCCGGACAGAGACCGCGGAAGGTGATGTCAAAATGATCCACTCGAAAGCCTCGCTTGGGCGCGAGCTGCTCGAGGACCGGTTCGGCGAGATCGACGTCGAAGACCGCGCCGCAGATGTTGCAATGAAAATGTCCGTGTTCGCGCATGTTGCCGCAGAAGCGGGAGGACTCGCGGTCGCGGTTGACCTGACGGATCAGGCCGCACTCGACCAGCTTTTCCAGGCAGTTGTAGACCGTCGCCAGCGAGATCGTTGGCATCTTGCGCCGCACGCGGCGGTGGACCTCGTCGGCCGTCGGATGGTCGCCTTCGTCCATGAGAACTTCGTACACCAAAGCGCGCTGCCGCGTCATCCGCAGGCCTTTGCCTGCCAGCGCGGAATCCAGAGCGTCTTTGTTCTGTGAGTTTCCCATGTTAAAAAACACTTCAACAGATAGCCGTGATTTTTAATGAGATCAAGAATTATTCTAAAAAAGTGGGGAAGGTGAGGAA
>CAZYAN010000027.1:31482-56710 GCA_964645585.1 uncultured Opitutales bacterium
GAAGGTGGGAAGGTGGGAAGGTGGGCGGAGCCTTTTCGCCGGACGAAGTTGGAGGGGCGGCGGGAGGCCGTCCCCTCGTGAATCTTCGTCTGCCGAACGGGCTGCCCGGGAGGTGAGCAGACGCTGCCTCGCGGGCGCAGTCGGTCAGCTTACCGCCAGCGGCTTTTCCGCGAGCCAGCGTTCCGCTTCGATCGCGGCCTGGCAGCCCATGCCGGCGGCCGTGATCGCTTGGCGATACACATGATCGACACAATCGCCAGCCGCGTACACGCCGGGCACTTTCGTCTTCACCATGCTCCCCGGCTGCGGCAGGAGATAGCCGTTTTCATCGAGATCAAGGTGATCCGCGAAGGCGTGGGTGTTTGGAATGTGACCGATCGCGACGAATACGCCTTTGCAATCGATGCGCGAGGTCTCATTGGTTTGCGTATTCCTGATCCTGACGCCGCTCACCGCTTTTTCGTCAACTCCGAGAATTTCCTCAACGACGCTGTCCCAAACGAGCTCGATCTTCGGGTGCTCGAGCACACGGTCCCGCATAATCCGCGAAGCGCGCAGTTCGTCGCGGCGATGAATCAGGGTGACCTTGCTGCAAAAGCGGGTCAGGAACAAAGCCTCTTCGCAGGCGGAGTCGCCGCCGCCGACGACAACGACATCCATGTCACGGTAAAAAGCGCCGTCACAGGTGGCGCAGGTCGTCACGCCGCCGCCGCCGAAGAGGGCTCTTTCTCCGGGGATGTCGAGCAGACGCGGAGAGGCGCCGGTCGCAACAATCACCGACCGCGCCCGGAAGGTCTGGTCGCCCGCGTGAAGGACGAGCGGTTCGCTGGAGAAGTCGACTTTGTCGATAAATCCCTGGGTGAATCGCGTGCCGAAACGGGCCGCCTGGTTCCGCATATTTTGCATCAGCGTAAACCCGTCGATGCCATTCTCGAAACCGGGAAAGTTCTCGACTTCAGAGGTGGTCGTCAGTTGGCCGCCGGGAAGGTTTCCTTCAACAACCAGCGGATTGAGGTTTGCGCGGGCGGTATAGATGGCTGCCGTAAGACCTGCGCAGCCGGTGCCCACAATGATCACGTTTTCGATTTGTGAACTCATGCGTAACAGGGAAACTACACGAAACTTTCCAAAAAGGGGAAAGCAAATCTGCATGAAAAGCTTTATCGACAGTCACACCCACCTGGAAGTCTTTCATCGTAAAGGGATTCTCGATGAAATCCTGCAACGCGCCGAGGACGCGAATGTTGGCGGTTTCATTACAGTCGGCACCGGCCCGGGCGATTGGGAACTGTATCGGCGTCTGGCGGAGCAGTACCAGGGGCGCGTTTTTTATACGGCTGGAATGCATCCGTGCGATATCGGTGAAAACTGGGAACAAAACCTCGATCTCCTGCGCCGCTTCTTCGAGGGGTCTTGCCGTCCTGTTGCGGTCGGAGAGATCGGGCTCGATCGCTTCCATCTCAGTCACGATCCGGATGAAGCCGCGACGGAATTTTCGCGGCAACGAGCAGCTTTTCGCGCGCAATTAGAAATCGCCCGGACATTGGATCTGCCGGTCGTCATCCATTCCCGCGGCGCGTTTATGGAGTGTGTCGCAATGATCGATGAGTCCGGCTTCCCTTGGCGAAAGGTTGTCTTTCATTGCTTTTCAGAAGGACCCCAATCGATGGGACAACTGATGGAACGGGGCGGGCGCGGCTCGTTCACCGGAATTCTGACCTATAAAAACGCGGAGGCAGTTCGCGAGGCTGCCCTCTGTCAGGGGATCGACCAGCTGATGATCGAGACGGATGCACCCTACCTGGCCCCGGTGCCTCATCGCGGCAACCCGAATGAGCCCGCGTACTTGCGCGCGACGGCTGAGTTCGCGGCGGACCTCTTTCACGTGTCTCTTGAGGAACTCGCTGCTCGGACCGCCGCGGCCACGGCCGCGTTTTATTCGCTTCCCAACGCATAACGGGAAGCCGCTCACCGGCTTGCCTGGAACGGCCGGGGGAGGCTTTAAGCCTCGTCAAACTTGCGCGCGAAAAGCTCCTCAATGTCACGCATCACGCTTTCGGCGTCCTCGCCGGTTGCAATCACGCGGAGTTTTGAGCCTTGGCCGGCGGCGAGCATCATCAGGCCCATAATGCTCTTTCCATTTACCAGCTCGTCATCCTTTTCAAAGTAGATCTCGGAAGAATACTTGTTGGCGGCTCTGACGATCATCGCGGCGGGCCGCGCGTGGATGCCCATCTTGTTTTGCACGACGAGCGTCCGTTCTACCTCCTGGCTTTTTGTGTTGGACTCGCTGGTTTCCATGAACGGGTGTTAGATCGATTGCGCGCGCGAAAGCAACAGCGCCTGACGGCACGCGGGATTCAATTTGCTTTAAACCGTATGAGCCGCGGCCGTGTGCGCAAGACTTAATCAGAAATAGCTTGTCCCCTCCAAACGCCGTGTCTGTTCGGTATTCCAGCGGATAAACCGTATTCAATCGGGCAAATAAAGACGCTTATGAATCTAAGGGGATTACCCAGCTCCAATATCAGGTTTTTCACCATGCTTTGTTTCTTTGGGTGTTTCCACTGCCTGTTAAATGACGATTAAAAGGTGAAAAAAGCTCATTTTAATGAAAAGTTCTTGTTGTTTTTTATAATTGGCCTGTATAGATAGGCCAGTCTATGCCAAATTCTGGAAGGCAAATTGTTATGAATAACAAAAGACAAGAAATCGAAAAGTATAAGAAGAAGATCGTCGAGTTGGAGCGCCAGATGGAAGAAGAGCGTCGCCAGAAACTCGTGAATCTTCATGAGCAGCTTGGATACGAGAGCCGGGATGAATTGATTTCGGCACTCCAAGGTCTCGGCCGCGGGAAGGCCGCGGCAACGAAAGCAAAGGGTGGGAAACGAGGAAAGCGCGGCAAGCGTACAGTGATTACCCCCGAGCTTCGTAGTCAGATCCTCGACGCGATCAAGTCAGGCAAGTCGGGTACGGCAGTGGCGAAGGAATTCGGCGTCTCCGTTCCGACCGTGCAGAATATCAAGAAGCAGGGCGGCTTGGTCAAGAAACGCAAATAGCAACCGTTCCGAGTTTCCCAAGAAAGAAGCGTCTCGCGAAAGCGGGGCGCTTCTTTTTTTGTCGGCTTATTCCGTCATCGAACACTCGGCAAGTCTGGGATGAAATCACTCTGAATCGACCAGAGCTTCGCATAGTGTCCCCCTCGCTGAATCAACTCATCATGGGATCCTTGTTCGATGATTTGTCCGCGTTCGAGCACGACGATCTGGTCGGCCTTTTTGACGGTCGAGAGGCGATGAGCAATAATCAAGACCGTCCGGTCTTTCATCAAGCGATCCAAGGCTTCCTGGATCCGGTATTCGGTCATCGTATCGACGCTCGCGGTGGCTTCATCCAAGATAACAACCGGCGGATTCTTCAACAGGACGCGCGCGATTGTCAGTCGCTGTTTTTCTCCCACGCTCAACCGTACGCCGCGTTCGCCGATCGGCGTGTCGAGACCGTCGGGCAGACGTTTTACGAATTCGGCCGCGTGCGCTCCCTCCAGCACGTCCCATAGCTCGGCTTCCGTTGCATCATCCCGTGCCAGCAGCAGGTTTTCCGCCACGGTTCCATCAAAGAGAAACGGCTCTTGCGCAACGAAACCAATATTCGAGCGGAGCGATTCGAGTGACAGATCACGAAGGTCGCGACCGGCAATCGTGACGCGGCCGGCGGTGACATCGTAATACCGCAGCAGGAGGTTCGCGATCGTGCTTTTGCCAGCGCCCGTATGTCCGACAAGAGCGGTTGTTTTCCCGGCCGGCAAGGTCAGGTTGAGGTTCTCAATCACTTCCGGCCGATCGGCATACGCGAACGAAACTTCGTCAAAAATAATATCTCCGGCTTTCGTGGGGAAGGGGACCGGATTTTCGCTTTCACATACGCTGACCGGATGGTCGAGGATTTCCATCACGCGGTCGCCGGAGGCCCGGCCGGCACTGATCAAGTGGTTGAGCTGATTCAATCGTCCCACCGGCTCATACAGCATCGCGCAGTAGGCGTAAAATCCTACAAAGGTGCCCGCGCTCATTTCTCCTTGCATCAGCAGAAAGCCTCCATACCCCAACACCGCAACCACCCCTGTGCTCGCAATAAAATTGGTCGCCGGGCCGTAAACCGACCAGCGGCGCATGGCATGCAAGGTCGCCTCCTTTAAATCATACGCGCGGTCGAGAAAACGTCCTTGTTCGCGCTGCCGCAGCGCGAAGGCACTGATCAGCCGATGCCCCTGCATGTGTTCGACGAGAAGGGCGTTCAGCCGGCCGGCACTCTTGCGGACGCGCGACCAGTTGCGTCGGGTCGCGCGCGCGTGATCCACTCCAAGGAGAAGCAAGAGCGGGAGCGGAAGGACCACCAAAACCGCCAGCGATGGCTGCAGCCAGAACAGCATACCCGCAACACCGAGCACCGTGACGAGGGCGACCATTCCCTGCTCGGTTCCGTCAAGAATCACACGTTCGACGTTTTGCACATCTTCGATGACTCGCGACGCGATTTCGCCGCTCGGGTTTGAGTCGTAATAATGAACCGACATGTTCAACAGCTTGTCATGCACATCGCGGCGCAGATCGACGAGGACCTTCTGCTCAAGGTAATTGTTCACCCGGATGCGGGCGAAATTAAGGAAGTCGCGTCCAAAATAACACGCTAACGCGGCGCCGATACCCCACCAGATATGCCGTGTTTCCCCGGCGGCGACAATGTTGTCGATCACGTACCGGATGACCATCGGCACCGTGATCAAAAACGCGGTGCTGCCAAAGGCCAGTACCAGCGTCGTCGTGAATGCGAGACGGTAATGGACAAAGTAGCCGGCGATTCGGAGGAGTGCGTTCATGAATTTTGTAACATGTTCTCTTCAGCGAAGCGTTCTTCCATACGAGGAAGCATTCGCGGGAAAGTAAGAGCAAAAATTGAAAAGCGAAAATGGAAAGGGGAAAATGTCCAGGACGATGCAATTCGCAATGAAAGACGATGCGTCGTCGAGGATCGGTTCTCCCCGCCGGCTCACGCCGGCAGCCCCCGTCCGCCACTACAGCGACGGCGTGCTCAAACCGCGGCGTTCGAGCAGCGTGCCTTCCGCGAGATACAGACGAATCCGCGCGATCTGATACGCGACTCTCGCTTCGACTTCTTCAATTTCACTCGCGAGCAAATCGCGCTGGGCCAGGGCGACGTCCAGGGCGGTCGAGGCCCCGACCGCGAATCGCTCCTGTTCCGCGCGCGCGGCTTCCTCGCGGAAGCGCCGCGTTTCGGCCGACGCCGAAATCTGCTGGCGGGCTCGCTCGAGTTCGTTGATCGCGAGGGCGACATCGTAACGGATAAGCTGACGAAGATTTCGGATTGCCTGCTCCGCTTGGCGATACGTTGCGCGCGCCACCTGGCTTCGGCCTTTCGCGGTCCGGTTCCCGATAAAATGAGACAAACGCGCCCCGACCAGCAGGTCGTAATCCTTGCCGTCGATCCGTTCAAAAGATGCCGTGAAGGTATCCGCATATCCGCTCCGTCCAAGCGTCGCGAAAAGTTCAAGGCGGGGAAGGAGTCCGTTGCGGGTGACGGCGACGTCCAGTTCGTCGCGCTGCATCAGCAGGCGCGCCTCTTTCAGGTCGGGCCGTGACTCCAGTGCGAGCGCGATGCGTTCTTCAAGATTGTCGACCGGTATGACATCGGTTTCAAGGGCGCTCGTCGCCGACAGACTTGTTTCCACCCACACTTCCGGACCGGGGGAGATGAGCCGGAGCAGCCGGAGCCGCTGCTCTTCAAGGAAGCTCCGCGCATTGATCAGCTCCTGCTCGCGAAGCGCGAACTCGGCGTTAGCGGCCGCGGCCTCGTTGCGGGACAAAGCGCCGACGTCGATTCGCTGCTGAATTTCTTCGAGCTGCCTGCGGGCAACGTCCCGCGACCGCTCGAAAATCGCGATCCGCTCGTTGGCCAGAACGAAATTCCAGTAAGTGATTTCCACGTCCGCCACAAGCGCTTCCGCGTATCCACGCAGTTCATACTCACTGGCGACCGTTTCGAAGCGCGCCTGGCGAATCGCCGCGAGATTGACGGTGGGCCCCAATCCGCGCAGAAGCTGCTGCGTCACAGTCAATCCGACGCGCGCCGACTGCTGCTCGGGCGAGCGCGTCGAAATCGACCGGTCCTGCCGGACGGACGCCTCGACATTGGTTCCCGTTGAGAATTGCTGACGAACACCCGCGGCCGCTTCGTAATCCTCGCCCTCAAACGTGATTCGGGTGCCGGGAAGCGCCCGATTCGTCTCCGTCGCGCTCTGTTCCGCGTATCGATATTCGAGAAACAGTTCCGGGTCGAACACGCCCCGCTCGATCAGCTCAAAAGCGCCGGCGATCACCGGATTGAGCTGCTGCACCCGCAAATCCGGATTTTGCTGCAAGGTCAGCAATACGGCTTCTTCCAGCGAAAGCTCGAGACGCGCCGGGGCGGGCGGCACCGGTTGCGGGGAGCCGGTTTCGTCTTGCGGTTCCGCGGCGGAAGGCGCCGGTTCGCTGCTTTGCGCCGGTTCCGATGCGGCTGGCGCCGGGGCCGGAGTCAGCAGCGCGCGCCGTTCCGACGGGTCCCGCGGCTTCTTCTCGACCCGATGAGCCGGTGTCGAACAGCCGGTCAGCAGGAAAAGTCCCGCGATGAACAGGCGGGAGAAAACAAGCAGGCGGTGCGGGATCAGTCGAATCATGAAACAGAAGGCTGAGGCGGACTTTTCTCCGAATGAACGAGCGTGTAAACGACAGGAATCAAGACGAGCGTAATCAGCGTCGATGCCGTCAGCCCTCCGATGACCGCGCGCGCGAGCGGCGCTTGCGCGTCAGCGCCTTCGCCGATGCCGAGGGCGAGGGGAAGGAGTCCGAGGATCGTCGTGGCCGTGGTCATCAGGATCGGGCGAAGGCGCCGACGCCCGGCCTCCGTCACCGCTGGACGCAGCGCCATCCCTTCTTGCCGAAGCCGTCCGGCCTGGTCGACAAGGAGAATGGCGTTGTTGACGACAATGCCGCCGAGCATGGTGCAGCCGATTGCCGTTTGCAGGTTCATCGTTGTGTCTGTCAGCAGAAGCGTGACGACCACGCCGATGGCCGCCATCGGAGTTGAAAGCATCACGACAAACGGGTCGCGCAAGCTCTCGTACTGACAGGCCAGCACCATGTAGACCAGAAGCAGCGCGAGGATAAAGGCCAGAAGCATATCGGCAAACGCCTCTTGCTGCTCCTCGAAATCTCCGGCGATGACGAGATCGTAACCTTCGGGGCGAGGGATCATGTCGAGCCGCGCCTGGATATCCCGAGCCACTGAGCCGAGGTCGCGCCCCGAGATGTTCGCGCCGACGGTCATTTGGCGCTGCTGGTTTTTGCGCTCGATCGACAGCGGGGCGCGGCTGGAGACGGTTGAGACGACGTTTCGCAGCGCGACGGGTCCGCCTTCGGACGAGGTGAGGGTGAGGTTGAGGACCTCGTCAAGAGACCGCTTTTCGGCGTCCTTGAGCTGCACGAGGATCCGGTGGGCGTCTCCCTCGCTTTGGAAATTGCCTGCCTGGGAGCCGGCGATGGCCGTTTGGATCAGCTCGGTCACATGGCGAGGACTCAAACCGAGGTCGGCTACCTTGGCCCGGTCGAGGCGGATTTCTTCTTGCGGCGTGCCATGATCGAAACTGCGGTTGGCATCGGTCACGCCCGGGGTTTCGATGATGGCTTCGTACGCTTGTTGCGAAAGGGTTTCCAGTACGTCTAGATCGAAACCGCGGATTTCAACGGTCAGGCTCGCGTCGCTGTTCAGCAGGCGGTCGAGAAGAAACTGTCCTTGCGGCGCCCGGGTGCGGATCTCGGTTCCCGGAATTTTCCCTTCCAGCCGCCGCCGGAGATCGTCGGCGATCTCGACATTGGATCGTTCTCGTTCGGTCGCGGGCGTGAGCGAGAGACGAATCTCCGCTTCATTGTCGCGAACGGTGACGATGTTGGAAATCGCCTCCGGCACGGCCGGAAGGACGATTGCTTCCATCTGGCGGGCAATCTCGTCGACCAGATCGAGGCGGGTGCCGACTTCCGTTTCCCCCGTTACCCGCACTTCGCCTTCGTCGCTCGGCGGCATGAATTCCGTGCCGATCATCGGCGCCAGGAGGACGGACGCGACGAGGGTTCCAATCGCGACCAAGATGACCGCGAACCGGCCGCGCAGCGCCGTCTGGAGCAGGCGCTGGTATCCGCGGTCCAGTCGCTGAAACGCCGCTTCCGACGCCTGTTTCATTCGCTGGATCCGGGAAGCGCCATTGGTATTGCCGGTTCCGGTGTAGAGAGGCTTTTTCAGCAGCTTCGCCGCGAGCATCGGGACGAAGGTCAGCGAGACAAGGAGTGAACAGGTGAGAGAGAAGGCGATTACATAGGCGAGTTCGCCGAAGAGCTGCCCGGAAATCCCGCGCACAAAGATCACCGGCAAAAAGATGACGACGGTCGTGATCGTGCTCGCGACGAGTGCCGTGGCAACTTCCTGGCCGCCAATCGACGCGGCCGCGCGCGGATCATCCCCTTCTTCGGTCCGCCGCCGGAAGATGTTTTCCAGAACAACGATCGAGCTGTCGACCATCATTCCGACTCCAAGCGCCAGGCCGCCGAGCGTCATCAGGTTGATCGTGAGGCCGCCGAAATACATCAGCGCGAAAGTCGCGATGATCGAAATCGGGATCGCCGTCGAAATGACGACCGTGCTGCGAAAACTTCGGAGGAAGAAGAGGAGGACGAGCACCGCCAGCCCGCCGCCGTAGAGCACGGATTTAGCGACATTCTGGATCGAGCGTTCGATGAAGTTGCCCTGGTTGATCACGGGAACAACTTCGATGTTTGGAAACCGTTCATTCAGCCGCTCGATCTCCTCAAGGATGCCGCGCGAAACCTCGACGGTATTGGCGGCTGGCTGCTTGCGGATGCCGATGCGGACGGCGCGCTTGCCGTTGAGCCGCACGTAGCGCGACAGTCGTTGGTACGTGTCGCGCACGTCAGCGACATCGCTGATGCGGACCGGGGCGCCGTCGCGAATGCTGAGGACGGTTTCGCCGATTTCCTCGAGACTCGTGAATTGGGCCGGAGCGCGCAGGGTGACCTCGTAGCGGCCTTGTTCGATGCGGCCGGTCGGACGGTCGAGGTTGGCGTCGCGAAGCGCGGTCCGGATCTGATCGAGCGAGAGCCCGAGCGCGTTGATCCGGTCGGGATCGAGTTCGACGCGCACCTCCCGGTTGAATCCGCCCCAAAGGTCGACCTGGGCCACGCCCGGAACGCGGGAAAAGCGATAACGCACCTCATCCTCGATCAGCTCGGTCAGCTCGACCGGGTCGAGATCGCTGGCAATGCCGACGATGACGACGGGGAAGCTGTCGATGTCAAATTTCCCGACGCGCGGGCGGACGATATCATCGGGCAGTTCATTGATCTCGTCTTCAATTTTCGCCTGCAACTCGATCGCCGCGGTGTCGATGTTGGTTCCCCAGGCAAAGGTGACGCGGATCCGGCTTTCGCCTTCTTCGGAGGTGGACGTGATCTCTTCGACATTGGCAACTGTCGAAATGATCTCCTCGAGAATCTGGGTGACGAGGCGCTCCATCGTCTCCGGGCTCGCTCCGTCATACGAAGTGCGAACGGAGGCGGTCGGCAATTCAATGCTTGGCAGCAAGTCGATTTGAAGGCGGCTGAACGAGACCGCGCCCAAAACGATGATGATCAGCGTGACCATCGTCGTAAAGACGGGCCGCCGCACGCTGAGACGAGGAAGATTCATCCGCCTGCGATAGTGTCTCCCGCGGTGCTCGCCTGGCCGTTGACCACGGCAATACTCGAACCGTCGTCCACCAGCTGGTGCCCGAGCGTGATCACGCGGCCATGCAAAGCGGGCTCGAGGATCTGCACCCGTCCTGCTTCGGCGTCACGGATGCCGAGCGTGACCGGCTGCCATTCGGCCGATTTTCCGTCGTCACTGACCAAAAAGACTCCTTCGACATCTTGCCGGACCACCAGCGCGTCGGTCGGTACGATGATCGCGTCCGGCGCCCGATCGAGTTCGACGGTGGCGCGGACAAACATGCCCGGCTTCAGACGATGACTGGGATTGGGCACCGCGAGCTCGACGCGGGCCTGGCGCGACGATTCCCGGAAGACCGGCGAAATGCGCACGATGTTCGCTTGGAAGATTTCATTGGGATAAGCGTCGGTCCGCAATTGAACCGGCTGGCCCGGCGCGACTTTGGCATAGTCTTTTTCCGTAATATAAATAACCGCGACAAGCGGGTCGATATCGACGATCCGGAGCAGCGGCTCGTTGGCCGTCACTGTTTCACCCGCGTCGAAGAAGCGTTCGGCGATGACCCGTTCCTGGTCGCCCTCGGGCCATGCGGCGATCACGCGGGCGTATTGGATTCGAATGTGCTCCGACTCGACAGCCGCTTCGGCTCGTTTGACCTGCGCTTCGTTCACTTTGACCCGCGCTTCGGCGGCGAGCAGGTTGCTTTTTGCCGAGTCGAGCTCGGCGTCGGACGCGACCCCGCGAGCGAAAAGGGTCTCGGTCCGCTCAATTTCACGCTTGGCGATCTCGAGGGTGCTGCGGGCTTCGGCGAGATTGGCCTGGGCGACGAGAAGATCGGCCTCGGCCTGGATCAGGGCCTGCTGGTATTCGTCATCGTCGAGACGCGCGACAAGCGCTCCGCGGCTGACGCGGTCGCCGATTTCGGCGGAGATTTCTTCGATGCGGCCGCCGATCTTCGGCGAAACGGTGAAGGAGGCGCTCGGCTCGATCGAGCCGCTGAATGTGCGGACCAGGCGGATCGATCCGCGTTCGACCGGGCTGACCGATACCGGCGCCGGCGGCCGCTCGCGCTGGAAGCCGCCGGACGGATCGGCTTGGGAGCATCCGGCGAGGACGATCCCGAGCGTCAGCAAAACCGCGCCCGCCAAGGTGGGGATTTTCCACGTGCGTTCTCTCATCAATTCCTTTTTAAGCCATACTCAACCGCGTAACCGCCGCCGCGCGGCGATGCTCAATACAACAAGACAATAGAACGCGGGATCACGCGAAATGTTTCAACGGGAAAATCCGCGAACGTAAACCATTCGTTCGGCGAGTGCGTCCTCGCTTGCACCCGGATCGGCGTCTGTTTAGGGTGCCTCTCGATTTTTTCATGCAATCACGGCTGTCCGCGCTTCCGCGGCACCCATTTTACCACGACAACCACACACAGACCTTGGCAGCGTATATCCAGGCAAATACCGACGGCCGTCTTCACGACGCGGCAGAACCGTCTCTGTCTCCGCTCAACAGGGGTTTCCTCTACGGTGATTCCGTTTATGAAGTCTGGCGGACATACGGCGGGTCGCTCTTCGCGTTCGACGAACACTGGGAGCGGCTCCAGCACTCCGCGGGCGCGCTGCAGCTGGAAGTTCCGTTTGAAGCGGGCGTTCTGCTGACGGAGATCCGGCGGACGGTTTCCGCCTTTTTTGAGGAGACCAAAGAGAAGAAGGATGTTTACGTCCGCCTCCAGCTCTCTCGCGGCGGGGGACCGATCGGCCTCGATACCGCCCTCGCGGATCATCCGGCGTTCGTCATCCTGGTGAAATATTTGGCGGAGGAGCCAAAGGATTTGTGGACAAAGGGGCTGAGCCTGACGATCGGCAAAAGTCTCCATCGCAACCATCCTCGCACCCTGAACCCAGCGTGGAAGACCGGAAATTATCTGAACAATGTGCTCTGTCTGCGCGAAGCGCGAAGCCGGGGGGCCGACGACGGACTGATCCTTAATCTCGACGGAGAAATAAGCGAGGCGTCGACTTCCAACGTGTTTTTCGTCGGCAAGAAGGAGATCCTCACCCCGCCTTCGAGCGCCGGCATTCTCGAAGGTGTCACCCGCCGCATTTTACTCGAAGAGCTGGGGGCGGACTTGAATCACGACCTGCGCGAAGAGACAATCACCCCGGCCCGGTTGCCGGAGTTTTCCGAGTGTTTTCTGACATCGACGACTCGAGGAATCACACCGGTCGGAAGCATCGACAAGATCGACTACAAGGTCGGCGCGAAGACCGTCACAGCGCAATTGCGGAAAAAATTTGAAACCTACGTGCGCAACCGAACCGAGCGGCGGCCGGAATTGAAGATCTTCGACTTGTAACGATTTGTTTCCCATCGATTGATCGCTGCCGCCGGCCGACTCGCGCAGTGTTCATGGAGGTGTAAAACCATTTGCTATCGCTCGACAGTTATTCCCGCCATCGCGCTCCTGTTCCTGGGATTACTCCAGGGATGCGTCCATCGGCCCGGCCATTGGCCGGTGGATGAGACACGAAACGCGCGGGTGCGGGTTATCGATGAGAATTCGGATCTGCCGGGAGCGGACGCGGTCGTTGTCGAGGAGGGCGATCTTGTCTTTACGAGTTTGATCGAGCCGGGCCCGCGCGGGACCGAAGGCGATCTGGAGGCGCAGGTGGCGCTGGTAAGCCAGAAGGTTCTTCAGGTCCTCAAAGGAGCGGGGGTGGAAGCCCGCCATGTTGCGCGGTTGCATGTCTATGCAGCCGATCCGGCGCGGGTCGCGGAGGTCGAGAGTGCGCTCGCCGCGGCGCTTCCGCCGGAATGCAATCCGGCGCTCGTTATTCTCGGTTCGGCGCTCCCATGGCAGGACGCGGCGGTGGCGATGGATGCGGTCGGCGTCGCGCCCGAGGGAATGGCAGGGAGGCGGCCGTCACGAGTTCTCATGGGCGGTCTCGAGCGATTGCACCGCCGTTCCCCGCACGCGGTGATGGTGCCGCGGGCTCCGCTGGTGTTTATTTCCGGACGCGCCGCGGGGGGCGATGTCCGGACGGCAACCGTCGAGACACTTTGGCAGCTCGACGCCGACCTCGCGCGCGTCGGGCTCGATTGGCGGGATGTTGTCCAGATGAAGATTTTCCTGCAGCCAATGGAGTCCGCCGACGAGGTTCTTGAAGCCATCGCGGATACTTTGGCCGAAAGGGTTTGGCCGGCGATCGTATTCATTGAATGGCTACACGACTCCCCGCCGCTGGAGATCGAACTTGTTGCCGCGGCGGGCTCCGTCACGGCGGCGCCCGAAGCCGAGCTTGTCCAGTACGAGGACTCCAACGGCCGGTTCAGCCGGATCGTGCAAGTCAACGAGGGAGAGCTGATCTTTTTCGGAGCGCTGCGCGGTGACGCCGGAGAACCCGCCGCCAAGCAGGTTGAGCGGCAATTCGGTCGGCTCGAACAATTGCTCGGCTCAGCTGGCAGCGATATACATCATTTGGTCAAAGCTACCTATTATGTGGCCGATCCGGCGGCTGGCCTAGCCTACAACGCGATCCGCCCCAAGACTTTCCTTCCCGATCGCGCGCCCGCCGCGTCGAAGGCGCGGATACGCGCCGCCGGGGCCGATGGCCAGACCAGCGCCTTCGATATGATCGCCGTTCGCCCGAGATAGAGAAAGAAGGTTTAATTTGTTAGTCTGATTTTTAAGTTTTCCGTTTCCAATTTCCACATTCCACATTCCGCTTTTCTCCCTCGCTTTCCCATGACTCTACCGCCCAAATACACGCGGCGTAATCCGCGTTTCCCATTATACGTTTCAATCGCCTTCGCCACGATGGCCGGTCTGCTGAATTTTTCGGGGTTGTCCGCTGCTCCAGAACAGGACCAGCCGCTTCTCGAGATCGGTGTCGCCAAAGTCGACATCACGCCCGAGTATCCGGTGCGCCTGAGCGGCTACGGGATGCGCACAACCGAACTGGAAGGAGTCGCGCAGCGCATCTGGGCGAAGGCGCTGGCGATCGGCACTGACGAGAGCGGGCCCGCGGTTTTGCTCACAGTCGACAACACGGGTGTGCCGGGCCATGTGACCGAAGAGATTTTCCAACGCGTCGCGAAGGCCGCGCCTGCCGTTCGCCGGGAGAATTTCGCCCTGGCCTCGTCGCACACGCATTGCGCGCCGATGCTGAGCGGGTCGCTTCCATTTCTGTTTTCCGCCGACATCGTGCGGGAGGAGCAGGAGCGAATCGACCAATACACCGAGGAATTGATCGACAAACTGCGAGACGTTGTCATCCGCGCCCTCGAATCCCGGGAACCGGCGGCGCTCGCTTGGGGCGAGGGCCGCGTCGGTTTCGCCCGCAACCGCCGTGAGGCCGGCGGACCGGTCGATCACTCGCTGCCAATCCTCGCCGTGCGGTCGCCGGAAGGAACGCTTCGCGCGGTTCTCGCCAATTACGCCTGCCACTGTACCACGCTCAGTTTCAATCAGGTTCACGGCGACTGGGCGGGATCGGCCCAGGAATTTATTGAACAGGATTTCCCGGGGGCGATCGCGCTGATTTCGATTGGCGCCGGTGCCGATGCCAATCCGAGCCCGCGCGGCGAAGTTGCGCACGCGGAAGATCACGGCCGTGAACTCGCGAACGAGGTCGGACGGCTGCTGTCGTCCCGCTTGACGCCGCTTACCCAAGGTCCGGCGGGACGGTTGCACCCGACCGAGCTGTCGTTCGACACATTGCCGTCGCGCGAAGAGTTCGCGCGCCTGAGCGAGCAGCCGGGCATTGTCGGGTATCATGCAAAAACCTACCTGGGCCGGATCAACGCCGGCGACTCAATCCCCGAAACGCTCCCTTACACCGTGCAGGCTTGGCATTTCGGGGAGGAACTGGCGATGGTCTTTCTTCCAGGAGAAGTTGTTTCTGATTACGCGCTGCGCCTGAAGAATGAATTCGAACGGGTTTGGGTGACGAGCTACGCCAACGACGTGCCGTGCTACATCCCGTCGGAACGCGTGCTCAACCGCGCTAACGCCGAATATCGTTACGAAGCGGCGACCTCGATTCTCTATTACGGGCAGCCGACGCGCTTCGCGCACGGGATCGAGCAGCGGATCATCGACGCGGTGCATGCGGTCGTGCCGGAGCCGTTCTTGGCGGTCGAGCCGTGGGAACGCGAGGAGCCGCTCTCGCCGGAGGCATCGATGAAACGGATCGACCTTTCGCCGGAATACGTCATCGACCTGGTCGCCTCGGAGCCGGAGGTCGTCGATCCGGTCGCGATTGATTTCGGACCCGACGGGCGACTTTGGGTTGCCGAAATGCGCGATTATCCATCCGGTATGCACAACAACTGGGAACCGGGCGGGCGCATCAAGGTGCTCGAGGACCGCGATGGCGACGGCCGGTTTGAAACCGCGACGGTGTTCGCCGATGATTTGCCGTTTCCGACCGGCCTTCTCGCCTGGCGCGGAGGGGTGCTGATTTGCGCGGCCCCGGATATTCTTTTTGCCGAGGACACCGACGGCGACGGCCGCGCCGATCGTATTGAGAAACTGTTTACAGGGTTCGCGACCGAGAACTACCAGGCGCGCGTCAACGGGCTGAGTTATGGACTCGACAACTGGATCTACGGCGCCAACGGCCTCCTGAGCGGGACGATCACGCGCGTTTCCGACGGCGAGGTTTTCGATATTCGCGGCCGGGATTTTCGGATGAACCCGGACACGGGCGAATTCGAGGCGGTCGCGGGTCTGACGCAGCAGGGACGCGTCCGCGACGATTTCGGCAACTGGTTTGGCAGCGACAACAGCAACGTCGGGTGGCACTTTCCGCTCCCCGAGCGTTACCTGCGCCGCAATCCCCACGTGACGCCGCCGGCGCAACGGGTCTTTATCGGAACCGGCGAAAACCCGCACCGGATCTATCCGACAAGCCGGACAGCCGAGCGCTTCAACCGTCCGGAACACGCCAATCGAGTCACCGCCGCGTGCGGCGAAACAATTTATCGCGACACGCTCTTCGGCGAGGATTTTGCCGACAATTACTTTATCACCGAATCCGTTCATAATCTCGTTCATCGCCTCGTCCTGAATCGCGAGGGCGTCACCTTCCGCGGCCGGCGCGCGCCGGGGGAGGAGCGGTCGGAGTTCCTTTCGTCGCGCGACAGCTGGTTCCGTCCGGTCCAGACGCGGACCGGTCCCGACGGCGGCCTCTGGATCGTCGATATGCATCGCGCGGTGATCGAGCATCCGCGATGGATTCCCGAAGAAACGCTCGCACGCATCAATGTGCGCGCGGGCTCCGGGGTGGGACGAATCTATCGAATCCGGCCGCGCGATACGGAGCTTCGTCCGGTGCCAAACCTTTTGGAGATGTCGGTCGCGGAACTGGTCGATGCGTTCGCCACGCCGAACGGCACAGTGCGTGACTTGATTCAGCGGCAGCTGGTCGAGCGGGGGGCGGTCGACTCCGCTCCGGTTCTCGCGCGACTCGCGAGGGAAAGTTCGGTGCCGGCGGTGCGCGCGCAGGCCCTGGCGACGCTTGACGGATTGGGCGCCTTGAAGCCGGAGGTGCTGATTTCCGCAGTGGCCGATGAGCACCCCGAAGTTAGGCGGGTTGCGGTTCGGCTAAGTGAACCTTTTCTCAACGCGGCACCCGCGCTTGCGAAGGCGGTCGCGGCGATGGTGGCCGATCCGGAGATGGCGGTGCGGTATCAGGTCGCGCTGACGCTCGGTGAGTGGAACGATCCGCGGGCAGGGGACGCTCTTGCGGAAATTGTCGCGGCCGATCTGGAGGATGCGTGGATGCGAGCGGCTGTTTTGACATCGGCTGTGCGTCATGCCGCGCCAATTCTCGGCGCGGTGGTCGCGGCGCCCGACAGCGCGGGGCGGCGCGAGATGATCGGGGGTCTCGTTGCGACGGCGGCGGGCGCGGGCGACCCGGACGCGCTGGCTCAGTCGGTCGAGGCGATCGTCGCGGGCATCGGCGAGGCGGGCGATGCCAAGGATTGGCCGATCGCGGAGCTGGCGGAACTCGCCGAAGCGGCGGCTCGGAATCGAGGCGGAGTCGAGGCGGTTCGTGCGACCCTCGAAGCGAGCGGGGCGTGGCGGCCGCTGGTTGCGGTTGCCCGGAAAGACGCCTTCGAGAGCGGGGCGGAATCCGCGACGCGGGCGGCGGCGATCCGGTTTCTCAGTGCGATGCGGGAGGTTGGCAGCGACGATTTGCGGCGCGTTGCGAGCTGGCTGAGCGACGAAACCGTCGACGCCGAGCTGTTCGATTTGGCCATCGATGTCCTCGGACGGGAGCAGTCCGCCGAGGTGGCGGAACTGGTGCTGGTGGATTGGAACCGGCGGACGCCAGGGATTCGCGAGCGACTCGTTCGGCTGCTGTTGAGCCGCGACGCATGGACGCTCGCGCTGCTCGCTGCGGTGGAGGCGGGGAGCGTCCCCGGAACGGATCTCCCGCTGTCGACCCACGAGGAACTGGCGGGGAGCGGAAACGCGAAGGTGCGCGATCGCGCCGAGGCGGTGCTGGCGGAATTTCGTCCGCGTCGCCGCGAGGACGTTTTGGCTGCCTACGCGAACGTGGGGCAGCTGATCGGCCGGCGCCCGGCCGGGGCGCGGATTTTTGAGGCGAATTGCGCGGCTTGTCATTCGTTTCGCGGAAAAGGCCAGGCGTTTGGGCCGGATATTGCGACGTTCCGGACGAAGACGGTGCGCGAGTTTGTCGAGGCGATCCTCGATCCGAATGCCGTGATTGAACCGCGGTTTCGCCATTACCTGATCGAAACGCGCGACGGCCGGCGGCTGGCCGGGATTTTGGGCGAAGAGAGCGCGAACGGAATTACGGTAGTTCAGATGGGCGGGTTGACCGAGTCGCTGCTGCGCGGGGAGATCGCCGGTATGCATCCGTTAAATCGGTCGATGATGCCGGAGGGATTTGAGGCGCGGATCGATCCGCAGGGAATGGCCGATCTGATCGCCTATTTGCGAAGTGACGCTCCGGCGGCTTTTGGAAGCGCGTCGGGCGCCGCGGCGCTGGCAGCCCGGAAGGAATTGCGGGGGATCGGCATCAATGGACTCACGCGCGTGATCGAGGCGGCGGAGCGGATTGATTACCCGTCGTGGCTCGGGACGCTGCCGATGCCGCATTGCCGGCAAACCAACGGAAATTCGCGGGTCGTTTGGGAAACCCAGCCTGTGGCGGATTCGCTTGATCCCGATGGCTGGTCCATCTTCCGGCTGCCAATTGGAATGGGAAATGCGGCCCGGCACAAAGCGGGCGGTTTTGCATTGAAGCTCAATGGCGAGCACGCGCTCGACTTCGAGGTCTCCCTGGATGACGCGATGTGGGAAAGTGCCGACGGAACGGTGCGGATGCTCTATGAGGTGCGCGAGCGCAATCGCGCTGATACGAACGGCCTGCTGACGATTGAGGTGGCCAACGCGCGGCTTCGCGCCGGGACGCCGGTCAAGTTTGAAGTTCTCGGCGCAGCGGCCGGAAGCGGGCGCTGGTTTGGTGTTTATCTCGTGTCGGAAACCGAGGAACCGGCCCCGGCGGATGTCCGGCCGCTGGGAGAGCAGATTCTCGACGACCGGAAACCGGCCGCCGCGCGCACGGCATTGATTGCCCGGAATCCCGCGCGGTCAGCGGAAATTCTCCGGGATATGATCGCCGGACAAGAGACATGGAGTGAGGACGAGGAATATCGGCGCATCCCGTGGATCTGGCGCGTGACGATTGCGGCCGGCAAGCGTAACGATCTCACAGAGATGCGCGAATTGCTGGACCTTTCCCTTCCCGCATCAGGCGCGCCGCTCGCCGACTGGCAGGCAGTCGTCATCGGCGGCGGACTGATTAACGGCATCACCTTGGCCGGCGGCTGGCCGGATGAGCGGATTGAACAAATGCTTGGGAATGATGCCGGACTGCGGCGCCGGTGGGAACAAGCGCTCAACCAGGCGATGGCGATGGCTGACAACGAAGAGACGCGATCTGGCACGCGATACGACGCCCTGCGGATGATCGCCCTGCTGCCTTGGGCTGAGAGCGGGGAGCAGCTCCAGAGCTACCTGGCACCCGGGACGAAGGCCGACCTTCAGCAAGGCGCGGTCAGCGGGCTGGGGGACATGCGCGTGCCCGAAGCGGCCGCCGCGCTGGTGGCGTCGTTTGCCGGCCTGGAGGAGCGCAATCGCGACTTTGCAATCGAGGCCCTGACACGAACCAACGACCGCGCCACCGCCCTGTTAGACGCCCTGGAAAGCGGTTCGATCGACCCGGCCCTCCTGACAGAAGCCCAATCCAAACGCCTCCGCACCCAGGAGAATCCGGCCCTCCGAGCCCAAGCCGAGCGCCTCCTCTCCCAAAAGTAGAAGCGCCATCCTGGCGCAAAAGATTCGCACCTCGTAGCGACGAAGCCACGTCTTCGTCGACCCCGCACCTCGTAGCCACGATGCCACGGCTTCGTCGACCCCTCAAAACAGACCCGGAACAGAAGGAAGCCAAGCGAGCAAAGGAACAAGCACAATTCGTTCGCCACCACCTTCGCTACCTTCTGTTACACTCGCCCGGAACGACTCATCGAATAAAAACCGCGCTCCCGTCCAAAAACGGCTTGCATCACCATCTTCTTCGACCATCGTATGGAAGTTTCCGCTTAAGCGGATCCATCGGGGTGTAGCTTAGCCTGGTAGAGCGCTACGTTCGGGACGTAGAGGCCGGAGGTTCAAATCCTCTCACCCCGACCATTCTTTTGGTCGCTTACAGCTTTTCGTGTGCGAGTGCTGCTTAGTTTCGGCCGACATGGGTGACGTCAGCACCCCCACGCTTCAAAGAGCGTGTCAAAGGAGAAGAAGCGCTTGCTCAGCCAGCCCCTTCCCGCCTGTAATTTTTCCTTTTTAACCGGAGGATTGAAGACCAGACGGGGCTCGCCGAGAAAGAGAAAGCTGTGGCGCTTGGGCCAGTCCCACTCCTTAAGTGCTTTGAGAAGGTGATTCTGGCGAGTCTGCCATTGCTTGCCGCGAACTTGGGAGACCACGTCCTTTAATTCGTTGAATGACTCGACCACCTCCACGGCATCAATTTTCGCCAAGTAGCTGATCCCCACTCGGATTCCCGGATGTTGCTTGGCGATGGTCTGGCCAAAGTGAGGCGCGAAATACAAAGCCTCAGGAAGTCGACTGCTTGCCTCGTAATAACACCCATACATTCGGCCGTGAAGGAAAAGCGCGAGGGTCTTTTCCTCGTTGATTTCGCGCGCATAGACTTCGACGGATTCTGCTTTTGGCACCATATTATGTTCCTTCAAGTAGCGGTGGAGATCTTCGCTGAGAAAGCGGAGTTCTCCCCGGGAAGATTTTTCGAGTTCTTCTAAAATGGAGACCAGATCGCGCCAACGGAGATACCGGCAGCCAGGCCGATTGCGTTCGCGCTGGGTTGGCCGGTGCTCGGTCAACAGCACCCGCCAGTCGGCCGGGTATTTCAGCGCCTGGTCAAAAGGATCATGCGCGCCAACCTTAGCCTCCACGATTCCGACGCCTTCGGACGTTTCCACCAGAATATCGGAACGATCCTGCGCGTGTCTCGTTTCGAGCGCCACGGAACGAGGTTTACCTGAGAACCCGAATGCTCGGCAGAAAGGCTCGGGCGCAAGCGCCATCACGTAACCGAGAGAAGCCGTCAATCGCGTTTCCCGAAGGCTTGTCCCAAAGGATCCGACAAAGCTGGAAACGATCGAACCGCCCCGCAGCAAGTCGATTTGCTCGTGGTCACTGACCTGCGTGGCGTTCCTTCGTTTACGCATTCGTCAAAAGTGACCTTTATGGAATCAGTTCTGCGACCAGCCCTTCTTGATCTGCTCCAAAAGCCGGGTCACCTCCGCAGACTTTTTCTCGGCCTCTCCGGAGGCGCGGATTTTAACGACGACCCGCATATCGCAGCCCGAAAGCAGGCTGTTCAGCTTGTCGATGTTTTCTTCCAAATCCTGCAACTCGTGGATCTCCAGCTCCACTTCCGGCGTTTCGTAGCCGTTGAAGGTTTTTCGACCAGGAATCGGAGAGGGCGCGGGGACTGGCTTCGGTTTGGCTTCGATCCGAATCGCGCCTCTTGCCGCCGAGGCGTAATCCTCGAACTCCCCTGTTCCTTCGCCGCGACTGTAGAATCCCTGGGCAAGGCCGGCGTTGAACGCTTCCAGAAACATTTTTTTTGGCCAGGGGAGGCCCCGTTCTTTGCGAAGTTCGGCATAGAGTCTTTCTCCAGTGGAGGAATTTTCCTCCCACGCACCAGGCAGATTGGCGGGCAAGAGATCGACCGGTGCCAGCGGAGAGGGCGGACGCCTCAGCTCGGCGCCGGGCACCAACTGCTGAGAAGTGGGCTCCACTTCGAAAACGCTGTCTTCACCGATGACGAGCCAAAGTTTCCCGTCCTCGACCGCACGTGCCACCGCTTGATGCACCGCCGCTTGTCCCGCCTTGGGAACGGGACGCTCCATCACGTAATCTTCGTCCAGCTTTTCCTGAAAGGTGTGCGAACCGTCGAACCAGTGACAAATCTCCGATAATTTCACCGCGCCGTCCTCTTCTTCCGGCCACAAACCTGGTAACGAAGCCGGCAAAAGCGCCGCGGCGTTCAGCGACTTCAGCTCCGTTTCCGCCGGGATCCAGACCTCGGAATGTTTCTCCCAATCGCTAACGACGATATCGGACTTCCAGAACCAGACTTCGCTTTTGTCGCCGGGCGTCACATACTTGAGCGCGAGAATGCCTTTGCCCACCGCGAGCTCGATTGTGTTCAAGACAACCTTGCTGCTTAAAAGCTTCGGCATTTTCGGATTTCGGCCGAAGATCTTGTAAATCTCCTCCACCGGCTGGCTCGGCTGGCCTTGCACCCAGTTCGCATACGGTCCTCCCGGCATGATGGCATCCGGATCGATCTTTTCGTTAAACAGCCGAAGCGGCTTCGTGTGGAGCAGCTCCGTCAGCAAACCATCGGGATTGCCGGCACTGATCTTGTGAGAAACAGTCTTCCCGTTTTCATCGAGAAAGATGACCAGTTCGAAAGCGTTCCGCACGGCGGACTGAGCCTCGACCTTCGTCTCCCGGATTCGCTTTGTCACGATGTGCTTCTGGTCGCTTTTAAACTCGTTGAAATCTTTCGAATTGGAAACTTCGATCCAAGCCAGGTGATCGGCGATCTTTTGCTCGGCCTCGTTGAAGCCGGCCCGGCTGGGCGCAACGAGAACGACGATGTTTTTGAATTTGCGCTGCGTTCCCGGAGATTTCCCCTGTTCGATGAATCCCAGTGTGTCTGCGCTCAACTTTTCACCGGGTGCCGTGGCATGATCCGACCCGAGAACCACAAAACGGAATTTCCCGTCATCGTCGACATTCGCCGGAGTCCGCGGAAGTTTGTGAACGACCGCCCCCGCGTCGTCGAACGGCTCATAAAACCCGCCTTTCAGCCCCCGGGCGATTTCGTCGAATTCGTCCTTCGCTCGCTTGAGGGTTTCCTTTTTGTATTGCTCCTGGACCTGCCGGAGGTTCGGCTGCGGCCCCATGCGCCAGAAGCGCGGCACGCCCGCGGTGTCGGTGACGTCACATTCTTCCAAATACCAGGAGACACTGGCATAGGCGATCAACCCGGTATTCAAGACTACGGGAAATTCGCACGCCGCACCTACCAGCCAGCGAATATCCGAGACCTCTGCCTGCTCGCCGATCGGCTGGGAATAAAGAAACGCCGTCACGCAAGCCGCTTCGATTTCACGAGCGGTGAGCGTAGCCGCTTCCTGCGCCTGGGCCTGTTTCGCTCGCGGCAAATCCGTCCTTAAACTGTTCGGCCAATTCGGATGCTCGTCGACCGACTCCTGGGCGATTTCCGCCAGCCTTCCCAGAGCCTTGCTGATTCCTTCCTCGCCCGACCTTTTCAGGAAAACTTGCGGTCCGATGATGGGGGAATCGTCGAAAGCCTCGGCTTCGCTCAATGCCGTGGCAAAGACCTGCAACAGCCCCCGCGTCCGCTGAAAGGAAGGAAGATCCGACCACTTTCCGTACAGTCTTTCGAGCAGGTCCGGATGAAACGGATAATCCCGCGTAAACCGGTCGAGCGCCCCCGCCTGGCTTGCCTGCACAGAATCGACGTTCTTCAACCGGTCCCAGAAACCGAGAACGTATACCTCCCGTTTCTCGTCGGATTCGGGCACGTCGGCGAAGAGGCGGCGTCGCAGCAGTTTTGATAGGTCTTCCTTCTCGACCGGCGTCTGGCGGGACGCCTGCCGATTCAGTCCGTTGTTGCAGGCGCGCATGACATCTTTTCCCAGCGTATCCATTTTTGCCGGATCCGTCGCGAGCAGGGACACGACCAGACAGGAACGCTTCGAGCTTTCCACAGCCTGCGCGAGGCGCTGCCAGAAATTCTTAAGTCGCTCGATCCAGAAGCTGCCGCGCCCTTTGCTTTCGGAATCGGGATCGATGGAGGCCGCATCGTGTGCCCACATCAAGAACTCATCGATCAGGATCAGCGCGCCTTTCCCGGTTTCCTCCACTTGCTTGATCAATTTGCTCCACTGCAAATCAGCCGGTGGAGTGTCGTAGTCAGGCTGGCTCTCGTCCCGGCCGATAATGTCCAGCCCTGCCTGCCCCAGCAACTGCCACGCGATTTGATTCCAGGGCATTCGAAAAGATTTCGTTTCGCCTTCGGGATTTTTAAGCTCAATCCCTAGTTTCCAATCCACTTTATCGAACGAAACGGCCGCCACGACAGCCTGGGGTGGCTCTTTAAGTTGGGCCGCCGCCAGGAACGACTTCACGGAGTATTCGGCCGCGGGCAATTCATCTCCGAGGGTGGCGAGATAGTAAAGCGAAGCCAGCGTGTGCGACTTCCCGCCGCCGAAGGTTTGCGAAATATTGAGGATCGCCTCGCCTCCTTCCTTCTCCGCCAAACGACTCAGCACGCGCTTCGCGAAGTTCCGCATGTTGCCGGTGGCGTAGGTGGTGCCGAAGAAATGAACCGGATCGCAATAAGCCGGCCGCTCGCCCTCGTAACCATGAACGATCTTGTGAAGATCGACGGCGAAGTCGCTCATCTTCAGTGCGCCTTCCTTGATCTCGGGGCGCAACTTGCAGGTCTTCCGCCATGGCTGGTAAATCTTATCGCTCTTCGCCATACTCAATGTTCCTCGAATTCCTCGCCATCGAAGCGAGCTTGTTCCTTGACTGCAACGCTTTCCACCGCGCGGGAACCTTGGAAGAATTGATCCGTGAGCACATCGAGGATGCGCTCCTCTTCCTTGTCCCCGGCCTTGTTCGCCAGGTGCCGGAGGGCAAACAGCAGCGGGCGCAAGGCCGGCTCGCCGATCAACCCCCAGCGGTCGAAGGTCTCGCGCAGCTCGCCTCCCTTGCTCTCTTTGAGCAACTGCATCAGCTTGTGGACCCGGTCGATCAAAGGGGCGGTTTCGCTGTTGCGGCTCTCGCCCAGCTTTTGGAATTTGATCCGCTCTTTCCAAGTCAGCAGTTGAAACTGGTTTCCCTTGGCATCCTCGCCTCCGCTTCCTTTTTTCGCCGCGAGCTTGATGACGTGGTGGGCGACCTGGAGCTCCCGGTCGGTTTTGCCGCAGGCGTTGGCGTATAGAATGCACGCTCCCGCCGCCGCCGGCTCCATCCCGAAAAATCCGCGGTGCAACAGGTAATACTGCGTCACGGGATCGAGGTTGAGGCTGGCGCCCTTTCCTTCGCGCGCCGCGCTCGTGTCGCTGAATCCCGGCAGCTCGCCGAGACTGAACTGCATGACGATATGGCGGACCTCCTGGAGAAAATCCTTCACACTCATCACACCCCCCGCCGTCTTGCGGACGAGCTGGTAGCGACTGTAAGCCTGCAATGCCGGACCGAGCGCCGCCCAGATAAAGTCGGGCCCGTGAATCCCGCTTTGGAAGAAAAATTGCAACAGGTTCCGGTCGTCCAGTTCCTTGCGCGGATCGAGCAGGATGCTCCGCATCTCCTTGAGAACCTGCGCGTCGAAACCGGTCGCCGCCGACTTCGCCCGCTTGCGGCAGACGATCCAGACCGACGACGAAAGAGCCGCCGAACTCAAACCCCGTGTGCGCCCTGATCGCTCCGTGCGGATCGGCCAGCTCGCCGTCACCTCGCCGCCCGCCCGGATCAATCCCCGAACCAGCGTCTCCCAGGCATCCGTTTCCTTGTTTGCAAAAACAATGACGAGCACCCCGTCGTCCTTCAGCGAGTCGAAACACGCCTTGAAGGCGTCTCGCATGCCCTCCTCGTAGTTCTTCTTCGATTTCGCCTTGTCTCCGGCAAAACGCGACTCGTCGTCGATCAGTTCGCCGTCGTTCTCGTCGTGATTCCACTTCGGCGCCAGCGGCTCGGCAAACCGTTGATTGTATTCCGGCGTCAAAT
>CAZYAN010000027.1:56810-58169 GCA_964645585.1 uncultured Opitutales bacterium
ATAACAGCTCACGGCCTCAATATAGTCGTCATCAAACCCCATCCGTTTCGCGGCTTCGCGAACGGTGCGCGTGTGTTTCACGAACGTTCCCAGCGCCAGCAGTTGCCGCGGAGTGAACAAGCTGCCCCAGGTCTTGAATCCGTATTTGGGAATTCGCATACCCAGTGCATCCTTGGGCGGCAGTGGTTCATCAAGCAGCCCATGAGGAATCTCTTCAAAGAGCGCCTCCAGTTCATCCGTATCGATATCGGCGGCCTTCTGATCGGCGGGGGTGATCTCGCGGTATTCCTTGAAGGTCGTCTTGCCGTTCGGCTTGTAGGCCTCGACTACGGCAACCGTCATCTGGCTGCCGAGCAGTTGCAATTCGCCCTGGCGGCGCAGTTGCTCCATTTCGAGACAGATTAGCCCGGGACGTCCCCCGCACGGACTCCAGACGCCGGAGCGGTTCATGGTCCCCTCCTGAAGAAATTGATCCAGCGTCTCCGGCGTCACTCCCCACTCGGCCAGGAACGGATAATGGTCGATCACTTTTTGTCGCCGCGCCTTCGTGATGAAATCGTCCTCGCGCAAGAGCTTGAATGTCACGCCCGACTGATCGGCGTTCGGCACGGGCAGAAGGGCGCAACGGCTTCCCTTCTTCTTGTTGAACCAAAACGTTTTCAACAGGGGAATCCGCGCGTTGTTCGACGGATCCCGCGCCGTGCGGGTCCAGAGGTAGGCGACCGGCTGCTCGCCATTGATCACCGGGTAATGCCGGTCGAGATCCGCCCGCGCCCGCTCCAGCACCCAGCGGCCCCACGCCCGCACATGCCAGGCGAGATCGGCGGGCTGCTTCTTCTCGTATTCGGTGAAGAGCAGGTTCATCTGCTCGACCTCGCCCATCGCCGCCACGTCGGCCCGCTTCCGTTTTTTGACCTTTCCTCCGGCGAAATCCTCCACGAAATCAGGCCACTTTTTGCAAAATTCCGGCAGATCCCACCGCGACTCGGCGAACTTTTGCGGCAGCTCCAGCGTGCATTTCAGCACAAACCAGGCGACCGGGTTCAGGTCGGAAGCCGTCACTTCGCACCCGAGCCGCATCCCCTCCAGCGGAATCGCGCCTCCGCCCGCGAACGGATCGAGCAGCTTCGGCGCGCCGTCCGGATAAGCCTCCCGGATCCGCCTCCGCAATTCCTGCAACGGCTCCATCTCTTCGGTCCCCCAGAAGAGCGCGCCGTTACGAAACTCCTGCTCCTCCGTCCCCCCGATCAGCCGCAACAACTCCCGCCGCTTGTCCGCCCGACCCGGGTCCGGCAGCAAAGCCGCCAGAATCGCCGCCCGCGAAGCCGCCAAAGGCCTCCTCGCCGGCCAGATATGCAA
>CAZYAN010000028.1:0-57327 GCA_964645585.1 uncultured Opitutales bacterium
GGTTCCGGGTTGTTCTGGTCGTAGCGGTCCAGAACCTTTTCGCGAATGCGACGGGAGAAACCATTTCCAAGATCGGTTTGGACAAGGTGTCGCCTCGCCACTGGCCCCCCATTGCAAACCTCGCGTGCAAGGGCATAGAGTTCTGATTCTGTGGCGTGTGCTTGGGTCATAGATTTTTCTTCTTGCATGTTTACTGTCCTAATTCCCCCTAAAGGGGTTTATGACAGTTATGACAGTGAACTCACTCGGCGAGGGATAGAAAGCGCCATGCTGGCGCGCGCTTTCTCCCCTCCATCGCCTCGCCTTCCGCTCGCTGCCATAATTGATTTTCTATTTTTACAGTTTTGACAGTAGTATAGTTCAATCGGCTATTTAGAGCGGTTTTCCTTGCTGTCATAATAAATATAGGTGTTCGTGGGGATGGCCCTGAAACCATCCTCGGTTTCCTCAACCTGCCCGCGTTCCACCAGCTCCTTTTTGAGCCTGTAAAATGTCCTTTGAGTGAGACCTCGATCTTCACGGCAAAGTTTTTGCCAAGCAGATGCCTTGAGCGTCTTGTTGCCCAGCGGTTCAAGCAAATCCTCCGGCCCATAATCCGCCGGCCGCCCTGGCTTTTTCGGTTCCTTCAGAGCCGTTCCAAGGCTGTCATCGCGAATCCATAACGGGAAGTCCCAGCGGATCGCGAACGGTTCAACCGGCGGAAACTCGCGAATCGTTGGTTCGATAACAAAAATTGGATGATCGCTGTCACTGGCGTCGGCTTCTGTCATGGCAAGCAGCGCATCTGGATCGCGCGCAAAAGTTCCAGCGCCCGCCATTCGGTCAATGGAGTTCTTCACGGCCGCGTTGCCTTTGGCGTAATGATGGGTCAATGCAATCGCCGCTCCGGATTCATGCGCGATTTCCTCGATGCCTTCTAGAAAAAGGGCAATCTCATTGTTTGAGTTCTCATCTTGTCCCGCCGCGATGCGGTAATATGGATCAATGCCGATAAGGCCGACGTTGTGTTCCCGACAGGAATCAATTGTTCCTTTCTTGATGCGGTCCAGGCTCAGGCGCTGGCCTCTTAACGACTGAATCGCCAATCCGCTTATATCGCCAATGCCCGCCGCCTCCGCCACCTTTCGAGCGCGGTTGTATGCTGCCGGTCGAAAGAGTTCGCAGTCAATCAGCAGCGCCTTGCTTCGTTTTGTCGAAAAGCCCCACCAGTTTTTGCCAGCCTGCACGCATAACAGAAGGTGGATCAGCGCCCATGTCTTGCGAGCTTTCGACGGTGCGGAAAACAGTATCTTTCCGCCCTTATGGACGATTCCGTCAATTAGCACGTCGGGCATTATAAAATCCTGCTCCGTCAAATCCGTGTAGAATTGCGGAGCGGGAAGCCGACCGTTCTTGAGACTGTCGATATACTCGGTAAACGCCGCCGGATCGTCCTGATGATGCTTTGACGCAATCCTGTTCAGGCAATCTAGAACCGGCGTGTCATCACCCTCCCAATCCTCGCCAGCGTGCAGTGCCCGAATATATCGAAGCGCCTGTTTCAGATTCCGGTCATCGATGTAATACGGGTCAAGATCAGTCGATCGCGAGCAATCGCGCCATGCGAGAGCAACTGCTCGCTCCTCGATCTCAGCGCGGCTCAATTCCATGTCGACCGCCCTCCTTCCAGCGTCGGACGAACATCAATCCGCTGAGGCAGCGACAAGGCATAGGCTGCAAGGTCCTCTGGTGGCGAAGCCTGAACGACCATCCAGCATCCGCAGCGCAGAAGCACGAAACCGAGTCCCGGCGTCCACTCAGGACAACTCAGCACGAAACTGACTGCGCGATCGCTGAATGCCGACATTGCTGCCGAATAAATACCGGCTCTGACTGCTGCGGCCTTGGCCTCGATACCGCTCGCAATGATCTTGACACCGGCCGATGCTTCCGCATGCTGGGCTCCAGATTGCTTTTTTGAGAGATTGCCGGTGGCCGCCAGCCCCGGCCTTTTTCGTTTGGGAGGTCGTTTCATTAGACGGCCTCCTTTCCAGCCTGCTGTTTTGCAAGGCGCGTCAGCTCCGCGTGAACGTCAGGGAGCCACAAAAGGCGCGTGCCTTTCCGCTTGCCTTCAGCGGTGAAACATTGGCGGATTCGCGGATTCCCCACAAAGACACGGTAAAAGGTGCCGTGCCTTGTGCTTGTGAACGGGCACGGGTCTTTGCCCCGTGGCGGCCGTATCCAGATTGCAGGGACGGCGGTGCTTTCGGTTTCACCTTTCGGCGGCGGAAGTATTGTTGCGTTCTCCATGATGGTGGCATCATAGAAAAACGCTTTGGCACGTTACCCCGCTAACGTGCCAGCAGCTTAAAAGAAATTTCAGTCGATGGGCATTTTTTTTAGCCACTTCCGCAATGTGCTGCCGGATGCTTTTTCATTGGTGCCATCAATATACACTTTCCAGGAATCCACCAATTCGGGACGTTCGCCTTTCTCCAAGGTGAGGTTGTAAATCTCGAAACATTCTTCGGCAAACCACGGCCAAAAATCGCGCGATGGTGCGCTCGCGTTTTCTTCCCGCCATACGCGCACGGTGTGCTCGAAACATTTGCGAATGACGCTTTTTTTCCTGACGCGGCCTGGTTTATTTGGAACAACTCCCATGGCCTGTCGGAAGCGTCGCGGGCCTTCCGGCGCTTGCGTCGCTCACGATGCTGGCCCCTTCTCAGCGAGAGACTCGGGCGGTGGGGCCGGAGGAATGGAAGGCGCTCCAGGCCGATGCGAATCTTAGAATCATTCCGGAGCGGTCCCGCGAATTGGCGCGAGTGGAGCTGGAGCTTTGGCGGTATGATCCGGAGAAAATTAGCCGGAGTGGCCAGGTGGATCCGTTATCACTCTACTTGAGCCTGCACCGGTCGGATGATGAACGAGTCGAAGGGGCGCTCAGGCAGCTGCTGGAGGAGCACGTATGGTAAACGGACTGGGCAGGTTTCGGGAGCATTTCGCTGGATACGAAGATCGCTACGTTCTGATCGGAGGAACGGCATCGGCGCTGGCGATGGAAGAACTCGGCGGGGAGTTCCGCGTCACGCGGGATCTGGACATCGTGTTGTGTATTGAGGCACTGGACCCGGAGTTCGCTGCCGCCTTTTGGGGATTGGTGTTATGGGCTGGATGGGCCGTGGGAGGAACACGGGGTGTCATAGATGAAGGAGTAAAATGAGCTGCATTGTCGAAGAGTTGGTGAGGCGCGTTCGTTCAGCCGCGGTTTACAATCCGGAAGTTCAGGTGGCGCCTGCCTGCATCCTTTGGCCAGATCGTGAGCGCCAGTGGGAGCCGATCGTTCCGCGGCTCCAGGCGGAGTTACCGGAAATGTTCGTCCTCGGGGATTATGACCCCGCGAAGCGTCGCGGGCCTGCGATCTGGCTTCGCTGCGTGCTGGCCGGGAAGTTCCTCGAAGAGCTGCCGGAGAGGATTCAGGAAGGCGAGAAAGATTTGGTGCTGCCGAAGACACCGCCGCCGATCTTTTATCTGCCGGGTGTCGGACGCCAGGATCTTCGGGCCGTGGAAACCTGCCCGGAGTTGCTTAAACCTTTGGCGGAGTTGCAATATCGAGGGACCATCTGGTCGCAGATCAACGCGAAGGATTGGACGATTTTTGCCTTCCTGAAGTCGGACCAGGGAGGTCTCGGACTGGATGTGGCGCGGGACGCGCAAGCGAAGCGTGCCATGCAACTGGCGCTTTACCGGTTGCTCGACGAAGAGATTGATCTTCTTAGGGGCAAGAGGCTCGGCAGCGATTACTTCAACAAGCTGCTGACAAGCGGCGACCCGACGCGGGAAATTCTTCAATGGATCGACCAGGGCGCTGCTTTCAAAGAGTCGCGGGGTGAAAACGAATGGCAGGCCTTTGTGGAGGTGACCCGGTCGCAGCTGGGATTCGATCCGACGCTGGAAGGCGAGATCTCAGCAGCCGAGAAGCTGGCGATGCATGAAGGCGCGTGGCAGCCGGTTTGGGAGAGGTTTTGCGAAGCGCCGGGCCGCTATCCGAACATTCCCGGTCTGATTCGGCGATGCTCGCCTCCGGACGATTTTTTCGCGAATCGAAGCGGGTGGCCGCAATTGAATGACCGGGCGGAAGAAGACCTTGAGAAAAGTCTCTTGAAAATCGGGTCCATGGCGGCGCACCAAGCCCGGAAGCGGGTTCGGGAACTCGACCAGGAGCACGGGAGCCGGCGGACGTGGGTGTGGGCCGAACTGGGAGATTCTCCATTAGCCAATGCCGCGGGACATCTGGCGGAAATGGCGCGGGTGTGCGAACAATCTTTGGCTGTAGGCGGGCTGGAAGATGTGTTGGCGATTTACATGAACCGGGGCTGGGAAGCGGACTGGGCGGTGCTGCGGGCGCTGGCAGCGGTTGAAAAGCGGGAGCACCGGGAAGCCGTGACGGCGGCCGTCCGGGCGGTTTATCTGCCGTGGCTCGAAGAGGGCGCGCGTCATCTGCAGGCTCTTGTCGCGGACGAAGGTTATCCGCGCAAGGACTCCGGTTCCGCCGGTGGCGTCAAGGCGGGAGCGGGTGAGGTCTATCTATTCGTGGATGCGTTGCGTTACGATTTAGGGAAGCAATTGGTGAAGGCACTGGAGGAACGGCAGCATCTATCAATAGACCCGACGACCGTTTGGGCGGCTTTGCCGAGTGTGACCGCTACCGCGAAACCGGCGATTTCACCGGTGGCGCACAAGATTTCCGGCGCCGATGTCAGCGCCGATTTCGAACCAATCGTCGCGGAAACCGGGCAGTCGCTGAAAGGCGGATATCATTTCGAACGGCTGTTGAAAGAGGAAGGCTGGCAAGTCCTCTCGAAAGCGGAGACGGGGGATCCGGCGGGCGCCGCCTGGACCGAGATTGGCGATATTGACAGAGAGGGGCATGAAAGCGGGTCCTATCTCGCGAACGAAGCGGACCGGTTGATTCGGGAAATCGTCGACCGGATTGATGGGCTGATCGCGGCGGGATGGCGGCGGATTCACGTGGTGACCGACCACGGTTTCCTTCTGATGCCGGACGGGCTGCCTGGAAAGCCGCTCTCCTCGGTATTGGCCGAAAACGCGTGGGGCCGTTGCGCCGCATTGAAACCGGGTGCCCGGTCGGATGAAGCCCATTTCTCATGGTTTTGGAATCCCTCGCACGCGTTTGCGCTGCCGGATGGCATTGGCTGTTACGGGCGCAAGCGGGAGTATTCGCACGGGGGGATTTCTCTTCAGGAGTGCCTGGTTCCCAATCTCACCGTGCAGCCGCGAACGGCTCCGCTTGAGCTCCGTTCGGTCGAGGTGACGGATCATGTCTGGAGAGGCATGCGCCTGACGGTGGCGATTGAAGGCGGTGCAGACGGGCTGAAACTGGATTTGCGAAAGCATGCCGGCACACCGTCGTCAACGGTCGTGATGAAGGTGAAACCATTTCAGGAATCGGGCAAAGCATCTGTGGTTGTGGAAGATGACAGTCTCGTTTCAGAACGAGCTTACGGGGTGATTCTGGATGAGGCGGGCCGACTTGTGGCACAATTCGAAACGGCTATTGGAGGAGACGAGTAATGGAATTGGACGAACTGGATCGGATTGCCGCGAAACGCCTGGAGGGATATTTGGTCCGCAAAGATCTCGTTCGCACCTTCAGCCGGGATTTTCCTGTTCCGACCTATGTGGTCGAGTTTCTTCTCGGACGCTTCTGTGCGAGTGTGGATCCAGAGGAGATCGAGGAAGGGCTTGAGATTGTGAAGCGGCAGCTTAAAGCCAAAACGGTCAAGGCCGGAGAGGAGGAGCTGTTCAAGGCTCGGGCTCGGGAGAACGGAGAGGTCAAGATCATCGATTTGTTGACTGCCCGTTTGGATGCGCGGACCGATTCTTACGTCGCCACGCTCCCTAGTCTCCGACTTTCCGATGTCAGAATATCGGCGGAAGAGGTGAACCGTCATGAGCGGATGCTGACGGGCGGCTTTTACGCCGAGGTCACGCTCACCTATGACGCCGGTATCGCTCAGGAGATGAAGGGGCGGCCTTTTGGAATCGAGAGTATCCGGGAGATCCAGCTTTCGCAGAGGGACGTGCTGCAGATTCTGGCCGACGCCCGGAAGGAGTTTTCGACGGAACAATGGATCGCCTTTCTCCTGCGATCCATCGGGCTTGAACCGGGCGGATTGTCCGAGCGGCAGCGCAACGCCTGTCTGCTGAGAATGGTCCCGTTCGTCGAGCGCAACTACAATCTCATCGAACTGGGGCCCAGGGGAACGGGGAAGAGTCATCTTTTTCAGCAGATTTCTCCGTACGCTCATCTCGTGTCAGGAGGGAAGGCGACGGTCGCCCGGATGTTTGTCAACAACAGCACCGGTCAGCGAGGACTGGTGTGTCAGTACGATGTGGTCTGTTTTGACGAGGTCTCCGGTGTTTCCTTCGACCAGAAAGATGGCGTCAATATCATGAAAGGCTACATGGAGTCGGGGGAGTTCAGCCGAGGAAAAGAGAGCATCCGGGCGGACGGGAGTATCGTGCTGGTAGGCAACTTTGACGTGGATGTGGAACATCAGCAGCGAATCGGTCATCTCTTCGGACCGATGCCGCCGGAGATGCGGGACGACACCGCCTTTATGGACCGGATCCACTCGTATTTGCCGGGGTGGGACATCCCCAAGATCGGCAAGGAGCTTTTGACGGATCATTTTGGTCTGGTGAGCGATTTCCTGTCGGAATGCTGGTCGCAGTTGCGGAATCAAAGCCGTCTTGCGCATCTCCAAGGCCGTGTCACGTATGGCGGTGCCTTGTCGGGGCGTGACACGAATGCCGTGAACAAGACGGTGAGCGGGTTGCTCAAATTGCTCTATCCCGGTGACGAGGAGGTATCAGACGAAGATTTGGAGTGGGCGGTTCGACTGGCACTGGAGGCTCGGCGCCGGGTGAAGGAACAGCAGAAGCGAATTGGAGCGGCGGAGTTCAGAAATACTCATTTCAGCTACGTCATGGGAGTCGACGGAGTTGAGAAGTTTGTTTCCACGCCGGAACTTCAGAGCGACAACAGCATCGGGCTGGATCCTCTGGAGCCCGGCCAGGTCTGGACCATCAGTCCGGGAGGGGAAGGCGAACACCCGGGACTTTTCCGGATCGAGTCGAATGAAGGTCCGGGGAGCGGGGTCAGGATTTTAAATAAACCTGTGCCCGCCCCATTCAAGGAAAGTCTCGGGTATGCCGAACAAAATCTCTACACGCGATCCAGGTTGCTGGTCGGCGATAAGGACCCGCGACACCACGAGTTTTCCGTGCAATTGAGAGCGTTCGATGCGGCGAAATCCGGAGCCAAGATTGGTGTGGCCGCACTGGTTGCATTGTGTACCGCGCTTTTGAAAAAAAGTGTTCGCGGCGGTTTGGTGATCGTCGGGGAGATCAATTTGGGCGGCTCGATCGAGCCTGTTCACAACGCGGTGACCATGGCGGAGATAGCAGTGGAAAAGGGAGCCGCGGCTCTGCTTATGCCGGTCTCCTGTCGGCGTCAGCTCTTCGATCTTTCTGATGAGATGGCGACGAAAGTGGACATTCAGTTTTATCAGGATGCAACGGAGGCTTTATTGAAATCAATTGCGGAAACGTAGGCTGGAGAGAGTAGAAGGCGGCGTCAGCGGGTTAAAATGTAAGGAGGAGGCTGTTTTCGGATCTATGTAATAAGTGGCAGATCCAAGCCGAAGGGTTTTGGCTTTTGTGCGTTGCCTTTTTGTGAAGGAAGCGGGGAAATCTCCGGGGGGCGGCGCATGTTCACAAAACTGAGAATTCAGAACTTTAAGTCCTGGGAGGATACCGGGGAGATCCGGATGGCGCCGCTGACGCTGTTTTTCGGGGCGAACAGCTCGGGCAAGTCGAGTCTGGGCCAGTTTTTGATAATGCTCCGTCAGACGATCGAGTCGCAGGATCGGCGAAGGATCTTTCATCCGGGCTCCGAGCACACGGCGGTCGAATTGGGTTCGTTTTCCGAAATGGTCTTCCGCCGGGAGGCGGATCGGTCGATCCGGTTTGCCTACCAGTGGAAGCCGGCGAAGCCGCTGGAGTTCGCCGATCCGGTGCAGGGGAAGGACTATGCGGCGGATTCGGTGGCTTTTTCCGCGGAGACCGGGCCGTTGGACAAGGCGGTTCCCGCGCCGGTTGTGAAGCGCTTTCAGTATCGGCTGTTCCGGGAAAATCGCGAAGCCTTGGCGATCGGGATGGAACTGGCGGGCGCGGATGAGTCGGGTTACAACGTATTCGCTTCCGGCTACGAACTTGTGGCCAGTCGCGGCGGGAGTGTGCGGCCCGAATCGGCGGTTCGTTTTTATGGCTTTCCCGACGAGGTTGTTGCCGGTTACCGGAATGCCGATTTCGTGCAGCGGCTCAACCTCGCGCACGAGCGGCTTTTTCGGTCGATCCATTACCTAGGACCGCTCCGGACGAGGCCGAGGCGGCTCTATTCGTGGGCCGGGCATGCGCCGGAAGATGTCGGGCCTGCCGGGGAGAATACTATCGCCTGTCTGCTGGCCGGCGCCGGCCGCACGGTGAGCGCCGGTCCGGGAATGCCTGCGAAGCGTTTGCCGGAGTTCGTCGCCGCGAAACTGGTTGAGATGGAGCTGATCGACAAGTTTCAGGTGACGCCGATTGCGCCCGGGCGGCAGGAATATGAAGTGAAAGTCCGCGCGCGCGGCAGCGACCAGTGGATCGATTTGCCGGATGTCGGGTTTGGTGTTTCCCAAGTGCTGCCGGTTCTCGTGCAATGTCTCTACGCGGAGCGTAACTCGATCGTCGTGCTGGAGCAGCCGGAAATCCATTTGCACCCGAAGGCTCAGTCGCTGCTGGCGGATGCGATGATTGACGTGATCAACAGCAGGGAGGATGGCGAGGACCGGAATATCCAGTTGATCATCGAGACGCACTCGGAGCATTTTCTCACTCGGCTTCAGCGCCGGATCGCGGAGAAAGGGCCCGAGAAGCGGGTGAGTCACGACCAGGTTTCCGCTTACTTCGCCGCCTGGGACGGTTCGCGGGCGCGGCTCGAGCCTTTGGAGATCGATTCGCTTGGCAACATCCGCAACTGGCCGGAAGATTTCTTTGGCGACACAATGGGCGACGTGGTGGCCCGGACGGAGGCGCAGGCGAAAAGGATCCGCGGCGGAGAGAGGGTGGATGATTGACCCGGCGAAACCGTGCGTGATCGACACCAACGTGCTCCTGGCGGCGAACAAGGACGCGGCGGAGCAGGTGAGTCCTGAATGCGCCGCGCGATGCGGTCAGGCGCTGAACGAGATCCGGAAGTCTGGCCATGTGCTGGTGGACGATCTCGGGCGGATGGTCGCGGAGTACCGGAAAAAGACGCTCCGGAAAAATGGACAGCGCGAGGCCGGCGATCTGTTTCTTCTCTGGCTGCTGCAGAACCTCTGGGTTGCCGAAAAATGTACCCGGATATCCCTTACACCGAAGCCGGGTGATGGAGAAAATTACGAGGAGTTTCCTGATCGCGACGGGTTGCGGGATTTTGACCGTTCGGACCGGGTATTCGTCGCCGTGGCAAACGCGCACCATCCAAAGGCTCGGATCTTGCAGGCTTGCGATTCGGATTACTGGGAAGTTCGCGAGGAGCTTCTTGCCTGCGGAATTGAAGTCAGCTTTCTTTGCCCGGACGACATGGAACGGATTCGTGAGAGGCGCGGATCATGAGTTTTTTCAAGTATCCAGCGACGCCGCATCTGGCGGTTTTGACGGACATGGACATCCGCGGCGACAAGGTCATGTCGGAGGCGGAGCGCGAAGCGTTTCTGGACGGCGAAGTGGTGATTGAGGAGAAAGTCGACGGAGCGAATCTCGGCATATCTTTTTCGCCGGACGGCGCGGTGCGGCTGCAGAACCGAGGGGAATATTTGCACGATCCGCTGGTCGGGCAATGGAAACCGCTGGCGGGCTGGCTGCGTCCCCGTCTGGATCTTCTTTTCGACCTGCTGGAGGACCGGCTGATTCTGTTCGGCGAGTGGTGCTATGCCTGCCATTCGGTGGCGTACACGAAACTCCCGGACTGGTTTCTTGTGTTCGATGTTTGGGACAAGGCGGCCGGCCGATTCTGGTCGACCCGGCGCCGCGATGCGCTTGCCCGCTCGGCCCGGCTTTCAACGGTGAAGCGAAAGGCGCAAGGGCGGTTTCGGCTGGAAGAGTTGAAGCGGTTTTTCTCGATGTCGGCCTACAGCGACGAGCGGGTGGAAGGAATCTATCTGCGCCGCGAGGATGACGAATGGCTGCACGATCGCGCCAAACTCGTTCGGCCGGCGTTCGTGCAGGCGGTGGAGCAGCACTGGACCCGGTCGGCGCTCCGTCCGAACCGGATTGCGGCTGTCGAGGAGCGGGACGCCCGTGATCCGGAAGGCGAGGTGTAGGTGCCGGAGCGAGACCCGGCTTTGCGGGTGGTTTTACTTCGGACCCCGTTTGGGTCAATTGGCTTGAAACGCGCCCGGCGGATGCGATGCTCCGGTGAGCGCGAGATGAGGTTGGATCGACACTTTGGATGGGGCGGGTTTGGGATGGCGGTTGCCAAGGTTGCGGCCGGCGTGGCGCTGGCGGTGATCGGGCTTAGCGTTCAGGCTCAATCGGGGCCGGTGGCTTGCTGGACATTCGACGAGGATTTCCGGTCGACGGTTGGCGGGGCGGGCTTGGATGGGATTCCTTTCAACGGCGCGTCGATCGACGGTTCGCGATCGCGTTTTGGGGGAGGTTCTCTGCGGTTGCGCCGGTCGAGCCAGCAATATGTGCGGATTCCTCAATCTCCATTTACCCGGCAAAGTTATACCTGCGCGGCCTGGTATTTTCTGGATGTCGATGCGATCACGGGCGGCGATCGTTACATGGTTCTCGAAGCCTCCGATGGGACAACCTGGCCGGCGTCTTACGGGTTGCGGCGGACCGATGGCGTGCAGGCCGGCAACGTTCACACTCACGACGACGGCAATGTCGGCGTCACGCCGTCGATAACATTTCCGTCGGGACCTCACCGCGCGTGGCGGCACATTGCGGTCACTTATGATGCGGAAACATGGCGGCTCGACATCTTTCTCGACGGCGCCCACGCGGGGATGCTGCTGTTGCGTGCCGATGCGACGCAACTTTCTCCGTCGACCTATCTGCATATCGGTTCGCATCGGGAGCCGACCGGCCGGAACTGGGAAGGCTGGATTGATGAAGTGGCGGTTTGGGATCGTGTGTTGAGTCACGCCGAGATCCGCCTTCTGCAGGAGCATCCGCCCGCGCAACTGGAGCGCCATGGATTGACCGGGTATCAGAACTGGGTTGTCCGTCACGGGCTGCCGCTGAACCTCCGTGGCGCGGCGGCGGTGGTGAGCGGTGACGGATTGACCAACTTGGAGAAGTATGCGTTTGGGCTCGATCCGTGGCGGCCTGCGAGGCGTGGCGAGCGGCCGGTCCTGCGGTTGGAGTACGGTGGTGCCGCGGAACGGCTGGTCCTCGACGTGCCGCGGAATCCCGATGCGATCGGGTTGGAGGTTATGGTGGAAGCGAGCGACGATCTGACGGACTGGATGCCGGTGGAATCGGCTGTTTTGGATGAGACTCCGGATCGGGTGCTGCTGGAAGTGAACAAAGAGGAGAAGCGATGATGGACCGGCGCGGTTTTCTGTGGAAGATGGCAACGGGCGCGGCGGGAGCACTGGTGGCGCCGGGGGCGGGCGCGGCGGCGGAACGCAAGTTTTACCGAGTGCGGATCGGTCTCCCGGAGGATGGAGCGGCGCGGCCGATTTCATTTGGCCTGGTGGCGGACACGCATTACGGCGATTTCGATGACACGCCCCGGCCGCGGTTCTTCCGTTCGTCGCTGCCGAATATGGGAGAGACGGCGGAGATGTTTGAACAGGAGAAGGTCGATTTCGCCGTTCACCTCGGGGATGTCATTCAGGAAAGCCGATCGCGCACGACCTCGCTTGCCTGGCTGGCGGCGATGGATGAACAATTCCGCAAATACACAGGTGAGCGCCACTACCTGATGGGGAATCATGATCTCGGGGACCTGAGCAAGGCGGATTTCATCGGGGCGACATCGGGAGCTTTCAAGGCATCCAACTACTATTTCGATCACGGCGGATTCCGGTTCATCGTCATCGACGCGAACTACCGGGAGGATGAAGTTTCTTACGATCGCGGGAATTTTTCATGGGCGGATACGTACGTGCCGCAGCGTCAGGTCGTATGGATCTCACGCACGATCGACCGGGCGCGGGCGCTGGGATTGAAGGTGATTCTGTTTTCCCACCAGTGCTTTGACGATGTTTCGACCGATCATCGAATCGGGAATGCGGTCGAGCTGCGGACGATGTTCGGCTACAAGGGGAATGTGGTTGCGGTGTTCTACGGGCATCGGCACGCGGGAGGGTATTACCAGTTCAACGGCGTCCATTACTTCGGGATCGTCGCGACCGTCAATGGTCCGGACCCGGCGGCGGCGATCGTGCGGATCACCCCGGACGGTGTGCTTACCGTGGAAGGACGTGGAGAACGCCAGCCGGACTGGGGGCCGATATCGTTTTAAAGAAGGCGCGGACATGCGATCCCTCCGCGGCTGAGAGCCGCGGTAAGAGTGTGCGCTTCCGCGCATCAGCCGGGCAGGAGGATTCGTTGCGTCTTGGGTGCTGGAGGGGCTGAAGACCTCACTCTTACCGGCCATTTATGTTACGCGGCCGCGGGCGTCGACGCGCCACTGGTCGATTACTTCGTTGCCGCGCGTGATGTTGACGGTGTCGGTCAGGTTGACGACCGGGCAGACGTGGGCGGGGATGAAGGAAATAGTCTCGCTGATCGTCACTGTGTCGACGTCCTTTCCCGTGAGATAACCGTGTTCCTCGTTGCAACGGGTGACGGCGAGATCGCGGCCGTCGGCGGCGAGGGCGGTGATGCCCGCGGCGGTCTTGTCGCTGCTGAACACCTTGCTGCCGGCATCGATCAGCGCCAGCCCGTCGCACGGGCGGTCAACGACCTGCGCGTGGACGGTCAAGGCGACATCCTCCCAGCGGATGACCTTTGTTGTCACGGCTTGGGAAAGGTCGCCGAAAACGTACGCTCCTGGCCGCACCGCTTGGATGCCGGGGAGAGCGGCCATTCGCTCGGCGGTCACGCTGCAACCCGGCCAAAGCTGGAGTTCGGAATCGATGTCGTCGCGCAATTTTACCATTCGGCGGTGCAGGTCGGCGACAAAACCGTCGACTTCTTCGGGCTTCAGCGAGTAGGCGTGGCCTTCGTGCGTGTAAAGGCCGAGAAGCTCCATATGAGTGGAGGTGGCGATGCGTTTCGCCAAGGCGAAGCCGGAGTCGAAGTCACGAAATCCCTCCCGACCCAAGCCGCTGTCGGCGGCGAGCATCACCGGGAGGCGAAGTCCTGTCGCAGCGATCAGTTCGTCGAGCGCTTCAAAATGGCGTTCGCTGGTGCAGGCGAGAACGAGGGTGTCGAGCTGCTCCGCCAGCCGCTGCACGCGCGGCGCCTTTTCTTTTCCGACGAGGGAGTGCGCCACGAAGATCCGTTTTACGCCCGACGGAAGCATCGCTTCGGCTTCGGAGAGTTTCGCACAGGTCAGTCCGGCTGCGCCCGCCGCGAGCTGACGGCGTGCGACTTCGACCATTTTGTGGGTCTTGATATGCGGCCACAGCTCGACCCCGTGGCGGTCGCAGGCGCCCTGCATGCGGGTGATGTTTCGTTCGAGGCGGTCGAGATCGATGACAATGCTGGGTGTGGAGGGCGTATCGGTGTTATCGGACATTTGCGGGGATGGGGTGTTTGTTATTTGTTATCGGTTATCGGTTATCGGTTATTGGTTATTGGGTTGTTGAGGTGGATTTTATTTCGCGGTGTAGCCGCCGTCGACGGGGATGTTGGCGCCGGTGATGTAGGCGGAGGCGTCTGAGAGGAGGAAGACGACCGCGCCGGCGAGATCGTCATCGTTTGCCATGCGACCGAGCATGGTTTGTTTTTCGTAGCGTTCGAGGAATTTCGGATCTTGGTGGTTAAAGTATCCGCCGGGCGAAAGGCAATTGACGCGGACCGCGCGGCGGCCGTAGTAGGAGGCGAAATAGCGGGTGAGCTGGAGCATGCCGCCCTTGTTGAAAAAGTAGTCGGGAGACGCGCTCATATTTGTCCCTTCGTAGAGGGACGGGTTGGGGCCGACGACCCCCATGATGGAGCCGATATTGACGATGCTGCCGCGTCCCTGGCCGCACATGATCTCGCCGCATGCGCGGGTGATGGTGAGGAGGCCGGTGGCATTGGCGCGCAGTGATTCCTCCCACTGTTCGACCGGGGCGGCAAGTCCGCCTTTGGCGACGCGGAGGTAGGCGTTGTTCACGAGCCCGTCGATCCGTCCGAAACGGCGATGGACGCGTGCCACCAGGTCTTGGATCGATTGCTGGGAGGAGAGATCAAGTGCCTCGGCGGTCACACGGTTTCCCCTCGCGCGCTCCTCCTCGGCAACCGGCTCGAGCTTCTCGAGATTGCGGGAGGCGATGACGAGTTCAGCGCCGGTTTCCGCGAGGCGGGCGGTGAGCCCGCGGCCATAGAGGCCCGCGCCGCCGGTGAGGATGATCACGTTGTCTTTGAGGCTGAATGAATCGAGGAAGCTCATACCGGTCACTCAGACGATAGCGGTCGGCTGCTTGGCGCTGGCGGCGACGAAATCGGCGAGGGCGTTCTTGCAGAAATGGGTTAAACCGACGACATCGGCGCCGAGGTTGAAGAAGCGGTAGCCCTCCTTTTCGAGCATCTCACGCGATCCCATCAGGCCGGCGGACATGGCAAATTTTCCGTGACGCCGGGCGGCCGCGCCCACGCGCTGGCGGGCTTCGACGACCTCCGGATCGTGGATGTTTCCCGCTTTGCCAATCAGGTGGCTGAAGTCGCCCGGGCCGAAGAGCAGGATGTCGTAGCCCGGCACTTGGGCGATCTCGTCGACATTGGCGACGGCTTCGGGAGATTCGATCTGGAGGATGATCAGCCGTTCGGAGTTGCTGTGTTCGATGTAGTCGTCGATGCCGACCCGGCAAAACCGCGCGTCGGCGTTTCCGCCGTCGATCGCTCGCTTTCCGAGCGGGTGAAAGCGTGTCCACTCGACGACCTGTCTCGCTTCGTCGGCGGAGGTGACGTGAGGGACCATGATTCCGGTCGCGTCGGCCTCGAACGGCTTGACGTAGCCACTGTAGCTGCCCCGTTCGACCCGAACGATCGTATCCATGTCATGGAGTTTCGCGGCGCGGATCTGGTTTTCGAGATTCAGCCAGTCATTGGGCACGTGCTCATTGCAGAGCCAGACGGCGTCGACACCCGCCATTCCGCAGATCTCGATGACGCGCGGATCGGAAAGGTTGATCTTCAATGAGGAAGCCGACTCGCCGTTGCGGAGCGCCTTCAGGACTCGACTGTGTCTGAGTGTTTTCATGTCAGTTCTTTTTCGAAAATTTCCGCTTTTATTTCCTCCAGGGAAATCGGTTGACCGCCTTGCTCGCGACTGCGAATTCCCGCGATGAGAATCAGCATGATCTCGAGCGTCTCCGAGAACGGGTACGGTGCGCGACCGTCGCGGACGGTGTCGATAAAGGCGATCATCTGGTTGCGAAAGGCTGTGTACGTGTCGGCCATCTTGACGGCGCGCCGCGCCCGGGTGCCGCAGACTTCGATCACCCCGGAACTTCCCGGGGCGTCTGGAAGGACCGCGATGGTTGCTATCGATCCGCTTTGGTGCGCGACGGTCACGACATTCGCTCCATCGACGGCAACCGTGGTTGCTTGTGTGAAGCCCGGTCCGAGCAGAGTGAAAACCGGCTCGAGGGCGTGGACGCCGTAGCGCTCCCAGGTTTTGACGGTTGTGCCGGTCACCCATCGCATCGTGCCCAGGTCTGACAGGGTCTGCTTCAGCTCGGCGAGCTCCGGTGAATAGCGCAGGCCGCTGGATGAAAGGAACAGCTTGCCCTCGCGTTCCCAAGCGGCGAACTGGCGCAGATCCGGCAGGTTGATGGCTAACGGTTTGTCGATAAAAACCGGTATGCCGGCCTCAATGAACGGGCGGGCGCGGTCGATGTGGTCGTTGCCATCGTCGGTGGCGATCACCGCGGCATCGATGTGGCCGATTGCTTCGTCCGGGGTTCGGAGAATGTCGGGGATTCGCGCGGCGGCGGCGATCCGGGGGGCTTCCTCGGGATCGTCGGTCCAGACATGGGTCACCCGTGCGCCGTCGATACGGACTTGGTCGAGCGGCTGCCGGCCGAGATATTGCGGGATAACGGGATAACGGTCGCCGACCGCTTCGCGCATGGCGTCCGGGTCGTAGCCGTTGATGATCGCGGACCAGGAGTAGGGGTGGGCGTTCCCGTCGATCATGCCGAGCATGGCGAGGCGAATCTCTGCAGGGCGGACCGGTGGATTCATGGGAGCAGGAAATCCGCGCTTCTCGCGGACGAACAGGATCGGATGGAAATCGGCGACAATAACAGAGGCGGGAGCGGGTGCTTCCATGCTTCTGAGAAGGGGCTGAAGCCCCCGCTTCCGCCATCAGGCAGCCCGCATGAACCGGGAAGTTTCATAGGGCAATCCGTGTTCCCGAGCGAGTGGATTCGAGGGCGGCAAGATTGAACTTCAAGGTTTGCACGCCCTCCTCGAGCGAGCAGAGATCGGTTTGTTTGCCTTGCATGGAGTCAAGAAACGCGTTCGCCTGGGCGATGAACAGCGAGTCGCGGCTCTCGACAGGCGCCGCGTTCCAGTTCCACGCGGTTTCTCCGTGGCGGAACACGCCCCAGCGCTGCCGGTGCGACTCGATTTTGATGCTTCCATGCTCGCAGTGAATCCAGACGGTGGTCTCGTTGGGCGCCTGAAACTGGTTGGTTGCATAGCTTACCAGAACATCGCCGTTTCGGGCGAGAATGTTTACCGTATCCTCGACCTCGACGCCCTCCAGCGCCTGGTGCGACGCGTCGCAGAAGAGCATGCGAGTGGGACCGAGGAGCCACTCGATCGAATGGGCGGAGTGCGTCAGCGCATCCTGGATGGCGCCGCCGCCGCTCGCGTGACTCGCGTAGTAAATTTCTCGATACGCCGGGCGCAGGGTCTGGAAAGGCTGACCGCTGACCACGATCGCGTGGAGCGGGTTGCCGAGTTCGCCTGAATGGAGGAAGGCTCGCGCTTGTTGAAGCACGGGTGAAAATCGAAGGACGTAGGCGACGCCGGCGGTCAATTCGCGGTCATCTCGCAACCGGATCAGGTCGCCGGTTCCGTCGAGGGACACGCTCAGCGGCTTCTCGATCAGGACGGCTGCATTGGCTTCGAGGGCCGCGCGGGCCATCGGGACGTGGAGGTGGGCCGGGGTGCAGATGACGACCGCTTGGAAGTCTCCTGCCCGCAGCGCTTCCTGGAAGTCCGCATACGCCTTTACCCGGTACCTGTCGACGATCGCGGCTCGAAGAGACGCATTTTGCTCGCAAGCAGAAACTTGGACGCGCTCTGTCGCTTGAAAACAGCGAAGATGGCGCTCTCCGATACTTCCGGCGCCGACAATCAATACCGCGATGCCCGACTGAATATTCACGTGTATGCACCATGCGGTTGCAACGGCGGATGGCAAGGAGAAAAACGGGCCTGATTTCTTTTTCCGCCTGTTTGTCGCACGTCGCTGCCTGGGCGTTCGCTGCCGTCAGTGATTGGTAAAAAGCTTGCGCCGTCAGCGTATGCACAGAAATGTTTGCTGCCATGCATCCTATGAATCGGAGCACCGAAAAGGCCTACACGATCATTCGTAAGAAGATTCTCAGCAATGAATTTGCACCGGGAACCACGCTTTCCGCCAAACACCTCGCGGAAGAAATCGGAGTGAGCCGTACACCGGTCCGGGATGCTCTGCGAGAGCTGGAGACCGAGGGGCTGGTGGTTCTCGCGCCGCGGCAGGAAGCGCGGGTGAAGAGTGCGACCTTCGAGGAGTTCCGTGATCTGTGCGAGCTGCGAATCGCCCTCGAGACGCACGCGGCCGCCCTGGCGGCCGATCGGCGCACCCAAGATGATATCGAGATGATGCAGCAGACGTTGCAGGCGATGCGGGCGCTGGTGGATGGTTTGCCAGGCGAGAACAGCGAAGAGGTCTTTGCTCGGATCGCTCGGGAGGATATTCAATTTCACACCGCCGTTGTCGACGCGACCCGTAATCAACTCCTGCGGGAGGAGATGCTTCGATTCCAGATCATCGCCAAAGTCCTGAACGCGGGGGCGCTGGCGAGACAGGGAGGGAAGGCGAGTCTGTACCGCAACAATCCCCATGATGTCTGGAAGAGTCACCTGCGAATCTTTGAGGCGATCCGCCTTCAGGAACGGGAGGAAGCCAAGGTCGCCATGGAAGCGCACCTGGAAGAGGGGATGAAAGCGCAACTGAGGGCGAGGAAGGCCTTGGAAAGCCAGACCATGACCGCGTTCCTTCAATAGCGCGCCCGCGGGCTTTCGGTTTTCGCTTGCAACCGAATCTCTCGGATTCGGAGATGGGCGGAGGATGAGGGCGATCGAGATTCGCCTGGGGCGGCGCGGCTGCTCTCCGGATGAAGGAGTTTCTGACAGGTTGATACCGCGCGGAAAGCAGCGCTTCACCGGGTGCCTTTGACCGGGCAAGCGCGTGTTCAGGCCGGTTTCGCGGTTCCATGAAAACCTCAAAAATTTTCACAAAAAGGCTTGCGTTCTCGTGCATACACGGAAATTAATGGTTCCTGAATCGACAGAATCCTGAACTTCAGGTGGCTCGCGAAGGGCGGCGAGCAGACTGCAGTGAAATCTTCTGAAGTCGCAAAATGACGAACGGTTGCCAGCTGCCAAATGAATGTTAAACCCTCTGCTGCTTATCTTTTCCCTGCCGCCGGTGACGAGCCTGGACCTTTATCTTTATTCTTGGACGAAATCTTGGTTTCGGCAGGCCGATTCGATCGCGGTTCCAATAAGAATCAGAGAGTTTCCGGATGGTGCAACGGATGAGGAAAAGGGGCGATGCGTAGAATGAACCGAAGCGCGGCAAAAGCCTACACGGCGATTCGGCAGAAGATCGTGTCCGCCGGATACCCAGCCGGAGCGAAGTTATCCGCCAAGCATCTCGCGGAGGAAATTGGTGTCAGCAGGACGCCGGTTCGGGACGCGTTGCGGGAACTGGAAGCCGAAGGCCTCGTGGTCCTCACGCCGCGCCAGGAGGCTCGTGTGAAAAGCGCCACACTGGAGGAATTTCGTGATTTGTGTGATTTGCGGATCGCCTTGGAAACCCACGCCGCGGCTTTGGCGGCGGAACGACGAACCGCGGAAGATCTGGAGGCGATGGGCCAGACACTCGAAGCGATGCGTGGATTGGTGCAGGCATTCTCTGAGGCGGCGAACAAGGAAGAATCTTTCGGAAGACTGATTCAGGAAGATATTCGTTTTCATACCGCCGTTATCGATGCCGGCGGAAACCGATTGCTGAAGGATGAGGTGTTCCGATTTCAAGTAATCGCCAAAGTGCTGAACCCGCGGGTGACGGAAAATGGAGGAATCAAGCTGAACCCCTGCCGCAACAACCCGCTCGATGTTTGGGAGAGCCATTTGAAGATCTACGAAAACATTCGAAGGCAAAGACGGGAGGAAGCCAGGGAGGCGATGGAGGAACATCTTGCGCAGGGTATCAAGGTACAGTTGAGAGCCCGAAGGGAAGCAGAGACAACAGCCATGATCCCGTTCATCTAACGAAAATTAACGAATCTGGAGGATATCATGTTACCGAGTGGAAAGCGATTGCGCCGTGGAGGGTTCACCCTGATTGAACTATTAACCGTAATTGCGATTATCGGGATCCTGGCCGCGATCCTGATCCCGGTGGTTGGCGCGGTTCGAGAGCAGTCACGCCGCGCCGCGTGCCAATCGAACTTGAGGCAACTGGCGATGGCTGGAAGCCTCTACGCTCAAGAGCACGACGACGCCTTTCCGGTATTATCGGGGATCGTCAGTCCGTGGAGGGTCGGCGGGGAGCCGCCCGGCGTCGATCCGCGCAATCTTCCACTGAATTCGTACGTGGATCATAGTTACGATGTCTTTCGCTGTCCTGGGGATTTGGCGAGGCATCGGGCTGCCAATGCTCCGTCCTGGGCGGAAAGGCCGTTTCATGAAAGCCAGGGCACCAGCTATTTTTACAACTCTTATGTTACCAACAGTACGCGCGTCGCGGCGGGACAGGATCGCGCGGGCCTTTTAGGGTTGCGGGTGAACCAGATTACCAATCCCACGCGGATGGTCTTCTTCGCCGACCAGGATGCCCGCGTGATCGAATACGCGGGGGGTGACTGGCGTCGTCTCGCCCTTTGGTGGCATGCTTCCCCAGGCTCACAGTTGAAAGCGAACATCGCTTTTGTTGATGGGAGCGTGCGTTTTGTTGATATCGTCCCCGAACCCCGTCCGGGAACGGGCGAACCGGCGAAAGAATATTCCTTTTTCAATGATTGAGCGGGCGGAAGCCGGTTCCTGGTTTGCCCATAAGAATGATAGAATCAAACAAGTCGTTGCAGCCGCTGGGGTCGCGTGAACGGAGTCTGTATTTCCGCTGAAATCGTTATATCAGCATAATAAAAATCGGCCTGCCTGTTTCGAATATAAACCTGAATCCAAACCATGAAAGTCCATTCATCGTCTACACGATCAACTGATCGATTCTTAACTCTCCTCGTGTTGATATCCGGATTGAGTGCCGGAGTCACGGCCCCTCTATCGTTGCAGGCGGCACAGGTCCTTGACGTAAAGGCGTCGGACCAATTTCCCGGAAGCTACGAAGCGGATACCTGGCCCGACCTGGCGACTCCTCCGTGGTTTCGCTTTGAACCGGCTGGGGGAGCGTCTGACACCGTATCCGGAGGGGTTCTGACCTTGAACTTGGTCAATCCCGACGATGTTTCCGACAGGGGCCCTCGAGTTTATTACAGGACTTCGAATGCACCGGAGAATTTTTGGGATGGCGATCCGGAAATCGGTTATACCGCCGAAATTCGAATTCGCGTGGAAGAAGATTACGATCCGGAGCATGGCGCCGCGTTTTTTGCTATTCGAGGCGGCCCCGCGGGCGGCCAGGGAAAGATCCAGTTTCGTCACGACTCGATTCGCTGGGTAAATCTTACGGACGATCGGCCCTTTACCCAGGTTCTGGCGGAGGGATTAGATAATACGGGCGAATTTCATGTCTTTCGAATTGTAAAGATGCCGGGGCTGAATCGCTGGCATGTCTGGCGTGACAATGCGCTTGTGGGAACTCATTTGCAGGCCGGTTCCATTGGTGTGAATGAATTAATCTTTGGCGATACAACCTCCGGCCGCTACGCCGGCAAGATACATATCGACTACCTTCGGTGGGACACGACTGGCGCGTATGCACCCGCCCCCGAATCCGCAACGATTCCGGAGAGGCCGAACGATCTTCGTATCTATCAGGCCAAGGAGATCGTATTCCCAACCCAGCCCGGCCTGCTGTATCAAGTGCAGCAATCGGCCGACGGCCACGAGTGGACCGATGTTGGCGGTCATTTTGTGGGGACAGGGGAGCCGATGAGCCGGATTCTTTCCGACCGGGACGGCGCTCTGCTGGTTCGAGTGATTGAAAGCGAGTGAACGGAAAACAACCTCAAGCTGGAGTTAACGATGAATAGCAAACACGGATTTTTTTCAGTCGCCGCGCCTCTTGCAGGTTTGATAACGGCGGTTGCGGTTCACGGTCAACATAACTGGACGGTCATTGAGACCGTGGCGATCGGCGACCCAGGCAACCCTGCGGACACCCGAGCGGGGGCGGGGAGCGAAGGATTCGGTTCAGTCGACTACGAATACCACATTGGCAAATATAAAATTACAAATGAACAGTATGCGGCGTTTCTGAACGCGGTCGCGGCGACCGACACGTACGGTCTCTACCATACGAACAATGGGACTAACGAACACGGAGGAATCGTTCGCAGCGGATCGTCGGGCAATTACACCTATGCTGTGCGCACTCCGGAAAGCGGAATTAACGCGGGTCAAAACATGGCCAAGCGGCCGGTGCATATCATTTCATTTTACAGCGCCGCGCGTTTCGCCAATTGGCTGATGAACGGTCAGCCAAGCGGACCGCAGGACGCCAGCACGACGGAAGACGGCTTTTACACGTTCGACGGCCAAAATAACATTATCGCCGAGCGCCAGGATCTTCGCCATCCGGACAACGATGTGTTCTGGGTCGCCCTCCCCACCGAGGACGAATGGTACAAGGCGGCTTATTACGACCCTTCGGCAAATGACGGCGAAGGTTACTACTACCGGTATCCGACGCGGAGCGACACGGTGCCGGTAGCCGAGCTCCCGCCTGGCGGAGAAAATTCCGCTAACTTTGGATCGTTGATTAATACAACAACGGACGTCGACGCCTACCCGCTGACGTATACCTATTACGGCGCATTCGATATGGGGGGCAACGCGTGGGAACGGAATGACACCATTATCGATGGTAATCGGGGCCGGCGCGGCGGCGCTTACAACAGTGCGGCCAGCGGCGGAACTTTGCTGTCCACACACCGAAACAGCTTGGCGGCTACCAGCCTGGCGAGCGGGGTGGGATTTCGGATCGCCAGCAGCGGGCCCCTGCCGGGTCCGGTGAGAGAACGCCAGACGCTTCAGGTTCGCGATTCAAACGACTTTGAGGGCGGGAGCTATGAAGCGGATGTGCTGCCGGATGCCGCATCGCCGCAGTGGGCGAAGGAGGCGGACGGAGGCGTTGCAAGTGCCTCGGGCGGTATTTTGAGTCTACAGACGGATACATCAGGAATTCTTCATTATCGTTCGGAAGGCGCTCCGGGCGGAAATTTCTGGGACGGGAATTTCGACAACGGTTTTACGGTGGAATTCCGGGTATGGGTGGAAGAAGTGCATGACCCCGAGCATGGTGCGGGGCTGTTCGCTGTCAGGAACGGCGGCCGCGGAGGACAGGCGCAGCTTCAGTTCCGTGCCGATTCGATTCGCTGGTGGAACGGTGACACTCATCCCGTCTGGATTATGGCCGAAGGGGAAGATCACACCGCTGGCTACCAGACGATTCGAATAGTAAAAATGCCCGGCAAGAACGAGTGGCATGTCTGGAGAAATGGTGTGCTTGCCGGCGCGCACATGCGATCGGTCACAACGACGGTCAATGAATTGATCTTCGGGGACACCAGCGACGCCCAATACAGCGGCAAGATTCATTTCGATTATGTTCGGTGGGATAACAGCGGCGCGTACGCTCCCAGTGAAGCGTCCGCCGAAGTGCCTGGTTTGCCAAGCGTCGCGGTCGCGGGGCAGGTCGTTGAGCCGGCCGTTGAAATTGAGGTCGGCACCTGGGACGGCGTTCCGTACCGAATCCACGGGGCGGGGAACCTGGAGGATTGGGCGGATCTGACCGGCTGGGAAACCGGGACCGGTGCGCCAGCGGCCCACTTGTTTTCCACACTCGGAATGGATCGAGGTTTCTATCGTGCGGAAATAGATGAGAAATAGTTCGGATCATGCTCCGTGTCCGCGCGCGCGCCTCATGGCGAGGAGGTGCCGCGCGGGCAGGCTGCAGGTTCACTGGTTCCTTGCCGGATGCTTCTTTTGGCTCGGTCCTCTTGCGCCGCGAAATTATGCGGGCGGAACCGGGCGATTTTCGGCGCACGTCGATGAGGTTTTCGACTTTATTAGCGGACTTCGGTCGGACTATCATGGCTGGCCGACGCTGACGCGACTTTCTGATGGCAGGCTTGTCGTTGCCTATAGCGGAGGGCGGGAAGGGCATGTGTGTCCTTTTGGTCGTATCGAGGCAATCTGGTCGGAGGATGGTGGACGAACGTGGACAACGTCCAGAATTCTGGAGGATTCTCCATCGGACGACCGCGATGGCGCGATATCGCAAACACCTGCCGGAACGCTGCTCTTGCATTGGGCGACTTCGCAAGCCTGGCTGTCGCGGGTCGATCTCGATGAGATCGCGGAGAACTGGCCGGCGGCGGAAGGAACATCCGAATGGTTTATGCCGGCATGGACGGAATCGCGGCTGAAACGCTGGATGATGGCGCGCGACCGGCTCCCCGAGGGATTTCGTGACGGCCCGTCACGGTATTGGATGAAGCGGTCGGAGGACGGCGGGATCACTTGGTCCGACTCGTATGAAGTGCCCATGCACAACGTCCACGGAATCACTGTGCGTGAGAACGGAGATCCTTTGTACTTTGGACGGTCGGGGGCCAGCGTCAGCGTATTCTCTACGCCGGATGATGGAAGAACATGGCGGGAACTCGCGCCTCTTCCTGTCCGTCCGGGTGATGACGCGCGAGAGTACCACGAACTTCATGGTGTGGAAACGGCGAGCGGACGGTTGGTCGTTCACATTCGAAATCACAACCCGGTGAACGAGGGGAGCATCTTGCAGACCGTTTCTGACGATGGGGGACATACCTGGACGACGCCTGCGCCAATCGGTGTGTCCGCGGGGGCGCGGAACCCTTCCCATCTCTTGCTGTTGGAAAACGGAGATCTCTTGATGACCTACGGCCACCGGGGCGCTCCATGGCTCATTAAAACACGTGTCAGTCGCGACGGCGGCGAGAGCTGGTCGCATCCTCTGATTCTGTACAGCGGTGCGGAGCGGTCGGATATGGGTTATCCGTCAACGGTGCAAGTCGCTGATGGATCTCTTGTGACGGTTTGGTATGAAACTCCCGCGGATCCACGCCATCAAGGATTTCTCTCGGCCGCGCGATGGCGACTGATCGAAGATGCCGGCGAGGTCCCGTCATCTCGAATCGAGATGGTTCCCGTGCGTGACGCCGGAAATGCCGCGGATGTCCGGGTAGGCGCGGGGAGTGAAGGTTTTGGCGCCGTAGATTACGATTTTTACCTGTCACGATTTCCTGTGACTAACCGGCAGTACGCGGAGTTTCTGAACGCCGTGGCGGCAGACGATCCGAACAAGCTGTGGGTTTCTTCGATGGGGAGTCAGGAGAGTGGAGGAATCGGCCGTACCGGGGAGCCCGGAAGCTATCATTATTTTATTCTTCCTTCCGGAAACGGGATGAATATCGGCTCGGATATGAGCGAGCGTCCCATTGGCTACGTTTCCTTTTACAGCGCGGCCCGTTACACCAACTGGCTGATGAACGGAAAGCCGTTTGGCGCCCAGGGACCGGAAACGACCGAGGATGGTTATTATACCTTCGCGGGTCCTGAAAAGCTGATCGCCGTGGCCGACTACTTGCGGGGCAGCGAGGCTGACTGGATTGCGCTGCCGACCGAAGACGAATGGTACAAGGCGGCCTATTTCAGTCCCGAGCTGAACGGCGGTGCGGGAGGTTACTTTCGCTATCCGACCATGAATGACACGCCTCCTGTTCCCGCCTTTCCTCCGGGCGGAACAAACACGGCAAACTTCGATGGCGCGGTGGGGACGACCACCGATGTCGGCGCCTACAAGGCCACTCGCAGCTATTACGGAATCTATGACTTGGCCGGGAACGTGTGGGAATGGAATGAAAGTCTGGAGGCCAATGGAAACCGCGGGCGCCGAGGGGGCGCTTTTAACAGTGTCTCCGGCACCTTCTTGTCCAGTAATCGCTACCATGCGGATCCCTCCAGCACGATCAGCACCTTCGGGATTCGCGTTTCGAGCAACCGCGCGTTCGACGCGCCTGCCGATCCGGTCATCACCTACCGCCAGCGGATTCCGCACAAAGAGTCGACGGATTTTTCCGAGTATCATTCAGGAGAAAGTTATGAGGCGGACGCGTTGCCGGCCGCCGCGTCGCCAGCCTGGCTGCGCGGCACTGGTGACGGTATTGAAAGACTGGCCGCCGGTATTTTAACGGTGGATACGATTAATCGAACCGATGCCGCCCATGCGGTCCGACGGATTCATTATCGTTCGAATGGCGCGCCTGGAGGCAATTTTTGGAAAGGCGATTTCGATGCCGGATTCACGGTCGAAGCGCGGATTTGGGTTGAGGAAGTTCATGATCCAGTGCACGGCGCTCTTGCCTTCTCCGTTCGAAACGGCGAGGCCGGTGGAGAAGCCACGCTTCAGTTCCGATCCGACTCGATCCTGTGGTGGAATGGCGAGAGACATCCCGCTGCCGTAATGGCGAAGGGTGAAGACCAAACGGATGGCTTTCAAACCATCCGAATCGTGAAGATGCCTGGCCGGAATGAATGGCATATCTGGCGCAACGGAAAGCTGATAGGATCCCATCTCCGGGCCCCTCCGAGCGGATGGAATGAGTTGCTATTTGGGGATACAAGCGACGTTCGTTACGCGGGCAGATTCCATATCGATTATATTCGGTGGGATACGAGCGGGGCGTACGCGCCGGACGCGGCGGTTTCGGTGATACCCGGAATTCCGAGCCGACCGGCGATGCTTCAAGTGGTTCGTCCGGCGATCGAGTTGGAAGTTCGGACTTGGGACGGAATCCTTTATCGGCTGGAAAGAGCCGGACGGCTTCCCGTCTGGGAGGATTTTTCGGGATGGAGGAGAGGCACGGGCGAGTCGGTCCACTATTTTGATTCTACTCTCGGTTTGAGGCGTGGATATTATCGGCTTGTGACGGATAACGATTGAATGAACTGAGGATGCTGGAAATTTCGCTTTTAGGTCAAATGGGAGGAAGCAGGCTTCACGCGGTCGATTGGCTGATGATTCTGCTTTATGGAGGAGGCGTCCTCTGGCTCGGATGGCACTGCTCTCGCAAGCAGGAGACGAAAGGTGAGTATTTTACCGGTGGCGGGAATATGCCCTCCGCTTTGATCGGCATCTCGCTCTTTGTTACTCTAATGAGCACGATTACTTATCTGGCCCAGCCGGGTGAGATGATCCGGCATGGACCGGTTGTGCTGTCCAGTCTCGCCGCGATTCCGATCGCCTACATCGTTGTTGGCTATCTTCTCATTCCGGTTTTGATGCGGCAGCGCGTCACCAGTGCTTATGAGCTGTTGGAAGCGAGGCTTGGAATCGCGGTGCGATTGCTGGGCGCGTCGATGTTTATTTTTTTGCGGCTGGTGTGGATGTCACTTTTGATTTACCTGACGTCGACCGCGCTCGTCGTGATACTTGGTATTGATGATAAATGGATTCCGGTTGTGGCGGCTTGCTGCGGATTGGTGGCGATCATCTATACGTCGATGGGAGGGTTGCGGGCGGTTGTCATCACGGATTTTTTCCAGTTCTGTCTCCTGTTTGGCGGGGCCGTGCTGACCGTGGTTTTCATCAGTGTAAAAATGGGCGGCTTTGCATGGTGGCCATCGGAGTGGGTGAGCACCTGGGACACCCAGCCGTTATATAGCTTTGATCCCCGCGTTCGCGCGACCGCCCTGGGCGCGATTCTATCGGGGCTGGTCTGGCAGGTTTCGACAGCCGGAGGGGACCAGACCGCCATCCAGCGCTACATGGCGACACGGGATGCTCGGACCGCCCGGCGGTCCTACCTTGTAAACAGCGCGGCCGTCGTGGTTGTGATGGGGCTCCTCGCGCTCGTAGGTTTCGCGCTTCTCGGTTACTTCAGCGCTCATCCCGAAGCACTGCCGCCGGGGATCGATCTCATCGAGAACGGGGATCAGATATTTCCGTTGTATATTGCCGAGTTTTTGCCCACCGGGGTGTCTGGACTGGTTGTGGCGGCTCTGTTTGCGGCGGCCATGTCGAGCATCGACTCCGGTGTTAATTCGGTGACCGCGGTTGTACAGACGGATTTTCTGGATCGGTTTCGACGCAGGCCGGAAACGGAGGAAGGACACTTGCGTTTTTCCAAGTATCTGGCGTTCGGCATCGGTGTGATAACGGTTGCGGCAAGTTCGCTTATGCAATACGTTCCCGGAAACTTTCTGGAAGTTACGCAAAAGACGACGAACCTGCTTGTGACCCCGCTGTTTGCGCTCTTCTTCCTGGCACTGTTTGTCCCGTTCGCGACGGCCCTTGGCGCGATTGCGGGGTGCATTTGCGGCATTGCCACGGCGGTTTGTATAGGATACTGGGACGTTATCACCGGCCTGCCGGGATTAAGTTTCCAATGGATCGGAATCAGTGCGCTTACGGTCAACATCAGTGTGGCATGCACGATCAGCTATCTCAGTTCCGGGTCCCGTCGCAAGAAACGATTAGGAAATACAGGCTCCGGTTTGATGGAAGAGTTGGGAAGAGTCGAAATCGATAAATAATGAATAGAAAGAAGAACGACAAAATGGCTGCTTTGAGCCGGCTTTGGACGGTTTGCTTATTGATCTGCGCTGCTCCGGTCCTTGGATTTTCGAGAGCGGGAGAAAGCGTGACGGCTCATGTGGAAGCGATTGCTTCGCACATCAGCGGATTGCGTTCGGATTATCATGCCTGGCCGAATATGACCCGTCTTTCGGACGGCCGTCTCGCGGTGGCCTATAACGGCGGGAGGGAAGGGCACATCGACCCGTTCGGGAGAATCGAACTGATTTTGTCGGAGGATGACGGAGAGACGTGGACGGGGGCCATCGTCGTGGCGGACTTCCCGACTGACGATCGTGATGGCGCGATCACGGAGACGCCTGGCGGCGCGCTGCTGGTGAACTGGTTCACATCGCAGGTGTGGCTGTCGCGCGTCGATTTGGATGAAATCGCGGAAAACTGGCCTGCCGCGGAAGGAACTTCTGAATGGTTTATGCCGGACTGGACTGAATCGAGACTGAAGCGGTGGCGCTTGATGCGGGAACGGCTTCCGGCGGAGTTTCAGAGCGGGCCGAGCCGGGGGTGGCTTTCGCGTTCGGAGGATGGCGGTCGCTCGTGGTCGGAGCCGTATCCGGTTCCGATCCACAATACGCATGGGCTGACTCCACTGAGCGATGGGCGGATTCTGTTTGCAGGGAGGGAGTCGAGCGGACCGTTCGTCCACGTGTCGGAAGATGACGGAAGAACGTGGCGGCGTCTTGCCGCGATTCCGGTGCGGCCGGGCGACAAGGCAACGGAGTATCATGAGTTGCACGCTGTTGAAACATCGACAGGCAGAATCGTCGCGCATATCCGAGGCGGCGGAACGATCCTTCAGACCATTTCTGAGGACGGAGGACTGACTTGGACGGTCCCGGCTAGCATCGGTATCCCGGACGGTGCTGGAAACCCTTCCCATCTCCTTCGTTTGAAAAATGGAGATCTTGTTATGAGTTACGGTCACCGCGTTCCGCCATGGCCGATAAAGGTAAGGGTCAGTCGTGACAATGGCGACACCTGGTCGAACCCGATCGTCCTTTATGACGGCACCGAGCGAGCGGATATGGGTTATCCGTCAACGGTGGAACTCGATGACGGCCGTCTTGTGACCGTTTGGTATCAAGCGCCCGGGAAAGACCGTCATGAAGCGTACCTGCAGGCGGCTCATTGGAGGCTGGTTTACGCCGAGCAGTGAGAAAGAACCTGAATCGAGGAACAAGGTGAGCAAGGCATTCGAATTAACATCACGCGATATCTGGGTGTTCGGCGGAGCCGGCTGGCTGGGCGGACCGGTGGTGCGGCAGCTGGCGGAAAGCGGAGCGCGCGTGCTCTGCGCGGATCTCGATCGGCGCGCCCATGAATGGGTGGAACAGGAGAAACTGGGCGGGCAGGTGACGCCGGAAACGATCGATGTGACGGATGTCACAGCGACGCGGAAGATCGTCGAGACGTGGTTGCGCGAACGAGGCGTGCCGCGGGGGCTGGTGATTCTCACGACTCGATCGAGCCGAAGCAACCTGGAGGATTTGACTCCGGAGCAGATGGAATCGACCAGTCATGGTTCGCTGACGGCCACTCTGTTCTTGGCTCGTGCCATTGGTTTGGCCATGGCGGCGAACGGAGGCGGCAGCATTGTTCTTGTATCCAGCATGTACGGGATGGTTTCGCCCGATCCGCGGGTCTACAGGCCCCCTATGAATGTCAATCCGATCGATTACGGCATCTGTAAAGCGGGCATTATCCAGATGACCCGCTATCTCGGCGTGTATTGGGGAACGAGCGGAGTCCGGTGCAACGCGATTGCCCCCGGTCCCTTTCCGAACAGCCGCGTGCAAGAGGAAAATCCGGACTTCGTCAGCCGGCTTGCGGAGAAAGTTCCGATGGGGCGCATCGGGCGGCGCCATGAAGTCGCAGGTCCCGTGACGTTTCTGCTTTCGGATGCTTCTTCGTATATGACGGGACAGACTCTGGTTGTCGATGGCGGCTGGACCGCCTGGTAGCGGACTGGAGCAAGAATGAAATCGTGTGACATCATCATTATAGGCGGCGGGATCGTCGGATTGGCGACAGCTTATCAGTATACGAGGAAGCAGCCGGGGAAAACGCTGATTCTTTTGGAGAAGGAGTCGGATCTCGCGCGGCACCAGACAGGACGGAACTCCGGAGTTCTGCACTCGGGTATTTATTATAGACCGGGCTCTCTCAAAGCTGAAAATTGTCGGGCGGGGCTGGCGATGATGGTTGAGTTTTGCCGACAAGAGCAAATCCCGCATGAGATTTGCGGCAAAGTAATCGTCGCGGCGGATGAATCGGAACTGCCCGGTTTGCAGAGGCTTTATGAGCGAGGCAGGGAACACGGACTGCGTTGTGAGGTGGTCGATGCCGATCGACTCAAGGAGCTGGAGCCTCACACTGCCGGAATACGGGCATTGCACGTTCCGGAGACCGGCATCGTCGACTACCGGGAAGTTTGTCGCCGGTTGGCGGAGCGTATGCGCGCCGCGGGTCACCAAATCATAACCGGCGCGAAAGTGGAGGGACTGGTGGAGCGGGCCGGGGAGACAGCGGTGCAAACAACCGCCGGAGAATTTTTAGGGAGGCATGTTGTGAATTGCGCCGGGCTTTATTCGGATCGGATTTGCGCGATCAGCGGAGATCGCCCGCCCGTGCGGATTTTTCCATTTCGCGGGGAATACTTTGAATTCAGCAAAGACGCGCCGCGGCTGTGCCGCAATCTAATCTATCCGGTGCCGGACCCCCGTTTTCCTTTTCTGGGAGTACACCTTACTCGGATGATTTCCGGCGGCATTCACTGCGGACCGAACGCGGTGCTCGCGCTGGCTCGTGAAGGGTACCGCAAAACCGACGTTAGCGTAAAAGATTTGTCTGGAATGCTTGGATATCCCGGATTTTACAACATGGCCGCGCGTCATTGGCGAATGGGCCTTGCGGAGATGTGGCGTTCCCTGAGCAAACGGGCATTTGCAGGCGCGCTCCAGCGTCTCGTGCCGGAGGTTCGGGAAGAGCATCTTTTGCCGTCTCCTTCGGGTGTCCGGGCCCAGGCGGTCGCCCCCGATGGAGGCTTGCTCGATGATTTTGCAATCGTCGAAGGAGAACGGCTTATCCATGTTCTCAACGCGCCGTCACCCGCAGCGACCTCGGCTCTCAGCATCGGAAACACGATCGCGGAGAAGATCATTGCGCGCGGCTGACCGGTCACCGCGCCGTTTCGGTACCCGGCAATTCCGCGCGATCTGTCTGCTGCGAGGAATCGGTTGCGGAGTTGGCGGATTTGCCATCTTGCAGCGTAAACAACGTCAGGTCGGAAATTTTTTCCTCGGGCTGTTGGGGGGTGAACCGGGCAAGAAGGTAGCCGACGAGAAGAGTGAGGACGAGTCCCGGGACGCCGGTGTAAAGGAAACTGATCGGCTCGTGGTTGTCGCTCCAGCGGGAGAAATAGTACCAGATGACGGTCAAAGCGGTACCGACCCAGCCGGCGCCCATGGCGATGAGCACACCGGTCGCGTTTAATCGCTTGCTGGTGACACCGAGGAGGAAAGCGGGTGCGAGCACGGCCCCGAGCGTGGTCCAGACCGCGCCCGCCTCGATGATCGTTTCGCCGATACCGCTGGAAAGGGTGCCCAGAATCAGGCCGACGACGATGGCGAACAAACCGACGCCGGTCGTCATCGATTTCGCGAAGCGGATCTGGGAAGCCTCGTCGGCGTCCTTTCGCCAGTGCCGCAGGTAGAAATCCTTTGTCGCCACCGTTGCCAAGCTGTTCATGCCGGAATCCAGGGTGCTCATCACGGCCGCGAGCATGGCGGCGACGATCAGTCCCGGGATGGGGGAAGGAAGGTGGGAGCCGATAAACTGGAACAAGGCGAGGTCGCCGCTTTCTGGCCGGAGTTCCTCGGGCTGATGTCCGTAGAAGCTGAAGATTGCGACACCGATCATCCAGAGCATCAGGACGACCGGGACCGCGAGCGAGACCGACATGTAGAGGGTTCGTTTCGCCTCGGCATAGCCTTTTGTGGCAATCAGGCGCTGAATCGCGATCTGGTCGGCGGAATTTCCAAAGAGACTCGAAGTCAGCGAGCCGAAAAGCAACAGCCAGAGAGTCAGACGGACATGGGGGTCGAAGCTTAAGAAGGAGGGATCCTTGGCGGCCTCGAAGCCGCGGTTGTTTTCAAAGGCGAATTGAAAGGCGCCGATCAAGCCGTCGGGCACCGCGCGGATGGCGACGGCGAGAATCAGGAAAATCCCCACAGCAAGCACCAGGAATTGCACGAGGTCGGTCCAGACGACCGCGCGGAAGCCGCCGACGGTGGTGTAGGCGATGCCCACGACGCCGACGAGGATGATTGTCAGGGGGATCGGCCATCCGCTGGCGCCTTGGAAGACTTTGGCGGACGAGTAGAGGACGAGCGCGAGGTACATCAGCCGCGTCAGCCAGTAGATCGCGGCGCCGACCGCGCGAACGCGATGATCGAAGCGCTGTTCAAGGTACTGGAACGGGGTGAAAACGCGGCTTTTGAAATAGAACCGGATAAAGATGAAAAACGTGGCGACCGCGGTTAACGGCATGAGCAGGATGCTGATCACCATCGTGAGGCCGTTGTTGTACGCTTCGCCTGGAATCGCGACGAGCGTGATGGTGCTCATCAGGGAAATCATGTAGGAGACGCCGAGGAGCCACCAGGCCATCGACCGGTTTCCGAGCAGATAATTCTCGGTGTCCTGCTTGTCGCGGCTGAACCAGAGGCCGATCGCGACCATCCCGATCAGGTAGGCCACCATGGATGAATAATCGAGAAACGTCATAGAAGAGGCGTTGCGAAGGCAAATGATTGGAAAAGATGTCGCGCTGGACTTGCAGGCGCTGGTCGCAAAAAAGGCTTGTATTAGGGTGTATGCATGTCAATACTCGAAAATGATGAACAGCAAGCGGGCCTACGCATTCATTCGCCAGAAGATTCTGGACGGCGAGTTCAAACCTGGAGATTTTTTGTCCGCGCAGAGCCTGTCGGGCGAGGTGGGCGTCAGCCGGACACCTGTTCGGGAGGCGCTTTTGCAACTGGAGAACGACGGGCTGGTCGAGATCACGCCGCGCCTCGGTGCGGTGGTGAAATCGATGGATTACCAAGAATTTAAGAATCTTTCGGAGATGCGGCTCGCGTTTGAGACCTTCGCGGCCGGCCTTGCGGCGGAGCGCCGCACGCGGGAAGACTTGGAGGCAATGGAGACATCGCTTGCGACCATGCGCGACTTGGCGAGGGAGACCACGCAGGAATCGGACGACGAGCAGTGGGCGGTGCTCGGCCGGGAGGATATTCGTTTTCATATGGCCGTCATTGAGGCGGGCCGGAATGAATTGCTGCTCGAGCAAATTCTGCGCTTTCAGGTGATCCACCGGGTCGTCTCGCTGGCCGGGCCGCTGACCCTCGCGCTCAAGCGTCAGCGGAACGATCCGATCGACGTTTGGGAGAGCCATCTGCGGATTTTCGAGGCGATTCGAAACGAGAACCAGGATTCCGCGATCGCGGCGATGCGGGACCACCTCCAGCAGGCGCTGGAACTGCAGTTGAAGAAGATGAAGTCGTTGGGCGGGACTGGCGCCCGCGGAAGCCGGATGAGCCGGAAAGGATTAATTTATTCAGATATGGAGGCATAAAACACGATGACCCAAAAACCCGGCAGGAATTTTTTGAGGCGGGCTTTTACCCTGATTGAGCTGCTCACGGTTATCGCGATTATCGGGATCCTCGCGGCGATTTTAATTCCGGTGGTTGGTGCCGCGCGGAATGCGGCACGCACCAGTGCCTGTGCGAATAATCAGCGGCAAATCGGGCTGGCGCATGCAATGTTTATGCAGGACAATGAGGATCGCGTGGCACCCGGTCACAACCCGCTGACCAATGAAGTCTGGTTTGCCACGATGCTCCGCCCGTATCTCAACCTCGCTGTATCAAACGAGATTTTGGGCGAGATCTTCATCTGTCCCGCTGATGAAACGCGCGGCGGGGAAGGAATTGTGCCCCAGCCGATCCATCAGCGCAGTTATGCCGTCAATCGCAACCTCCTCGAAGGGAACAGCGGCCCCGGAAAACGAGTGACATCTTTCGCCAATCCGCCAGGGGTCTTTTACCTGATGGACTACGATATCGCCCGCCAGCACACCAACTGGGTGCAACCGAATCGCGGTTCGCTCGATTACGTGCCTGTAGACCGGCACAACAGCAAAACGAATACGCTCTTTTTGGATGGGCATGTCGAGCTGCTTCCCATCACAAGTTTCTTTCCGGGCCGCGAAAATTATTACCGTTTTGGCGAACCGTATGAATAAACCGCGGTTCGTGAATCGGACGCTGCCGGACCTCGCGCCGGTCTTTACCAGAAAAAACCTTTGATCGAATTGGCATAATGCGGAGATCGTCTGTCGCCTTTCTCTTCCTCTCTTTTATGATTCTCTTCTCATCCGGATGCACGGCGGCGGACGAGCCATCCATGCGGACGTCCGGTGTGGTGAGTCACACGGACTGGGCCCACGTCTTTATCGTCGACTACAAGCAATTCGATCGCTTTTGGGGATCGGAAGGCGTGGAATATATCGTCGATCGGAGCCGTTACGGGGGGATGGAACGGCTGTATTGGCGGATTCAGGGCGGTCCGAACACCTACCACAACACGCGCATTGATTTGGACGGTGACGAAGTTTCCGACTTCATCATCCATGGGCGCTACTCGCGGCGGATGCCGCCCTTCCGTCCCGTCTACAACGCTGCCTTTGGCGATCCGGGAACGGTTTCGCTTCACCTCGATGCGGACGAACCGGGGAGGGCGCGGCTGGCGCTTCGGCCGGATGCCGCCGACCTCGAAGGTCCGGTTACGATCGAGATCCGTGTCCGGGTGACCGGCGATGCGGAACCCCTCTTTTCATTTGATTATGCCGATGGGCGAGGCGGGGCGTGGCGGTTGTTCTTGAGCGGCGACGGCGAGTTGTCGAACTCCGGCGGCGCGGCGCTGAAACCGCGGTTTCACGAACATTTCAACTACCTGCGATTTGTCGATGACGGCAAAGGAGTGACTGTCTACATCAATCAAAATGCCGAGGAGAAGCTGGAGTTGCTTCGGCAGCCGGGAGCAGGACTCTCTTTTGCCGTAAGCGGCGACCGTTCGAAGAATGGACGCCTCTGGGTCGACACGCTGGCCGTCACCTCGGGCGCGATGGCTCCGCCGCTGAAGTTTCCATACGAGGATTGGGATCGGCTGGAAGCCGATTACGGCGCCGCGCCGGAGTGGCATCAGGACGACTGGTCGAAGCACTGGACCAACGACGGATTCCGGATCGCGACGGATCGGGGTGTGGAACACGGCCGGATCGACTTTGCCGGGACCTACCGGGAGGCGCCGGAGCGGTTCGGCGAAGGCGAGGATGTTTTGTCGGCCGCGATGAAGGCGGGGAAAGCGCGCGATCTCGAGATGTTCGCGTGGTTCACGATCGGGGAGGAGAATCATTTTGGCTCGGGTCCGATGAGCCGTTTCGTGACGCTGCATCCGGAGCTGCGCGAAATGGATCGCAGGGGGCGGGCGTGGCGCGGGCGGCTCAGTTTCGCCCATCCGGAGGTCCGCGAGCACAAGTTAAGTCTGATCCGCGAGGTTGTGAACAACTACGGGGCGGACGGCATCCTGCTGGATTTTGTGCGTCGCGGCCTGCTCGATCCGTACCACGAGGATTCAAAAACGACGCATCATCCCGTCTGGGACGCGGACGGAGTTGGGATATTCGGTTACGACAAGCGGACCCGCGCGGAATACCGCGCCCGGTATGGCGTGGATCCGAGCGAGATCGCAAACGACACGGAGGAATGGATCCAGTTCCGCGCGGATATCTGGACCGATTTTTTCCGAAAAATCCGTGTGGAGTTTCCGGGCGTTCCGGTCGTCGCGATGGTTTTTTCCTACGATCATGAGAAAGCCCGTCGCGGCGACTTTCTCGACTGGGGCAAATGGGTCGACGAAGGGCTCGTTGACGGCATGGCATTTCTGATCGACAACGCCGACAGCGGCCGGCCGTTCGTTGCTCCTTTCGGGGGGCAGCCGGAGCCGCTCGAAAGTGTCGAGACGATTGTGCGGGAGAGGAAGAAACGGGTCGGCGACCGGGCGGATGTGATCGCCGCTGTCTACGGCTACCGGATTCGACCCGAGCAGGTGGAACAGATTACTGAATATGCGCACCGCGGCGGAGCGGACGAGCTGATGTGGTGGGAGACCTCTCCTCTCGAATGGGCGGACTACAGCGGCGGCGTCTGGAACACGGTTCGCGAGCTGTCCGCGCGGTATTCGGGGCGGGAACCGGCCGACGGCCGGGAGTTTCAACCGGGCGGCCGCTGGGAAGGAATCCGGCGTCCGACCGGCGCGCCCTGAGCGAGCCTGTCTCCCGCCTTGTTTTCCGGATTGAGAATAACCTTTTATTGACATGTATACATGCAAATGCTGGAGTGTATCGGTCGCCAGTTCCGGGCTTGCCGGCGGCCCGCGCCAGTATTGTTGCTCTCCACTCAACACAAGCATCATCAAGGAATTATGAAAGCGATTCACCCTTTACTTCTCTCGCTCTTCCTCTCGCTCGCCGCGTCCGTTGCGACTGTTGCTCAGCCGTTTTCCTTTGATTTTTCCACGGAGGATCAATGGCTGGACAATTTTCGCGTTCGCTCTCCCGATCCCAATCATTTTTTCTGGAGTCCCGATGGTTACGTTCAGGGCTGGCAGAAACCGGGCGAGGAGGAAGGTGAACCGTCGGCTCTCTGGTGGGGCGTTGCCATTTACGACACGGCGACGGAAGAACCCGGCTACGCGAACGGCACGTATTTGGACGAGACAATTGTCGCCCGGTTCTCGACGAACACTCTGACGGCCGATCCGAGTTTCAGCGTTTTCGCGCGGCTCCGTTCGGACTGGCAAATCGGTGTGCTCGGCACGGTGCATATACCGTCCGAGGATCGCATTCGCCTGATTCTCTTCTATGACGTCGACGTCGCCTCGCTTCTCGGCGCGGCCAAACTGGTCGATGTCGAGTTCGCGATTCAGGCCGGAGGAATGTTTCACCGCGACGGGAGCGGGGGAAACGGGACGACGGGGAAGACGATCGGTGTCGACGAGATTCTGACGGTCGTCGTCGAGCAGACCGCTGAGGCGCAGCCGCAGTTTCGCTTGACGGTTTACAAGGAGGACATGAGTTTCCTCGCGACGACCGACTGGCAGACGCACCCATTTTTCGCCGACTACGCTGAACCGGGTTCGGTGGGGTTCCGGACAGTGGCCGGCGGGAGCGGCGCCCAGTATGTACGGGTCCACGGTTTTGAAACGATTGCCGACGTGCCGGACGCGGGCTACGCGGTCTGGCGTTCCCAGCACTTCGCGGATCCGGAAGGCGCGGACGCCGCGGATGACGCGGATCCGGACGGAGACGGTGTGGCGAATCTCCTGGAATACGCTTTTGGCGGTGATCCCAACGAGAGTTCGGGCGGTCTTCTGCCGGCGGCCGATTCGATTGATGGTCAGCTGGCGATCCATTTTCGACGGATTGCCCCGGCCTTGTTCTTTCAGCCCGATGTCGGCTATTCGGTGGAAAGTTCGGACGACCTGATCGACTGGGCGCCGGTCGTTTCGCTGCCAGCGGGTGAATCGGAATGGGCCGGGAGCTGGACGGTCTCCGAGAGCCTTGAGGACGGCTGGGTCAACGTGACGGTCCGGGAACCGCTCCCGTTTCAGCCGGGGGATTTCGACTTTTCTGACGCCAGCCAGTTCGTCGACTACTTCCGTATTACCACTTCGGGTACACATCTCAGCTGGCAATCGCCGGGTGTCGTGCAGGGACGGCAGGGGAGCAATTTCCTTGGAACGGCGATCTACGACTCCGATCCTGAGTCGCCGGAGTGGAACGATACCGGATTCCTGACCGAGGAGCTGCGGGCTGATGTTGCTTGGAACACGATTAATAATCAGCCCTCGTTCCAGCTGTTTACCCGGGTCCAGGAGGCGACCGGCCGGGGTGTTCTCGCCCGCGTTCTGTTCGTGAGCGGGACCAATATCCGCTTCCAGCTCCGGTATGACGCCTCGGCCGCGGTCCATCCGGCGGATGGCAACCAAGGCAGTATCCGGTTTTTCGATTGGGAGTACAATGTCTTCGCCGGCGGCGGAGGGTTTTATCATCTTGAAGGCGGAAGCGGAGCGAGCGGCGGCACCGGCCACACGCTGGAGGCCGGCGTCTTTTATCAGTTCGTCTTGGAACAGACCGACGATCCAGACCCGGAATTCCGCCTCTCCGCCTACACGCCGGAGGGCGATTTGCTGGCGACGACCGGTTTCCAGACGCTGACCGCGACGGATGCTTATGATGGTCCGGGCGCGGTCGGGTTTGGCACACTTGCCGGCGGCAGCGGCGCGCAGATCATGCAGGTCGACCGTTTCACGATCGAAGGATTGGCTGACGGTGAAGCGGAGGGGCCGAACCGGCGCTTCCTTCGCGTTCGGGTTGACGCGCCTGAGGCGATCCCCTGACGTCCCATGCAAACAGCACGCCTACGGTTTTTGCTGCTGCTCGGACTTCCGCTGGCGGCGTCGGTTCAGGCGGAATCGATTCAGTTCGATTTCGCCCAGCAGACCCAGTGGGAGAACCATTTCGAAGTCGTCACGCCGGGAACTCATCTGACATGGCACTCGGGCGGATACATTGAGGGGCGGCAGGGAACCAGCTATTTCGGGGCGGCTCTGTACAGTCCGGGTTCAAGCGAAGAGCCGGCCGACACGTTTCTAACAGAAACCCTCGAGGCGCGCGTCTCGTGGAATGTCCTCAATATTCAACCAGGATTCGGGTTTAATATGCGGGTCGATCCTGAAACCGGTGCCGCGGTGCATGCGCGCGTCCATACGCCGGACTCGAAGAGTTTGCGGCTGTATCTGACGGCGGGCCGGAATGTAAGCGAATTGACGGGCGGCACGATGTTCTTCGACGTCGACCTCGATCTCCAAGCGGGAACGGCCGCCTACAACGTCGGGTCGGGAGGCGCGTCGGCGACGTCCGGCCGCGAGCTGACTCCGGGAGAACCCTTGGTGGTCCGTTTGGAGCAGACCGGGGACGACGAGCCGCGGTTCTGCCTGACGGTGACCGATGGGGCCGGCGTCATCCTCGGATCGACCGGTTTCCAGACGCTTGCCGGCGTTGCCGATTTTAGCGGGCCCGGAGCGGTTGGCTTCTTCTCGCTTGCCGGAGGCAGCGGCGCCCAAGCCGTGCGCATCGAACAGTTTGCCATTCTGGATACGGCGCCCGACGTGCGGCGAATGCGTACATCCGGCGTCGTGAGTTATTCGGACATGGCCCACATGTTCATTGTCGATTACAAGGATTTCGACGGCTTCTACGGCCTTGGCGGCGCCCGGTATGTTGTCGATCAGCCGAAGCGGTATGGCATGTCGCGAGTGTACTGGCGGGTTTTTGCCGGAAGCAGCGTGTACCACGATAGCCGGATCGATCTCGATGAGGATGGTGTGCCCGATGTCATTGTTCAGGATCAATATCATCACAACATGCCGCCGAGCGGGAGCACCGCCAACGACCCGGGCCACTTCAGGCTGCACGCCGGCGTTCGTCTCGGGGAGCTGCGCCTGAAGCCCGAGCGTTTTCGCGAACCGCCTGTCACCTTGGAGCTGCGCATCCGAACAGAGAATTTGGTCGGCAATCCCGATGCCGGACAATATGCGATCCGGTATGGGGACGGTGCCGGGTCTGAGTGGAGCCTCTATCTGATGGGCGACGGGAGCCTGACCAATGAAGGCGCGGCGCAGCGAGTCAACTTTCGCTATAAGGAATATTATTATTATGTGCGCTTGGTCTGTGAACCGGAAGGCGTGACGGCGTATGTGAATCACGATCCGGCGACGGCGCTGCCTTTGGTGCGCCAGGACAGCACGAACACGGGTTTTTCGATTCACAAGATCGCCAACGCGAACATCGCGATCCGGGTCGACAGCCTGATGATGACGTCCGGTGCGCACCCGCCCCCGGCGAAGTTTCCCTACGAGGAGTGGGATCTGCTGCGATCGAATTACGGTCCGCGCGCGGACTGGCATCAGGTCGCCTGGAGTGAGGACTGGGAGAACGTCAGCGGCTTCACCGTTTCGCAGTCGGCCGGATCCGAGCATCGCAGACTCGACCTTCGGACAGCCTATCGGGATGACCCGGAGCTGTTTGGACCGGGGCGCGATGTGCTGTCGGAGGTCATGGAATACGGGCGGAAGCAGAAACGAAAAATGTATGCGTGGCTCAGCTTGTGTGAAGAAAATCACTACGGGAACGGGCCGTTCAGCCGTTTTGTGACATTGAATCCGCAGTACCGCGAGGTGGACCGCATGGGTCGGGTCTGGCGCGGCCGTCTGAGTTTCGCCTATCCGGAAGTGCGCGCTTACAAGCTCGCCATGATCCGGGAGCTCGTCGAACGCTACGGAGTCGACGGCATTCTGCTCGATTTTGCGCGTCGCGGACTGCTCGATCCGTATCTGGAGCAAACAGGGCAGCTGCATCACAGCGTCAGGGACGGAAGCGGGGTCAGCATCATGGGATACGATGCACGGAGCCGCGCGGAGTACCAAAGCGTGTACGGTGTCGATCCGCAGTCCATTTCGAATGGCACCCAAAACTGGATACAGTTTCGGGCCGACTACTGGACCCAGTTTCTCCGAGAGGTGCGCGACGAATTCCCCGATCTCCAGGTGGTCGCGATGGTCTTTTCGTACAGTGATACGGTTGCGCGGCGCCAAGACCTGCTGGACTGGGGACGATGGGTCGATGAAGGACTGGTCGACGAGATGGCGTTCCTGATCGACAACAGCACCGACGGCCGTCCCTTCTTGAATCCCTTTGGTGGACAGCCGGAACCCTTGGAGAGCGTGTACACGGTCATCAGGGACCGAAAAGAGCGAATCGGGGACAAGGCCGGGGTCATTGCGGCGGTCTACGGGTACAGGATCACGGCCAGTCAGGTCGAGAGCATCACGTCGTATGCCTACGAGGCGGGGGCGGACGAAATTATGTGGTGGGAGACGGTTCCGCTGGAATGGGCCGATTATTCCGGGAGCGTCTGGCGGGAAGTCGGTCGGCTTGCGGACCTGTATGCGAACTACACCGACCCGTTCGATCGATGGCGCAATTTCCATTTTGGAGAATTTTTTTCCGAGGAAACCGTCTCCGGGCCCTTGGCGGATCCGGCGGGGGACGCGATTCCCAATCTCTTGAAATACGTTCTCGGTCTCGATCCCCTCGCTCTTGCGGGTCCGGGCGACTTGCCGGAAGTCCGGAATCTGCCGGACGTCGATGGCGAGGACCGGCTTGAGCTGAAATATCGCCGTCCGGCCGGGCTCGACGGGATAACCTGTACCGTTGAGGTCAGCGACGACCTGAAGAACTGGCGGTCGGGCCCAGACGTCACAGCAACCGTGTCGATCGAACCGGCCGCGGACGGCCGCGAGGAAATCACGGTGCGGGAATATGACGAAGCAGGACCGGACAACCGCCGTTTCATCCGTCTTCGAGTGGAAAGATGAGCGGGGATGAAGAATCGACCGAATCGACGACCCATGAAACCCGAATCGGCCGCAAAGGTCCGCCTGCCATGATTACTTTCAACCTTTGTTTCGGGACAGCGCCGATCGCGATGATCGCCTGTTCCCTCTCTCCATGAACCAAGCACAACCCTGCAGAACATGAATAAAACGATAAAATCCCTCACGCTTCTCGGCTTCCCTTTGGCGGCCATGTTCGTCTCGCCGTTGAGCGGCCAGACTGTTCTTGATTTTGCCACCTCGGCGCAATTCACCGATAACTTCCGCATCACGACATCCGGTACGCACCTCTCTTGGCAGGAGGCTGGCCTGGTGGAAGGGAAACAGGGAAGCAATTTCTTCGGAACGGCGATCTATGACACCAATCCGGGATCGTCCAACTGGAACAACACCGGCTTCCTCACCGAACGTCTGGAGGCCGATGTCGCGTGGAACACGATCAACAATCAGCCCTCGTTCCAATTTTTTACCCGGGCTCAGGAGGGAACGGGCCGGGGCGTTATCGCCCGTGTTCTTTTCGTGAGCGCGAGCAATATCCGCCTCCAGCTCCGGTACGACGCGTCGACCTCGGTTCATCCCGCGGATCCCAACCAGGGCAGCGAGCGGTTTTTCGACTGGGAGTACAATGTCTTCGCCGGAGGCGGAGGGGTTTATCACCTTGAAGGCGGAAGCGGAGCGAGCGGCGGCACCGGAAACACGCTTCAAGCCGGTGTCTCCTACCAGCTTGTCCTGGAGCAGACCGACGCCGCGGATCCGGCGTTTCGACTTTCGGCCTTCACGCCGGAAGGCGACCTGCTGGCGACGACCGGTTTCCAAACGCTGACGGCGACCGATGCCTATGACGGTCCCGGCGCGGTCGGTTTTAGCACGATCGCGGGCGGCAGCGGCGCCCAAACCATGCAGATCGACCGTTTTGCGATCATCCCGGAACCGGCGCATTTCGCCGGCCTGTTCGGCCTCTTTGCCTGCTGCCTGGCCTTCCTTCGGCGCTCGAAACGGGAGAAGTGAAGCATGGATTCGGCAAACTGAACTGAACTGAACTGACCTAAACGAACGAAAAACATCCGGAGGGACCGGAACGGGAAGAGACGTGCATTCAATCGACGAAAAGATATACGGCTGCTGGCTGGGCAAGGCGATCGGTGGAACTCTCGGGTTGCCGCTGGAAGGTTTGCCCGGGCCGCATTCACTGACCTTTTACGATCCGGTTCCCTCCGAACCCTTGCCCAATGACGACCTCGATTTGCAGGTCGTCTGGGCTCACCACCTGCTCGAGACGAATGCGAAGCGGGTGACGCCCGACGTTCTGCTCGAGGCTTGGCGGAAACATGTGAAATTCCCGTGGGACGAATACGCCGTCCTGCTGCGGAACACGGAATATCAAGTTTCCGGATACAAAGTAGGTGCCTACGACAACTGGTTTGCGGAATGCATGGGCGCGGCGATCCGCAGTGAGCTTTGGGCTTGTATCGCGCCCGGAGAGCCCGAGCGGGCAGCCGGGTTCGCTTGGTGCGACGCGGTCTGTGATCACGCCGGGGACGGCGTTTGGGCGGAGGTCTTTTTCGCGGCTCTGCAGTCAGCCGCGTTCGTTGAATCCGATCCGAACATCTTGCTCGATACCGCCCTTTCGCTGCTGCCGCCTGACAGTCGCGTTCGCCGGGCCGTTGAAGCCTGCCGGCGCTGGTGGGCGGAAGAACGGGACTGGCTCGCGGTCCGGACGAAGCTCGATGTGGCCTTCGGCCGCCCGAATTTCACGGATGTGGCGGTCAACCTCGGATACACCGTTCTCGGGCTGCTGGCCGGGGAGGGCGATTTTGGCAAATCGCTTTGCTTCGCTGTCAACTGCGGCGCCGACACCGACTGCACTGGAGCGACTCTTGGCGCGTTGCTCGGCATCCTCGACCCGTCGTCGATTCCGGAGACGTGGCGCACGCCGATCGGGGACACGATCGTTCTGTCTAAAGAAATCGCTGGCGTGACCCCACCGGCGTCGCTCGGAGAATTTGTTTCGTGGACCGCACGGTTGCGGGGTCAGCTTCGCGATGATCATCCGCGGCCGGGAATCGTTGAGCCGCATCGGCCGGCGACGATTGATGAGGCGCCGCCGGTCACGGTCGCTGCCCGTTCGCGGGAGGCGCCGCCGGGAGCTTTCGATGCGGAGTCGGCGGATGCGGTCGTTCTCCCGGGGGCGGACGGTGGCTGGCGGGAGGAACGCTTTCCGGGCCACTGGATCGTTCGCCGGGCGGCGGATTTTCCCGAGGGAGGAATTCTGTTTGAAATGGAATTCCACCTCGAGAGCGAGCAGGAGCTTCTGGCGATGGCATTCTCTTCGACGGAGACGGCGGCCTGGATCGATGGCAAACTGGCAGTCGGTCCATCCAGTATCGGGCGGCCTCAGTCGGGACCATCGTTTCATCGCAAGGGATCGACGACCGGAAGTGCGGGAACCCTTGCACCAGGGCGGCATCTTCTCCACATCGCGTGGGCGCGACCCGAAGGGAGGGAGGTGGCCGAACTGGTCTTTGGCCTCGCCGACGCGAAGACAGAGTTTTGGCTCCCGTTCGCCCTCGCGCGGCCGGTCAGTCCGCAGTGAGGCGCGGCGGGCATTATCGACGAATGCTATTTGATCAGCTGAAAAATTTTCATGAACCAGGAAAAACCAGGACGAAAACTTACGATTTTAATGGTCGGAGGCCATCCGGCTGACGCCTTTGACAACGCGGGCGGCACGCTTGTCCATCATATTGAGCGCGGCGACCGGGTTGTCTGTGCTGTTCTGACGACCGGCGCGCGGTCCCACGCCAACGCGCTCCTCGATCAGCTGCGGCAAGGCAGTTACCAGGGAACTGAAGAGGATGTTGAGGCGGAAGTCGCGCGATGGGTTCAGGAGAAGAACCGCGAGGTCGTCAAGGCCTGCGGGATCATGGGGATCAAAGAGCTCCGTTTTCTGGAACGGGACGATGATTTCCTCCTCCTTGACCGCGAACTCGTCCTGCAGATTGCCGATGTGATTCTCGACGTCTGTCCGGATGTGATCATCACCCATTGGCCGTATGAGGAGGGGGGGATCGCCTCGACGCACGCGACGACCGCGCAAGCGACGCTTCATGCGTGCGAGTATGCCAAGTCGGCCCGGCTGAACGACGCGCGCCCTCCGCACAATGTCGCGCAGATTTACTTCATGGGCATCCCGTCCTCGGGGATGACCGGATCGAAGATGGAGATGTTCAAGGCCCGGCCCGATTTCGTCATCGACTGCACGGACGTCATGGAACGAAAGATCAAGGCGCTTGATTGCATTCGCAGCCAGCTGTATCACGGCGCCTACGCCAGGAAGCGGATCGAGACGAACGATGGCCATTTTGGCGCCTTTTCGAAGATTCCGTACGGGGAACCGTTTATGGCTCACCGGCCCGAGGTTTGCCATTTCCTGCCTGTCGGGAATGTGCTGCTGGATCGGGCGAACGAGACCCAGCGGGAACGTTTCGACCGGAGTTGCCTTCTTGTCGGCCATACCGTGCCGGTCGCCGACGAATAAAGCTGGAGGCGCGGCCCGACGGTTAACTGCCCGCGTTTGTTGATGCGGTGGCTGGCTAACGCGCCCGGACCAGTTTGACGAGAAGGGGTCCGATCTCGTTCAGGCTGACCCGTTCGGGGAAGGTCCAGTCGTTGATCTTGACCATGACGAGGCGGTGTTCGGGGATGATCGCGCAGAACTGGCCGCCGTTGCCGGACATGTGCCAGATCCGCGGGTCTCCGCCAAACCTTCTGCCGCGCCAAGTGAATCCGTAGGTGTCATCCGAAAAATCCCGCGACGCCGCCTGCTGCCGGGCTGGGGAGCGGTGGTCAAAGACCGGTGCGGATACGGGGGTGCGGGCTTCGATTGCATAGTCGCGCGGCAGAAGTTGTTCGTCCTTCCAGCGTCCGTCGTTCAAATACAGCCATCCGAGGCGTGCAAGATCGCGCGGGGTCCATTCCGTGAACGAGAATCCGGGCGCCACCGGAATCTCGCGCCCGTCGACAACGACCGTCCGGGACATGGCCGCGATGACGCCGTCGGAAAGCTGAACCGTTGCTCCGGCGGGAAGCGTAATCGACTCCATCGGCCCGATGTGCCAATGCATCCGCGCCCCGATTTTGTCGAGGATCCGCCGTTGGAGAACCGATTCCAGGTCCTCCCCAAACACATAGGTCAATGCGGCCGCGAGTTCGGCGGTATGGTCGTTGTGGTAGCGGCACTCGAGTCCGGGCGGCATGTTACCGGGATCGACGTAGCCGGCCGCCGAAATGGTCGCTCGGATCCCGGAGGTTGCCGTCACCAGGTGGCGAAAAGTGATTTCCTTCGTATGGGGGCCGACCGAGAAGCCGGGATAATATTGGATAACCGGGTCGTCGATGCTCTTGATCAGCCCGTCGCCGAGGGCGAGGCCGAGCAGGGTGCCTGTCACGCTTTTCGTAATCGATTGGACTTCATGGCGCTGTTCCGGCGGCCCTCCGTGCGTCCACTCGGCAACGAGGAGACCGTTGTGAATGAGGACGCCGCTGGCGTTCACTTTCTTCATCAGAGCGCCGATTTCGTCAAGGACCGCGGAATCGAGTCCGCCATTTTTAGGATCACCGGTTTCCCACTCTTCACCGGGGAAGCGCGCTGGGCCGTCCGCGTGTTCGGCGCAGGCGGATGGAAGGATGGCAAGCGCCAGGAGCGCGACGGCAAAAAGGCCCCGGAAGCCGGGGCGCGAGGGAGCGGTTGCAAGGCGATAGGGCGAAGGCATGGTTCCAGAGCAATCAAGTGGAAGGCGGAGATTCGGGCATTCGTCCGATCTGTCCGACGGTCAATCCGCCGTCGACGGTCAGGATCTGACCGGTGATGTAGGCGGCGGCGTCGCTGCAGAGAAAGGCGATCGCGCCGGCGCAGTCGTCGGCCACGCCGATCCGGCCGAGCAGAATCTTGTTTTCGTAGTGGCGGCGTTTCTCCGGTTTCTTATCGATCCATTCGGCGGTGAGCGGCGTTTTGATCAGACCGGGCGCAACTCCGTTGACGCGGATCCCGTGCGGAGCAAGGGCATGGGCGAGCGAGCGGGTCATCATGACCAGCGCCCCTTTCGAAGTGTCGTAAGCGGTCGAGTTCTCCTCGGACTGAAATCCGTTGGTCGAACTCACGACGACCACCGCGCCCGGCCGCTGCTCCCGGACGAGCCGGCGGGCGAACTCCTGTATTAAGAAGTAGGATACTTTCACGTTCAGGTTCATCGTTCGATCCCACCGTTCCTCGTCCATATCGAGAAACGGCGCGTCGAAGAATGAACCGGCATTGCAGACCAGGAGGTCGATGTCCGGCGCGGCCTGGAAGGCGCTTGCGGCCAGGCGCTGCCCGGCACCCGGGGCGGCGAGGTCCTCGATGAGGTATATTGCCTCGGCGGGAATCGCGGACGGGGATGGGTCCCGGCCGTGGAAGACGACTTTCGCTCCGGCTTGGTGCAGAGCAAGTCCGGCAGCGAGGCCGATGCCGCGCGAGGAGCCGGTGACGAGGGCTGTCCGTCCGTTAAGTGAAAAGCTGTTCATCGGGCAGGTTGAGAAACATCAAAGTGTTGTCGCTGGTGATTCGGTTTCGCGCTTCCGGCGGAAGGGCGTTCAGGTATTCGCTCTCACGAGCGTAGCTGGAGCGAAGGGAGAGGATGCCGCCGTCGTGGGTTCGTCCGATGTAGCTGTAGAACGGGGAGTCGGAGCCCCAAAGGAGTTTTTCCGGGTAGGCCTGGGCGAGGTCGGCGAGGACCGTATCCGGCCGGCTGTAGTCGGAATCGAAACGTTCGCTGGGCGGCGGAATAATCGGAAGCCGGCGCTCGGCTGCTTCGCAGTGGATTCCGTGGGCGGAGCAGTCGAACCAGCAGTTGGGAAGACTCGCGAGCCGGTCGAGACTGGATTTTTCGAACCGGCACGAGTGGGCGAGGCAGAATCGAAGGTCGGGGTTGGATTCGGCGACATCGAGGATGTCGGACGACTGCGACCATGGGTCGTTCATTGCGTAGCTCGAGTGGATCAAGAACGGCAGATTCCACTCGCGGGCGAGGTCGAGGAAGACGCGTCCTTGGCTGAGGAGCTTCCGAACGCGGGCTTGGATGATCGTTCCCTGGATCTTGAATCCATAAAATGGATACTCTTCGCGCAACTCGCGGAGCGCCCTCGCCTGGGCCGCTGGCGTCCGTTCCGGGTCGATCATCGTAAAAGGAATGAACTTCCGGGAATCATCCGGAAACATCCGGTGGATCTCCGCGAGCATGCGGCGGTTCTCAAAGGCGTACGGCGTGTCTGCGATGGCGCCGTCCGGTTGAAGTTTTCCGTCGAGGTAGCCGCGCGGGGAGAAAGCGAGATTGGAGACCATCGGGAAGACGATCCAGTGGCTGATCCCGGCGCGCTCGCCGTCCCCAATCAGGGTCGGCACATCCTGCGCGTAAGGAAATCCGCCGCTCAGGTAGAAGAGGAGATCCACGCCAAGATGATTGTGGCAGTCGATGCGCATATTTTGATTGACGAAATTAGCGTTTTACAGTGTGAAACGAATAGGTAAAGAAAAAACGATGAGTATCGCGGTCGTTGAAAAAACATTTCAGATCCTCGAAGCGATGGCTCGGAGCGGAAAGGCGATGCCGCTTCTTGCGCTTTCCGAGGAAACGGCTCTTCCAAAGCCGACCGCTTACCGGATTTTGCAGTCGCTCGCCGGTCTCGGCTACGTGGCCCAGGAGGAAAAAACCGGACACTATTTCACCACGTGGCGATTGAGCGATCTGGTGCCGAGGGATCCTCACCTTCGATTGAAGGAGGCGGCGCGTCCGGCGATGGAGCGTTTGCACGCGCGATTTAACGAGACGGTGAATCTTGGCGTTCTCGACGGCGGGACGGTCCGGTATATTCAAGTACTGGAGACGACCAAGCCCTTGCGCTGGGTGGTGCGGCCCGGACGAAGTGATCCGTTTCATCTGACGGCGCTCGGCCGCGCGATTGCCGCGTTCCAGTCGCGCGACCGGCAGGACCGTCTCTTGGAGAAGGCGGACGGCGACCCGAAGCGGCTGCGGCGGATTCTCGACGAAACGCGCCGGCGCGGATGGGCGATGGAGGAAGAGGAGGCCGCCGCTGGAGTCGCGTGTCTGGCGATGCCGCTGGCCGAGCGGGGCGTTGCGAACGCCGCGATCAGCGTCTCCGTGCCGGTGAGCCGATTGACGCGAAAGCTGCGGGACGAACTCGTCACCGAATTCCGGCAATTGCAAAAGGATGCGAGAACAGAACCTGTAAAGGTCGGTGATTCAGCCCCTCTTCATTTGGCGGGGAGGCGCTGAAGCGCCTAGTCTTACATTTTGATTGAATTGAATATGACAGCACCCAATGACCCATTCGCCCGTTCGCGTGAACTTTTTGAACGCGCGCGGAAATGCATCGCCGGCGGAATCAACAGCGGTATCCGAAAAATGGAACAGCCGGTTCCGCTCTACTTCGTTCGCGGCGAGGGACCGCGCCTCTGGGATGTTGATGGCAATGAAACCATCGACTACCAGCTCGGACAGGGAGCGCTGCTTTATGGCCATGCGCCCGAAGGCATGGCGAGGGCGATCGCGGACCAGGCGCGTCTGGGAACCCATTGGGCGGCGCAGTCCGAACTCGAGATCGAAGTCGCGGAGCGTTTGCAGTCGATGATTCCGAGCGCGGAGCTGGTTCGATTTAATAATTCGGCGACGGAGGTGGTATGCTCGGCGTTTCGCCTTGCGCGCGCGCACACCGGCCGGCCGCTGATCTTGCGGTTTGAGGGTCATTACCATGGATGGAGCGACGAAGGGCTTGTCGGTTACGCGACACCCGCCGATGCGTGGGAGGATGCGGAGAATCCGCCCGCGATCCATCCGAGCGAGGGAGTCATTCCCGAGGTTTTAGACAATTTCGTCGTGGCTCGCTGGAATGATCCGGAGCATCTGGAGCGCCGGGTACGCCAGTACAAAGGCAGGATCGCGGCGATCATTTTTGAGCCAATCCTCTGCAATACTGGCTGCATTGAACCGGTGGCCGGAATGATAGAAACGATCCGCGAGATCTGCACGCGCGAGGGAATCGTGATGATCGCCGACGAGACCATCACCGGATTCCGGTTTGGTCCAGGCGGCGCGCAGGGGTATCTTGGTTTTAAGCCGGACCTGACGGTCCTCGGGAAGGCAATCGGAGGCGGGACGCCGTTTGCGGCACTCGCTGGGCGCAAGCCGTTTTTCGAAAAGATTATCGGCGGGACCGTAATTCACGCCGGAACCCTGAATGCGAATCCGCTCTGCCTGGCCGCGAGCCGGTGGTGTCTCGACTTTGCGCTCGGGAAGGGGCCGGATTATCCGGCGGAAGTGAACCGCCTCGGGCGGAAACTGATGGACGGCTTGCGCGAGCTGGCTGACGCGCATGGAATTCGGATGCGGCCGCAGGGCCCGGGTCTGGCTTTTCATGCGACAATAGTGAAGGCGGGCGCGGAAGAAGGGCCGGTGCGGGATTATCGCGACTATACGCGCCGTCAGGATGCGCCGCGGTGGGCTCATTTGCGCCGATGCCTCTTGGAGGAAGGCGTGCGCGCGATCGAGCGCGGCCTCTGGTTTGTCAGTCTCGTTCATACCGAGGCTGACATCGAGGAAACCCTGCGCCGGGCCGAGAAGGGATTCGCACGACACGCGGCCGAGTGGAAGGAAGCATCCGCGTGATAAGGAATACGACGCGACGCAAGACTCTTACCGTGAAAAATCGGGTCTTTATTGGAGGTCTCTTTCACGAGACCCATACGTTCGTTGAAGGAAAGACGACCTTGGCCGATTTCCAGGTGCGGACCGGGGACGCGTTTTTCGGCGCGCGCGGAGATGGGTCTCCCTTGGACGGCTTTCTTGAGGTTGCCGATGAAGCCGGGTGGGAAGTGATTCCCGGGGTCGACATGCGGGCTTCGCCTGGCGGCATGGTGGCGGATGACGCCGTTGCGTTTTTTTGGAAGCGAATGCGGGAGACACTCGTTTCCGCGGCCGCCTCTGAGCTGTCAGCGATCTTTTTGCTTTTGCATGGCGCGATGGTCTCGGAATCCTGGGACGACGTGGAGGGCGAGACTCTCCGTCGCATCCGGGAGCTTCCGGAGGCGCGCGACCTGCCGATCTTCGGGGTTTACGATTTGCATGCCAACGGCACGGAGATGATGGCTCGGCACAGCAATTGTCTTGTCGTGTATCGAGAAAATCCGCACATCGACGCGCGAGAATCCGCGGTTCGGGCCGCGCGGCTGCTGCGGCGTTCGCTGGAGGAAGGAACTGTGCCCGCTTCGTATTTCCGCGGTCTTCCTGTTATCTGGCCTCCGAGCGGAACCGGCACCGCCGACGATCCGATGCGCGCGCTTGAGGCGCGGGCGCGGGAATTTGAGAAGAGCGAGGATGTCTGGGCGGTGAACGTGAACGCCGGTTTTGCGTTCGCCGACACGCCGGACACCGGCGTCAGCTTTTCCGTTTGCGGCACGTGCGGCGAGGCGCGGGCGACGGAAATTCTGGATGAAATGTGCCGCCTCGGGTGGGAGCTTCGCGAACAAGGGGTTGTTCAGGAGGAGCCGGTGGAGAAAGTTCTGGATCGCATTCTTCCGGTTGCGGAAGGTCCGGTTGTCCTTGTTGAACCGTCAGACAATATCGGCGGCGGTGCTCCCGGGGACTGCACTGGTTTGCTCCGGGCGCTGCTCGATCGCGACGCGGATGGCGCGCTGGTTGTCATCAATGATCCGGAATCCGCGGCGGCCGCGGAAGGCGCCGGTACCGGTTCGACGGTCCGGCTGAAAATCGGCGGACGCGGAAGTTCGCTTGATTTTGGACCGGTCGATTTAGAGGTGGAGGTGATCTCGACCAGTGACGGAAAGTTTGATCTGGAGGATTTGCAAAGTCACTTGGCGTCGATGCGCGGCAAGCATATCGAAATGGGGCGGTGTGCTGTCGTCCGCCATCGCGGAATAACCATTTTGCTGACGAGCCGCCGCACGGCGCCGTTTGATCTCGGGCAATTGCGAAGCCAAGGAATCGAGCCGGAGCAGATGAAGATTATCGGAGTGAAGGCCGCGGTTGCTCATCGGCGCGCCTATGACCGGATCGCCAAGCAGATGATCTGGGTCGAAACGCCGGGACCCTGTTCGTCGGCCCTGAGCCGGTTCCCCTTTAAAAAACTGCGGCGGCCGATCTATCCGATCGACGAAGACGCGCAGCCATCCCTTTTCCAATCATGAAAGTCACACACATTACGCGGTCGGATATTCCTCGCTCCCATTTGCCGTTCAGTCCCGCGGTGCGGGCGGGGCAGTTTGTCTTTGTCTCCGGACAGGCTTCCGTTGACGATGAAGGCAAAATCGTTTCTGGCACCTTCGAGGAGGAATTCAGGCGATCGATCGAGAACATGAAACGAATCCTGGCGGCAGCCGGCTGCACCCTGCGCGATGTCATTCAGACGCGGAATTATGTGCGCGATCCAGCAAACGTTCCGTTATTCAATCAGCTCTATCGCGAATATTTCAGCGAGCCGTATCCAGCGCGTACGACCGTAACCCATTGTCTTTCGGAAAAACTGCATTTTGAGATCGATTGCGTGGCGGTCTGCCCGGATGGCGGCGAGTAACCGGGTTCGGCTTTTTTGGACCTTTCGTCGCGGCCGGCTTGAAGATTGAGATCGTCAAGCCGGCGAAGGGCTGGGAGGTTTGGGGATGCGATTGACGAATGGAGGACCGAAGCGGCGGGCACACTTGCGGGCGGGGATGTTGCTGGCTGGGATCGCGTTCGCGGGTTTTGGCGTGAGCGCACAGGGGGAGGAGCAGGAGGTCGCGGCGGGGACCGTGAGCCGTGAGGAGTTGCGCCAGGCGATGCTCGAGTATTTCGGGCCGGGGCCGGCGGCGGAGGAGGCGGTGGAACCGGACCTTGCCATCACGGAGAAAACCGACCAAGGCGACCACGAGCGCTGGCGCATGGAATACAATGTGCACGCGGACGATCGCGCGACCGGGTATTTATTGATTCCGAAACCGGTGCCGGAGACGGGTAAGAAGCTTCCGCTCATTCTGGCGCTGCACCCGACATCGCTCATTGGGAAAGATCGCGTGATTGGGAAATACGCGGAACCGGCGTCGTCGGATTCGGAACGGCGTGATCGGGAGGCGCGACAGTATGCGCTTGATCTTGTTCGGCGAGGCTTTCTTGTCTTCGCACCGGACCGGGCTGGCTTCGGCGAGCGGCGGCTGCTCGGCGATCCGAAGGCGTCGGTGACCCGACAGATGGACGCTTACCGGGAGTTTCTCAAAGAACGCTGGCCCGGCTGGCGCTTGACCGCGGGGAAGAACGTGTGGGACCTGCAGCGCGCGCTCGATTTCCTGACGAAAATGGAGTTCGTCGATGCCGACCGAATCGCGGCGATCGGTCATTCGCTTGGCTCGTGGGACAGCATCATGATCGCGGCGATGGACGATCGCGTGAAGGCGCTGGTGGCAAACTCCGGCGGGATGGTGGAGTTTAAGGAGGACCTGTGGCGGGACCCGGATGCCTTGCGCGCATTTCTGGCCGATCCGGAGAGGCAGAGTCTGCGACCCAATGCAAACATTTTCCTGATGCTGATCGCGCCGCGTCCGATGCTTTACCTTTGGTCGCTCGACGATCCGTACGAGAAGGGAAAGCCGAACGTGCTCGAAGGAATGCGCGCCATTCACAAGTATTACGAAAGTCAATACACCGGCAAGAATCCGTGGTTTCGTCCGCCCTTCAGCATCTACTTTCACGGCCACGGTCATAACTTTCCGCCGGAAGCGCGGATGCTCGCGTATCGCTGGCTGGAGGACCAATTCGCGGGCGAGTAGCCGCACGAGATAACCGTTACCGAAGCGGCAGGCTCAACAAATTGGCACCGGAGGCGAAGTAGAGGGTATCGCCGACCCGCGCCAGCGAGCCGGTCAGATTTCTTTCCGGTTTGTAAATGGCTTCATGGGCGAAGGTCTCGGTGTCGACGCGAATGATTGCCCCCGTGAACAGTAAATAGATTTCGCCTGACGTCCCAGCGACCATCACGTTGGTTGTTTGCCGGCCGGGTGCGCCGGTCGGCTCGCCATAGCCGCTCAATTGTTCGACGTGCAAGGTTTCGCGGGTTTTCGAATCGATCACGAAAAGGTCGGAGTTGGAGGAAAGCCCGAAGACCCGGTTGCCGCAAAGGAGAAGGTCGTACACGGCCGCGATCCCGGGCAGCGGCTTCCAGCGATGCGTCACCTCCAGGTCGGGCCAGGAAAGCCGGAACATCTCGGCCTCGTCCGCTACCCGAATACCCCCGGTCGCCGCGCCTGTCGTTGTCCCGCCAAGAAGATCACCGTTCTCAAGAGCGACCAAACTCTTGATCGCCTGGCCCGGAATGAGCTGTTGCGGGGTGAGCACGCGGCCCTCGCCGCTTGCGGTGTCGTAAAGTAGCATTCCGCCTCCTTCGCGCGCGCGCGCGGCGTTGCCGGTCATGATGACCGTTTTTCCGTCGGGATGGGCGATCAGCTCGTACGGGCGCCCAAAAAAAAATCGCGCGCTTCATCGTCCGTGAAAACGGGCTTGAATCCGCCTTCGAGCGCGGTTGCCGAATCGTATTCAAAAAGATAACCGTTGGAGTAGGCGCCCCCGTACAGTTTTCCGGCCTGCACCGTCCATACGTTCATGTGAAGAACCGCGGGCACCTGGGTGCGCGGGATCGCGCCTCCGTCGGCGTTTAAGCGAAAGGTGATCGCTGGAAGGCCGGTCGAGCCGAAGACATCGCCATTGTACCCGGCCAGCGAATAGATTCGCGCGCCTTCCGCCTCGTAGTCGAAGGGGATTTCGCGGGCGACGCCATCGGGTTCATGGAGGACCAGGTTGCGCTCGGGGATGCGGACCTCGGATACGCGGGAGCCGTCGGGAAAAACATGCGGCGACCGGGTCGCGTTGCGATACATGGCACGCTCCGGATGCGGACGGTCAACGAAGGTCATTTCTCCCTGGAGGAAGCGCCGCCACTTTCCGTCGGAATCGAGACGGATGTAAACAGCGCCGTCCGTTGCCTGATAGTGAGCGACCTTGTCGACATATACGCGCTCGTCGGCATCAAGATATTCGCGTCGCTCCCCGGTGGCGGGATGGAAGCCGACAATATTGGCGGCCTTGTGGCGGATGGCGATGTAAACCCAATCCGACGCGTCCATATCGACACGCGCATACTGCGGCCATGATTCGTCCGCCATCGCGCCGAAGTTGTGAAGCTCGTCTTTCTCCGGGTCGTAGCGGAGCAGTTCCGCGTTCGGGTAACAGACAATATAAATCCTTCCGCGGCTGTCACTCGTGAACCAAATCGGAAACCGGCGCGGATGTTTTCCGAGCTTGCGCACCCGTTGTTTATTGACGTCAAACGCGACAAGTTCGCCGGATTGCGCGAAGTAGAGCTGGTTTGTCTCGGAAAGGAACGAGCCAAACGCGGTGTCGCCGTACACCGTCTCGGTCATCGTGGCGGTGCCGTTCTCGAGGTTGACGGTGAGAAAGGCTGAGCCGCGGACGCCCTCTTCGTTCCAGCCGGTCCAGACCGGACAGACCACGAGGCGATCCCCTTGGACGTTCACGGCGGTGACCGATCCGCCGAATGCCGGGTAGGCGACATCGGCAACGACACCGTGATCGGTCACCGGGCTGGGGAATGCGGTCAAAGCCGGCGCGAGCAAGCCGATAATGAATACGAGGACCAGTGAAACGAAGCCTTTCATGATCGCGTCTATTTCCGGCTTTCGGGCGTATCGGGTCAAGGGAAGGCGAACGGCGATCGCCTAAATCTGGATGTACTCATTGACGGGCCGACGGGGGACTTTAGCATCTGCGAGCGCGGTGCGACCTTTTCTCTACGATCGTCTGACGAACGCCCTGCTGGCGGATATGGCAAGCGGTATCTACCGGGAAGGCGGGCGTTTCCTATCGAAACGGAAGATCTGCCAGATGTGGAAGGTGTCAGAACCGACGGCGAAATCAGCGATTCGGAATCTGATCGACGCGGGATTGATCGTGGCCCGTCCGCGCAGCGGATTGATCTTGCAACCGAACTTTCAACAGCAGGCGTTCCTGTTGCTTCACAAGCTTCCTGGAACGAAGCTTCCCCCGGCGCCGAACTGGGAAAGCAAGCGCCAGCTGCTGATCCGGCAGGGAAAGACGAAGGTTTTTCAGTTTGGAGTGATTCTCGACGAGGAAGTGCCGGCGGGGACGGTCGCGGTCGATGTCGGCGCGCTGCAGGCATCGAGGCGCTTCTTTCAGGAAGCCACCCGGCGGGGCTGCAAAGTCGAGTATTTCTACCAGAACGGAACGCGCGAACGGGAGGAGTTTATTCTCGGGGAACTGCGGAGAAAGGAAATCGATGCCGCCACATTTTTTCGCCGCGTTCGCACCCAGTTTCTGGAACCGTTGATCCGTCGCACCCTGCGGCTCGGGATACCTGTGGCGACACTGTTTGATGATTGCGAATCGGTGGCGACCTCCTCGGTGAATTTCAACAACATCGGCGCCGGGTTTCACGCGACGAAGGTCTTGCTGGAGCAGGGGCACCGTCACATCGCCGTTCTGCTTCACGAGCGGTTTCTGGCGAACGTGGAACTTCGCTTCGAGGGCTGCCGTTTGGCCGTCGAAGAAAGCAAGATCAAGGAGAAGATCACCCTGACGCCGTGCCGGCTCGTCGAGGGAGAGGACCCGTCGCGCGTGCTGGCGAAGACCTTTCTTCAGCGAAAGAATCGGCCGACAGCCCTGTTTGCCTGCGGTGCCACGCTTTACCTGCAAATCGAGCCGATCCTGCGTTCCCTCGGTCTTCGCGTCCCTCGCAACCTCTCGGTGATCGCCTGCGGAAACCCGAATCTGCTGCCGGCGAACAAGCGCCGCCTCGACCTGATGAAGTGCGATTTCGCGGAGGCGGGCCGGGCTGTGTTTGATTTGCTCGCTTCGCTTTTAGAGGGCAAGCCGGTGGAACGTTCGGTTCTGCTGCCGACGCCGTACATCGCCGCCGGATCAGTCGCGCCGCGGCGCGGCGCGCGTTCCTGAGGCAGATTGGGGATAGCTCCGGGCGATCCTGCCCGCGCCGCGGCAGAAAACTGGATGTACTTTCGGCTTCCAGCGGATTCGTCGCTTGCCAATCGCGGAGGTCGTTCGTTGAACAGCCGAATGCTGAAACCTCTGTCACCCTGGCAAGCCTCATGAGCGAGACAGGCGCGTTTACCGGGATCGACTGGACGATAGTCGGCGCCTTTCTTCTTGCGACGACGCTTTTGGGGCATCTGCTTCGCGGGAAGGGGAACAGTCTGCACGGCTTCTTTCTCGGCGGCCGGGACATTCCGTGGTGGGCGGTGTCGGTTTCTCTCGTCGCGACGCAGACGAGCGCGCTGACCTTTATCGCGGTGCCGGCGGCGA
>CAZYAN010000029.1:0-52578 GCA_964645585.1 uncultured Opitutales bacterium
TGCTTTGCCTTGATTCCAAACCTTCAGGCAGCACGATACAATTCTGGTAACCCGTGCAGCGCAGGGGCTTACCAGAATTGTAGCTGTCCTGGTAATTGTTCTGGCAGCGATTCTCTCTCCGGATCGCCATGGATGACGAATGATCGATCCCACTGTTGCTGAGTGATGTAAATCGCACGAATTTTTCCTTCCGGCGGGAGATGGTTCCTAAGGCGGTGCATGTGAGTGTTCAATCTGGAGTAGGTAACCAGGCTGCGGGCATAGACGCTGAATTGGATCATCTGGTAGCCGTCATCGAGAAGAAACTTCCGAAATCGGGCAGCTTCACGCTGTTTTTCAAGTGTCACGACTGGCAGATCAAATGCTACGAGAAGCCATCCCATTTTGCGCCTGATACCTTCCATGGTTTATACAATCGGACCTGTTGATGAAGAACTGCCTTACGAAAACTTCGACACACAGCCTCAATGCAGCTGCGAATATCCAGGTCTAGGCCGAAGTATCCAATCCGTTCTACGATAAACCCGGTGACCCACTGCCTGAATTCGCTAGTAATCCGGTAATCTTGAAACGCTGCCTTTTCTTCAACCCATTGAGCGACTCGCCAGTCGACGCAAGGGCGGAACGGCTCCATTAGATCGTATGCAAGCGGTGTGCTCCGTTCGCGAGGCAGGTGTGAAATGCCCAACGTTGGGTCGAGCCCCATTGCAAAAAGCTTTTGCAGAACTGTCGAGAGTAGAACTGCATACCCATAGTTCAAGAGATCGTTGAGCCCGCCGCCTTCTGGATTTCTCTTAAAGCTAAGGTTTGCTAGGCGTTCTGCGTAAATTGACCAGTAATATCGTGCGCTAGCGGACTCCTTGTGAATGGATTTGCCATTTGCCAAGTGTTCGAACGGACCCAGCTTCGGATGATTGGGGTTTAGGCTTCGTGCAAGTAGGAATTGATTCCGACACTTTGCATCAATGTTTTTTGCCAGAGCCCATCCCGCTTTTTCCTTGGCAGCGTAAACGCTGCACGACTCAGAAGCGTGTCTGAAGATCGGTTGGCTGGTAAAACGAGGCTGACCGGTTTGAAGGCTTCACAGAGAATGAGAGCAACACCGGATCGGGCAGCATGGAGAAGGAGGTGACTATGAATACTGGCAGAAAAGCTAGTGATGATAATGGCCGCAATATCTTCGAGCGGCAGGCGCTGTTCCTTGTCGTCTGTCTTGCATGTCAACTGACCACCCCGGCAGCTCAAGCTGCATCGGGGACTATCGATTGTAACAATATGGTATGACATCAAGGACCTGAATAATCGGTTGAAACGATTTGGAGGCCAACCTTCATAAGACTCCCTAACCGGACGTTCATTGCGGAAAAGCCGGGCTGGCGATTCTGCGCCTTCACCAGTTCAGGGCGTGCCATGTCCAAGAATATGCCTGCCGATGCATCTTTGATGGAGTGAACGCGCCAGACACCTTCGTAGGTTCCGCTTGCAACCTTAACGATCATCCCGTTTCTGAGGATTGGCGGTATCTTCGAACGATCGGAGGCTAAGGCTCTTATTCGCGGCCAGACTTTATGAAAGGGTATGACGATCGGCGGTGTGCTGAGCGCTACTCCAAAGTTCTCCTCGATGATCAAAACGCTCTTTTGCCTGTTGAGTTTGCTTTCACTCTTCGGTTTGTATCCCAGAAGTCGGTTTGGTTTTTTCGACTCGATCTTAAGCCCGCGTTTACCCGCCCCCTCCCGTGGCTTGTGCTGTCCAATCTCTACTTTTCCTCCATTAGCACCTAAGACACACCACGCGTTCTGCTGGACTCTCATGCCGGCCATCGAACTGGGGATATGCATAACAACACGTTTCTCCCACAAGGCCTGCTCAATGGAGCGACACAGATCATCAGGAAGATTACGAAGTCGCCAAGCACCGTTCGATGAGAATTGAAACATGCCGGTTTGCTGAAGAATGGCGCGATCACCCCTTTCTGGGCGGCGTCGGCTAAAAGCTTCCCAAAAGCGACCATCCGTTGGAAAGAGTGTAGCTCCAAGCCCTTGAAGAATCGCATCCAAGGCATGGTGGAGGTGGGTGATTTCTCTAATTTCACCCTTCGTCAATCGTTTTCCCTCGACGAGTACAAGCGGACAAACTTTGGTCAGCCTGTCCTCCATGGCCCAACTCTTCCGCAAACATGCTGTAACTGCCCCGGGTAAATGTACGATGCGGGGACCGCATTGTACATCGGAGAAAAAGTGGCGAACTTGGGCTGCTCCAAGCTTATTTACTGCTGATGTAATTGTCAGATCCCTCCCAGTGAATTCACGCTCGTTGCGTTCATAGCTCTTTTGGAGCAGGAGCTTTTTGCGTCGTTGGCATCTGCGGCGATCGTCAAGGGAGGGACCCTGCGGTTTCAATGCCTCAACAAACCTTTCAAATCGGTGTTGCGTCATTATTGAAAGATGGGATAGGCCCGGTACCGGGTTGGACTGTTCCTCTTCTATAAATTCCATCGCAGTTCGGTTCCCCTTCCAGTCATTAACTTCACGGAATGTCAGGACCAGAGATTCGAGTGAATCAGATGGACGTAACGAACGAGGGATGATGTGCTCTAATTGGAGACGATTCTCCACAAGGTCGAGCAAGGTGTATTCGATGCCGGTATACGGGCAAGTCCATCCGAGGTCGTCTGCAATTCGGGCTTTGCGGATAAGGCTGCCCGACACGGCGGCATCAACGCCAATTTGTTGGAGATCAGTTGCCAATTTGGCGGCAACCCTTCGATGCTGCGACAGTTTTGATCCAAGCAGTTGTGCTTTTTCCTTTGCTGTGAGGCCTGCATATTCTTGGATATCGCGGACGACCTCGACTACAACCGCTCGCACACGTGTCTTGTCTCCTGCGGCGTAGCGGCGAACCAAGTTCTTCAGAAGGCGTCGAAGAATCAGCAGGCGGTGACGAATAAGGTGATTGTTGGTTTGTTTGTCGATTGGCTGGCAAACGAGCTTTTTTCGTATCTCTTCATCCTCGAAGAGCGCACCGCCTTCCTGCCGGGGATCTTTTCCCGAAAAGATCTCTTCGGTTGCGCGATCCATAACTTGTCGACTAAAGGGCGCTCTTCCGGATGCAGCACGAATGCGAACGATGGTCGCCAAAATGTCTTCTTTTGTTACGGTTTGTGCTTTCTTTGCTCGGGATGCTTTGTCAGTGGTGAGTCTTATAAGAGCTTGGTCGAAGCCGGTAACGTCGCTGTTGTTTTCAAGCAGTAGTTTCCGCCAGGACTGGATGGTGCTGGATTTGTAGCGAAAGAGCTTTCCTGCTGCGATCTTTTGGACTTTCTCGGGCAGAGTATCCCAAAGCGGTTTCCATGGTTCCAATGCCTTCCTGACTGGGTCAGCAATCAACGCTTCCTCCATCTCGGACGTAAGGAAATAGGTGTCAATCTGAGGGATGTCGCACCCAAATAATTCCTTGATCGCCTTGCGGAGCTTCGCAGGTGTCCACCCACCAGAATCAAGAGATTTGCAATCGAGCGCGACGCGCTCCGTTCCTGTCAAGGGTCGCGGGCCAGCAGCGTCAACAACACGAATATTTGCAAGGAGCGAAGCCCAGCGAAAACGATAGTATGATCGACAGTGCTTTAGCGGTGTTTTTTCTCCACTGATTCGGCAACGAGTAATGATCCGATTATCGAATCGCGGGACAAATTGACCGAATAACAGTCCACCCGTATAACGTTTCGGAAGGGAAAGACCTAGACACCTAATTGCACGCCAATCGGAACAGATTGTTTTGATGAAATCCGTGTCAAGTCGTGGCAGCTTGCCGACATGAAGTTCCAGGATCTTCTTCACCTCATTTTCGACGATTTGCCTGGGAAATGCTGCATTCTCGCCCTTAAAATACCTTCGTGAAGCACGCACGTCCTTTAGCGGGTCTAGCCCGAGACACGAGCAAACAGTTTCCGCCATCGAATTTGTCGAGTGCTCCTTCATGAGAGCGATTGCATGCTGAACTTTTCTTACGTCCTCTGCCGTTTCGGAATTTTCCAGCTCTTGTCGCGCCCAGAGGCGATTTCCGTCATACCCTCGGTTATGTGCATACCATCGAAGAACGCACCATAAGTCCTGCCAAGATAAACGACGACCGGCTCGCAAGACTTGTGCCGCAGCTAGCCAAGGGGAAGAGTTGGGCTTCGAATCAAGTTCGCTTTCACTTAGAACGCCAAGATGAAGGAGAAGTGTCCGCAGTCGGCCGACGCGGTTTCTAACCGAGGCTGCTTGACGTCGCTGACGACGGAAACCCCGACGTTGGCTCGCCAAGCAATCGTTTGAAGGAAAGATCACAACACCCGTCCCACAGATTTTGGGAATGCGGCCATTGGTCTTCTCTAGCACCGACCATCCAATTGAGGAATGGCCAATATCAAAGGACAGCGTGAGGGGATGCTCTTGTGTGCTATCGGAGGGATTTTGTTCTTGAAAAGATAAATGCGTGGAGTTTGGCTTCATTTGGAATCAAGACAAAGTTAGTTAACGCAGCTTAGACCTCTGAATTGTTATGCAATCACGTCTGGGGTGAAAGCGTTTTTAAGCGGAGCACACGCTCCGCTTTTTCTTTACTTATTTATGGATGAAGTTGAGGGAAGTCCAGATCTACGATGCCCACCAATCTACCATACATGATGCGGCCCGAATTAGCTGGGTGCTCTCGAATATTCAGGGGGCGGGGAGCAGTGGGAGCAGCCTGAATCCGTCTGCGGCCGATCGACTGTAAAGGGCAGCAGGGCAATCAGACTCCGAATCCAAAAGTCGTTCTGGCGCTAACCATACGTAGCGTGGAATGACTCTTGCCGATGAATTGCCTTGATGTGAGAATCCCGACTCTTGTGTAATTCCTGGTCCCGGAAAATCACGCTCCCGGCGCTCATCCTCGACCTTGTGAAATTTCCAGCCCCTTGCTTATTTACCTGAGATCATGTCCGTGACCGTTCCAGTTCCCGTCTCCTCCGCCGTGCTCGTCTGGGCTCGGGAGGAGAGCGGCTACTCGCTGGAGCAGGCGTCCAAACGATTGAGAGTAACGCCTCAACGCCTCGCCGAATGGGAAAGGGGCGAACGGCAGCCGACGATGCGGCAAATCGAAGCGGTGGCCCATGTTTACCATCGGCCGCTCAGCTTGTTCTTTCAGCCGAGTCCGCCAGCAGTTCCACCCCTGGCGGCGGAGTACCGCCGCCTGCCGGGTGTCGTGCCGGGCCAGGAATCGCCAGAACTGCGGCTCGCGATCCGAAGAATGTCAGCGCGACGGGAGACCATGATCCAATTGCTCGTTGAACTCGGCGAGGCAATGCCCGTCTTCCATTTGACCGCGCATCTTTCTGAATCTCCGGCAGCTGTGGCGGGAAGACTCCGTGCCGCGCTGGCAGTCAGCTCTGACGAACAGCTTGCCTGGGCGAACGAGTGGCAGGCGTGGGCGGCTTGGCGCGCCGCCGTGGAGCAGGTCGGGGTGCTCGTTTTTCAATTTCCCAAGGTGCCGCTTAGAGAGGCGCGGGGTCTCTCGCTGCTCCGCACGCCTCTTCCGGTAGCCGCCGTGAATTCCAAGGAGATTCCCGAAACGCGAGCTTTCACGCTGATCCACGAAGTTGTTCACCTGATGCTGTCGGCAGGCCATGAGGAGGCTCCGGCCGCCAGAGAGACGCGCGACAATGACGCTTGGGCCGACGTTGAGCGGTTCGCGGAAGAGACGGCCAGCCATACGCTGGTGCCGGAAGCGATGTTGACGCGGGAAGTCCGGGCCGGAGGATTCCCGCGCAACGGTTGGGATATCCGTGACGTACGGAGTCTGGCCCGGCGCTTGACAATCACACCGCTCGCGATGGCCACGCGTTTACGCTTTTCCGGTTATTTCGATTGGGCGCATTATCAGAGCTGGAGGCGGGAATGGGAGACCTTTGTGTCGACCCTCAAACCAAGGACTCGCGGCTTTGCTGACCCGGTCGACATGACGCTTGGCCGCGCGGGACATCCCTTTACTCGAACCGTTCTCCATGCATTAGACGCCAACCGCATCACGCCCGTGAACGCCGCGCGCTACCTGGACCTGAAGTTCGAGCACTTTAAGAAACTCCAGGCGGCCCTCACAAAACGCCCCGGAATGGAGGCCAACGATGGATAACATGGCCGGACCCACCTACGCCCTCGACACGAGCGTGTTCATGGATTGGCAGGCTCGGTATTACCCCCGACCGAAATTTTCACGTCTCTTTCGATAAAGATCGATGAGCTGATTACCGAGAGGCGCTTGTATTCTCCGGCATTAGCCAAGGAAGAACTCCGCGTGGTTGGCACCACTGGCCTCGTGGATTGGTCGAACGCTCACTCGGGGATCTGGGAGCCTACGGAGAATCTGCTTACGGCTGCATTAAGTATTCAGGGCCGTTTTCCAGGATTACTGGATCCAAAAGCGGAATATGAAGAAGCCGACGCTTACGTGATCGCTTTAGCGCAGGTCCATAACGAAAGCGGCATTGTGGTTACACAGGAGACCTCTGCCGCTGAAAAGCGCAATCCCCGCCGCCGGATGTTCATTCCCGATGTCTGTCGCGAACTCGGTGTCACGTGTGTAAGTCTGCAAGGACTCATGCGGCGCGAGAAATGGCAGTTCTGAGATTTCATGACCACCGACAGCATTATCTCCAAGGAGCTCGACGACCCACAGCAACAAGCGGCTCAACTTTCTCCAGCACATTCGGACGATGCTCAGAATGATTGGTTTCGCTGCCGTCGTCATGCGTGACAACCTCCTTTTCGAAGGCGGTTGCAAGAGCCTTGATGGAATCCGCCGGTGATCATGGCGGGATGGAAAAGGACGCTGTCTTAATTTTGCGGAACTTCTCGGGCGTTATTCATTCGCGGGGCGGCGGGGGCTTGCATGGAGAACTTTGCGGGTTTTTACTGGCGCGATGGAAAAGGATGCTGCCCGCAACCCCGCGGTGGACACGGTGATCGACTATTCGGCGCGGGTGAATTTCTCGTTCCAGCAGAATGCGATCCCGATTCTTCGGCGGATCGAGATCCGGAATCTCGCGAAGGCGGACCTGCGAAATGTCACGTGCCGCTTCACGCCGAGCCCCGAATGGGGGAGTGATTTTGAGCAGCACATTTCCCTGATTCCGGCTGAAAGCGATTACATCCTCGCGGACGTGCCGGTGGAGCTGAGCTTCGCCTTCCTCGCCTCGCTGTCGGACCGCGTGCGCGGGGAGCTTCGGGTGGAGATTTCCGCGGACGGCGAAGAGGAGGGGACACGGCAGACGGTCTTTTCCAAGACCTTGCCGGTCGAGGTTTACGCGTATGATGAGTGGACCGGACTCCAATCGCTGCCGGAGATCCTCGCCGCGTTTGTCACCCCGAACGTCTCGGTTGTGGAGACGCTGCTCAGCCGCGTGTCGGATCATTTGGGAGAGGTAACCGGTTCGGGAGCGCTGGACGGGTATCAGACGAAGAGCAAGCGGCGGGTGTATGACATGCTCGACTGCGCCTTCCGGGCGATTCGCGAGGCGGGCATCCGTTACAGCAATCCGCCGGCGAGCTTTGAGAACTCCGGTCAGCGGGTGCGGTTTTGTGAAAAGATCGCGGAGACGAAACTGGCGACCTGTCTCGACCTCTGTCTGCTGTTTGCCGCGGTGCTCGAACAGGCGGGGCTGCGGCCGCTGATTCTCCTGCACAAGGGGCACGCGTATGCCGGCTGCTGGCTGATCGAGGAGAGTTTTCCCGAGCCGACGCGCGACAGCCTTCAGGACATTCGAAAACGGGTCGAGCTCGATGAGATTCTTCTTTTTGAACCGACGCTGGTTTGCGAGGGGAACCGGGCTGACTTCGAGGCGTCGGTCGCCGCGGCCCGGCGGCATCTGAGTCTTGACGATATTTTCGAATACGCGATCGACATCGGCCGGGCGCGCGCGGCGGGGATCCGTCCGCTTCCCTTGGAACGAGGCGAGGCGCGCATCGACCTGGCGGCCGCCGCCGCGAAGCGCGAGCCTGTTGCCGAGCGGCTGCCCGACCGGACGGAACAGCGAGTCTTCGCGGAGGATGCCGACATCCCGGACGAGCCGCTCACGCCGGAAGGGCGCGTCGAACATTGGAAGCAGCAATTGCTCGATCTCACCCTGCGGAACCGGCTGCTCAACTTTCGCGAGACGAAACGGACCGTTCCGCTGATCTGTCCCGATCCCGAGCATCTCGAGGATGAGCTGTCGCTGCAGACCGCGTTTGCGCTCAAACCGCAAAGCAAGCTGATGGCTGGCGCGGATCCCCGGAGTCTTGCGCTGCAGGAACGGCAGTTTGCCGATGATCCGCTGATGACCCACCTGGTCGAAGAGCTCCGGGCGAAACGTCTTCGCAGCTCGCTGACCGAAGCCGAACACGCGCGCCGGCTATTGGAATTGTACCGCCGCGCGCGAATGGAAATGGAGGAAAGCGGCGCCAACACGCTCTACCTCGCGCTCGGTTTTCTGGAGTGGAAAGAGACAAGCGACAGTGACCGGACGCACCTGGCGCCGATTCTCCTGATCCCGGTGACGCTTGAACGGAAATCGGTTCAGCAAGGATTTTCCCTTCGGCGGTACGACGACGATCCGATCATTAACGTCACGCTCCTCGAGTTGTTGAAGCGTGATTTCGAGCTGGAGATCCCGGGCGTCAATCCGCCGCCGGAGGACGAAAAAGGCGTCGATGTCGCGCGGGTTTTTCGCCGGTTTCAGGAGGCGGTCAAGAACCTGCGGGGCTGGGAGGTTCACCGGGAAGTCTGGCTCGCGCAATTCTCATTCAACAAATTTCTCCTGTGGAAGGATCTGAACGACCGGGTCGACGCGCTGACGAAGCACCCGGTTGTCGATCATTTGGTCAATCGCGCGGGGCAGCCGTTTCCCGAAGCGATCGAAGGCATCCGGGAGGAGGAACTCGACGAGAAAGTCGGGTGCGGCGAAGTTTTCTGTCCGGTCAGCGCGGACTCATCGCAGCTCGCGGCGATCATCGCCGCGGCGCGCGGGAAAAATTTCGTGCTGCACGGACCTCCTGGAACGGGAAAATCGCAAACGATCACAAATCTCATCGCACACTGTCTCGCGCTGGGGAAGCGGGTTCTCTTCGTCGCGGAAAAGCGCGCGGCCCTCGAGGTGGTTCATCACCGGTTGAGCCAGATCGGTCTCGCGCCGTTTTGCCTGGAGCTGCATTCCAACAAAGCGGGAAAGGCGGACGTTCTGCGTCAGTTTGGCGAAGCGCTCGATTTCGGAGCGCGGCATACGCCGGAGGAGTGGGGCCATCTCGCCGAAAAGCTGGAAGCGACACGGAGCGAACTCAATGCCTACGCGAAAGCGCTGCATCGCCGCTATCCGAATGGTTTGAGCGCGTATCATTGCTATTCGTGGCTGATCGCGCGTCCGGCCGAAACGGCGGCATCCTCGCCGGAAATCGAGCTGCGCCTCGACGGGATTGAAGAGCATTCGCGGGCGTATTTTGAAGGACTCCAGAAACTCTGTGACGACCTGCGGATTCGCGGAAGCGAATCCCGTTTGAGCCGCGCGGCCAAGGATGCGCTGAAGCCGGTCGGCGCGACCGCTTGGACGCCGGCTTGGGAAGATGACGTCCTTGCCGGCGCGAAAACGCTGCGATCGAAGGCGGAAGCTTTTTGCGAGCTCCTCCGGAAGGTCGGCGAAATTTTCGGGGACGATTTCGAGAAGCTGACAAAGAACCGGCTGGAGGCGCTGGTCGATTTGTGCGCGCGGCTCGTGGATGCGCCGGAGCTGCCGAAAGAGTTCGTTGAGGACGGCGAGTGGGAAGAGTTTCGCAAACGAGCCGAGGAGTGGGTTGCGGCCGGCCGGCGGCGCGACGCGGCGAGGAAGGCGCTGGCGGGATTCCACCTGGAATCTGTTTTAACGCTCGATCTCGACGGCTTGAAAGAACGCCACGCCGCGCTGACAAAGAAGGAAGGCCTCCTGACCCGGATCCGGACCTGGTTCTTGCTGAAGCCGGTTCGGAAAGCGCGTGAGAAAGGCGCATCGAAATGGAAGATCGCGGGGGCCGATGAGTTCTTTCGCGACGCCGAGGAGCTGGTGGTGAACCATCGGACGGTCGCGGAGGCGAACGAAAGCGCCGCGCGGCGGCTCGGCGACGCCTTCTGGGCGGACGGCGAGGCGGATTGGGACGAAGTCGAGAAACGGCTTGATTTCGGGAATCATCTCGATCGGCTGATCGCGGAAATTGCAGGAAACGATGACGAGCGGCAGCGCGGGCTGCGAAGCCGCGCGGGCCAACTTTTGGCCGAAAGTCGCGAAACCGCGGACGCCGGAGCGGCGCGACAGCTCTTTGCGCAATTGGCGGTCGATTGGGAAGAGATGGGCCATGCGGAAGACGTATGGAAAAAGCGGATCGACTTTCAGGATTCGGTGCCATTGATGCATGCTGGGCACGTCGAGTCGCTGCTGGAAATCGTCGACCGCCTGAAGAGGCACAAAAGCGATCTTCAGAACTGGTGCCGGTGGCAGCAGAGCTGCCGGGAGGCGAAAGCGGCCGGCCTGGAACCGCTGCTTGCCCTGGTGGAAAGCGAAGCGCTGCCGCTTTCGGGGCTTAGGGATGCGTTTGAGAAAGCGTATCGCGAGAACTTTATCTGGCGGCTGCGAAACCTTTCCGAGGTGCTGCGCAATTTCTGGGGCGATGAGCATCAGAGCCGCATCGAACGGTTCCGCGAGCTCGACGAGCAATTCACGCGCGCGACCGCGGCGATGGTGGTTGCCCGCCTGGCGAGTGAACTGCCAAGCGCCCGGGGTGACGACTGTCCGCCGCGCACGGAGCTGGGAACGCTTCAGCGCGAACGAGTCAAGCGGGCGCGCCACAAACCGGTGCGAAAGCTGTTGAGCGAGATTCCGAACATCGCGCCGAAGTTGAAGCCCTGTTTTCTGATGAGTCCGCTTTCGGTTGCCCAGTATCTCGATGCGGGACAGGACAATTTCGACATCGTTGTTTTCGATGAAGCGTCGCAGATACCGGTCTGGGATGCGATCGGCGCGATCGCGAGGGGGAAGCAGATGATTGTTGTCGGCGACCCCAAGCAATTGCCGCCGACGAATTTCTTCGATCGGGGCGATGGCGACGGGAGCGCGATCGACGACGGAACCATTGTCGATCTCGAAAGCATTCTTGATGAGTGCCGGGGGTCGGGCGTGCCCGGCTATTATCTGCGCTGGCATTATCGCAGCCGGAGGGAAGGGCTGATCGCATTCAGCAACCGCCACTATTACGAGAACAAACTGTATACGTTTCCGGCCCCGCATTCGGAAGCCGGAGTCCGGCTGGTGCCGGTTCCCGACGGATTTTACGACAAAGGCAAAAGCCGGACGAACCGGGCTGAGGCGGAAGCGGTCGTGGCGGAAGTTTTGCGCCGCCTGAAGGATCCGGAAAAAGCGCGTGAATCGATCGGCATCGTGACCTTCAGCCAGGCGCAGCAGACGTTGATCATGGACAGGCTCGACGAGGCGCGGCGCGAGCATCCGGAGATTGAAGGGCATTTCGGTGAGGATGCCGAAGAGCCGGTGTTCGTGAAAAACCTTGAGAACGTGCAAGGGGATGAACGCGACGTGATTTTGTTTTCGATCTGTTACGGGCCGGACGAGGCAGGACGCGTTTCGATGAACTTCGGTCCGCTGAACCGAGACGGAGGCGAACGCCGGCTCAATGTCGCCATCACGCGTGCCAAACGGGAGGTCGTGGTTTTCTCCACGCTGCGAAGTGAGCAAATTGATCTCTCGCGAACGCGCGCGCGAGGCGCCGAGCAGTTGAAAGCTTATCTTGAATACGCGGAGCGCGGGCCCCGTGCTCTCGCCGCGGCGATCGACTCAGCGGAGCAGGACGAGTTTGATTCGATGTTCGAATCCGAGGTGGCCGAGTTCTTACGAAAAGAAGGATTTACGGTGCATACGCGGATTGGCTGCTCCGGTTACCGGATCGACCTCGGCATCGTTTCGCCGGACAAGCCGGGACGATATATTTTGGGAATCGAATGCGACGGCGCCCGTTATCACCGAACAGCCACGGCGCGGGATCGGGACCGATTGCGTCAGTCGGTTCTCGAAGGCCTTGGCTGGCGGATTCACCGGATCTGGTCGACGGACTGGTGGCGAAACCGCGAGCAGGCGGAGAAGAGTTTGATCGAGACGGTCAATCGCGCGCTTGAAGAATCGAAATTGACCGATGAATCCGGCAATGGAAATTCCGGCGCGGCAACATCCGGTCCCGTGTATCCGTCGCATGAGGACAGTTCGGCATCCGAAGTGCGCGATAGTCCTCCGATCGCGTCGAGGGATGAAGGAAGCGGACCGGCACCGTATGCGGGGAACGCGGCCATCGCGGAATCGCCGGCCCGAGTGATGGATTACCCGAAAGTGGACCTTCGTCCGCAGACGCCGCAGGAGCAGTTCTATGAGCCGGAAGCTGGGTTCGCCATCAAACGGCAGCTCGAGAGAATCATTACGGCGGAAGGACCGATCATCGAAGGCTTGTTGCTGAAACGGGCGGCCGATGAATGGGATTTCAGCCGGATCGGCCCAAGAATTCGGGAAATATTTGCGAAGCACCTGCCCGAAGCGCTGGCGAAGACACGGCAGCAGGGGCAGGCGGTCTATTGGCCGCGAGAACTTTCGCCGGACGATTACCAAATCTGCCGCGTGCCGACCGAACAGGAGGAAAGCCGACGCAAGATCGATGAAATCCCGCTCGAAGAGATTCAGAACGCGGCGCTCGGTATTCTCGAAAGGTACATCAGTTACCCGAAAGAAGATCTCCTGCGGGAGGTCGCCAAGAAGTTTGGCATCGGCCGCCTGACAGGGAATACGGCGGACCATCTGGAGCAGGCGCTTCAGCGATTATTTGACCGCGGGGCGATCGCTGAAGAGAACGGCACGGTCAGTCTGGTTTGACAGCGGACGCGGCATCTTGCCGCTTTGCCAGGCGAATCAGCGGCTGGCTAGTTGCCCGACCGGGAAGCGTTCAGGTGGAGGTCGAGCCAGGCGATGGTTTCGGCGAGGACGTGGAGGACGGATTCGCGGGCGGCGTAGCCGTGACTTTCGTGCGGGAGCATCACGAGGCGCGCAACCGTGCCATGCCCTTTGAGCGCTTGGTAGAGGCGCTCGCTTTGGATCGGAAAGGTGCCGGAGTTGTTGTCCTCGATGCCGTGGATCAGCAGGAGCGGTTCGGTGATCTGGTGGGCGTAATTGAACGGGCTCATCCGGAGGTAAATCTCCTGGGCTTGCCAGTAGGAGCGGCGTTCGGCCTGGAAGCCGAAAGGCGTGAGGGTGCGGTTGTAGGCGCCCGAACGAGCGATTCCGGCGCGGAACAGGTCGGAATGCGCGAGCAGATTCGCCGCCATGAACGCGCCATAGGAATGTCCGCCGACCGCGACCCGCTCGCGATCGACGACGCCCATTTCAACCACTTTATCGACCGCGGCCTGGGCGCTGGCGACCAATTGCTCAATGTAGGTATCGTTCGGTTCCTCGTCGCCGACGCCGATGATTGGCATCGTCGCTCCCTCGATGACCGCGTATCCCTGGGTCAGCAGGAAGAGCGGGGACGATCCGGCCGGACGGCTGAAGCGGTTGGGGGAGCCGGTCAACTGGCTGGCGGCGTCGGCGTCGCGAAACTCGCGCGGATAGGCCCAAAGGACGGCGGGCAGCGGGCCGTCGCGCTCCCGGTCGTAGCCGGGCGGAGTGAAAAGGCGGGCGCTCAATTGAATGCCGTCGGCGCGCGGATAGGTGATAATCTCCTGCTGAATTTCCGCAAGCTGCGGGGCCGGGTCCGGGAAATCGGTGAGCGGCCGCACGTCACCGCCGGCCAAGTCGCGGACAAAGTAATTCGGCGGTTCGGTTGCTGATTCGCGCCGTGTGAGAAGCACGGGGCCCTCCGTATCGAGAACGGCGACCGTGTATTCATAATGTTCGGAGTCGGATTGCCAAAGCCGGTCGACCTCGCGCGTGTCGAGGTGCAGGCGGTCGAGGAACGGGAAATCGCCTTTGGGTGAACCGCCGGCGCCGGACAGAAAGATGGAACCGCCGCTGGCCGAAAACAGAAGGGTTCGCGTGCCCGTTTCAGTGGGACGGGTAATCGGCGTGCCGGGATCGTCGTAGCGATCCTCGCTTGAACGGTCCCAGAGGAGGATCGGTTCTTCGCGGGGATTGGCGGGGTTGACGCGGTAGGTTTTGGTCCGGCTGTTCGTGCGCCAGATGGTTTCGACCAAGGCGAGATCGTCCCGGCCCCAGCGGATGTTGGCGTAGCGCTGGTCGAGATCGATCAGGATGGCCGGGTCACCGGTGAACGGCGCTTCGAGCATCCAGACCCGGTCGCGGACGGCGGCTTCCGCGCGGGCGTCACCGCCGTCCATCGCTTCCGCCCAAACGAGGGTCGCGGGAGCATCGTCGCGCCAATGCACGTAGCGCGGGCCCGGGTTGACCATATCCCGTCCGATCCTCGGAAAAACCACCGTCTGCCGGTCTTCCACCTGGTGGACACGGTTCCCGTCGCGATCGGCGACATAGGTTTCGCCCGCGAAGGTGTAGGCGGGGGCCAGGTAGCTGTAGGGACGCTTGGTGCGATCGATCAAGATGTATTCGCCGTTCGGCGACACGCTGTAGTAGCTGATCAACCCGGGTTCGCCGAGCGCGGCCGCGCTGCCGTCTTCGACATTCACGCGGATCAGCTGACTGGTGAAATAGTAGTCGAAGAGATCCTCATCGTGGGGATTGGAAAGGAGGTTTTGGTAAGTCCGCACGGGGGCGGCCGGTCCGAAATTTTCCTGGATTACCGGTCCGGCGGGAACATTCGGACGTGTCGGAGGATCGCCGCGATCGCGCGGAATCCGGCGGGTAAGAAGCGACTGACTGTCCGGGGACCAGGTGAAGACGGTTCCTCGCAGGCCGTTGACGTCGGGAGCGGTCAGGCGGCGAATCCGGCCGGATCCGGCTTCGACGACCCAGAGTTCGATGCCGGTCTCGACGGTGTTGGTGAAGGCCAGTTTGGTGCCGTCGGGCGACCATTGCGGGTCGTCGATGCGGGCGACCCCGGGAAGGGCGACCTCGCGGCGCTCGCCGGTGTCGATCCGGAGAAAGGAAATGCCGCGATAGTAGGAGACGCGGCTCGGGCCATTGGTCGCGGGGTTGATTCTGTAGCCGGCGAGCGGGAGTTCCGGCTGGGCGAGTTCTTCGATTGGAGGCAGGTTGGAACGTTCGAGAAGCGCGATCCATTCGCGGTCGGGGCTGACAAACACCGCGGGCGGCGGAGGCGCGTCGAGGATCTCCGGAATCGGCGACGGCGGCAGCCAGTACGAGCCGTTCACGTCCTTCGCAACGGCGGCCGTCGGTCCGTTGAGGAAAGGAAAACTTGCAAAGGCGGCAAAAACGATAAGCGAGGGGAACCGCGTCCGGAAACGGGAAGGTTTCATCAGTACAAGAAAATCGAAAAGGAGGAAAGGCGGCTGATCGCGCCGCTCGCGTGCGAATGATTGCCAATCTGGCAGATCACCTTGGGCCGTCAAGAAACGTGACCCGGAGGTTCAGGTCTTTGGGTGGGAAAGGGGAATCGCCTTCCAGGCGTTTTTGAAAGCGTCCGGAAGGCGATTCTTAAAGTGCCGCTGGAGGCGTCAGTGGTATTCGTTGCCGGTTTCGGCGTCGACGATCTTGAAGTTTTCGACGTGGAAACTGGCGTCGGCCCGGAAGGTAAGTTTGACACCGTAGTGCGACTGCATCTTGGCGAGCAGTTCCTCGTCCTCGCTGCGGAGCCTTTCGAGGATGCTTGGGTGGACAAGGATGCGGAGGCTCAACTCTCCCTTTTCCGCCTGACTGCGCCGGCGAAGGACGCTCGTGAGACGCCGCTGGATTTCGACGCTCATGCTGCGGGCGGACTTTACCATGCCGCGGCCGCGGCAGTAGGGACAGCCGGTGTACATCGACGCGGCGGTGCTTTCGTGCTGCCGCTGGCGCGTCATCTGCATGAGGCCGAGCTGGGAGATCGGCAGGATGTGTGTTTTCGCGCGGTCCTCCGCCATCGCCTCCTTCATCTTCTCCTGGACGAGGGTCCGGTCGCGGCGGTTTTTCATATCGATGAAATCGATGATGATCAGGCCGCCGATATTGCGGAGGCGGATCTGGCGCGCGATTTCGTCGACGGCTTCGAGATTGACCTGCGTGATGGTGTCGCGACCGTCACCGCCGCCGCGGCTGCGGTGTCCGCCGGTGTTGACGTCGATCGCGATGAGGGCTTCGGTCTCGTCGATGACAATCTGACCGCCGGAGGGGAGGGGGACCTGGCGCTGGAACGTCTGTTCGATCTGCCGCTCGATATTGAACCGTTCGAAAATCGGGATGCTCTCTTTGTAGAGACTGATCTTCGAGCGGGAGCGGCTCGAGATCATGGAGACCAGTTCGGAAATCCGTTTATAATCGTCTTCGCTGTCGACGAGGACGCGGTCGATCTCCTCGGTGAGAAAGTCGCGTACCGTTCGTTCGAGAAGGTCCGGTTCCTCGTAAACGCAGCCGCGGAAATTCTTGTCTTCGAGCTTCTCCTTGATCCCCTGCCACTGCTTGAGAAGGATATGCAAGTCGCGGATGAAGTAGCGAAGTTTCTTGCCTTCGCCGGCGGTCCGGATGATGACGCCCATCCCGTCGGGGATCGTCAGTTTCCGCAGGATCTCTTTGAGCCGGGCGCGTTCGCGCGGGTCTTCGATTTTCCGGGAAATGCCGCACTGGTCGGAAAACGGCATCAAGACGAGGAACCGGCCGGGGATGGCGAGATTGGTCGTCGTGCGGGGACCCTTCGTGCCGATCGGACCCTTGGTGACCTGCAGGACGATTTCGGTGCCGATCGGGTAGAGGGAAGGGATGTCCTTGAGGGTCGGCGCCTTTTTCTTTTTCGCCTGGGAGCGGTTGATGCGGACCACCTCGACGGACGAGTCGCTGGCGGCGGGGAGGATATCCCAAAAGTGCAGGAAAGCATTTTTGGGAAGACCGACGTCGACGAAGGCGGCCTTGAGACCGTGGTCCAGGTTCTGGATTCGCCCCTTGTAGATGCTGCCGACGATCCGTTCCTCTCCGCGGCGTTCCATCTGGAACTTTTCGAGGATTCCGTCGACGAGGAGGGCGGCCCGTCTTTCGAGCGGTTCGCAGTTGATGATCAGCTCCCGAAAACTCGACCGCTCGCCTCGAAGTTTTTCAGTCAGTTTCTTGAGCAGCGGACGTTTCCTGGCGCGGGCCATGGCTTGCTTTTTCAGCTGCGCGGTGGGAATGGATTCGAGAATTTCCTCTTTAGGAGGACCTTGTAGTTCCGAAAAGTATTTATCGGTGACATCATTGCCTGTGATATTTGCGGATTGTTCGTTCATTTTGCGGATTTCTCCCTGTGCGTGCAGGGCTCTCTTCATCCGATACAGGCGGCCTTCTTAAAGGAATGTTGAAACATGGACGTCTCATGACGAAAACTTCAGGCATCCTTGCGAAAACGGTAAACGCTTTGTATGAGCCCCTGCAGAAGGCAGCAGCTCAGGAGAAAAGAGCCTCCATAACTTAAGAATGGAAGCGGGAGCCCGGTAATCGGCATCAGGCCGATCGTCATACCGATGTTAACGAGGACGTGAACACTGAAAACCATGGTGACGCCAAGCGCGAGGAGGGTGCCGAAGCGATCCCGCGCGAGCCCGGCGATACGGATTCCGTTGCCCAAAATCAACCCGTAGAGCGCGATTACAAAGCTGCTTCCCAAAAAACCTTTTTCCTCGGCGAGAACCGAGAAAATAAAATCGTTGTGCGCCACGGCGCGCGGGAGATAGCCCAGTTTGGCCTGGGTGCCCTCCCGCCAGCCTTTGCCTGTCAGGCCCCCGGAACCGACGGAGATCAGCGACTGGCTGAGATTCCAGCCGATTCCGAGCGGATCGACCTTTCCCGGCGCGACAAAGGAAAGGATCCGGTTCCGCTGATAATCCCGCAAAGGAATCCACGAATGATCTTCGAAGGCTCCCAGGCTGGATTGCGGTTTGAGGTTTTCCCTCTCTAAAAAATTGTTGTAGCGATAGATATCGATCCCGACGAAGGTAACCGCGAGCACGAACAGCGCGAAGACCGTCACAAAGAACGACTTCGGAAGCTGCGATACGTAGAGCAATGCGAAAACCATGGGGGGGATCACAAGGGCCGACCCTAAATCCGGCTGCGCAAAAATCAATAAGATTGGAACAAAAACGACAGCCCCGATGCGGGCCAGCACCTGGAACGCTTGGGCGTGGGTTTTGATCTTGGATCGGGCCAGAATGCTTGCCGTGACGATCACGCATCCAAGCTTGGCGGTTTCGGATGGCTGAAAGGAAAAAAACTTGAGGTCGAGCCACCGCCGCGCCCCGAAACGTTCTTCCCCGATCGGCGACCAGAGAAGCAGGAGGAGGAAGATCGTCGCGAGGAAGATCCAGTGCGAATGTTTGAGGTAGATCTTGTAGTCGATGAGACTGACCGCGAGGTAGATAACGACGCCCCCGCCGAGCCAGACGATCTGCATGAGGTATTGGGAGCGCCCGGTGTAGAGCTGAGCGCTGTAGATCAGGAAAATCCCGGTGATGCTCAGTAAAAGAATGCAGACAGGCGAAACGAGATCGAACCGGTAGCGGCTCGACTGCCGCAAGAAGTAATCCCGGAGCGTGTCCAGTCCGAATGTCCCAAGCAGATCGATGGGATCACTCTAATGGCGAAATCCGTCCGGCTGGCAAGAATGCAGCGCTCGGTTTGGAAGAAAAATAAAATCGCCGGGACACATCCCGCTGGCTGGGCGCGTCTTGCCGGGAACTATCGGGGCCTCCCGGTGTTCTTCTCACTTGCAGACCGTCTTGCCTTACACAAGGTTTGATGGTTTCCATTAGAACCCGCCTTCTTTCATGCAGTCTGGCAATAACCGATGTCGCGGCGCCGCCTTCACACTGGTGGAGGTGTTGCTCGCCTTGGCCCTTTTTTCCGTGTCGGCCGTCGTTCTGGGCGCGGCCTACCTCAACGTGCTGAACGGATATGAGCTGGTGCGCGGCAACCAGGCGGTCGAGGAGGATTTTCGCTTCATTCGGTCCATGGTCCTTCAGGAAAGTGACATCGAGGAGCTGGAGCGCGGCGGCGAAGTCGAGAGCCTTTACCTCGGACGGGTCACCTGGCGGGTGTATGTCGAACCGACGCCGACGCCCGACCTCTTTTATGTAACGCTCGAAATGGAGTATCGCGACCAAGCGACTGACGCCCGCCGTTTGGAGACCGAAGACTTTTACCTTCTCCGGCCGAGCTGGTCGGATCCGGCCGTGCAAGACCAGATCCGCGCCGACATGGCTGAGCGTTTTCAGGCCTACAAGGATTTCCAAGGGTGGTGACTTTGAACGGGCGTTTCATGAACCCAGCGGGGACCCCGGCGGGCGCGGCTTTGCCAGCGAGGCCGTCCGGCTTCACATTGCTCGAAGTGCTGCTCGCCCTGATGCTGACCGGGATGGTGCTGGCGGCGACGACCTTTTTCCTGTTTTCGATGGGCGAGCTCTGGGGACGCGGTGTTGAGGATCGCCTCTTCGGACGCCATGCTCGCGGAGTCACCCGGTTTTTGCAGAGTCAGATCGACCAGGCCCCCGCCTCCGGTCCGGCCGATGTCGCGGGGGTCCGGCTCGATCAGCCGCCGAGTTTCGGTTATTTCGACGAAGACCTGGTGACGTTTGAGCTGACGGAAGGGCCGGCTTTCCTGGTTTGGCCGGAAGTTCCGCTGCCGCTCGTGGTTTGTTACCTGAAACTCGTCGAAGGAGAAGGATTGTTTCTGCTGTGGCATTCGCGGCTGGAGATCGATTTTGAGGACCAGGATCCGCGGGGGACGCTGCTGACGCCGTTTGTCACGGAGATGATTTACGACTATTACGACCCGGAAACCGAAACTTGGAGCAGTCTGACGGCGTTTGAAACCGGTGAAGGCGGGGAACCGTTGCTGCCTAACCGGGTCCGGCTGGTGTTCGAATATGACGGCCTGGTCGAGGAGACGATCTTGACGCTGCCGCGGCCCGCGGAGTCGGTGCCGCTGTTTTAAGTGAAATGAGGAACATCGGGACAGTCAGGTTGAAGAGAGACGGACGGCGGCGGCGCGGTTCGGTGCTCCTGCTGACGCTGTTCCTGATTTCGCTGGCGGCGTTTGCCCTGACGATGTTTATCGAGAAAGCGTTCTCGGAGATCATGGCCGAGGCGCACTACACGCAGCGCGAAAAGTTGCGGATCGCGGCGTATTCGGCTTTGGAAGCGACGGCGGCTGTCCTGGACAGCGTCGCGAAGATCGACAGCCAGTTGTATGCGCCGGAGCAAGGGTGGGGCGATCCGTTCGCCCTCGGCGAGATCCAGATTTCCGATGAACTCGATGTCCGGGTCGAGTTTGTCGATGAGATGGGGAAAATTCCGCTCACGGCGGCGAGCCGCGAACAAATGCTCCGTTTGTTCGAGTACATGGGGTTTGATTCGATTGCCGCGGAAGAGCTGACGGAGGCGCTTCGTTCCTGGACGAGTCAGGAAGAAGCGCAGAGCGGGTTCGGCGCGTATCACCTGGACTATGAGCGCTCCCGGCTTCCCTATCGTCCGCCGTATCGCGGGCTCAACAGTTTTCGCGAATTGGCGGCGATCGCCGGGTTTCGAGAAGCGTTTTTTAATGAGCAGGGCCATCCGAACGAACTCTACTACCAGTTCACATCGCTGGTTTCGCTCTATCAATTTGACCAGATCAATGTGAATTCCGCTTCGACCGCGGTTCTGCAAATCTGGTCCGATGTCGGCGAACACGAAGCCGCGACGATTGACCGTTACGAGACCTCGTTTGCGAATACCAAGCCGTATTATGAAAATTTGCAGGAAGCTGAAGCCGCGCTGGGCGTTCCGCTCGGCGGCGGGTACGGCGTCTCGACGCATTGCATCCGGGTGATCATAACCGTCAGTGACGGGGTTGCGGATTTTGTTCTGTCGACTATCATTGCCCCCGCTGACCAAGCTGATGGATTGCGCCCGCCGTCGGAAATTCAAACGCCCGCGGGCGAGGAAGCTTCCGGCCGGAATCAGCGGCGTTCCCGGCAGCGCGATCAGCAGCGGCAGGAACAGCCGACATCTCGCCGGCAACGGGGGCGGCAGCCGGCGCCGGCACCGACGCAACAGCAGGACGAAGCGGTGCCGTATCCGTTTCGCTTCCTGGAACTCCGTGAAAACGAAGGCATTTTGGCATTGAACCCGCAATGGGAACACGAAAACTAGGCACCATTTTACAACATCGTCAGGCACAAAGGAATAGGCTCGCGAGCCTGCTCTTTCCGCCGGCGCCGGCCGGGCGCGCGCGCAGCGTCTCCCGCGAAATTCCGACATGCAGCAACTAATGGCCTCGACTGTGCAAGAACCCTCCGCGCCGGCGACGTCCCGGTCTGAAAAGAAGGAGACGTCCGGCGTGCTGCTGCTGCCGAGCCATCTGTTCTTTGTTCGCACCCTCGAACTGCCTCCGGGCGTCAGCGCCGAAGAAATCACATCGTTCGTCGAGCTGTCGCTTGAGCAGATGTCGCCGTTTGCCCTGAATCAGCTTTATTACGGCTACTATCAGCCGCCGGGCGGCAGCCATGTTCTGGTATTTGCCGCTTATCGGAAGCAACTGGCCGATATCGACGCGAGCGAAGAGTGGATCGGCGCCGAGATCGTGCTGCCGGCGTTCGCCTCCGTCCTCGGTTCCCGGGGCGAGGAGAGGGAAAAGCCGCTCCTGGTATTTTTGGATAACGGCATCGAGACGACGGCAATTTACTGGGCGGCCGGGGGAGAGCTTCCCGAAAAAGTCGTGAGCCGCCGTCACGAAATTGCCGAGGGGGGACCGTCCGCCAGCCAGATCCGCGAGGACCTGCGCAAGAAGCTCGGCGGTCTGCCGTCAACGGTTGTGACGAACGACCTTCGGAATCCCCGGGGCCGATTCCATGAGAAAAACCTCGTCTTCGAGTTCGGACCGGAAGAGCCGGGGCGGGAGAAGGAAAAAGAGCGGGAGGGCGCCGCGTCGATCGCGCGTCCAGCGTTCCTGACGATGGACGTCCGCGACAAGGTTTTTCTCTTGGCGACCCGGCGGGCGCGCCGGCAGAACCGGATGATTTGGGGCGGTGTTCTCGTCATCCTGGCCGCGTTTTTCATTCTCGCCGTCTTTGAAGGCGTCCTCTTCGCCGGGGAGAAAATCTTGGCAACCCGGGCGAAGCAGATCGAAGAGATCCAGCCGGAAGTGACCCGGATCATGCGGGAGGAGGAACTCGCGGTTCGCCTGGAGGAGCTCAACGGCCAGCAGCTTTTGCCATTTGAAATCCTGAGCTACCTCAACCGGCACCGGCCGGCGGCAATTTATTATACGCGGTATGTGACCGACGGGCTGAATTCGTTTCAGATCGAGGCGGAGACGCCAAAGAGTGACGCGATCGACCGTTTCAAGCGCGTGCTGGAGAACGACGAGGCGCTGGAGCGCATTGAAATCCGGGGGCTGCGGCTCGCGGCAAATGGACGCAGTTCGTTCACGCTCCTCGGTTCGATTCGCGCGGATCGATTGCGCGCCTTCGCTTCCGGCGCTTCGCGGGAAGGAAACGAACCGGAAGCCGGTTCGCGCGCATCGGTGGACGGCAGCGATTCTGTTTCGGCCGGCGAGGCGCAGGCGGAAGAGGCGCCGGTGGATGCCGCGGCGGCGGACGCCGGCACCGAGGCGGAGGAACCGCTCGTGCCGGGCAATGGCAATGAGCGCCGCGTCCCTCGCCGGGGCCGCGGTCGTGCTCCGGCGCCCGATCAGCCGGCGGCGGTTCCAGTCCTGCCTGGAGACGCCGCGCCGGAAGGGGAAACCGACGGAGGGGGGGAAACCGAATGATGCGAACGCTGAAGAAATTATTCATGTCCCGAAACATGCGGGAGAAGGTGCTTGTTCTCCTGATGCTCGTTGTCGGCTTGCTGATTTGGACATCCTCTTTCGCGGAGCGGGGGCGGGCTGTCGTCGACGAGCGGGGCCGGCTGAACCGCGTTCTGAGCGAGATGGCGGTGTATTTGGAAAACCAGGACCTGATTCGCCAGCGGGCCGAGGAAGGAATCAAGAATCTCGAGCCGTCGCGCACGCTTGACGGGACGCGCCTTTGGGGAGAAGTCGGGGCGCTGGCGCGACGGCACGGATTGAATCCTTCGGTTGATTCGCCGCGGACCGAATCGGGCGACGTGTTTTCCTATCACACCGTGACCTTAACCGTGAACGGCGCCGATTTAGGTTCGCTGATCAATTTCACGAGCGATCTGCAGGAGCGTGCGCCGTATATGGCGCTTGAACAACTGAGCGTCACGGCAAAAAGTGATCCCCGCTTTCTCGATGCGCGTTACCGAATCTCCTCGGTGGAGTTAAACCGATGATCTTCCCCCTTCGATGCATTGCGCTCGATCGAAAATCCATGTATTCAATTTCCTCACATTCCCAAATCGCGAAACAAGCGAGTTTTGATTCATTTTCCAGCATGTTCTTACAATCTTCTTCCTTGATGAAACGCGCGGCGGTCGTCTCTCTCCTGCTGCTTTCGCCCGCGGTTCTGCCGCATGCCGGCGCCCAGGAGCAGGATCAGGCGGAACCGCCCGCGACCGTGCCGGCGCCCGCGGTTCCGGATCAGCCGGAGGAGGACGAATCCCTTCTCGCTCCCGGACAGGAAGGAAGCGACATGGTCGATCGGATCGTCTTTCGCGATGAAACGACTGACCAGGTGCTCGCGCTGCTGGAGCGGTTGACCGGACGCTCGATCATTCGCCCGCAAGCCCTCCCGGCCGCGACGTTTACCTTCAACAGCCAAAAGCCGATGACGCGCGAAGAGGCGATACTCGCCCTCGAGAGCATGCTCAGCATCAACGGCATCGGCGTGACACCGCTCGGCGAACTCTTCCTGAAAGTCGTCCCGCTCGCGCGCCTGCGGTCGGAAGCGCCGGAGTTTCTGACGCAATCGACTCTGAATCTTCCGCCGAGCGGACGAGTGGTCAGCCGCATGCTGTATCTCGATTTTCTCAGTCTCGAAGAAATTCAGACGCAGCTGAATCTGATGATCACGTCGGGCAGCGGCTCGATCATTCCTTTTCCGAAGGCGAACGGTATGCTGATTACGGATACGGTTTCCAATCTGCAGGCGATCGAAGAGCTTTTGAAGGAAGTCGACCGTCCATTTGAACGGCAGACCGTGACGCGCTTTTTCGCGATCCAGCACGGCCGTGCCGAGGAGATCGTCGCCCAGCTGGAGACGCTGGCGGGCACCGCGGGAGTGCCGGAGCTCAGCAGCCGGACGATCCTCACGGCCGACGAACGGAGCAACCAGATTATCCTGGTCGCCGATGAGGGCCAGGTCGATATCTTCACGGATCTGATCGAGAAACTCGATGTGCCGGCGCTGCTGGTGACGAACAACGAGGTGATTTTTCTGAAACACGCGAACGCGGTTGAAGTCGCCTCCTTGCTGAGTCAGCTCGCGGGCGGACGATCCGGCGGGAGCAGCATCGGCGCCGGCGGGTCAGGCAGCGCGGGCGGAGGAAGCCGTCTCGGCGCCGGCCGCACGGGCGGCGGCCGGTCGGGCGGGATGAGCTCCGGGACGAATCGGCGCGGCGGTTCCAATAATACCCGCACGAATCGGGGCGGTGGCGGCGGCGGTCAGCGGACGCCCCAGGTTCCGCAGCTTCCGGGCGTGCGGGCCCAGCAAGTCGAAGCGCCCGCGCCTTCCGCGCCATCCCCGGCGGAAGCCGGCGGCGCGCTCGACGGCATTACCTCGTCGGTCGGCGAAAGCGACTTCAGTGAAAACCTGACGATCCTCGCGGACGAGCGGACGAATGCGATCATTGTTTCCGGCACCCGTCAGGATATCACCCTGCTCACGGAGCTGATTGAGAAAATCGATATCATTCTCGCGCAGGTACGAATTGAGGTCTTCATTGCGGAAGTCAGTCTCAGCGGAAGTGATAACCGGGGCATCGACTTCTTCGAACTGGAGTACGCGGAAGCGAGCGGCGATCTTTCGTTCACTGGCAGTCTGGGCGACGTGTATCGATTCAGCCGCACCGCGGACAGGGTCTGGGAGGCGGTCTTCAATATCGCGAGCCGCAGCTCCGATGTTGAGATCCTTTCGACGCCGACCTTGGTCACGACCCATAATAAAGAGGCGCGGTTTCTGGTCGGTGAATCGCGTCCGATTGTGACGGGAACCTTGACGAGCGGGATCCAGAACGACGCGATTCGCACGCAGGTTCAGCAGCAGGATATTGCGATCGAGCTGACCGTGCTGCCGCTGATCGGCAACGACGGTACGATACAGCTGGAGATTCTGCAGACGGTGGATGACGTCGGCGAAGAAGAGGTCCTGGTTGACGGCAACCCGCAGCCGGTGATCATTCGCCGCGAAGCTGAATCCTTTGTGAGCGTCGCGGACGGCGAAGTGATTGTCCTCGGCGGTCTACAGCGTTCCCGCAAGAGCAACTCGGAAGGGCGGATGGCGTTCTTTGGGTCCCTGCCATTGATCGGAGACCTGTTCACATCGCGGTCGAAGAGCAACGAGAGAACGGAACTCCTGCTGTTCATCCGGCCGACGATTCTCGCGACGACTCAGGAAGCGAACGCGGACGGACGCAAGATGATCAACCGGCAGACGCGCGAGGCGGATATTCGGCATGCATTGGACCCGGAGAATTACCCGGATCCGGATTCGCCTGGACTCTCTCCCGAAGCGCGTGAATTGCGCCGGCGGGGCGGCCAGCGCCGTATGGAGGAATTGCGGAAGCAGCGGGAAACGGAACCGTGGTTCGAGGGAACGGTCCCCGATGGTGCGGAAGAGGCCGCGCCGGAAGCCGATGGAGCTGGAACCGACCCTGAGGGATAACAACGAAACTTGTGGATCTGATGAAATCCTTTGCGGAAAACCTGAGACACCGCCTGCCGCTTTTGGCGATTTTGGTTGCGCTGCCAGCCTGCGCCCCGTTCGGGGAGTTGGCGGCGCAGCCAAGCGGTGACGATCTCGTGCAAAACTCGCCCTTCCTGCCGGAAGGATATCGCCCGCCTGGCAGCGAACGGACACCGCCGGTCCGGGAACCGCCTCCCCAAGCGCCGCGAGGGCCGGAGCCGCTCGATCAGATCGAATTTCGCGGATTGACGAGATTTGGCGGGACGACTCAGTTCAGTTTATTCGATCCGAATGAAAAGCGGAGTTATTGGATTGAGCTCAACGGGACCGAAGGAGGGTTCACAGTTGCCGAATACAAAGCCGGGGAAGAAGCGGTCGTGGTCCAGCACGAGGGAAAAACGCGAACGATTCCTCTCCATGAATCGAAGATCGCGCCGCTCGCTCCCGAGACGCCGCGACCGGAAGGGCGGAACCGCGACCGCCCGCGCGAGCAGGCGCAGCGCCCGGAGAATCCCGAGGAACGCATGCGCAACCTGGCGGAGGAAATCCAGCGCCGGCGCGAAGCTCGGCGCGCGCTGCTCGAACAAGCCCGCGACGAGCAGCAGCAGGGTAATAACTAATGGAACGGCCGCAACGCGGCGAGGCTCCAGTGATGAACGGCACGCTTACAGAAGATAAAGATATCGAAACCCTCTTGAACCGGCTGGACGAAACGCAGCGTGAGACGCTCTTTGCCGCGCCGCGCCAAGATCGCATCCGGATGCTGTCGCAGTTTCTCGTCCGGGCGGAGAGCGAGGTGCTCAAAGCGGTTTCGGAGAAGGCCGGGCTGCCATTGAGCAGTCACGAGGATTTCGACGTCGCCAATCTCGGCGCCATCCCGGCGCGTCTGATGCACGAATACCAGTGCATTCCGATGGGGGAGAATGGAAACGGAGCGCTGCGGCTGACGACGGTCTGGCCGCCGGAGCCGGAGATGGACGAGTGGATTTACGCCGCTTGCGGGCGCGAGGTCGAATGGAGCCTCGCATCCCCGGAAAAAGTTTCCGGCTTCATCATTAAGCACCTCGGTGTCGGTTTCGACAGTCTCGAGGACAGCGACATCGATTTCGACGTCGAAGTCACTCCCGAGATGGAGGGGAAAGAGGACGAAAACGCCGCTTTGGTGCGCTTCGTTAACGAAGTGGTTTCGCAGGCGGTTCAGGATGGCGCGACCGACATCCATGTCGAACCTCAGGAGGAAGCATTGCGAATTCGCTACCGGGTGGACGGGCTGCTGATCCCGGTTCCGGTTCCGGAGAATTTGCGGCAGTTCCAGGATGCGATCATCTCGCGCTTGAAGATCATGGCGCGGCTGAATATTTCCGAACGCCGGCTGCCGCAGGATGGCCGCATCAACTTTAAGGTCGGCGACAACCTGCTCGATATTCGACTCTCGACGATTCCGACCATGTACGGCGAGAGCGTCAGTTTGCGTCTTCTTAATAAAAAGGCGGAGGCGCTTACATTCGCGCAAATCGGGTTCACTCCAAACGACATTCAGCAGATTGAGCGGGTGCTGAAACTTCCCCACGGGATCATTCTCGTCACCGGTCCGACCGGTTCCGGAAAATCGACGTCGCTGAATTCATTCCTGCGCCACATCAATTCCCCGGAAAAGCGGATTATCACGATCGAGGATCCGATCGAATACGAAGTTCCAGGAGTCAACCAGATGCAGGTCCGTCCCGAGATCGGGCTTCGTTTCGCGGACGCTCTCCGGCACGTTCTTCGGCAGGATCCGGATATTATTATGATCGGGGAGATTCGTGACCGCGACACGGCCGACATCGCGATCCGCGCCTCCCTCACCGGTCACTTGGTCTTCAGCACACTTCACACGAACGACGCGCCGGGCGGATTGACGCGATTGATCGATATGGGGATCGAGCCGTTCCTCGTCGCGTCCGCTGTCGAGATGATTATCGCGCAGCGCCTGGTGCGACGGCTTTGTCCGGTCTGCCGGGTCAAAAAGCCGCTTTCGCCGGTCGAACTCGGATCCGTCCTGAAGCACTTGGATCTCGATCCGGAAGATGGCGAAGGCGCGACGCACATGTACACGGCGGGCGGCTGTGAGGAGTGCCGCGGCCTCGGTTATCGCGGCCGTCTCGGCATCTTTGAAATCTTGCCCGTGACCGAGCGGCTTCACGATCTGATCGTCGAGCGCGAGTCGACCCGCGCGATTCGCAAGCGGGCGATGGAAGGCGGCATGAAGAGCCTCCAGTATTCCGGCTGGCAAAAGATTCTCAGCGGGGCGACGACCTTGGAGGAAGTTCTCCGAGTCAGCGCATCGGAGCTGGGTGTTAACGAAGAATCCGCCGGAGAATAAGCATGGCGACATTTACCTACAGCGCGCGCGATTCAGCCGGCGCTCTTGTGAAAGGGAAGATCGAGGCGCCAAACCGGAAGGAAGCGCTGCGGCAGATCGCGTTGAAACGGCTGCAGCCGGTTTCCGTGGGTGAATCGGCGACTGCGTCGGCCGCGAGCTCATCCGGTCAGCCTTCGGTTATTGAACGATTGTTCCGGCGCAGTGAAACGGCAGCGGTTCCCGCGGACAAAATGACGGCCGCGACGGGATTGAACCGCAAGCTTCGTCTCCCGTTTCTCCGCTCGCTGTCGGAGCTGGTGGCCAGCGGGATGCCAGTCGGTGACGCGATCCGCCTGTTGAGCGTCCGCTTGAAGGATCCCCGGCTCAAACAGCTTTCGCAGGCGCTGTGGGACCGTATCAGCGGGGGAAAATCGGTTTCCGACGCGATGGCCGATATTCCCGCGGTTTTCGATCGATCGACGGTCTTTCTGGTCGAATCGGGAGAAGCGACCGGAAACCTGACTGAAATTTTGAACCGTCTGGTCACGCACTTTGAGGAGCAGAAGGAGCTGCAGTCCAAGATCGTGACGGCGATGGCTTACCCGATCCTGATCCTCGTCGTCGCGGGGGGCGTTGTTCTGTTTTCGGTCTTTGTCTTGCTGCCGCGGCTCGAGACGATGCTCAAGTCGCTCGGCGGCGATTTGCCCGCTTCCACACAGTTGCTGATCGGCACGTCGCAGGTGCTGATCCAGTATGGCCCGTATATGATCGTCGGCTTTGTGCTGCTCGCGCTCGCCTGGTGGCAATGGCGACGGACGCCGTCAGGCGGACTGCAATGGGACCGATTTATTTTGCGGCTGCCGGTGATCGGGAAGTTTTTGCAGACGGCGGATGTGCTCCAGATCAGTCAGACAATGGGCGTTTTGCTGGAAAACGGCGTGACCACCGTCGAAGCGCTGCGGATGACGCAGAACGTGATTCACAACCGGGCGATCCGGGAGGCATTCGGGGAAGCACGGCAAAAGGTGACCGAAGGGCGCAGCATTTCGCGCGCTCTGCAGGGGACGGGGCAATTGCCGGAGCTCGTGCTCGACATGCTGTCGGTCGGTGAGAACACCGGGAATATCGTGTACAGCTTGAAGCAAGTCGGGCGGCTGTATCAGAAAGAAATGTCCCGCCAGATTGAGGCGTTTATCGGTATTCTTTCGATCGGCGTTCTGATGGGAGTTTTCTCTCTGGTCGGATTTATCGCCTTCGCGATCATCTCGGCGGTCTTCCAGATGAGCGCGAACTTCAGCATGTGAGTTGCGGATCCCCGCGTTCTCATGGGCGCGGCTCCCGAACTATCCGCGCAGATCGAGCACCAGCGAGATCAGGACAATCGGGAGGTAGATGAGCGACAGGCGAAACAGCTGCCGGGCGGAACGGTCACGGTCGGGCGAAAAGCGGAATCGGATCGTTCCTCCGATGAAAACCGCCGCCATGGCCAGACAGACAATCTGGGAAGCGCCGCCGGTGTAGCCGCTGAAGAACGGCAGCGCGGTCGCAAGCGGAAGGAGCGCGGCGTACAAGATGCTGTGATTGGCAGCCTGGTTGCCTTGCGGGACGCCGTACAGGACGCGCATGCGCAGGCCTGCTTCCCGGTAATCGTGCCGGTAGCGCCAGGCGATCGGGTGGAAATGCGGCATTTGCCAGAGAAACAGGATTCCGAAAAACATCCATCCGAGTTCTCCAAGACCGTTTCCCGCCGCCGACCAGCCAATCATCGGCGGCAGAGCGCCTGAAATCGCGCCGACTTCGGTACACCATGGTGTCACGCGCTTGAGCGGGGTGTAGATCAGCCAATAGACCGCCGCCGCGGCGGCGGCGAGTAAGGCAGCAAGCGCGTTGAAGACGAATCCAAGGATCGCGATTCCCGCAAACAGCAGGAGAAAACCGGTCAGCAGCGCGGCGGACGGGGAAATCGTTCCGGCTGGCAGCGGACGGCCGCGCGTGCGGCGCATTTTGCCGTCGATCCGGCGCTCTGACCACTCGTTCAGTGCCGCGGCACCGCTTGCCGAGGCGAGTGTTCCAAAGAGGAGAGCGGGCAGGGAAGCGGCCGAGACGGGTTCGTCGAGCGCCGCAAGATAGGCAAGAGCGCCCGGCAAGCTGGCCATCGATGTCAATTTGAGCTTGGTCAGCTCCGCCCAGGCCGACCACGATCGCGACGTCGGGCCGGCGGCTGCCGTGTCGGCGTCGACCGTCCCGGCGCTATCATGGGGAACGGTCGTCATGACCGGCGCCCGGCCCCCATCGCCGGATCGTCCGGCCGGCCCGAAACAATCGCGCGCAAACGCGGCTGGACCAGGTGCGTCTTGATTTTGCTTCTTCTCCTGTGACTCGACATCGAACTGGTTCGGTTAGTGACCTGAACTGACCCCGCGTTCTTGCCCGCGGAAGTGTAACCTCTGCCACAGGCGACGGATTCAATCAAGCATCGGATAAGGAATGCTACCTACTTGGCTGGATGCCTTACGGCGTGCTGTCAGCTGTTGCATCAAACGGTCCGGGAAAAGCGTCTGGTGCCGCCTTCCTGAATAAACGCGTCGAAGATCATGGCGATGTTTCGCAGCAGGAAACGTCCGGCGGGTGTGACGGTGACCGCGCCGGCCGCGAGATCGACAAGTCCGTCCTCTTTCAGCGGCTCCAAACGTTCGATTTCCTTGGCAAAATACTCGGGAAACAAGATCCCGAGTTCTCGGGAAAGCGGCTCAAACAGGAGTCGCCCGTCGCACATCAGCCGCATGATCGTCGAGCGGCGAATTTTGTCGTCTTCGGTGAGGCGGTACCCTTTGGCTGCCGGAATCCGTCCGTCGTCGAGAGCCGCGTAGTACGCCGGGAGTTCCTTGGCGTTCTGCCGGTAGCTGTCGGGTGTTTGGGAGATGGATGACATGCCGAGGGCGCAGATGTCGGCACCGCTTTTCGTGCTGTAGCCCTGAAAATTGCGCTGCAAGGTTCCCGTCCGCTGTGCACGGGCAAGTTCGTCGGTCTCCAAGGCAAAATGATCCATGCCGATGTAGGTGTAACCGCGTCCGGTGAGGCGTTCGACGGTCAGCTCGAGGATCGAAAGCTTCGTTTCGTCGTCCGGCAGGACGCGCTTCGTGTCGAAGATTCGCTGGGCCGGTTTGATCCATGGAACGTGCGCGTAACTGAAAATCGCAAAACGCTCCGGCCTGAGTTGAACGACCTCGTCGATTGTTTTGGCGAACGAGTCGACCGTCTGGAGTGGCAGACCGTAGATTAAATCGATGTTTATGGACTGAAACCGCTCTCCGCGCAGCCATTCGATCGCCTGTGCAGTGAGTTCGAACGGCTGGATCCGGTTGATCGCTTCCTGGACCTTCGCATTGTTGTCCTGAACGCCGAGGGAGGCGCGGTTGCATCCGATCGCGCGAAGGGCCTGGATGTGCTCCAAGGAGAGCCGGCGCGGGTCGATCTCGACGCCGAACTCACAGTTCGGGTGAAAGCGGAAGGCTTCGTAGAGCATCGAACCGAGACGCCCGAGCTGCTCAGGGGTCAGGAACGTCGGCGTGCCGCCCCCGAAATGGACCTGCACAACCTCGCGCCCCGGATGAATGAGCGGGGCGGTGAGACGAATTTCCCGCTCCAGGTAATCGAGGTATCGGTCGGCCGAGGAACGGTCGCGAGTGATGACCTTCGTGCAACCGCAAAACCAGCAAAGCGTTTCGCAAAACGGCAAGTGAATATAGAGCGACAAGTCGCGCCCTGGAGGGCCGTCATGCAGGTCTTTCAGAAGGATTGCCGGATCGATCGCCTCCGTGAAATGCGGCGCCGTCGGATAGGAAGTATAACGAGGACCCGGAACGTTGTACTTGCGGATCAGGTGCCGGTCGAACACGGCTCTCTGACCGGATCGCGGGTTAACAAGTCTTTGGCTTTGGTTCTTCTCGTTCATTGTGAAGCGGGGGCTTCTCGGTATCGCTGGCGGGGCTGTTTCCGCGACCGCGAGAGACTTTACCGCAAGATGCCGCCCTCGCCTTGATTCAGGTCAAATTGACCGGCGGTTGGCAGCGGTCCGGCGAAAGCGAAAACCGAGGCGGCCGAACTTGATCCAGGTCAAGGATAGAACAGGTGCAATTTGCGACCATCGCCGCCGGCGCGGCGGCACCGTTCAGCCACGAACTTTTTCAACCCTTGGGCAGCGAAATTTTCAGCGATGCAAACGGAGACTTTTTCCATCACTCTTCCCGGCAGAAATCGTGCGATTCCCTTTGAGGAGCGTGAAATCATCAAGCGAGACGGCCGGCGGGTGCCATGGGATGCCGCGAAGATCACGCGCGCCATCTCGCTCGCGTTTTACAATGTCCGGAACAGCGGAGCGCTCAATAAAAGCCGGGACGACGCCGGTCAGTGTTACGGCTTGCTCGCCGAGGATTTTTTGAAAGCTGTCGCGATCACCCAGCGGGTCAGTCAGATGGTCGAACTGCGCTATCGTGAAGGAGCGTGTCCGAACATCGAGGAGATCCAGGACGCGGTCGAAATGGCGATCGCCGCCGAGGGCGAATGGGAGGTGGCGCGCGCCTACATCCTCTATCGCCGGAAGAAGGCGGAGATGCGAATCTACCGTCACGACGAAAACGGATTGAGCGACTATATCGCCATTGCCAAATACGCGCGATACCGCCCGGATCTTGGAAGGCGCGAGACTTTTCCCGAGGCAATCGAGCGCGTTCGCGACATGCATCGGAAAAAGTTTGGTAAACAGAAGGCGCGCCGGCGGCTGGCGCCGCTGTTTGCCAGACTCCGCCGCGCCGGAGAGATCGACGGCGGTTTGGACTCGGTCATGGTGGATTTGCTCGGAAAGAAAAGTTTGGGCGAGGTGATCGACGAGGTTTTCGAGGCGGTCGCCAAAAAGCGGGTGTTGCCCGCGATGCGGTCGCTGCAATTCGGCGGACCGGCAATCGAGGCGGCGAATGCGCGCATGTTTAACTGCTCGTTCAGTCCGCTCGATCGCGTGGCATTTTTTCGCGAATATTTCTACCTCCTGCTCGCCGGATGCGGCTGCGGATTCTCGGTTCAGAAACATCACGTCGCACGCTTGCCGGCGCTCCCCCGGCGGGCGCCGGAAATGGACTTGCCCGTTCGGCACTTTGCGGTGCCCGACACGATCGAAGGGTGGGGCAACGCGCTGCACGAGCTGTTTGTGTCCTTCTACAATGGATACAAAGTTGAGTTCAATTTTTCGAAGATCCGGGCGCGCGGAACGCCGCTGAAGACATCGGGCGGCCGCGCCCCGGGGCACCTCCCGCTGAAGAAAGCCTTGCGGGAGACCGAACGGATTCTCGAATCGGCCTGCGGCCGGAAGCTCCGTCCGATCGAAGTCTACGACATCTGCATGCATGTCGCTCGCGCGGTTCTCTCCGGCGGCGTCCGGCGTTCGGCGACGATTTGCCTTTTTTCGTCCGACGATACCGAGATGATGACGGCAAAGACCGGCGAGTGGTTCAAAGAGAATCCGCAGCGAAGCGCGTCGAACAACTCGGCGGTAATTCTGCGAAACAGCGCGCCCGAGGAGGAGTTCCGGGCGTTGTTCGAGAGTCAGAAGGAATTTGGTGAACCGGGCTTCTATTTCGTCGACGATCCGGAATACGGCTGCAATCCATGTTGCGAAATCGGCCTGCATCCCGTCGTCCGTGGACCCGTGAGCGAGGAAGATCGCGTATGGTTGCGGAAGCTCGGGTATGAAGGGGAGCTCGACGGAGAGGTGCGGCTGTCGGGATGGCAGATGTGCAATTTGACGACGATCAACGCGGCGGCGGCGAAAACGCCGGAGGACTTTTACACTGCCTGCTTCGCGGCGGCGGCGGTCGGCACACTGCAGGCCGCCTACACCGACATTCCTTACCTCGGACCGGTCACCCGATATCTCAATGAGCGGGAGGCGCTGCTGGGTGTTTCCATTTGCGGCATTCTCGATAATCCCGCCATTTTTCTCGACGCCGACATTCTCGAACGCGGCGCGGCGATCTGCAAAGCGACGAACGCTGTGCTCGCGGAGGCGGCGAACATCCGGCGGGCGGCGCGTGTCACCTGCGTGAAGCCGGAAGGGACGGCGTCGCTGCTGCTCGACACCGGGTCGGGCATTCATCCGCACCACGCGAAACGCTATTTCCGGCGGGTGCAGGCAAACCGGAACGAGCCAGTTTACCGGTTTTTCCGAAAGGAGAACGCGCACATGACCGAGCCGTCGGTGTATCAGCCTGAAACGGACGACGTGATTACGTTCCCGGTGCAAGCACCGGAGACCGCGATTCTCCGGGACGAAATCGGGGCGGTGCAATTCCTCGAATACGTAAAGTTTGTCCAGAAACATTGGGTACAGGCGGGACGGGCGCACGACCGGTATTCGCCGGACCTCGATCACAATGTTTCGAATACTTGCACCGTGAAGCCGGGCGAGTGGGAGGATGTAGCCTCATTCATCTGGGAAAACCGCCGCTACTTCACCGGCATCTCGCTGCTGCCTTTCAGCGGTGACAAGATCTATTCCCAGGCACCGCGGGAGGAAGTCGTCACCGACGACGATATCGCGAAATGGAATCGGCTGGTGTATCGAGAAGTCGATTACACACAACTCAAAGAGGAAACCGATGAAACCAATCTGAAAGAGATCGTTGCCTGCGCTGGAGGCGCGTGTGAACTGTGAGATGAAGCCTCAATAAACCAAACGGTAAAAGCGCCTGCCCGCTTCGCCGCTCGCCGGATCGGGCAGTTCGATGACGCCGTGCGGAGCGAGAGTCCCTTCTTCAATCGTGTTCCAATGGATCAAATCGGCGGATGCCTCGATGCGATAAGGCTGATCGGGTGAACCGATTGCGCGGAGGCGGATCGGACGGCTCTCGACGATTTCGATCTTCGGGTCGCTGACCAGGGCAAGACGGAAGGCCAGTTCTTCGCTTCCAGGGGGCAGGCCGCTGAGACGAGCGCCGCCGTGCCCGGAGAGACGCACGGTGTTCAGCGGGTGCCAGGCGATTCCATCGGCAGACCACTCAACGCGGAATTCCAATCCCGGAAGGCCCGCTGCGAGGAGCGAGTTTTCTTCGTCATACCAGAAAATAATGGCGGCGGGATCATCGATCGCGCGCACCCAGACCCGGGCTTCACCGTCAACGCTGGCGCCGAACGGGTCGCTCAACCGGTACGTGAAATGTTCCCAGCCGGTAAACGCCGCCGCCGGCGTGTAGTTGACGGTATCGTCCCGATGCTGAAGAACACCGCCGTTGTCCCCGTTCGGGGAGGGCAGCGTGACGGCAAGCGCGTCGCCGTCCGGATCGGTCGCGGACGATTTCAGCACTGAGACCGGGAAGGAAATGTCTCGATCGGCGGTTGTGGAAAGAATCGGTGACGCGACAATCCGCGGCGCGAAATTTACAGGGGTAACGCTGACCGTGCGGAGGGCCGTCGCATTGCGGCCTTCACTGTCTCTGACAGAGAGTTCGATCACACGCGCTTGGTCCGGCGGATAGCGGTGATCGTTCTCGAAAGCGATTCGCCCCAAAATTTCGGCGACAGCCGAGGCATCCGTCAGCGAGGTCTCAATAGTGAGACGCAGCGGTTCGCCTGGACCGACACCGCCTTGCACGCTGCCGATGAAGAGCCCGTCGCGAAACAGGCTTTCGTTCTCCATTGTATACAGCGCGCCGCCGGAAGGACCGGGGAGCATCACGAGCCTGTCCCCGTTAGTTCCGCCGTCGAGGAACATCGCGCTGATCTCGCCGCCGCCGAACTCCAGTTCTTCTCCAACAATAACTTCCGCCCCGGCCGCGAGTCGAACGGGCGGATCGCCTTCCGTCCAAGATACCGGAGTTTCTTCGATCACGATTCGCAGCTCGGCTCGAAACGGAAGGACGGAAATAGTAAACGTTCGCTCCGCGCTCAGCGGAGGTTCGCCGTCGTCGGCAGCCTGCACGGTAATCGCGTAAGCGCCCGGGACGATTTCGCGCGACGGGGTCCAGGAGAACAGTCCGGCAGTTGCGTCGATCGCGGCTCCGACAGGTGCGCTGGCGGCAAGATTGTATGCGATCTGGTTGGACGGCAGATCGGGATCCGTCGCCTGAACGGTGAACGAAATCACTTCATCCTGATGGACATTTCGGTTTGCAATCGGCGCGATCACCGGCGCGCGATTCATCTCCAGCACGGTCAGCTGAAACGTCTGCTCCGCGGTTAACGGCGGGTAGCCATTGTCGGTCGCCCGCACGACGATCTGCCTGGTCGTCCCTCCGTCGTTTTCGCCCGTCTTCCAGGAAAGAACTCCCGTTTGTGAATCAATGGACATCCCGGCGGGAGCATTCGCGCCAAGACTGAATGTCACCGACTGGTCCGCCGCGTCGACGTCGTGCGCAACCGCCGTTACTTGGAAACGCTGACCTTCCTCGACGATTTGGTTGGGAATCGGCTCCATCTCCGGCGGCTGGTTTTGCCGCGTGACCGCGGTGGCCGCCTGCCCCCCGGACGGAGTCGCCTCCACATTCCCCGCCGCGTCGCGAGCCACGCTGTAAAACGCGTAGCTTTTACCGAGTTCGCCGTAAAAGATCGCTGAACGCCCCGTGGTTTCTTTTTTCCACAGCGAAAAAGGTTCGCCATCCTCGGAGACATAGATGTCGAAGGACACAATGCCCTCGGCATCGATGCCGGTCCATTCGACGACGAACCGTTCGTAGTTTTCGTCCGGCAGCGCCGTGACTGTTGAACTCGGCGGTGTCGTATCATCGAACCGGTCCGACGCGTACAGCAACGTATACTGCCCGGTGCTGTCGTGATCGACGAGATGGATGATGGTTTCGGGGATCGGACTGAGGCCGAGCCCGCGAAAAGTTCGGTCGGTTACCCATGCGTTTTCGCCAAGCGGGATTTCTCGCCCGTCCGAACGTTTGACGCTGATGAGTTTGAGCTCTCCGCCGGATGGGTCACCAAATCTTGAATACATCCAGCCGGCAACGGGATTGAGTTCGACGGTCACGGACAGATTCGCCGGCCCCGGGCTGCCAATGGTTTGGACATCCCCAACGAACGAAACCGGTTCGATTTCCCCATGAACCCAATGAATCTCCGCTGGCCGCGGCGCGATGGGAAAGCGGTCGCTCACCAGGAACCCGAGGCGCTCGCCGCTCCCCGGGCGAAGATCCCGAGCGATGCCCAATGTCTCGTGGATGGACACGTCCTGGATCAAGGAAAGCCGCAAATCGTCCCATCCGTCGAGATGCGCGACAGTTGCTTCATAATCGATAAATTTTCCTTGCAGCGTGGAGGTGAGCCACCAAATCGCGGACTTCGTTTCTCCTGGCTCAAGCGGACCGAACTCCGCGGTCAAGTTTCGCTCCGCGGGGACGCCGGCGGATTCGGTTGCGACGATCTCAAAGTCGACGGCAAGACCTTTGTCGTTTTCGACGATCTTCGGCTGGCCGGAAATAATCGTGAGATTGCGGGCCGAACCGTGTCCCCGGTTACTCACCAGCACGCCAAGGGAAAACGGAATGGACGGCTCCACGCTGGAGGTGAAGGGATCATCCGCGTACACGTCGCGCTCATGGTAATAGTTCAGGACCAGTTCCGGCTGCGGATAGACGCGAATTTCGGCGGGGAGGATGGGAAGGGTCACCGGCGCGCCGTCAATTGTGTAATGAATGGCCCCCCCAACGCGGTAAACGGCCGGCTCGTCGGTCGGGGCCGCATCCAGGGACGGCACGATGCGCCATTCGCCTGCGGCGGTGCTTCCGGCGGGAAGTCCGCCTTCGGGCGAGACGCCGTTCAATGGCTCTGTATGCATAGCTTGAATCCCGAAAAGGTCGTCGCGCCGCGCACCGGTCGCATCGTAAATCGCGACATCCACCGAAACATCTTCCAGCGTTCCGCCGGAATCGTTCTCCAGGGCCAGACGCGCTTCGAACGCTGTCCGCGTCAGCACCGCGTCCTGAGTGATCCGCATTTTGACTTTAGCGCAAACCGCGTCAGGCCGCTCACGCAGGTAACGTTCCAAATGAAAAGCGAATTCCGAATACGGATCCGAAAAGCCGCGGGCCTGACTGTCGAGGATTGCCGCATGGACATTGTCAGCCAGCGTATCAAGAATTTCCGCGTCGATGAAATCGGTGCTCATGCCGGACGGAACATCCGCCGCGGTGCGAATGCCGACATCGTAATATTCGAACGTGCGGTTCCATCGATCGATGAAGCGGTCGACGTCGGCGACTTCGATTCCTTGCGGATAAACCATATCCAAGAGAACCGCTCGTTCGTTTTCATTGACCATCGCGCCGTCTGGACCGGTTTCGCTGGAAGCCGCCGCGAAAACGTCGATCCAGTTTACATAAATCTCCCGGTCGCCGTTCCTCCATTGGGTTCCGCCAAAGAGGTAGGCAAACCAGGTTTCCACGACGACGACCCGGTCGAGCGCGTCGCGCAGCGCGTCACCGGTTTGGCCGGGAAAGGCGGCAAGATGAACAAAAGGACTGTTCATGGCGCTGAGTGCCGACTCGATTAGGTCGGGAACGCCAATTCCCAAGAGGTCTCCGACGCATTCACCGACCGGAGGCAGGGGAACAAATCCTCCGCAGGAGGGCAGATGACCGGCGATGAAACAATTGTAGGCGGTTTGAGCGGTGCCGAGCGCGCCCAGGAGCGGCCCCAGTCCGGGCGTCAGTCCAGCACATGGCGGCAGGCCCAAGTCGATTGTCTCTCCGCAATTCCCGCGCGGGCCGGCCGCGATCGTTCGGGGGGTGACTTCGCGCGGTCCGAACGCCACAGGAATCCCCGCCCGCGAGAGCACCCAGGCCACGCGATCCCGCAGCCAAGATCCTACTGTCCCTCCCGAGGAACCACCGCCACCTGGGTCGCCAAGTCCGCCGGGACCGCGTTCCGTCTCGGTGACGGCGGGCACGCCGGGTGTCCCTTCGCAGCCTTGATAGACGACCATAGTCTGAGCTGATCGCGACATCCCGAACGGTCCGCACCGGTAGCGATAACGGACTTTTGCCACCGCCTGGCAGGTTCCCGGGGCGGCGCTGGCGGCCGCGATCCGAGAAAGCGGCGAGAGCCCATTTCGGCTGTAGCGGACGGGGACGACGACGCTTTCCAGAGCCCCGATTTCGCCGAGTTCACCGCTGAGCAGCTCGACCTGATAGCCGGGTATCTCCGGGATTACAAAGCTCGCTTCCTCGGCCGCGATAAAGCCGTGATTGGTCACCGTGTAGTCGATCTGGAGCGATTCCGTGTCAGACGAAAATCGCGTCAGATCGACAACCGGCGGGTCCACGGTCACTACCGGAATCGGCACATGTGTTTCGAACTCCGTGGTGATCGTGATCTCGTAGCGGTCCTCGATCTCAATCTCGGTAACATCCCAGATGTAGCGCACCGCTTCATAATTGAGAAACACAACCGCCTCATTATCCGGCCCCGCTGACAGAAAGATCGTGTCCCGGAAATCGTGATGCTTTTCCGCGGCGACCTCGATCTGATAGTAGCCGCTTGTCAATCCGGTGAGATGCAGGCGTCCGTCGTGCCCGGTCGTACCGGCGGCGGCCAATTCGCCTGTCGAGTACTCGTAGAGACGCACCGACGCGCCGGAGAGCCGAGGCTGCCCCGCGGCGAAGTAGGTAAATTCATTTTCGGCAATGACGGTGACTGCAGCGGCGTCGCTCGAGAGCACACGAAATTCAAACGGAATTCGGACAAACTCTCCACCGGTTGTGTCTCTTGCAATAAGTTCACCCGTGTACGGCACGAGATCCGCGTCTTCCGGCGGATGGATCTGGACGGTGACCAAGGTCGATTCCCCCGGCGCCAGCGCGGGCGCGTCCGTCACCGGCACAGTGAGCCACGGCAGCGGCGAGGAAAGAATCTCGATCGGACCCGAAGTGCCTCCACCGTCGTTGACGATCATAATTTGCGCGAAAACCGGAGCACCGCGCACGACGGATTCCTCCAGCTTTCCCGGTTGCGCGACCAGTTTGGGATTTGGCCGGATGCTTTCGTACTTCACCGGCAGTACCGCGCTCGAACCGTCCGCCGCCGCAAAGGTGATCTCAACCGTTCCCCGTCCGGACGCGGTCCCGACAGCCCGCACCTCAATCTCCGCTTCCACGGAACCGGACGCCGGGATCTCGTTGCCGGAAGGAAACCGCGCGTCGATCGAGACGGGGCCGCCGCCGGTGTTGACGGACGCGGTGAGAAACGTGAGAGGGACATTAGACGGGTTCTTTAGTGTAACCATCCGAACTTCCGGCGGTCCGCCTTGGATCAAACGAACCGATAATTCAGGCGGGTCCAATTGAAGTCCCAACAACCGAAACTCGCTCTGGGCACCCGCGGGCTTCGCGCCCGGATGCGACGCGCTCAGCGCATAGATCCCCGCCTCGTTCGGCAGCGGCTGCCATTTTCCTTCAAACTCGCCCGCCGCGTTCGTGGTGAACTCCACCGCGCGTTCCAGCCCGCCGCGCTGGATCCGGACCTGCACCGGAACATGGGCCGCGGGCTGGCCGTCAGACACGAAGGCGGCGCTTCCGCGCAGCGGCACCGGCGTGCCGGCGGGAGCAACGTCGAATTCCGCCTCGACCGTCGCCGTGTAAGCCGCGTTCACAGTGATCGGCACAAAGTTCCCGCCGAGGTTGTTGTCCGTCCGCAATTCCCGAAGCACGCCGGTCGCGTCGGCTTGCACATAGATATGATAATCTCCTTCCCGCAGCGGAAGCCGCACGATCTCTTCTCGCGAAATTTCGGCGCGCGGCGCCAGACTTCCATCGAACGTATGCTGCGCGAGAAGGTATTGAAAAGGTTGTGACGGATCATCCGTCAGAAATATTCGCTGATAAAAGGGCCCGACGGCGGGACTGAGCCCCTCGTTGACCACCCGGTAACTCACGGTCACCGACGCATCGGTCCATCCGGCTGAAGGCATTGCGACGTCGGTGACGGCGAGGTCCGGCGCCGCAACGCCGCTGACAACCAACGCTTCCGCGGCCGGCACGTGATCAGTCGCGAGGACATTTACCGAAACGGTGACTGGACTTTCCGCCGCGTCGCGCGGCAATGTCTCGATCCAGAACTCGGCGGACGCTTGATGCGCGGGAATAACGATCGCGGCGGGAAGCGCGACGCGGCCCGGATCACTGCTGCCGATATCGACGGTCAGCGGTTCATTGGTCACCGGTGAACGGAAAACGGTCGCCCGGCTCGCCTCCGCGACTCCAGGGGCCGTCGATCGAGGCGACAGGGAAAGAACCAGGTGGGGAGTTTGTTCACTGACGACAGTCAGAAAGACGGGATCCGATCGAACGAGCGGAGCGGCCGCCGGCCCTGCCGACGCCTGCAATTGCACCTCGACGGATCCGGTATCGAGAATACCCGCTGCCACCGTCAGCGGCACGGTAACCGAATGTACGCCGTGCCCAAGCGAGACCATGTCCGGGAGCCGGACCAGATCGGGCCGGGGATTTTCGATACGGACATCGAGAGCTACTGCCCGTCCCGTGCGAGTCACCGTCAGAACCGTACCCGCGCCGTCCGATTTCGAGCGCAACGTCGTTTCGCGTAATTCGACGCTGAGAACCGGGACGTTCGGATCGACAACAAAAACTGTCGCGGTGCCGGCGGTATGATTGTCCAGCGAAGCCGTAATTTCGACATCCGTGTCGCCGCGCAGCGATCCGGACTGGGTCGCGCGAGCCATGAACGCGGCTTCCGTCTCATTCGCTGGAATCACGATGAACGGCGGCAGATTCAGGCGGCCGGGGCGGGAGGACGAAAGCTGAACGGTCCGCGGGCCGTCCGACGGAACATTCGTCACCACGCGGCCTCCGGTCGATTCGCCGTCGACCAAGCCGTCACGGTCGAGGGTGATCGTCAGCTTCGGCCGGTCGGCGTCGATCACCGTAAGGTCGAGCCGCGCGCTTTCGTAACCGGACGCCGAAGCGGTAATCGTTACCGGTTGATTCTGATCGACAACATTGTCATGAATCGCCGTCACGAAAAACTGGATGCTTCTCTGACGCGGAGAAAAACGGACGGTTTCAGGCACCGACGCTTCGGTCGTGTCACTGCTTTCCAACTGAACCGTCAAGGCCTCGTTCAATGAGCCCGTGCGGGTCAGGCGGACTGGAAGGCGGCCGGACGGATTTGTCTCCATCAGGTCTGTCACAGATGAAGCGAGACCGAGCGCGGGCGGCAGTTGAGAAGATTCCAGCGCGGCTGCCGAATTGTTATGTTCAAACAGCTCGTGAATCGATCCTTCCCGATCCGCTTCGACCACGAAGCGGATACTTCCGTGAGGCACGGCGAAGGGAAGGGCGATCGAGACGTCGCGCTCGACGCTCTGTCCAATCGCAAGCGTCTGGTTTTCGATCCACAGAACGTCCAGAGCCACGTTCTCGTCCGTATCCATGGACTGGATTGACACGGTCTCCGTCCAGGAACCGATGAGCGGCGCGGTGCCGGCGTTTGTGATCGTCCAGGAAACGGTCACCGGCTCGCCGGCCGCGATCAGCGCCGGTGCCGCCACGCCCCCAACCGCGATATCGGGAAGCGGCGGTTTGGCGATCGTTACGGTGTGGACGTGCGCCGCGGCCATCGCGTTGCCGGCCGCGTCTTCAATCGCCGGACCTATCGTCAACTCATATACTCCTTCGATTTCCTGTTCGGGGAAACGTAACCGATACCGTTCAGGCGCGATGCGCGTCACCGAGGACGCGGAAATATTTCCTGCCCGCGTCGCCAATTGAAAATCGTTCGAACCCACCGAACTGTTTGACAGTGCCTTGTTGAATGAAACGACAAATGTGGAAAAGCGATCGATCGCGCCTGCGGGCACCGCCTCGACCACGGCGGGCGGCGTCGCTTCGGCTCCTCGCAGGACGAGGGCCTTCGTACCGTACTCGGGCAGATACTCCACGCCGTTTCCCGCGTCGAGGCCGCGCCATTCGCCAAATCCGCCAGTCGCCGAACCGTATTGAAAAATTTGGTACTCGTCGCCGACATGCGGAACCAGATTCACCCGGTTGAATTCCAATTCGCCGTCAAGCCGAGCGATGCCCGTAACCTCGATCGCGCCCGTACCTGTATCGTAGGCGAAAATGCCAACTTCCGCTTCGGGCAAGAGGTTCAAATCGCCAGCAACGGTCAGACGGTCAGGCGGTGCATCAGCGAAAGGGCGAGCGAGCTCGAGACGTCCGACGGTCAAATTTCCAGCAACGGTTCCCCGGCCGGTCAATTCTCCTGCCGTATCCATTTCAAGATGGCCGGTGCCCATTTCGCCATCACCCGCAAACGTCACATCGACCCGGCGGAAGCGGGTGCGGGAAATCGCGTCGCCAACGAACGCGCGCCCGTTGTCCTCCATGGTCAGGCTGCCGGTGAAATCGCCGGAATCCCAATTCTCAAGACGGGACCAGTCGAGAAGCGAACCGGGGCCGGTTGCGCGCGCTTCGACGCGGCCTTCGATCGTATCCAGGTTCTCCATGAGCAGCTGGCCGCCTCTGATCGCTCGTACCGCAAATGGTGCCGACGGGGAGAACAGTGCCGTCGCTTGCGGAAGGCTAATCAGACTGCCGGGGCCGTCCGCCTCGAGTCGATTGCGAGCCGCGGCCTGGCCTTGCCCGTGTAAAACGATCAGGTCGGGCAACCGGACGACGCTTCCTTCCGTCGCCAATATTTCGCCGCCATTGAACACGGTTTCTCCGATCGCCGTGAAGGAAACATCGTTCCCCGAGACATGCAGGCCCGCGGCCGATTCAATGATGAGTCCGGCCGTCAATAGGGAAGCACCGGCTGTAACGGCGAAGGTTCCTTGTTTCAGTACAACAGGCGAGGAGGCCGTGAGGCGGCCGACAGCGGCATTTTTCGAGACGATGACCGTTCCCGCGCCGGCGGGAATCCGGGCCTCTTCGTCCTCGCCGGGAACCCGCGAGCCAAACCAGTTGGCAGGATCGTGCCAATCTCCCGCTTTGCCCTTGCCGCTCCACGAGCGAATCCCCGGCAGGACATCGTCGGGGGCAAAGGTCAGGGTGAACGGCTCGGTCATCGGAGTTCCAAGGCTGTTCCGGACATCGGACACGGTAAGCGCGTAGATTCCGGGGACCAGTCCGTCCGGCTCCAATAAGACGGTTGTCCAGCGAGTGGAGCCCTCGTAACTGATGGCTAGAATCGCGTTCGAGATCGCAACGGGAACCCCGCCGGTCAAGCGAGTCAGGCGGTAATGGTTTCGATCTCCGGCTGACGAAGGATCGATTCCGAAGCCGTCAAAAAATCGGAGCAGGACGGCGTTGCCGCCAAATGCCGTTTCCGCGACGATCGGGCCGTCACCCGTGTCGGCGGCCACAACCTCCAAGCGCAACGCCGTCGGGGAATAATTCGGGCTCAGCGCCAGATTTCCCTCAATCTGAAGGCCGGAATATTCGGCAAATGCCGCGTTGACGGCACCGCCGGCGAGAGGCTCGAAAATCGCACCGACGTCGGGGAACGCGCTTTCGGGGGCGATCTCGAACGTGCCGTTGAGCGTCACCGTTCCGCTGAAGGTTATCCGATCCATTTTCGTCTCTGCCTCAACCGTCGCGAGCCGGACGCGAAACCGGGAGGAAGGTTCGAAGACAGCGGTGCCGGAGAAGGCGAGGGTACCGATCTCGTCCGGAAGGCCGGGAGCGATTGTTCCCTCCTGCCGCAGAACGATTGAGGCGAGATTGATCGAGCCGACGCCGCCGATGAGGCCGTTGTCGGCATTGACGAGTGACGTGCCCGAAAAGGCAATTGAACCGCCCTCCGCGACCAGCGCTCCCTCATTGCGATGTTCCGCGCCGGATAACCCTAGGGTAAGAGTGCTGACCCCTTCTCGGGCCCGAATCGTGCCCCGGTTGACGACTGATCCGGAAATTGTCCGGTTGCCTCCGTGCGTTCCCCGTTCGGCGACGATCGTCCCTTCGTTCTGCAGCGTGCCGCTGTCGGCAACCCGCAAAGTCGCCCCCCAAGCGTTGCCGGATGATGACAGCTGGATCGTTCCGCGGTTAGTAAATCCGTCCGGCACGGTCAGCGTCCGGCTGGTACCCTCAGAGCGCAGCCAGACCTCCACATCCGGATTGTCCAAGTTCAGCAATGTCGCTGATCCCGTCACCGGAATCGTCTGAGCGGGGGCCGAGGCGGCGACGGTCAGCTCGCCGCCCCGGAGTTCGAAAACCGGCCCCAGCAGGCCGCCTGTCAGTTCCACCCGTCCAGTCGTAAACGCCGCGATGCCGCCGAATCCGCCGATGCTTCCGTCTTCCTGAACGAGAACCGCCCCGGCGCCGCCGATAGAAATTCCGCTGTTTGCACCCGCCCGAATTGTGCCCCGGTTGACGACTGATCCGGAAATTGTCCGGTTGCCGCCGTGCGTTCCCCGTTCGGTGACGATCGTCCCTTCGTTCTGCAGCGTGCCGCCGTCGGCAACCCGCAAAGTCGCCCCCCAAATGTTTCCGGATGATGACAGCCGGATCGTTCCGCGGTTAGTAAATCCGTCCGGCACGGTCAGCGTCCGGCTGGCGCCTTCGGAACGCAGCCAGACCGCCACATCCGGATTGTCCAGTTCCGCCAATGTCGCTGAACCCGTCACCGGAATCGTCTGAGCGGGGGCTGAGCCGGCAACGGTCAGCTCGCCGCCCCGGAGTTCGAAAACCGGCCCCAAGAGGCCGCCTGTCAGTTCCACCCGTCCAGTCGTAAACGCCGCGATGCCGCCGAATCCGCCGATGCTTCCGTCTTCCTGAACGAGAACCGCCCCGGCGCCTCCGAGTGAAATACCGCTGTTCGCGTCCGCCCGAATCGCGCCCCGGTTGACAACAGATCCGGAAATTGTCCGGTTGCCGCCGTGCGTTCCCCGTTCGGCGACGATCGTCCCTTCGTTCAGCAGCGTGCCGCCGTCGGCAACCCGCAAGGTCGCGCCCCAAATGTTTCCGGACGATGACAGCCGGATCGTTCCGCGGTTGGTAAATCCGTCGGGCACGGTCAGCGTGCGGCTGGCACCTTCGGAACGCAGCCAGACCGCCACATCCGGATTGTCCAGTTCCAGTAACGTCGCCGATCCGGTGACCGGAATCGTCTGAGCGGGAAGTCGGGACCCGATCCGCAGCAGTCCGCCGGCGATAATCACGTTTCCGTCCAGCTTGCCATCCTCGAAAACGATCCAATCATTGCTTTGGCCCAGCTCAAAGACGCGTCCTTCTCCGGCGGCGATTGTTCCTCGATTGATGAGGTTGCCCGAGATCGCCCGGCCTCCGCCGGACCCGGCGTTCGCGACGACGATTCCCGCGTTCGTGAAGGTTCCCCCGCTTGCCGCGACGATCTGTGACGTCCAGTTCGCGCCGGCCGACTCCAGCCGGATCGTGCCGTGATTTACCAAACCGTCTGGCACGTTCAGAGTTGCCGTCGCACCTTCCCCTCGCACCCAGACCGTCACGCCCGGACTGTCCTGTTGCAGTAAGGAAACGGCGCCGCGCGTGATGACCGTTTGCGGTGCGAGCCCGGTGCCGACGCGCAGACTGCCGTTATCGACGACAACCTCGCCGCGGCACTCGCCGCCGGTGAGATCGAGCAACCCGCCGATGGCTAGGCGTCCAGCGCCATCGAGAAGGCCGACTCCTTCTTGGGTGATAACATCGCCGGTCGAGCCGACGGTGAAAACGGTCCCGCCGGCCGCGTGAATCGTTCCGCGGTTGACGACGGAACCGATGATCGCGCGGGACCCGCCGGAACCCGCGGCGGCGGTGATCGTTCCTTCGTTGATCACGACCCCTCCGTTCGCCGCGACAATACGTGACATCCAGTTCGAACCGGCCGATTCGAGTCGAATCGTTCCACGATTGAGCAACTCCGTCTCGACGGTCAGTGTAGCCGTCGCGCCTTGCCCGCGCACCCACACCGTGCCGTCGAGGACAAGGGAACGGACGTTCCGCGCCCCGGACAGAACGACCTCGCCGGAATCCGGTCCAATGACGACATCATCCAAGCTGGTCGGGACGGATCCCGTGCTCCAGTTGGTCCCGGTGGTCCATAGTCCGTCGCCCGCGGCGCCGGTCCAGGCGATATCTGTCGCGAGGAGAGTGAAGGGGAAAAGAAAAATACTGACAAGGCCGCGGAAAAAAACGGCCCGAGAGACGGCAGAAAGCAAACATCCACGCATAGGAAGGGTCTCCTAAACCCTCTGGTCCCGGCACAAGTCCACCCGGCTCCCGCCGTGTGTCCAAAAACTCGTGCGCAAGCGATGCGTGAAAATTTTTGCGGGTCAAAAGCCGATGGCAACTTCATTTGCAGGCGGTCCCCTCGGTGGCGGAAGGAGGGGAAAGCCTCAGCCATTAAAACGCAGCGGTCACGCCGAGGACGCCGGTGAAATCGGGCGACCCGGTTCCGAAGCTCGGACCGATTCCTCCGCCCAGGTTCCAGTTCTCCCGAAACTCCCAAACGGAGCCAACCCGTGTCGTGACCGTGGTGGTTTGCTCGCTGTTCAGGCTGACGTCCATCAACGCCTCGGCGAAAAGCAGAAGATCTTGCGCTGCTTCCCGGCGCAGAGCCAGGCCGGCTGAAAACAGGTCATCCTCTGAAGAACCTGCAAAAAGACATCCCGCGTTCAGATCAAGCGAAGTCCGTTCCCCGGTCCGGGTCAGGGCAAGATTGAACCCGCCGTTGGTGCCGCCGTCGCCGAATCCTTTGCGTTCGGAAGATGTTGGAAACGCAACGAAGCCTTCGAGGGAAAGTTCCAAGGGGCCCTGGCTCCACACCCCGAACTTGGCGGCCGCTGTCGTATCCAGCCAACTGTCCGCGTTCCGTTCGCCATCGAGAAACTGATAGCCCGCGGCGATTGTGAAGTCAGCTCTGTCATGCAGCCCGACAGTGACTTCAATCGGAAACGCGTGCACCCGCTCGCTGGATGCCGATTCGATCTCATAAAACAGAAAGACTTCCACTTCACCGCGCGGAACAGTTCCGGCGTCGTCCACGTTGAGCGGCAGCGCGGCATTGGCGACAGCGCCTGCGAACAAGGCCGTATGCAGCGATGCCGCCGCTAAAGATTTCTTATGGAAGTTAGGCATCGCTACAAAAGTTTTCCTTTACTAACTTTGCTGTCAATTGGAAATCCTCGCGGCCTTATTTATGCCATTCGAACGCTGGAGGTCGCTCGTTTATGCAGACCAGCTTGTGAAGCCGCTGCCACAGGAGATGCATGCCTCCATCAGGAAGGCGGTTTAACTGTACACCGGGAAGGCGGTTGAGAACGCTGGTGCTTGGAAGGTTTTGTAACAAGAGACAAGACGGCCTTTTAATGCAGCACGGTTGACGTCTGCTTTTCGTAACGATGACGGGTCTGGATTACGGCGTATTTATTATCTACCTTGCCGGCACTTTGCTGGTCGGGATGCTGTTCGCGCGGCGGAATCGCACCAGTGCGGACATGTTCTCCGCGGGCGGACTGTCGCCGTGGTGGATCTCGGGATTGAGCGCGTTTATGACGATGTTCTCGGCCAACACGTTTGTTGTCTGGGGCGGAATTGGCTACCGGCTGGGATTCACGGCGGTGGCGATCAATTTGATGTATGGAATCGCGGCGCTGGCGGCGGGATATTTCGTGGCGGGACGATGGAAGAGAATCGGTGTGCGAACGCCGGCGGAATATATTCAACTGCGATTCGGGAAGAGCGCGCTCCACTTTTATACATGGGCAATGATGCTCTTCCGATTGGTGGGAACAGCGGGGGCTCTGTACGCGCTGGCGGTGATTCTATCGCCGCTGATGCCGCTTGGAGAAGGAAATCCGCTGCGCGATCCGGCGACGGGAAATTTGAACCTGTTTTGGGGGATTCTGATTTTTGGGGGAATCGTCGTTTTGTATACGATGATCGGCGGACTTTGGGCGGTGCTGATGACCGACACCCTGCAGTTTATCATACTGAATCTGGCCGTCGCGTTTATGGTTCCACTGGCGCTGGCGCGGGCTGGAGGAGTGAGCGGCTTTATCGAGGGATCGCCGGAAAGATTTTTTGCGGGCACGGGCGGGGATTACACGTGGTTTTTCCTCGTTGGGTGGTGTGCGATTCATTTTTTCATGATTGGGGCGGACTGGGCTTTCGCGCAGCGGTTTCTTTGCGTACCGAATGCGCGGGATGCGCGACGAAGCACGTATTTGTTTGGCGGGCTGTATTTGGTGAGTCCGCTGCTGTGGCTTTTGCCCCCGATGATTTGGCGGGTGATTGAGCCGATTCCGGAAGGAGCTTCGGCGGAAGTGATTCGTCAGCTTTCCGAAAGTGCCTACATCCAGTCGGTGAGTTCGGTGCTGCCGGCGGGAATGGTCGGATTAATGGTCGCGGCGATGTTTTCGGCGACCGCGAGCATGGTGAGTTCGCAGCTGAATGTATTCTCCGGCGTGCTGACGAATGATCTTTATCGGCCTTGGCGAAAACTGGGGGAAGATTCTGGAGATTTGGTGAAGGCAGGGCGATTCTTCACAGTGGTGCTCGGCGGAGCGATTATCGCGGTGGCGGTCTCGATCCCGGCGCTGGGCGGTGCCGAGCGGGTGATCGTCGGAATTACGGAATTGATGGTGGTGGCTTTGCTGGCGCCAGCATTGTGGGGATTGTTCAGCAAGAAGGTCGGACCCGCGGCCGTCTGGATTACCGGTGGAATCGGCCTTGGCGCGGGCCTGCTGGTCCGTTTGGGATTGGGCAGTGGAGGGTTTTTGGAGCATACGCCAGGGTTTCGGACGCTGGCCGACTGGGTGCAGGCGAATGGAACGTATGTCACGACGTTTACGGGCGTGGTTTTGCCGGTTGTCATTCTAACGATCCTCCAGCTCACAAGCCGGAGGATTTCGACGGGCCATGAGCGGGTCGAAGCATTAGCGTCGCGGCGAGGAGAGGAAGAGAAGTCAGCTCCGGTGTCCGCGAGCCGGCTGCCGGCCGTGGTGGTCGGCTGGGCTTTGGTGGGTTCCGCGATGATGATGACGGGAATCGGGATTTTGACTCCAGCCGGACGGGAGCGGCACCTGATTTGGATTTTCGCGGGAACGGTTGTGCTTTTGGGGACGCTGACTTTGGCCAGTGCGCGACGGTTGGCGTCGTCAAGATAATCACGCGCGCGGGCGCATGTCGAAAACGGTTAACGGTGTACTGTTTCGTGAATTGCTGTTAACGGGGACCCATTCAGCCTTGAAGCCATGCGGATGATAAATCGGATACTGGTGTGGCTGCTCACTATCTTTGTCGGATTTCAGGGGACGGCTTTCGGAAACGAAGTGCTCAGACTGAACGCGGAGGAGATCCAGGTGGAGATCGAGACCAGCGGCGTTCGTTTCGGTATATCGGACGGAACCGGATCAACCGTGGCGCCGATGCATGCAACCTCGGGTATTCGGTATGGGGCGCCGGCCGGAGAAGGGCTCGCGAACGCGTCGATTGAGACGGTTTTGGAGCGAAGTGAAACGGAATTGCGAGCGCGATTGGTAAATTCGGACGGCGGCCCGATGGAGGCTCGGTTTTCCGTCGAAAGGGGAGTGTTGCGGGTCGAACTTTCAGGAGATCCAGAATCCGAATACACGATCGACATCCGGACGGCACCGATGGGGCCGGTGTATGGATTGGGCGATCACGGAGGATACGGGAAGAACGCGAACTTGTTCGGCTTTCGAGACGAAAAGTTTGTCAACACCGGGAACAAGCGACGGTTTATTTCCACCTTCGCGATTTTCCCGAAGCAGGGACTCGGACAAGTGCTGTTCGAGAACGGATTGAAGCGCGTCTCGATTGACGAGACAGAGAACCGCATGGGGGTGGATGGCGCGAGTCGTTTGCTAGCGTATTACTTTGTCGGAGAACCACCGGCGGTTTATCGCGAATATAAAGGGGCGAGAGAGCGGGAGGGTTATCTTGATTACCGCCCAAAGTTCACGTTCTTTGAGCTGGGATACGAAGCATTTGGTTCGCTCGGCTGGAACACCTTTCAGGATTCGGTTGAGAAGGACATCGCTGACTATTTGGAGCGTGGTTACGATCTTCGGTGGGCGGTGGTCGGGAGCGGCTTTTGGAAAGGAGAGCGCGCGAATCCAGCGGAAGGTTCCACGGTTTCGTTCGGGATGTGGGACGATGAACAGGAGCCTGGACGGAAGGACTCCTTTCCAAATCCTCGTTATCCGCGGGTGGAGGACTTTAAGACGTTTTTTCGCGAGCGGGAAATCCAGCTGCTGTTAGGCTCCCGGATCAATTTCAAAGCCCGTCCGGAGGAGGGCGGGAACTATAATCTGACAAACGATGGACCGTATGTGGTGGAAGGATTGGCGCGGGGATATTTTATTTCGAAGGAAGAAGAAGTGCAGCGCTACCGGGTGACCTTCCCTAAAGGAAAAGTTTATTTGCTGAACGCGGAAAACCCGGATGCCGTAGAGTGGTATTTGGAAGGGTATCAGAAATGGGATGTCGACGGTGTGAAGGAAGATTTGATGCTTCTTGACGGAGTCCGCTTGAGAAACGACGCACGGGTTAATCGGGTCAACGAGGCGTTAATGCGTGCGGGATATCTCGTGATGGTGCGAAATGGCGCCTTTTCGGTGGCAGGAGATATTCTTCGTCTGGAGGATACCAAGCACGGCTTCGATCAAGATCGGCCGGTGATCAATCTTCTAGCCTACGCGGCCAGTGGATACTCAAACGCTTATCCTGATATCGTGGCTGGAAAGTATTTGCAGCCTCCGCTGTCAGACGATGAAAAGATCTATTTTGTGCGGAATGCGATGTTCGCGGCTGTCACGCCTGGCATGTCGTTCGGTATCGGGCCCTGGCATCTGGAGCCAGCGGGAGAAGAGATTGTCAAGAAAGCGGCGGATCTGCACCAAAGTTTAGCTCCCTATATTTACAGCGAGGTGATCCGGAATTTTGAAACCGGATATCCGCACGCGCTGACGCCCCTTCCGATCGCGTTTCCGCGGGATGCGGAAACCTACGATCTGGCAAGTGTGGAGAAGCGACAGTATTCTTGGCTGATCGGAAAGTCTTTGCTCGCGACGCCGCTGTACGGAGAGGACTACGCAACGGCGGTATCGCGGGACGTGTACTTGCCGGAAGGACGATGGATGGACTGGGAAACGGGCGAGATTCTGGAAGGCGGCCGGACCTATCGCGATTATCCGTTCCCGCCGGAGAAAGTTCCTCTTTTTATTGGCGGGGATGGCCTGTTGGTTTTGCGGCGAGAAGGAAGATTGTACGGTTATTATTTTCCACTGA
>CAZYAN010000030.1:0-3374 GCA_964645585.1 uncultured Opitutales bacterium
GGGTCTTCAGTGCCTTTCGGCGTGGTTGATAATGGGGAGAGTCGAACGCATTCGCAAACTCCGGGCCGTAGCCGCCCGGTCTTCAGTGCCTTTCGGCGTGGTTGATATTGGGGAGGGGAGCCGAGCGCGTAACCCAAAACGGGATAACACGCCCCAAGGTCTTCAGTGCCTTTCGGCGTGGTTGATATTGGGGAGTTACACGGAAATTGTAAGGTCTCATTTCCGGGTTATTTGTCTTCAGTGCCTTTCGGCGTGGTTGATATTGGGGAGAAAACAAGCTCTGGAAGGGGTCAGAATATGAAGAATAAGTCTTCAGTGCCTTTCGGCGTGGTTGATATTGGGGAGCCATTAACCATAACAATAAACAACAAATGCCAAAAGTCGTCTTCAGTGCCTTTCGGCGTGGTTGATATTGGGGAGGTGGAAGGGATGGCTGTCTCTGGAAGAGGCAGCGTCTGTCTTCAGTGCCTTTCGGCGTGGTTGATATTGGGGAGGAGACCCATGATTCCGATGACCCAAGAACAACTTCAAAGTCTTCAGTGCCTTTCGGCGTGGTTGATATTGGGGAGTGGCGTGCTCGACGGGCACGCTACCGTCCGGGCAATGAGTCTTCAGTGCCTTTCGGCGTGGTTGATATTGGGGAGGCGAACGGGAATCGGCCGAGGCGCTCGCCGACAAGCTAAGTCTTCAGTGCCTTTCGGCGTGGTTGATATTGGGGAGCTGACTGGGATGTGACCATGCTCCAGCCCGGCGAGTCTTCAGTGCCTTTCGGCGTGGTTGATATTGGGGAGTCTCCTTTTGTATCATCTTGATTGTCAACAGCGGAAATGGGAGCCAGGACGGGAGGGGCCGGCGGGTTGGTGGAGTTGAGTTGTCCAGGAAGCTTTTTATTGATTGGGTTCATGCATAAGTCTCTAGAAATCAATTGGAAATGTGCCCAGGGCGGGAGGGCGCGTTTTTTCACGGCTTTCCACTCGCGACCTGATGTCGGCGAATGCGCGGCTTTGATACCGGACGCGGGGGCCGAGCGCGGTGACTGGCATTGCGGAAAATTCATGGCTTAGACAAGATAGCAGACGACCCGTTCGGAGCAGACCATGGTGCCGGCTGTCATGGTTTGGCGAGCGCAGCGGGCGTCAAGTTTGTAGGCGACGATGCGGTCTTCGCTTTCATCGATTGTTTCGAGGAGGCTGAGCCAAAGATCCTCGAATTCATCTTCTGGAAGGTGGCATTCAAAGATGCTGTATTGCACGCGTACTCCAAAATCCTGACAGATTTTAGCGACGCGGGCGAGGCGTTTCGGGTCGGCGATGTCGTAGGCAACGACGGTGAGCATTTCTTTTTCTCCGGGAGGATTTCTTTCGTAGGGAAGCTGTTGAAAAGCCTGGAACCACCAATCGTCCAGTGGCGCGGGGTCCGGCTGGCGGTTTTCCGGTTGGCACCGCGCCGATGTTGCGGGACGGCGGCGGGCCCGGGCGCGTTTCTTCAGGCGAGGCATGGCGTCAATTCATAAGAAACGGGTTGAATTTATCGGGATCTTCCAGAGCGGCTTTGAGCATGCTTGCCTGGTTGTCGAGCTGTTGACGAAGCGTCGTCCGGTGTCCAACGCATTCGCTCATAAACTGGCGTTCCATGCGGCGTTCATATTGGGCGAAGAATTTGCGCCGGCCGGGTTCGTTCAGGTAGACGCCTCCGTTCTTTTCTTCGAAGTGCGTCTGATTGAGCACTTGGTGACTGAAAAGGTCGAGGGCGAGCGCCTCGACGAGAACCGGGCGGAAAGGTTCGATTAAATCGAGCGCGAGGGACCAGCGGCGGTTGTCGGTGACGTGGAGGAAGCCGAGCGCGGGATCGAGTCCGCGCGCGTGGAGGAACGCGGTCATTTCGCCATAAATAAGCGTCGCCGCGAAACTGATACAGGCATTGACGGGATTATGGGGCGGCCGGGTGCTGCGGCGTTCGAATGGAAACTTTTCGGGAAGGAACCGCGCCCAGGCCTGGAAGTAGCGAGCGGTGGCGGCGCCTTCATAGCCGCGCAGTTCGTCGATGCCGGTGCTGCGGGCAATCGGCGAGAAAAGGCTGTCGAGCCATTTCAGGGCGGAGGCGGTGGAAGCGGGATCGGAACCTGCCGGCTCGTTCTCTGATGTTCCCTTCCGGTTGGAGGCGAGGCGCTGAAGGACGCGGCGCTGGTTGTAGAGTTTGGCGGTGACGATCCTTCCGGCGATGGCGAGAGCAAAGGACGGCTCATTTGTCCGGGCATAATGCTGCAACCGGGCTTGGCCGTGTGTGTTTCCGGCAGGGTGGAAGCCGCCGAGGTAGCGGCCGTTCCAAGACAGGAGAGTCACGGGGATCTCGCGGCGCAGCAACGCCGCCATGGCCTCGGCGCTGACCTGCACCGATTCGAGAAGAATCAGGCGGTCGAGATCGCGGATGGGGACCTCGCGCAGGACCTCGTCGCGCTGGCTTTGGTGGTTGAAACCGAAGACTTCGAGCCGTTCGGAGACGAGGCGAACGCGGCAGCGGGGCTGATTGATACAGGCGGTGGGCATGTTTTGGGCAGGGGGTTGCTTGGGTGACTGTCGGCGGGAAGGCAGCGAACGGTGGAGATACGCGTGATGAGATTTTGGTTACAGGCGCGTTGTGGGACGGATTTACTTCTCCCGCGTGATGGTGATATTGGCGCTCGGGAGGTCGAGGGAGCATCGGCCCTTTTCGGGGAGGACGTTGACGAGGTGGGCGGCATCGCCGCCGGCGGCGATGGCCTTTTTCTTGATGTCCGACCGGAGACGGGTCAGATCGTGTTCGTCAAGGCGCGCTTTGAGGGCATCGCTCGACCGCCAGTCAGCGATGTCGGCCAAGGCTTCCTGGATGCGGGCTTCGCGGAACTCGTTTAGCGGGTCGAGCGCGTCCTTGTAAGCGGGAAAGGCGGGTTCCTCGTTTTTCGCTCGTGTCGCAAAGAAGAGAAAGACCAGATATTCGCGAGGATTGAGTTTCAATTGGCGGTCGTTGACGCGGGCGATCGTGCGGTCCGTTTCCAGTTCGAGCCGGAGCTGTTCGGCGAGCGAGCGGCGGACCCGGGTGCGGCAGAGATCGACGAGGCGCTGAAAGGAGCCGGCCGGCTGGCCGAGTTCGCGGATGAAAAGATTGCGGAGGGGGACGAACGGGACATCGGCAAGCTCGATGCGGGCATCGGCTGGAGCGAATGCCTCGCCCGCGCGGTTTGTCACGTGTCCGCCTGGCTGGTCCGGGAAGAAGAATTCTGGGATGGTTTCGAACGGTTCATTCACAAGGACGTGGGTCAAGCGGTCGGTTTCGCGGCCGATGAGGGTGAGGCAGGCGTAGAGGAGGGCGCCCATGGTTTTGCGTCCGCCGGCGAT
>CAZYAN010000030.1:3474-13580 GCA_964645585.1 uncultured Opitutales bacterium
TGAGGGTGAGGCAGGCGTAGAGGAGGGCGCCCATGGTTTTGCGTCCGCCGGCGATCGAGGCAATGAGGGAGGTGTCGGGGTTCTCGACGATGCCGCGAACTTGTTCGAGGAGGAAATCGGCGGCGGCCTCATTTTCGGCGGCGGTTCGGAGATCGTCGAGTTCGCGAGTGAGGGCGGTGGCGGGGTCGGCGGTGGAGAGGATGCGGATATCGTTTCCGGTGGCGCCGAAGCGGAGGTTGTCAGCGAGGTCGAATCCCTTCTTTTCAAGGGAGGCGCGCAAGGCATGCCAGGCGGACTGGCCGTTCAGTTGTTTGGAAGGCGTGAGAAGAAGGTCGGTGATGCGCTGCCGTCCGGTCAGCGTGGTGACCGCGATCACGCGATCGGGCACGACCGGTTCCGGCTCGTGGGCGAGCGCCCAGACGGTTTCGGTCAGAATCGCCGGTGACATTCCGACGACAGCGAGGAGAACGGTTTCGTGGGAGGAGGATGGCGCGGACATGTTTGGGGAGAACTGGGTGGTGGATGGGAGGGAAATGGGGATTATTTTGCGGCGAACACCTCGGGACGGTTCAGGTCGTTCGGCGTGAGGATCGTGATGCCGAGTTTTTGGGCCGTTTGCCGAAGGTTGTGAGCGGTTTTTCCCCTGGGGGGATTGTAGATCGCAAGGAAGGATCGGCTGAAGTATCCGCCCATGCTGCGGGTGCGTGCCGAGTGTTCTTCGAGCAGCGGCAGGAGGCGCGCACGGTGCCCTCCGCGCTTGCACGAAATATTGACAATCTGAACGCCTTGAAGCGCGAGGATGTCTTCTTCCATGCTGGCTCCATCGCGTTCGCCTACCTCGGCGGACCAACGGATATCGCGGAAGTGTCCGGATTGGCGGGCGGCTTCGGCGACAAGCACCTCCCACCATCCGCCGGACAGAAACTTTTGAGCTTCTTGAATTGGTTGGATGGCAGTGAACAATCGTTTGTTAAAATCAGGCACGTATTTCTGTGATTTTTTTGCCTCGATCAGTTCTTCCAATTTTACGCGTGTTCTTTGAGGAAACCGGACAGACCCGTCCGGGAGAGATTCCAGAAGACCTGTTTCAAGGGCGAAAGCCTGGACAGTCTGGGGGAGACGGATTCTTGTATCGAGAAGCTGGAGCCAGTCTTGGGGTTCTCGCGGCTGATTCTGTCCGCTGAACAGGCCATTCCCTCCACAAAACAGCGCGTGTGCTTCCTGTTCGTCAGCAGGATTTTCCTGTAAATGACGGGCGAGTGGGAGGAATGGTTTCCAGTCAATGCCGCCCGTGACCCTCTCTTTGCCGTGCGCGACCGCGACAACGTTGACTTGGAGCTTTGAGCGAACGGGAGTGAAACTGAAGTCGTTTTCGAGAAAATCCGGGATACCCGCGCCGGTGCCGCCATCGATAAATGTCTCGTCTTGAGTATCGACATAGATTGATGGGGATTTTCGGTTGTGGGCCGCGGCGAAGGCGCCGATCGACATCAGCTTTGTACCGCCGGTAAAGTTGACGATCGGCAGGTATCCTTCTTCTTCCGCCGCGTCAATGGCGGCGGCGGTCGCGCGGGAAGTTTCCTGGATCGCAGGCATGGCGGAGAGATGGACGATTTCAACTTCCGGCTTCTGTCCCGCTTGTCGGGCGGCCTCGATGATGAAGGCCGAGCGTGCGGCCGTCCGAGGTGTTGCCAAATGGATGAGGCGTGCGGGTTGCAACCGAAGAATTGGCAGGAGATTCTGCATGGTTTGCTCGGAAATCAGCTGAATGAGACAGATGGGCTTCATGGTTTTCGATTTTGGGCGGGTAGAGGATGGGCAGGGTCGAAGTCGCAATATCTTACAAGGCGGCCATTTTAATGATCGAGCCGTGTCCGTTGTGGGCGTGGCGGGCTTTGTCTCCGAGAATCCTTTCGTGTGGGGCTTCGAGAAGCGCGAGATGAAGTTTTCCGTCGATCCGGACGGGGCGGAGGTGGAGGACGCTGGCCTGCCGCGGGCTGGCCGAGCCCAAGGCGTTGGGAACCGACCCATTTCCGCCCGCGCTTATGCCGAGGCTGCCGGCTTCCCGTGAACCGCGCAGTTTATTTTTAAGAAGACTCCCGGCGGCGCGAAACAAAGCACTCCAATGCGCGTAATTGTCGGGTAATAAAGCGACGGTGAAACGGACTTTCTCGAGATCCGTTTTGAGGTTTTGCCAAGTTTCGACGGAAAGTGAGTGCTCTTCGGAAGCGATTGCACCGGCGCAGCGCGTGGCGCGGAATCCGAGGGCACCGACTGAGAAGAAGGTGCGGAGAGCTGTTTCCAGTTCGGGAGTGGGAGGTTTCCGGAACGTGATTTCGACTTTGGCTTTCCGGCCGGGTGGAAGGGCGCCCTGCGGCTGAATCCGTCCCGTTTGATTGGCGTAAAAACCGATGAGGTAGGTCCGGGGGTCGTTCGGCCTGCTTTCCGGAATGTGCGTTTCCCACTGACGTTCGCCCGTTTCGACGTTCTGGATTACGCGTACTGAGAAGGTGGAGGCACGCGCTTCGTTGCCGTGGACGTTTCCGAAAACGGTTCGCTCTCCGTGCGCGGAACCGCCGAGGGCGCGGAACCACCAGTGGAGCTGGCCGCGGATCGCGGAAGGGCGGAGTTCGGCACGGGTTTGATCGGCTCCGGCGCAGAAGCAGGGGGTGAGGAATTCGATGTGATAAGTGCGGCGGATCATTTTGGCATTTTCTCCTTTTTGTGTTTAGCCATGGCGAAGAGAGCTTGGACCACAGGCGTGAAGCGTTTTTTCTCTTTGGCTTTCCCGGACTCCGATTTTTGACGAAGTTCGCGCCAAAGATCCACGTTTCGACCCGTGAGCATTCGGTAAACCGCTTCGCGCTCGGGTTGGGACCGCTTGTCGAACTTCTCGATATACTGGAGAAGTTGGTGCTCGTTCATGGTATCGAGCTTGTAGTCCTCTTTTTCGTCGTCGGACATGCTGGCTATGGCGGCTTTTTCTTCCTGACGTTTGCGACTGCGCTCTTCCTGCTCAGCCTTTTCGCGAGCCTCCCGCTGCTGCCGCTCCTTTTCGGCGCGTCGACGTTCTTCGGCGGAATGAAGCGCGGCCATCACGCCTTTCTGAATTTCGGGCGAGCTGTCGAACCAGCCGTAACCGGCGTTCGTTTTTGCTCCGAGACCAAATGTCCGCAGGCCTTCGGCGAGCCAGAGGCGGGCGTGATCGAGCGAGGAATCGGTGGAACTTCTGAGACGGTTTCGGCGCAAGGGAAGAAGGGTGAACGAGAAAACGTGACCGGCGGCGACGGCGGGGAAGAAAACGGGAATCGGGTCCTCCGTGTCCTCTGCAACATCAATCAATCCTTGGTAATAGTCCCGGTGATGCGACGTTACGACATCGAGTTCAAGCGTGCCGGGGCGCGGGAGGGGCAGCGGAAGTCCTTCCGTTGTCCCGGACAGGTTGAGTACGTGCGCGGGCAAAAACGAGACTGAGCCGCTGAAGTTGAGATCGAGGAAGCGAACTCCCAAGAACGCTTTGTCCCGATCGCAGGCCCAAAAGAAATCCGATTCTTCCTTCCAGTCGGCTTCGGTCCAGCCGAACGTTTGCGCAATGGCGCTCAGCATTTCCGCTGGAGTGTTGAATGGTTCGCATGCTGAATGGAATGGACTCTCCGGATTCGGCATTTTCTTTGTCGTGGTCCACTCCCGCAAGGCTGCGAGAGCGAGGCGTCGGGCACAGCCTTTGACAGCACTGCCGGGGATGTACGGCATCCCGAAGCGGTCGAGGCAGAGACCGGCATTCTCCATAACGCCTCCGCCCATGTTGACCATGAGGCGTGACTGGAGCTGGGCGTAGATCGCGACGCCTCCGAAAGAGAAACGGCTTGCGGCGTGCGCGATTCGCGCGGGCTGTTTCCGGATGAAAGCGTCAAACCACTTTTGGCGATCCGCTTTTTCGGCGCCGGGATCCGCGAATTTGTCCGCAAACAGACTCCGGCTTTCGCATCGAGCAGCATCGGGACCGAGGGCGGCCGCGGTATCTTTGGGAATCAGGATGGGCATGGGGTTATACCTTTGTTCGACCGTTTTCCTTTTTCCGGGCGAATCGCCGGAGGTAGCCAATATAAGCGAGGGCTTCGGCGGTGGCGCGTTGCAGCTTTTGAGAAGACTCCCCACTGAGATTCCGGGCGAATTTTTCGAGGTTGCCTTCCGAATCCGCGACCAGTTTTTGGTCCGCGAGATGGCGGGCGGTGGCTTCCATCGCCTGCTTCATTTCGGAGCGACTCTCACCTCCGCCATCCGAGTAGCAGAAAGCGGTCGTCGCAAGGAGCCCGTTGCTTAGGATCATCGCCGGGAGTTTATTGATCGCTTTTTTGTCGAGACTTCCCGCTGGCCCAATGGCGGCGGCGGCGCGAATTTGTTCGAGGTTCTTCATGTCAGGCTCCTTTCTGTTCGCCGAGTTTCACGGTGCAGTATCCGAGCCCGGTGCTGGCATCGCCGCCAAATTGGAATACCGGGTTCGCGAGCTTTTCAGCAAAGGCCTCCAGCGCGGCTTCCGCCTGACGCGGCTCCGAACTCTTCACGACATGTCTTTCGTCGAAGGCGTTCAGAACGGAATAAAACATCGTTTCCGACGGAACGTTCTCCTGATTGAACAACGCGCCTCCGTCCGCGGTGCCTGTCTCGTCATTGATGCGGACATGCTGAGCGATTTCGCAGGCGTTTTGAACGAAGAAGGTCATCATGCTATCGCTGACGATGACGAGACGGCCGGGAATTTCCTGCCAGACAGGATCGTCCGGCAGCAGTGCCGCGAACTGCGGCGCGAGTTTTTCCGCTTCGTCACCCCCAATTCGGGAAAACGTATATTCCTCGAGGACGATCTGCTTGGCGTTTTCATTTTCACTGAGATCGAGTTTTCCTTCGGCGAAAATTGCCTGAGTCTCCGCGATAGACGGGAGCGCGTTAATCAGCGCTGCCGCTTCCGCATCGAAAAGACCGTCGCGAAGCGCCCGGCGCAAGGCGAGCGGAGACGTGATCCACGCGAAACTTCCGCGAGCGGAGCGGATTGGAAAGGCAAGGGTCCGGGCTTCGGAGAACTGGAGGGAGCCAGCGGCGGCGTGCTTGTCGTTGTCGGAGCCGAAAAGCCAGGCGGCGTCGCTGGAGTCGCCATTTGCCGTGACGCGGACGCGCTTGTTGGGTTCTCCTGGTTTGGTCGCTTGCTCTTCGCGGAGGGTATCGTTCCAGTAATCGGCAAAGGTTCCTTTCAGTGAGGAGCCCGGGATAATCGGGAAGCCGGTGTGGCGTTCGCGGATGATTGGCTGGTCGATGGCGCCGACGCTGGCGCCCGCTCCGACGTGGAGGGGGGTTCTCGTGAAGATATAGAGCAGACGTGTTTTCATGATAGTGAGTCAGTATTGAAGAAGAGTTTGTGAGAATCGTGAATAAAAGGCACGCGGGCGGAGGTTCGCGGAGGTCCGCGCGGCGCCGGCGGTTTCGCGGGCGGCGTTCACCGCTCAATGGGTATCCATGAACCGCATACACCGATGCCGTAGCCCTTTTCGCCAAGGAGGGTGCTTCGGCGGTTTCGGATCTCGCGCCCGTCCGAACCGGCGTGCCAGTTGAGAGCGGCCGCGAGTTTTTCGGCCGCGGCCGGATCGGCTGCTTCGAAGTAGTAAACGGCGCCCGCGGGGACGGCGAGGTGGGTCGACTTGGCACCGCCCGCACGGTCGCTGTCGCCTGGCAAGGCCCAGCCGGTGACGGCGATCGGCTTGGGGATGATCGCGGCGACGAGCGCCGCATCGATATCGGGTTGGGATTCGTAGCCCTCCGAGGCGTAGTTGAGCTTTCGGCGCCGTTTTCGCTCTTCGCGGGTCATCGACTGAAGGAGAACCTTCCCGGTTTCCGGACAGATCCAGTTGGGAAGCCATCCGCCGGGATGCGAATGGAGCGCTTTTCCCCGCTTGGAAGTGCCGCCGATCTCCGGCCAGATGGCGGGCGAGAGGAGGACCCACTTGACGGCGAGTTTTCCATTGGGAAGCTGGTGAAACTCCGCCGAGGACTCGATGCCGCGCGGGAGAGGGAGGCCGCCGGAGCTGGAGGCGGGAAACACGGAAGCGGTGCAGACGCGCTGCTGGCCGCCGACGACGATGGACGGCGGGTTATTCCGGAAAAGCTCTTTGATCAAGTCGCGTTTGTCCTCGGGATTGCCATTCCGCTTATCGAGAACGGATGCGAAGAGGCCGAGCGAGCAATCCTCCCGAAGGCGCAGGTAGTGGGCGGAATAAAATCGGTCGCCGTCCTGCGTCTGACGTTCGGGGTCGATCCCGATCCCGATCATATGTTCCGTCGCGGCTAGATCTTTGTCGCGGAGAAAAGGGTCGGCGGATGTAGCGGGCGCGTTTTCTCGAAGACAGGCTTCGTAGCCGGCTTTGTCGATCCAGGATTGATCGCGCACTTGCTTTTCGGGGGGGCGCGTATTGCCGACGGCGTGACGAAGCGGTTTTGGGAGGGATCCGGTCTGTCGCCAATCGCCGGATACAGGACGCAGGGTGACCTGGATGGAATCTTTCGCATCAGCGTCGGCCGGGCGAGGAAAATACCAGGTTCCGTTCTTTACGGGAAACGGTCCGGCCGTGACGAGGGATCCGAATTTTCGGGAATCCTTTTCGCGGCCGTCCGGCTTTTTGTGGTCGTGGTGGTGGACGCCTTCCAGGCCGGCTCGGTGGAGCGCGGCGTGGAGGGCGTGGTTGGTGACGTCGGGCAGCGGCCAAGCGGCGGTGTGGCCGGCGAAGGAGCCGCCCATCGGGCGGCCGTCGCGAAAGAAGAGGACGTCGGTCGGACGGAGGAGGATTTCGTGGAGAGAGCTCATGGGAAAGGAAGCTTCGGGTTACGCGTTTGGGAGATTTCTGGCGATAAACGCGGCGGTTTGGCAAAGGCCGATGAGGTGAGAAACCTTTTGACTGGTTTCGAGCTTGCGGACGTAGGTGAGCAGCTTCTCGCGAATCTCGGCGGCCTTTTCCTGATCGGGATTTTTCCCTTTTTGCCGTTGTTCGGCGATTTGAATATCGCGATCGAGAATACCGTCGACCGCGTCCGCAAATCCGGCGGCGAAAGCAGGCGCGTCGGAATCGCCGTTTGGAGCAGCCTGGTACGGGGTGATCAGTTCGACGATGCGGTGGGGAAATTTGTGACTGACGAAATCGTTTTTCAGCCCGTCGAGCACGGCTTGGAAAGCGTCGAACCCGCCGGAGTCCCATCGGGTTCCCCATTCGATGGTTTCGCCGGAACGCTTCATCAAGGTGACGGCAACGGCACCTCGTCCAAGGCCGCCGGATTTCAGATCGCGTTTGGCGCGTTTCTCGGCTTCCTGGGCGGCTCGGACGACGTCTTGCAGCGGCGATTTGTAATGGGCGATCGCAATGCCGGCTGAGCAGTCGGTCGCCGGGCCCGGCACCATGAAGGGAAAATTCACCGGGTCGTCGAGAAGTCCGGCGTCCGAACCGAATCGGTTCGGAGCGGCGAACTCCGTCAGTTTCACGAAACCTTCGTGTTCGACGGTGAAAAGCGGTTCGCCGGAATCGCGCTGTTTCGCGAGTTCCGGCAGCTCCTTCTCTCCGCGGAAGGCTGCCCGCAAGGCGCGTGCGCAGCGCAGTGCCGTGTCGGCCGGAAGCATCGCGAGAACGTCGTCGCCGCCGGAGTAGATCAAAGAACCGTCGAACGCTTCAACGATTCGTCGCGCGCAGTGGAGACCGAAGTTGGCGAGCAGTTCGGAGAATTGCAGGTGAAAGGAGGGAGAGAGCGGACGGCGGGCTTTCAGGAAGTCGGCGTTGCCGTGCTTCTCGAAATACTCGCGGGCCTCTTTGGAGAGCTGGTCGCCGATTTCCGGCGCTTTGATTCCCGAGATCCATTTACCCATCTCGTCCCCGTCGAGCGCTAGGACGGCGAAATACTTTTGTTTCTCGTCGGATTCGGATTCGTCGTCGGCGTTGTTCTCGTCGGGCCGGTGCGCCGCCATCGAGCGGGTGTTTGGCATGCCGAAGTCCTTCACCTGAAAGCCGTGCTTCGGCGCGAGCCATGTCAGGTGCCAGAGACGCTTCACCAAGGTGGAGGCGCCGAGAAGGTCGCCGGCTTTGAAGAGGAGGGGATTGCCGTCGGCGAGCTTCTCGGAGAATCGTTCGGCTTCCTCTCCATTGGGAACGGTGAGAACGGCCTCTTCCTTGCCGTTGAGGGAGTCTTTGTTTTGGGCACGTCCGGTCTCCCAGCCGCCTGTACTCCACGCGCTGAATGAGCGGGCAGTTTTCACGGCGTCGTGCTGCCAGCTGAGGGCGGCGAAGAGGGCGGACCACGCGCTGGCGACCTGTTCGAGCTTGCCCGGCTGTCCGTCTTTCTCGACTTTTCGGTGGCGAAAATAGCGGGAGTCGCGATGCTCGGGCGGCATCCGGCTGATCATATCCAGAACGGACTGGATCGGGTTGAGCGGATGATCGTCGTCATCGGTGCGTGGAACGATTTTGGCGACGTCGAGGGCATCGTCGACGGTTTTCGGCCAGGCCAGGATCTGCCAATGGACTTCGAGCAAACGATCGATCTGTTTGTCGAAGCGGTCGCAGTCGAATTCGGTGTCTGTGTTTGCTTTGCAATGTTCCCGGACCGATTCGGCGATCTCTTTGAGTTTCGCGCGGACGGTGTTCTCCAAGTCGGCGGCGTAGCGGGCGGCGCCGGACCGGCCGTTGTCATCGGGGCCGTTCCACCGCGGGTGCTCGGTCATGTCGGCCGGGAGGATGGCGAGGAAGCGGTTCGGCAGGCTGGGAGTGAGGAGGCGTTTGCGGCCGTCCCAGCGATGATTGGGTTTCAGGTCCTTCGGCCTGTCGTAGCGAAGGGCTTCCCAAAGATCGCCGCCCGAGGCGGTCTTCATCGTGCTCCAGAGATCGTCCTTCAGGAGCAGATCAACGATTGGCTGGTTGTTGAGGTTAGGGAAAATGACGTGATCGGGGCCAAAATCCAAAGCGATTTTGGTGAGCACGGTTCCGACCAGGCAGCTGAGCAAGTAGGAGCCGCTCCAGAGGTCGCGGGTGTTGCGGGCGCTGGCGATGAAATCCTGGACCGGGCCGATCGAAAAGAGAAGAAACGCGGGCTGGTCGGGGGCATCGGCCGGCTGGGTCCCGGGAATCCACGGCTCGAAGCTTCCGCCGAAACAGCCTTGAAGGGCGCTGGTGGCGGTCAGGTGGTTCCAGATGGTGTGGTCGGGCAGGCGGGTTTCGGCGGGAAGGCAGGTGAAGCGTTCGTCGGCAGCGGAGGCCCAATTTTGCCAGAACCGCCAAGTAGCGAGGAAGGTGGCGCGGGGATCATCGACGGCGAGCTGCGGCCGCGATTTGTGCGAAATCTCGAATGCCGCGTCGGCGGTGGGGAACGGGCGCGCGAAATCGATGCAAGCCTTTCCGAGAGGATGTTTCAGCGCGGTATCGGTCAGATCGAGTTCCGTGCGGCAGAATTTCGGTTTTGGCCACGGGAGACGGTCGGCGGCCGATGCGGCGAAGTCGGCCTGTTTGCGGGCCTTTTCGTTCGGCTCAAACGCGTCCGTCTGCTGGAGGATCTTCGCGCGATTCTCGTGTCCGAGAATATCAATCGCTTTATCGGGACTGTCGTGGAGGAGGGCGCTCAGTTTGCGCCGCCAGTATTCAGGGTTCTTTGGCATGGGATTGGGTAATATGAATGGTTGAGGAGAACTTCTTTGGGAAGCCGGCGAACAGCAATCGCCCGGAGGTGCCCGGAGGTCCGGCGATCCGGTTGGAAAACTGGCCGCAGAAAACCGTAAAAGTCCCGAAACGATGCGCAAGCCTTTGCTGTACCGTCTACTTTGGCCGGACGGTTACTCATCCGCTGGGAAATGGATATTGTACCGGAAAAAGGAGCGATTATAGGTGTGTTACTTTGGGAGTCCGCCGTCGTTCGTCTCCATGGTCGCCGAAGGGGAGACAAGTTTCCCAACCGTCACGTTGTACCCGGAGTCTCGCCACCCTCCGGCCAAGTTTATGCCATCGCGGGACGTTTTGATCGAGGGAGCTGTCAACAGAGGAAGGGCGCCCCATGCCGTCCGGTCAGGCGGGTTGCGTCCGGCGGGC
>CAZYAN010000030.1:13680-49539 GCA_964645585.1 uncultured Opitutales bacterium
CAACAGAGGAAGGGCGCCCCATGCCGTCCGGTCAGGCGGGTTGCGTCCGGCGGGCACGGAGGTAGGTTGGCGGTTGAAAATCCCGGAATAGTTATGGGCTACACGATGATCGATGATATCCCTGTTTGGGGCGATCCGCTTCCTGACGCGGTTGCGCAGATGAAGAACTGTCTCCGCACCGCCTGTCGCGGCGCGCTGATGGCGGATCATCATCTCGGGTACGCGGTTCCTGTCGGCGGCGTCGTTGCCTATCGGGGGCGGGTTTCGCCGTCGGGCGTCGGTTTTGACATCGCGTGCGGCAACAAGGCCGTTTTGACCGACGCGGCGCTCGCGGATGTGCGCCGCGACATTGCGACCATCATGGACGATGTATATCACACGGTGTCATTCGGATTGGGACGGAAGAACCGGGAACCGGTCGATCACGAGCTTTTTGAGGATCCGGCTTGGGAAATCCCTGTTGCCGCGAGCCTGAAGGAGCTTGCGCGGGAGCAGCTTGGAACTGTGGGAAGCGGAAACCACTATGTTGACATCTTTCATGACGAACGCGACCGGGTCTGGATCGGCGTTCATTTCGGGTCTCGCGGACTCGGTCACAAGCTGGCCACGCATTTCATCCGGGAGGGCGGCGGTAAGGATGGGATCCATGTCGATCCGGTCGTGCTCGATGTCGATTCCGAGCTGGGCAGGGAGTATGTCGCGTGCATGAATCTCGCGGGACGGTATGCGTATGCGGGGCGGGACTGGGTTTGTCAAAAAGTGGTCGATATTCTCGGTGCGCGCATTCTGGAGGAAGTTCACAACCACCACAATTTTGCCTGGCTGGAAACCCATGGCGGCGAGGAACTGTGGGTTGTCCGCAAAGGGGCGACTCCGGCCTTTCCCGGACAAAAAGGGTTCGTCGGCGGATCGATGGGCGAGGAGTCCGTGATTTTGGAAGGAATTGAGTCCGAGGAAGGGCCGCTCGCGCTCTATTCGACCGTGCATGGCGCCGGCCGGGTGATGTCGCGTACGCAGGCCGCCGGAAAGGCCCGCTGGAAGGGCGGTCGCCGCCAGCGGGTGACGCCGGGCCGCATCACGGAAGAAATGATGCATGACTGGGTTATTCGGAAAGCCGGGGTGGAGCTCCGCGGCGCAGGGGTCGATGAATCGCCGCACTGTTACAAACGCCTGCGCGATGTGCTTGAGGCGCACCGAAACTCGATTCGCATTCTCCACACCCTGACTCCGATCGGTGTAGCCATGGCCGGACCGGATGAATTTGATCCCTACAAAGACTGATTGCGCCAAACCGCTGGGAGCCAGTTGCTCACTCTTGACAGAAATTATCCTCCACACGAAAATTGGAGGATGAACCTCACATGCTGCAGCCTAACCCGGAGTTCTGAATCGCGATTGAAAACCGCCGGATTCACCCTGATCGAACTGCTTACCGTTATCGCAATCATCGGCATCTTGGCGGCGATATTGATTCCCGTCGTCGGGCGCGTTCGCGACAGCGCGAAAAACGGGGTATGCCAAAGCAATCTTCGGCAATGGCACAATGCCTGGCTCATGTATGCCAATGACCATAACGGCAATGTTCCGCGCGCGCGCAGCAGAAACTGGCTGACGGCACTTCCGCCGGCTGGGTTGAGCTTCTGGGGGCCTACGCGGGTTACGAGCTAAGCGGCAGTTCTTCCTGGCGGATGGGGTATCCTGGTGCTGATGCCGCGCCTTTCGACAGCATCGGGCACTGTCCGGCTGATCCCCTCATGCATCCGCATGGTCCCAACTACATCAGTTACGCATTAAACTCCCAATATTTCGGCAGCGACTTCAGCAATTCTCCGCCTGGCGGCAGCAGCCAGCTGAATATCGATACCCTCGCCGAATACCCGCGTATTATCGTTATCGGCGACCGGGCGCGCAACTGGCACATGACCCGGAGCAATTTCGACCAGTACCCGGCGGAAACCTACCGCCACAACGACCGTGCAAATTTTGTTACCGTCGGCGGTGCCGTTTACTCCGCCGCGCGGGCCGACCCCCAAGATCCCCCGGAATGGATGTGGGTGCCGGCGAAATGAGCCCTGCGGCGTATTGAGTCCCCGGAAGTTCTTCGGCCGCGACACCCGGCGAAATGACTTAAGCGGGCGGCTCTTTAGAATTCAAAGAAACGGGACGGGTTCGAAGCGGCGGCCGAGGACGCTGGCGGAATCGGACTCGAGCCAGCGGTCGAGGATCGTCGCGTAGACCTGGCGGAAATCGGTCGCGTAACGAATGTCCGCGTTATCTTCGATCTCAAGACTTGGCGGATCGCCGAAAAGACCGCCTTTCAGTCGCGGGCCGAGGACGAAGAGCGGCGCGGCCGTTCCATGGTCGGTGCCGGCGCTGTCGTTTTCGGCGGGACGCCGCCCGAATTCGGAAAACGTCATCGTGATCACCTGGTCGTCTAGTTTGAGGCGTTCGAGATCGCGCTGGAATGCGTGGAGCCCCTCGGCGAGTGTTGTCAGGAGGCTGGCGTGCGTCCCGGCCTGGTTGCTGTGGGTATCAAACCCGCCGAGCGTGGCGAAATAGACACGCGTTTCCATGCCTCCGGCGATCAGGCTGGCGATGGCAGCGAGGGAGCGTGCGAACCGGTTGGACGGGTAGCCGGGACCGGGTTTATGCTTTTCAAGAATGTCCTGAACGCGCCGGTCGGTCGCCAGCGCGTTCATCATCGTGTGCTGCAGGAACCGGCCGTTGGCGGTGCGGGGCGAGGCGTCGCCTGTCAGCGACTCGAGGAGGGCGAGCGTTTCGGCGTCTTGGCGGGTTCGTCCGCCGCCCGCGTCGACGCCGTGGACGGGATGCGGTTTGGCGGCGAGAAATGCCTGGGGCGTGTCGTTTCCGATGTGGATGCCGGCGGGCCCTTGGCAGGCTGGACTTCCGGCGCAGGTGTTGTCGAAGTAACGGCCGAGCCATCCGGTCGCGGAGTAGCGATCGCTGTCGCTGGCGGTTTCCCAGATTTCGCTTGAGCGAAAGTGGCTTCGGTTCGGGTTCGGATAGCCGACGTTTTGGACGATCGCGAGTTTGCCTTCGCGCAGCAGGTTGTGGAGAGGCGAGCAGGCTCGGTGAAGCCCGATTTGGTCGCTGACTTTCAGGACATCTCCCTGATGAATGGCGAGCGTCGGGCGGCGGCGATAGTATTCAGGATCTTCATACGGGATGCAGGTATTCAGACCGTCGTTTCCGCCGGCGAGCTGGACCAGGACGAGGATCGTGCGATCCTTTTCCGCCTTGGGAGCGCCCGCGAGCGCGCTTTGGGTGAGGAACGCGGGCGCCCATTGGCTGAAGGCGAGGAGACCGAGGGCGCGGCCGCTGGAAGCGAAAAATTCGCGGCGGGTGTACGGTGTCGTCGTTTTCATTGTCCGTGTCTGGTTCGAGCGGGAATTCGAGAAAAGTTCAACAAAGGTGATAGGCGGGCGATTGCAGGACGGCGACGGCGGCGTTCCGGACCCGGTCGAGGCGGCTGCCGGATCCGTTGGCGAGGTACTCGGTCAGCGTGCGGCGGTAGTCGGGGCCGGGAGAGCGGGGGAGGAAGTAATCGGTAAAGTGGCGGGCGATGGTTTCCGGGTCGGAATCGGCGAGTTCCCGGAGACGTTCGCGCGAGACGTAGAGCTCGACCTTTCCCCGTTTGCGCGCGGCCCGAAGCGCGCGGCGTTCGTCGGCGTTGAGCTTTTCCTCGTCGACCGGCCGAAAGAGACTTTCGACGAGCTGCCGGCGGGCGCTGAGTGTGGAGGAACTGATCCAGAGGCGTCCGCCGACCCAGCCGCGGACGTTGGGCGGGCGGTAGAGGTCTTGCCCCATTTGCCGATAGCGAGTGAGGACGCCGCGCGGAAACGGCGGCGGCGTCAATTGGAGATCCTGCATCAGGCCGAGGTGAAACTGCTGCGGACTTTTGACAAGATTTCCCTGGAACTCCTGCCGGTAAAAGAGCCGGCTCGTGAAGAAGCGTCGCACGAGCACGCCGAGGTTGAAGCCGGACTCGCGCCAGATCCGGCCAAGCGCCTCCAGCACCGGTTGCGGGAGCGGTCGGTCCGTGAGGTAGAATCGGCAGAGTTCAGCGGGGAGAAACGTGGCGGCGGCATCTTGTTCGAATGCGAGACGGATGACGTCGTCGCCCGACCAGTTGCCGGCGCGCCCGAAGACCCTTTTTTGCGTCGAGTCGAATTCCTTGCGAACATAAGCAAACTCGCCGTTTCGCTCCCGGTAGCCGGTGAAGGCGCGGGCGGCTTCCTTGATGTCCTGTTCCGTGTAGTTGCCCTCGCCTAAGATGAACAGTTCGAAGAGTTCGCGCGCGAAGTTTTCATTGGGGGCGGTCCGGCGGCTCCGCTGGAGATCGAGGTAGTGGATCATTGCCGGGGAGCGGGAGACCGCTTGGCAAAGTTCGAGATAGGATCCGCCGGCGTGCTGACGCAAGAGATCGTGGTGGCGGAAAAGCCAGGTCGGATTGCGGACGCGATCGAAGGAAACGACGAAGACATCCTGAAGGAACGCGACCCATTTTTCCCAAGCGGCATTCGGGGGAAGGGCGGCCATCCGGAGCCATTCCGTCGTCATTTCCTGAAATGCATCCAAGCCCTTCTGCCGCGATTCGCGCTGGAGAGCCCGGCGTTCTTCGGGAGTTGCGGCATCGCGAGCGCGCCGATAGAGGTCACGGCGCGTGTCATCGAACTGGGCGACCGATTCCGGCATGGGGAATGCTGGCGGGGCGGAGAAGAGGCGGTCGACAGCTTCTTCGGGTCCGAGCCGAAGCGCGCGGCGGACGCCTTCGGGCGTGGCCGTCCAAGACGCCCGGCGGAGCAGGTGGCGGGCTTTTGGTGCAGACCACTCGAGCGGCGAAATCGGCTTCCAGGCCTCTTCGGGATAGCGGGCAAGGTTCATCGGCTCCAGGAACGGTTCACATCTGTCGAAGAAAACCCCGTATCAGGAGTGAAGTTGCGATGGGTGAAGATGACGCGGCATGTGGAAACTGGAAAGGAAGACTTGACGCCGGGGGCGGCTTCGGAGAAAGCAATGAACCCTTATGGGCAAACAATACAACAAGGAAATCAAGAGACGCCGCCGCCAAGCCTACCTGAAACGGAAGAAAGGGGCGGAGGCCGCGACGGCCGCCGCGGGATCCAAGGGCGGCAAGAGCGCGAAGAAGGCGAAGAAATAGCGCGTTTTCCTCTGTCGATCGACGATTGAGCCGCACGCTGTCCGAAGGCATCGATGGATCGTTTTCCGGGGCTTGCAAAAGGGGAGCTTCGGGAGATGGTACGGGACATTGCTGCCTGGAGGGTTTTCCGCATGAAAAAACGAGGGATTTACGGAAAAAACTTTCACTTCGTTATTGACGGGAAACTTGGCCTTCGCAAATGTTCACTCTTTATATCCGAATTCCAGCGCTTCCCGGAGCGGCTGTTGCCCTCGTAGCTCAGTTGGCAGAGCACGTCCTTGGTAAGGACGAGGTCACCGGTTCAAATCCGGTCGAGGGCTCCATTGGACACGATCTTTTTATCTAGCATACAACGAAAAAACAAACCAAATGGCTAAAGGAACATTCGAAAGAACGAAGCCGCACGTTAACGTCGGTACCATCGGTCACGTCGACCATGGCAAAACTACGCTGACCGCTGCGATTCTTGCAGTGCAGTCCGGCAAAGGTTTGGCCGAGGTCAAGTCCTACTCGGACATCGCAAAAGGCGGCACCGTTCGTGATGCTTCGAAGATTGTAACGATCGCTGTCTCGCACGTGGAATACGAGTCCGACAAGCGGCACTACGCCCACGTCGACTGCCCGGGTCACGCTGACTTCGTCAAGAACATGATCACCGGTGCCGCGCAGATGGACGGCGCGATCCTGGTCGTCAGCGCGGCGGACGGTCCGATGCCGCAGACCCGCGAGCACATCCTGCTGGCCCGCCAGGTTGGTGTGCCGAACATCGTCGTGTTCCTCAACAAGGTGGACCTGATCGACGATCCGGAACTCCTCGAGCTCGTCGAGATGGAAATCCGAGAGATTCTTTCCAAGTACGACTTCGACGGCGACAATATCACGATTGTCCGCGGTTCGGCCACGGCGGCGCTGGAAGGCAAGCCGGAAGGTCAGGAAGCCATCCAGAAGCTGATGGACGCGATCGACGCCGACATTCCGGAGCCGGAGCGCGAAATCGACAAGCCGTTCCTGATGTCGGTGGAAGACGTCTTCTCGATCACCGGTCGCGGCACCGTCGCTACCGGCCGGATCGAGCGCGGTGTCGTCAAGGTTGGCGACACCATTGAAATCGTCGGCATCCGCGACACGCAGAGCACGGTTGTGACGGGTGTGGAAATGTTCCGCAAGATGCTCGAGCAGGGCCAGGCGGGAGACAACGTCGGTGTTCTTCTTCGCGGTGTGGAAAAGGACGCGATTGAGCGCGGGCAGGTTCTCGCCGCTCCGAAGTCGATCACGCCGCACACCCAGGCGAAGGCCGAGATTTACGTCCTCTCCAAGGAGGAAGGCGGCCGTCACACGCCGTTCTTCAACGGATACAGGCCGCAGTTCTATTTTCGGACCACGGACGTCACCGGCACAGTCGACCTCCCGGAAGGGGTTGAAATGGTGATGCCGGGCGATAACATCAACCTGCAGATCAACCTGATCGTGCCGATCGCTATGGAAAAGGGGCAGCGCTTCGCGATTCGCGAAGGCGGCCGCACCATTGGCGCCGGCCGGGTGACGGAGATTATAAAGTAATATCTTTCCTTTCGGTGGCGAGCCGAAGCTTCCGCACGGAAGCTTCGGTTCAGCCATTGCGGGAATCGCAATTGGAGGACAGTAGCTCAATTGGTAGAGTAGCGGTCTCCAAAACCGTCGGTTGGGGGTTCGAGTCCCTCCTGTCCTGCCACTCATCCATACTATGAAGAACCCATTCCGCAGTATCCGGATATTCACGGGTGAGACCATCGCTGAGTTGAAAAAAGCGACGTGGCCGACGCCTACGGAACTCAAGAACTCGACGATCGTGGTGATTGTCGCGGTCATCATTCTCGGGGTTTTCATCAGTATCGCCGACTTTTCTATTTTCCAAGTGGTTTACCTCTTTACGGAGTGGGTGACTGCCGCTCAATCATGACTGAGCCTGCCGCCAATAAGACCGACGAACCCTCCGATATGAAGTGGTACGTCGTGCAGACGCTCTCGGGCAAAGAGGGTCAGGTCAAAACGTACCTCGACAAGTTCAAGAAGATCGAGGAACTGGAGGACTACATCGGCGAAGTGCTCGTTCCGACCGAGGTTGTGACCGAGGTCAAGCAAGGGAAAAAGAGCCAGCGGACGCGGAAGTTTTACCCGTGTTACGTCTTTGTCCAGGCCCGCCTGTACGACGAAACCGGCAAGCTGATCAACAAGCCGTGGTATTTCATTCGCGAGGCGAATGGAGTCATCGGAATGGTCGGCGGGGATCAGCCGACGCCGTTGCGGCAGTCCGAGATCGATCATATCCGGCAGCAGATGGAGCAGGCGCTGGGCAAGGAGGTTCCGAAGGTTCAATACGAAGTCGGCGAGGAAGTGAAGATCACCGACGGACCGTTCCTCAATCTCACCGGCCGTATCGACGAGATCGATCCCGAGCGGGGAAAGCTCAAAGTTTCCGTTTCGATTTTCGGTCGTTTCACGCCTGTCGAACTCGAGTATTGGCAGGTGGAACGCATTACCAGTTAACACGTCATGGCAAAAAAAATCACAGGCTACATTCGCCTTCAACTTCCGGCAGGCGCGGCTAATCCGGCTCCTCCGGTCGGTCCCGCGCTCGGTGCGCAAGGGGTCAATATCATGGCCTTCTGCAAGGACTTTAACGCGCGGACCAAAGACCAGGCCGGTACGATTTTTCCGGTGGTCATCACGGTTTATGCCGACAAGTCATTCAGCTTCGTTCTGAAGTCGCCGCCAGCCGCGGTGCTGCTGAAAAAGGCCGCCGGTATCGCCAAGGGATCGCCTGTTCCAAACCGGGACAAGGTCGGCAAGGTCACGCGCGCTCAGCTGGCCGAGATCGCGAAGACCAAGGAAAAGGATTTGAACGCGGCCTCCAAAGAACAGGCCGTCAAAATCATCGCCGGCACCGCGCGCAGCATGGGGCTCGAGGTCGTCGACTGAGAGAAGGAAATTGTTCGATGAATCGGCCGCAATCGCATGATAGCCCGGTTCTACTAAAACCAGCAGGAGCCTGTACGGGCGTTTGCACTGCAATCCAAAATGAAAAAGACCAGTAAACGATACCGGAGCGCCTTGGAGGCGGCCGATCTGAAAAAGCCTTACCCGCTGAAAGAAGCCGTGGATGTCCTCTACAAGCTTCCGCCGGCGAAGTTCGACGAATCGGTCGAATTGTCGTTCCACCTTGCGGTGGATCCTCGCCAGAGCGACCAGATGGTTCGCGGCACAGTCGCTCTCCCTCACGGGAGCGGCAAGCCGGTCCGTGTTCTTGTGTTCACCGCAACGCCGGAGGCAGCCCTTGAGGCGGGCGCCGATTATGCGGGCTTGAAGGATTACATGGACAGAATCAATGACGGCTGGATGGAGTTTGATGTCGCGATCGCGACGCCGGATGCGATGCGCGAAGTCCGCACAATCGCCCGTATCCTCGGTCCGCGCGGTTTGATGCCGAACCCGAAGTCAGGCACGGTCACGGATGATGTCGCTCAGGCGATCAAGGAAGTGAAGGCCGGACGGGTCGAGTTCAAGCTCGACAAGACTGCCAATATCGGTGTGGCCATTGGACGGCGCTCGTTCCCGGCGGAGCAGATTTCCGAGAATGCGGCGGCGGTGCTCGAGGCGGTCGGCAAGGCGCGTCCTGCCGGCGTCAAGGGCCGGTATATCTCCAGCGTGACCGTTTCTTCAACAATGAGCCCGGGCGTCCGGGTCGACAGCACTGAATTTGCCAAATACTGAGAGGCCCGCTCATGAGACCTGAAAAAAAATACTTGGTTGAAGAGGTTTCCCGGCACCTGGAAAAGTCGGACTTCGTCTTTCTCGCGGACTATAATACGGTCAATGTCGCGGAGATAGCTGAATTGCGGGGGAGTTTGAACAGCGAGGAAGCCGAATTCCACGTTGTTAAAAACAGCATTCTGAACGTCGCCGCCCGGGAGCGCAACCTGCCGGATCTCGATCAGTGGCTTGTCGGCCCGACCGCGGTCGTCGTCGGCGGCAACAATCCCTCCGGTGTCGCCAAGATTCTCAAGAAGTTCAGCGACGATAAGAAGAAGCTGGAAGTGAAGGTCGCCGTCTTGGGCGATCGCACGTTGACGCCGGAAGAAGTCAAGGAACTCGCTGACCTTCCGAGCCTCGAAGTCCTGCGGGCGCAGTTGCTCGGACTGCTGAATCAGCCGGCACAGGGAATGGTGCGCGTCCTCGCCGCCGGTCCGGTGTCGCTGCTCAATGTCTTGCAAGCGAAATCTGAACAAGGAGAGTAACATTTATCGCCTTTGCCAATTTTTCGGGCACCCTTCGCGTCCGGAAAGACACCATCCAAAGAACCTGGTTAGGAGCATCGGCTCTTAAACGATCCCGGTTGGGACGCTAACCATTCACGGAGAAACATACATGTCTGATATCACGAAAGAACAAGTCATCGAGTGGCTCAGCGGCCAGTCGGTTTTGGAGATCGCGGGTCTTGTCAAGGACCTCGAAGAGAAGTGGGGCGTCAGCGCTGCCGCTCCAGTCGCGGTTGCCGCGGCACCAGCCGCCGGGGGTGGCGCAGCTGCCGCGGAGGAAGAGAAGACGGAGTTTGACGTCATTCTGACTTCGGCCGGCAGCAACAAGATCGCGGCGATTAAGGAAGTCCGCGCGGCGACTGGTCTTGGGCTGAAGGAAGCCAAGGACCTCGTCGAAAGCGCTCCGAAGCCGGTCAAGGAAGGCATCTCGAAAGACGATGCCAACGCGCTCAAGGCCAAGCTCGAAGCTGCCGGGGCCACGGTTGAGGTGAAATAATCCGGCTTTCTCGAGCCCGTTATTTTTTTATCAACCAACTGGACACGTCACCGGGAAACACGCAAGGGAGACCCGATCGCGGCGAAGCGGTCACGACTTTGAGATTTTCAGCCGGAAATGGATTCAATCTTTTGGAGCTCCTCCGATTTTGCCGGGGGAGCAGCCTGGGGGTTGCGTTTTTTCTGTTTTCTGGTATGAGTAAATCTCTTTGCCGTGTTCGTCTCGCATCGTCGATGCTTCTTTTGCGTTTTGCCAGGTGCCGTGCCTTCAAAATTCGCCGTTCCGCCGGATGTGTTCGGAAGGGTGGATTTCGAAGGCACGGCTTGCCTGTTTTCGCATGTGCCGTCTTTCTGAGCCGGACCGTTCGGCGCTGCCGCCGAGGGGATTCCGGACACCCGCTTTACATTTGATTCAGCCTGAAGGTTCTTATGTCTGACCGCATTAACTTTGGTAAACTCAAGGAGGTTATCGCTCCGCCTAACCTGATCCAGAACCAGCTGGATTCCTATTTGGAATTCCTGCAAAAGGACGTGCCGGTCAACCAGCGCAAGGTCACCGGTCTCGAAGCGGTTTTTCGCGAGGTGTTTCCGATCGAGAGCTACGACGGGCGCTGCGTGCTCGAGTACCTTTCCTACAACATCGTCGGGCCGAAGAGCACCGAGATGGAGTGTATTTCGGAAGGCACGACCTATTCGGTATCGCTTTATGTAAAGCTGCGGCTCCGCGAAGAGGAGTTTATCAAGGACGAGGAGATTTACATGGGCGAGCTGCCGATGATTTCCGAGCGCGGCTCGTTCATCATCAACGGCGCTGAGCGTGTCGTCGTCAGCCAGCTGCACCGGTCGCCGGGGATCGCCTTCGAAATGGCGCCGCATACGACCGGGAAGATCCTCTATTCGTACCGCATCATTCCGGATCGCGGGACTTGGCTCGAGGTGCAGTTTGACAACAACGACTTGCTTTATGTGTATCTCGACCGCCGCCGCCGCCGCCGGAAATTCCTGATCACGACTCTGCTGCGCGCGATCGGCTACAGTTCTGATCTCGATATCCTGAATCTCTTTTACAAGATTCAGGAACTGAGCACGGCGGAGGCGCTCGGTTATGACAACGTCAGCTCGTTTGTTCTGATTGAAGACGCGATCGATGCCCAGAAAGGCGTGGTGATCGCCCGGGCGTTCGAGCCGCTGACGAAGGCGATCGTTCGCCAGTTCGAGAAGTGCGGCATTCCGACGTTGCGGGTGATCGACACCACGATCGACGAGGGGGCGATCGTTCGCGCGCTGAAGAAAGATCCGACGCGCAACGAGGAAGAGGCGCTCAAGGAGATTTACAAGCGGCTGCGTCCGGGAGAGCCGCCGACTACCACCAATGCAAAGGCCCTGCTGAAACGCCTTTTCTTCGATCCGAAGCGTTACGACCTGGGCCGGGTCGGCCGGTACAAGATCAATCAGAAGCTCAGTCTGAAAATCGACCTCGAAGAGCGGACAATCGGCGCGCCCGACGTCGTCGAGGCGACGAAGTACCTGATTCGCTTGAAGAAGGGCGACGGTTTTGTCGATGACATCGACCATCTCGGCAGCCGCCGGGTCCGTACGGTTGGCGAACTTCTCGCCAACCAGTGCCGAATCGGCCTCGCGCGGACCGAGCGTCTTGTTCGCGAGCGGATGACTCTCTACGATCAGAGCGCGGACTCGATCACACCGCAAAAGCTGATCAACCCGAAGGCGCTGAGCACGGTCGTTCGCGATTTCTTCGCGCGGAGCCAGCTCTCGCAGTTCATGGACCAGATCAACCCGCTGGCGGAAATCACGCACAAGCGTCGTTTGAGCGCGCTGGGGCCGGGAGGTCTGAACCGCGAGCGCGCCGGGTTTGAGGTTCGCGACGTTCATCCGTCGCACTATGGGCGAATCTGTCCGATTGAAACACCGGAAGGCCCGAACATCGGTTTGATCAACTCGCTGAGCATCTACTCGCGGATCAACGAGTTTGGCTTCATTGAAACGCCGTATCGCCGTTGTAAAAACGGAAAGGTTACGGACGAGGTTGAATACCTGAACGCCGACCAAGAAGAATCGATGGTCATCGCTCAGGCGAACTCCGAGGTCGACGACAAGGGCAACTTCATCGGCCGGGTCACCGTTCGTTCGCGGGGCGAGTTTATCGAAGTCGACGCCGATCAGGTCGACTACATGGACGTTTCGCCGAAACAGCTGGTATCGATCGCCGCAGGCTTAATTCCGTTCCTTGAGCACGACGACGCCAACCGCGCGCTGATGGGTTCGAACATGCAGCGCCAAGGGGTTCCACTTCTCCAGGCGGAAGCGCCGCTGGTCGGCACCGGCATCGAAGAGCGCGTCGCGCGGGATTCCAAGACCGTTGTGATTGCGACAGCGGACGGCGTGGTCGCGTCAGTCGACGCGCGCAGGATCGTGACGTCCGCGGACGGCCAGCTTCCGGCGCGGTTTGAGCGGAACCCGAAGAGCGACCCGAAGAATGGGATCGTTGTGTACGAATTGCGCAAGTTCATGCGCTCGAATGCCGGCACTTGCTTCAGCCAGAAGCCGATTGTGCGGAAGGGCCAGAAGGTCAAGGAAGGCGACATTCTGGCCGACGGCGCCTGCACGCAGAATGGTGAGCTCGCGCTTGGCCGGAATGTGCTGGTCGGCTTCATGCCGTGGAACGGATACAACTTTGAGGACGCGATTCTGATCAGTGAGAAGGTCCAGAAGGAGGACATTTTCACCTCGATTCACGTCGAAGAGTTCGAAGTCACGGCCCGCGACACGAAGCTTGGGCCTGAGGAAATCACACGTGACATTCCGAACGTCGGGGAAGAGGCTCTGAAGAACCTCAATCACGACGGGGTCATCCGCATCGGGGCCGAGGTGAAACCGGGCGATATCCTTGTCGGCAAGATCACGCCGAAGAGCGAAACGGAACTTGCGCCCGAGGAAAAACTGCTTCGCGCGATCTTTGGTGAAAAGGCGGCGGACGTGAAGGACACCTCTCTCGTCGTGCCGTCGGGCGTCGCCGGGATTGTCATGGATGTGAAGGTCTCGAGCCGGCTTGATTCCGAGAAGGAAAAACTGAGCCCGTCCGACCGGCGCCGTCAGATCAAGCAGATCAACGAGGAGTTCCGCACCCAGATGGACAAGCTCCGCGAGGGGTTGACGGAGGCGCTGTCCAATATTCTTCTCGGCGAAAAGATCCCGCTCGATGTGATCAACTCCGAGACGAACGAGATCATCATTCCGGCGAACCGGAAGATCACGAAAACCCTTTTGCGCAAGCTCGCCGCGGTCGCCAAGCACATCGAGATCGATCCGTCCCCGGTTCGGATCAAGATCATGGAGATCATCAATTCCTTCCAGAGCAAGTTCGATGAACTTGAGGCGGACAAGGAGCGGAAGGTCACCAGTATCGAGCAGGGCGACGACATTGAGCAGGGTGTGATCAAGCAGGTTAAGATCTACATCGCGAAGAAGAGCAAGCTGCAGGTCGGTGACAAGATGGCTGGCCGGCACGGGAACAAGGGCGTTGTCGCGCGGATCGTAGCGGAAGAAGACATGCCGTATCTCCCTGACGGGACACCGCTGGAAATCTGCCTGAACCCGCTCGGGGTTCCGTCGCGAATGAACGTCGGACAGGTGCTTGAGACGCATCTTGGCTGGGCTTGCCGAAAGCTTGGCGTGAAAGTCGCGACACCGGTCTTTGACGGAATTCCAGAAATTGCGGTCCGCGAATACCTGAAGGAGGCGGAATTGCCGAACAGCGGCAAGAGCGTCCTCTACGATGGACGCACCGGCGAGAAACTCGACCAGGAAGTCGTCGTCGGCTACATCTACATGATGAAGCTGAACCACTTGGTATCGAGCAAGATCCACGCTCGGGCGGTCGGTCCTTATTCGCTGATCACGCAGCAGCCGCTCGGCGGGAAGGCCCAATACGGCGGTCAGCGTTTCGGGGAGATGGAGGTCTGGGCTCTCGAAGCCTACGGCGCCGCCTACACCTTGCAGGAATTGCTGACGGTCAAGTCGGACGACGTGCAGGGCCGAACCAAGATCTACGAGTCGCTTGTCAAGGGCGATAACTCGCTGCAGGCCGGCACGCCGCAGTCGTTCAACGTGTTGATGAAGGAAATGCAGAGTCTGGGGCTCGATATCCGGTTGAGCCGGCGCGGCGCTCTCTCCGACGGACTCTAAACGGCACAGGAGGCACTTGAAAACATGAGTACGGAAGAAGTAAGGCAGGTTTTAGGATTTGATCGGGATGAGTCGTCGTTCGACAGCGTAAGCATCTCGGTCGCCTCCCCGGAAACAATCCGGTCCTGGTCGAAGGGGGAAGTGAAGAACCCCGAAACGATCAATTACCGGACATTCAAGCCGGAACCCGGCGGTCTGTTCTGTCAGCGGATCTTCGGACCGGTGCGCGATTACGAATGCGCCTGCGGGAAGTACAAGCGGATCAAGTACAAGGATGTCGTCTGCGATCGCTGCGGCGTCGAGGTGACGGTTTCGCGCGTGCGCCGGGAACGGATGGGACACATCGAACTCGCGGTTCCGGTTTCGCACATTTGGTTCCTCAAGAGTATGCCGAGCCGCATCGGGCTTTTGCTCGATTTGACCGCCCGGAATCTCGAGCGGGTCATTTATTACGAGAACTACATGGTGATCGACCCCGGCCGGACGCCGCTGGAGGAAAAACAGCTGTTGACCGAGTCGGAATACGTCCAGGCCCTCGATGAGTACGGCGATGACGCATTTGTAGCGAAGATGGGTGCCGAGGCGGTGCGCGACGTGCTCGCACGGATGGAACTCGAGCCGCTCGTGGTCGAACTGCAGGAGCAGTTGCGCAATACCCGGTCGAAGCAGATCAAGAAAAAGGTATCGAAGCGGCTGAAAGTCATCCAGGGCTTTATCAATTCGGGCAGCAAGCCCGAGTGGATGGTGCTCGAGGTGCTTCCGGTGATCCCGCCGGATCTCCGTCCGCTCGTTCCGCTCGAAGGCGGCCGGTTCGCAACCTCCGACTTGAACGACCTTTACCGGCGCGTGATCAACCGGAACAACCGGCTCAAGAACCTTTTGCAGCTGAAGACGCCGGACGTCATCATTCACAACGAAAAGCGGATGTTGCAGGAGGCGGTTGACGCGCTTTTTGACAACGGCCGCCATGGCCGGGCTGTGACCGGCGCCGGCAACCGTCCGCTCAAGTCGCTGAGCGACATGTTGAAGGGGAAACAAGGCCGTTTCCGGCAGAACCTGCTCGGGAAGCGCGTCGATTACTCCGGTCGCTCGGTCATCGTGATCGGCCCTGAACTGAAACTCCACCAGTGCGGTTTGCCGAAGAAGATGGCGCTCGTTCTGTTCGAGCCGTTTATCATCCGCCGCCTCAAGGAGCTCGGGTTTGTTCATACGGTTCGCGGCGCGCGGAAGATGATCGAAAAGCAGTCGCCCGAGGTTTGGGATATCCTGGAAGAGGTGACGAAGGGCCACCCGGTTCTTCTCAACCGCGCTCCAACGCTTCACCGCCTGTCGATTCAGGCGTTTGAGCCGGTGCTGATTGAAGGGGAGGCGATTCGAATTCACCCCCTTGTGTGTACGGCTTACAATGCCGACTTCGACGGCGACCAGATGGCGGTCCACGTGCCCCTCTCTCTGGAAGCGATTATGGAGTGCAAGCTCCTGATGATGTCGACCCACAACATTTTCTCGCCGTCAAGTGGAAAGCCGATCCTCACGCCGTCGCAGGATATCGTGCTGGGGTCCTACTATCTGACGCTCGAGCCGCCGGTTGAGCCGGAGAAGGGGAAGCACATTCCGCTGGTTGGGACGGTGCATGAGGTGCTTCTCGCGGAACTTGACGGAGTTCTCAACAAGCACGACTGGATCGACTTCAAGAATCCCGACTACGGTGAAGACACGGTCTTCGGAAACAAGGAGAAGAAGATCATTCGGACGACTGTCGGCCGAGTGATTTTCAACCAGATCTGGCCGAAGTCGCTCGGATTCATTAATTTCCCCGTACAAAAAGGCCGTTTGGGGGACATCATTCTTGAAACCACGCGCGCCGCGACGCCGGAGGAAACGGTTCAGACCCTCGACGCGCTCAAGGAACTTGGCTTCGCGATCGCGACGCAGGCCGGCATCTCGATCGGTATCGATGATATGATCATCCCGGACAGCAAGCCGGCGATCGTTGCCGCGGCCCGCAAGAAGATCGACGAGGTCGAGGGGCAGTACCGTCGCGGGATCATCACTCCGGGTGAACGCTACAATAAGATCATCGACATCTGGACGGGCGCGACCGACGAGATCGCGAAGGCGGTTTTCGAAGGTCTCGCCGAGAATGGCGGCAGGTCCGAGATCAACCCGGTCTTCTTGATGATGGATTCCGGCGCTCGCGGCAACCGCCAGCAGGTTCGTCAGCTCTGCGGAACTCGAGGGCTGATGGCCAAGCCGTCTGGCGAGATCATCGAACGCCCGATCCTTTCGTCTTTCCGCGAGGGATTGACCGTCCTCGAATACTTTATCTCGACTCATGGTGCTCGTAAGGGCTTGGCGGATACGGCGCTGAAGACCGCTGACGCCGGTTATCTGACCCGTAAGCTGTGCGATGTCGCCATGGATGTGATCATCACGCAAGAGGACGACGGAAGCCGCGACGGCATCTGGAAGAAGGCGATCTACGAAGGCGACGAGGAAATTGTCAGCCTTCGCGAACGCATCACCGGCCGCTGTTCCAGCGACGACATCTACAATCCGCGTAACCCGAAGGAACTGCTCGTCGGCAGCGGCGAGCTGATCACGGAGGAACTCGCCCACCGGATCGAGGATTCTGGCGTCGAGCGCGTCAAGGTGATGTCACCGCTCACCGACCGGAGCAAGAACGGCATCTGTGCGAAGTCGTACGGAATCAATCCGGCGACCAACAAGATGGTCGAAGTTGGAACGTCCGTCGGCATCATCGCCGCCCAGTCGATCGGGGAGCCGGGGACGCAGCTGACGATGCGGACCTTCCACGTTGGCGGGATCGCGAGCCAGGTGTTCAAGACGCCGGAAATCCGCGTACGTCACAGCGGGATTGTGCGATACAAGGGACTCCGTCTCGTTTCCACTTCCGAAGGGTCCAACATCGTTCTCAACAAAACGGGGAGCGTCCAGATCCTTGACGAGAACGACCGCGAGCTCGAGGCCTATAACATCGTCGTCGGTTCCGTACTCACCGTTCCGGATAAGGGGACGATTGAGAAGGGCCAAGTGCTGGCGATGTGGGACCCGTACAACATTCCGGTTCTTTCGGAGAAGGCGGGTAAGATCACCTTCAGGGACATGATCCCGGGCGTGACCATCAAGCGCGAGCTCGATGAGAGCACCGGCCGGATCGCCACGGTCATTGTTGAGCACCGCGAGGACCTCAATCCTCAAGTTGAAATTCGGAGTGCCGAAAACAACGAAGTCCTCGCCACCTACTCGATTCCGACCGGCGCCCAGGTGGTCGTCGCTGAAGGCGACAGCATTTCACCGGGTGCGCTGCTGGCAAAGACGCCGCGACAGGCTTCGAAAACGAAGGACATCACTGGTGGTCTTCCGCGTGTTGCCGAGCTCTTTGAAGCGCGCCGGCCGAAGGAAGCGACCGAAATGGCCAAGATCGACGGGGTCGTTTCAATGGGGACGATGGTTCGCGGGAAAAAGCGCCTGATCGTGACCAATCAGGAAAGCGGCCAGGAAGAGGAGCACCTGATTCCGCACGGCAAACAGATCATCGTTCAGGTCGGCGATCTCGTCCACAAGGGACAGCACCTGACCGAAGGTTCCGCGGATCCGCACGAAATTCTTGAGGTGCTCGGACCGACGGCCCTCCACGAATACCTGATCAATGAGGTGCAGGAAGTCTACCGGCTCCAGGGCGTCACGATTAATGACAAGCACATTGAGCTGATCATCCGTCAGATGCTTCGCAAGGTGCGCGTCAGTGATCCGGGCGACTCCGAGTGGTTCTGGGGTGAACAGATCGACCGCGGCGCCTTCCTCGAAGAGAATCAGCGGATCATCGAAGCCGGCGGCAAGCCGGCCGAGGGTGAACCGATCCTTCTCGGTATCACGAAGGCGTCGATTGAAACGGAAAGTTTCATTTCCGCGGCGTCTTTCCAGGAAACCACACGTGTGCTGACTGATGCGGCGACGCTCGGGAAGACCGACTACTTGAAGGGCTTTAAGGAAAACGTGATTATGGGGAACCTGATTCCGGCCGGCACCGGTTTGCCGGCGATCCGGAACCTCAAGATCCGCTTCCCGTTTGGCGCCGAGGAAGCCGCGCCGGAAGAACAGCCCGCTCAGGCTGGCGGCGAAGCCGGCTGATCTCTGAATTGCCATTCTTTCGAAAGAAGCAAAGCCCCTCCGCCACCTGCGGAGGGGCTTTTTCTTTTTCATCTAAAGTTCAGGGAATAAAAGGTAGAACTTTAACCACGAATGGCAGGCATGAACACGAATGAGATAGTATGGAGGTGGTCCTTGGATGCGGATCGTTGTCCATGCGTGATTTTTCAGCCGCAATGTTTTCAGGGCTCGGTTCATTTCATCGGAGACTGCGTGCCAAGGGAGGGTCGGCATTCCCGCCGCCAAAGTAGAACAGGCATCCTGCCTGTTTTCTTCACGCTGGAAGCGGGACCTGTCTTCCTCCGAAAGGCTAACGTGACGTTGGCCACCGGCGCGTCTCGCTAGGAGCGGTTTCTCAGAAAGCTTATTGTTTCATGCAGGAGGTGGCAGCAACCGACTTTGCGGAATCGGCGCTGCGCCGATGACAGGGGGCCATCAGAAAACGTCCTGATACTGCAGGGGTGCCGAAGATCCTTGTTTGGGGGTGGATGCGGATGATTATCCGATCATTCGCGTTACTTGTGAGATCCGTGGTTCCCGATTCTCACGCCCGCTTCGCTCAAGAAGCTAAGACGCGAAGGGAGACTGATTGGCTTCGGCGTTCATTGAGCTTCATCCTGTGCAACGTTGAGTTCGTTGCTCCTCGCAGAAGTACGCGACGCGATACGAGCCGCTGAAAGGTGTGGCTTGGTCACTGCGACGCATCCGTGATGAAGCTGTCGCGCTGTTTGCCGGTCAGTTCGTCGCGCGCTGCCGCCGGGACGCTGTCCAGCGGCGGCCGGCAATGAGACCGGTCAGGAGGATAGCCCCGATGACTCCATAGGTTGCAGGTTCCGGGACGGGAGTGAAGGGCGTATCTTGCGGATTGGAGAAGTGGACGAAGAAGCGGAGTGCTTCGGTTCCCGAGCGCGAGTGGGTATCCCGCAAGGAAAAGAGGTAGTAGGAATCCCCGTCGGCTGAGACAGTTTGTACGCTTCCCGCAAATTGATCAGGATAGCGACCGTCAACCGAGGTGCCTACATTAAGGTCCGGATTAAAGACCGACCAGATCGAAAAGGCGCCCGAGCGTCCTTGCGGTTCAAGACTCAGCCAAAAATCAAATGAATCGCGACCATCTAAAGGAATGCGGAGGAAGTGACCGGGTGCCATAGTATCAGGCCGATGAAATAGGGTATGGCTGTTCGCCACGGTGGTCGGATTGCTGGAATTATAGTCCGCCGGATCGCCCCACTGAATGCCCAAGTGCTTGTTGGCATCGGTCCCCAAACCGACGAGCCCGATAGTCATCACTGCATAAGGATCGTAATTCATCTGGAAGGATGAATCGATCGAGGTCCAGCCGCCGATCGTGTCCCAGTTGCCGTCCACGATCATGTCGGTGTAGGCGGAAACCTCCGGGCCACTAGAGACGACGGAATACTCAGGCGGGAGGGGACTGAACTGAGCCAGCATCGAGGAGGTGATTCCCAAGAGGCTGAAGGTGGCAATGTGGATTCGTTTGGACATAGTACGATTGAGTTTTGACGGTGCCGTGTGGGAATTCGCAGACGTGGTATACTACTTACGTTGGGCGGTCTTCAACCGGCGGTGCCACCAGATACCGGCACCTAGTGTCAAGCCGCCGAAGATAAAGGCGGTTGTCGCAGGTTCGGGGATGGCGGCGATGGCGACTGTCGTCGTTGCATACCTGTTGCCAGCCCCATCGACGGAGATCTCAACCCATTCAAGAGGTTCGTTATTGGTTGAGATGAAGCCGATGAAGGAAGCGATATTGATATTGGGGAAGATCTGGGATGCCCCCGTGCTTGTAGTGATGGTGATGTCAGCTAGATCAGGAGCTCCGTCCCAGTCGCCGCCGAAAAATTCGCCCCCAAAGGCGTAAATATCGCTTCCGGTGAACGTAAACCTAATGGGGTCCACACTCTGGTCGACAGTTAGTTGTCCGCCAGGGAAGCCCCAGAGACCGCTCGTGGCATTCACATCCCAAGCGATTCCATGGTCACCGGTAACGAAGTACGGCGAACTCACAGCGCCTTCCGTCTGAATATCGTCGAAGGTGTGGGTATAACTCGGACCGGGCAGATTCGCTGCAAACTCCTCAGAGCTGCTGTAGAACTGCTGGGCCGAGGCGGCCGCGGAGGAGAGAGCGAGGGCGAGGACCGTTGGTATTGCGTGTTTCATTACTCCTTGAGTGACGTGTGGACGATGATTCAAGTTAGAACAATGCTGTATGGTGGCATAAGATGCCGATAAAAGCGTCTTTTGAAAATAGAGCTTCCTTGCGAGACCCGTTAGGCGTTTGGCTCGCGATGGAATAAGGGAAAGCCCTAGGGGGAGGCTTTGGTCTTTGGTTCTGGCGTCTGCTGCTCCTTGCCCGATCCAAAATCCAGAATTGAAATGGATCGGCATTCGGCGGCGGGGGCGATAGTATGCTTCCTATGAAGCTCGAGGATTACGGCTTTATCGGCGATTTGGAAACGGGAGCACTGATCGGCAAGAACGGTTCGATCGACTGGCTTTGCATGCCGCGCTTCGACTCCGGGGCCTTGTTTGCCGCTTTGCTGGGGGATGAGCGAAACGGACGGTGGCAGATCGCTCCAGCGAACCCGGAATACCGTTCCATGCAACGTTATCGGCGGGATACGCTGGTCTTGGAAACCGAATTCGAGACGTCGGACGGAGTGGTCCGGGTAATCGATTTTATGCCGCCGACCGGGGAGCCCGAGGTAATGCGCATCGTGCGTGGTGTGGAAGGGCGGGTCTGGATGCGGATGGACCTGACGGTTCGTTTCGATTACGGAAGCATTGTGCCGTGGGTGCGGAAGATCGGCGGCGGCGTCTCAATCGTCGCCGGACCGGACGCGTTGTGTCTCACCTGCGATTCGGATGTGCGGATCGAGGGCTCGTCCGTGGTGCAGGATTTTGAAATCGGGGCGGGTGATTCCAAAGATTTTATCCTCGTCTGGCACCTTTCGCACGTGGACCCGCCGTCAGCGAGCACCGCCGCGGAAACGCTTGTGATGACAGAGAACTATTGGCGGGGCTGGTGCCGGCCGTGCTGTTATGAGGGCAAGTGGGAGGAGCTGGTTAATCGGTCGCTGATCACGTTGAAGGCATTGACGTACGGCCCGACCGGAGGAGTCGTTGCGGCGCCGACGACTTCGCTTCCGGAAGAGATTGGCGGCGTGCGGAACTGGGATTACCGCTACTGCTGGATACGAGACGCGACGTTTACGCTTCTGGCGTTTATGGACGCCGGTTACATCAATGAGGCGGCGGCGTGGCGGGACTGGATGCTGCGGGCGGTGGCGGGATCGCCGAAGGAGCTGCAAATCATGTACGGACCGGCGGGCGAACGCCGGCTAACGGAGTATGAGCTGCCTTGGCTGGCCGGGTACGAGAATTCGAAACCGGTGCGGGTCGGCAATCATGCGTCGACCCAGCTGCAATTGGACGTGTATGGGGAGCTGATGGACGCGATGCACCAAGCGCGATGCCACGGTTTGGAGCCGGATCCCTACGCGTGGGACGTGATGACGCACTTCATCGAGTTTTTGCAGGAAGCCTGGCGGTTGCCGGATGAGGGAATTTGGGAGGTGCGCGGGCCCCGCCGCCATTTTACCCATTCGAAAGTGATGGCGTGGGTGGCGTTCGACCGTGCGATCAAAATGCTCGACGGGACCCGTCAGAACGGTCCGCGCGAGCGGTGGAAAGAGCAGCGGAGAGTCCTGCACCGCGAGATCTGCGAGCGAGGATTCAACAAGGATGTCGGCGCGTTTACCCAATATTATGGAGGCGAGTCTCTCGACGCGAGTTTGCTGATGATTCCGCTGGTCGGGTTCCTGCCGCCGGAGGATGAGCGGGTGATAGGAACGGTAAAAGCGATCGAGGAGCAGCTGTTGAGGGATGGGTTTGTCTATCGGTATCTGACGGAAGGGGAAACCTGCGTGGATGGATTGCCGCCGGGTGAGGGCGCCTTTCTGCCGTGTTCGTTCTGGCTGGCGGATAATTACGTGCTGCTCGGACGGAGGGAGGAGGCTGAGGAGGTGTTTGAACGACTGGTTTCCATCGCGAATCCTCTCGGATTGCTGGCGGAAGAATATTCACCGGGCGCGAAGCGTTTGGTCGGCAATTTTCCCCAGGCATTTTCCCATGTCGGGCTGATCAATACCGCGCACAACCTCGCCGAGATCAACCCGCCAGCGCAGAGCCGTCCGCGGTAGGCGGGGCTTTTTGTCTTCCGCGGAGGATGACGGGGATCTCCGGCGCCCGCCGGTTCACGCGCTCATGTGCGCGTGGATGAATTATTTTCGGGCGGTATGTCTTGTCAGGCGTTTGCGTGTACCGCTAGGGTCGGGCTTCGATTTCAAGCGGAGGTCATTCATGAAGCGGAGTTTGTTATACGCGATCATTTGGGCGATGGGCGCGCCTTTTTTTGTCCAGCAAGCGATTTCGGCACAGGCTGGCGAAGGGGCCCCGTTGGAAATGTCTTGGGCGGTCAGCGGAACGGGAGGGGCTCATCTTCTGGTGGAGCCAGGTGAGCTGGAGATACGGGTTTTGAAGCGTGATCTTTCCGTCACGCGTGCAGCCGGTGCCGAACTGAAGGCGATGCTGCTGAGCCCGGACCGGGAAATTCTCGATACGGTCAGCGTTCCGCACTCAGGGAGGCGATCGGATGGAGGAAAGGGCCCAGTGCAATCCGCTATGCTTCGCGCGCGGGTCGAACGGCCGGGGATTTGCTTGCTTCAGATAACGACCGCGGGAGACCGGCACGGAGTGAACGTCGAGTGGGCGATTGAGACGAATGCGGCGGGCTGGGTGCTGGAGAACGCGCGCGGCCACCGTGACGACGAGCATCGCGAGCCGATCGTCATGTATCAGCCGGAACGGTCAGCGGACGTGTATTTTCTTCCGCGCCGCGGCGAATTCACGATCGAAGTCGAAGCCTTGCCGCCGGATGCGGCGCCGCTGCTGCTGTTCGATGCGGACGGAAAGAAAATCGCCGAGATCCCAGTTGAGAAGGAACGGCGCACCGCAATTCGCGGATACATGCAGATGCCCCGCCCGGACCGGCCGGAGGCGTCGGCGGCCTTCACTGTGGCGGCGGATCAATCGCGCGGCGACCGGCCATGGCGCTTGCACCTGCCGCAAGCGCAGTTTCTCTTGGAGATCGAGGGCGTCACACGGTGGAGCCAGAGAGATTTGTTTCCCGATCAGGCGGTATGGACCCCGGTCGGCGAGTCGTGGTTTCCGTTTTTGGAGAATCGCTGGCTGATCAGCCCGTACCATCGCACCGCGCATGTCCGTCCGGGGGCGGGGAAGGAAATCCAATTTACGGTTTACAACAACGCGGCGGAAGCGCGTGTCATCGATCTGAAAATCGAGTTTCCGGGAGCCCCCTGGGATGTTCGGCTGTCTTCGTCACGCGTGTCCCTCAAACCGCAAAGTCAGGCGAAGATCACGGCGCGTTTCAACGGGCCGCGGGATGGCGTGGAACGGATCGCCCATGTTCGGGCGACACCGCGCGGCGAAGGCGGTGTCACCACTTACGCGACCCTTCGCGCGCGCGGCGACACGTCGCCTGAACCCGAGCCATTGGACTTGCCGCACGTGCTTGAGCCCTACGCGCACGAGAATCGGCAGTACGGTTACCTTCCCGATTACGCGGTCGACAACGACCTTTATTTCGACATGGAGAATCACGGTTTCGTGGTCGACGGTTCCTACCTGCATCGAGAAAAAGACGGTAAATGGGTGACGATCGACCTGCGCAAGGCGGTCAAGGAAACCGTGCCGCCAGGTGCGGGAACCTCGTGGCGAGCCGCGGGCACGAAGATCGCGTTCGACGCGGCCAACCATGTTTACCTGCTCGGCATGTCGGGAAGGAACATCGCTCTGCTTCGATCAGACGATGGAGGTGAAACCTTCACGGCCTATGTCATTGAAGGCCGCGAGGGCGAACGGCGTTCCTGGGATCTCGAGCAGTTTTCCGGTCACAATGTTCCGGACGGTCCGCCAGCGGTAGTCCGGTTGACGCGGACTGATCGCAATGCCGGTCTTCCGCCGGCTCGTTTGGGGAAACAGCTGCGATGGCGCAGCACGAATGATCTGGAGTTGATCATCGCTGAGGAGACGAAGGAGGGCGGTTTGCAATTCCATGAACCGGTAAAACTGACGGAACTGGCACTGGGGACCTCGATGCACTCGGGGATTCCGTCGATGGTCGTTTCGCGGGGCGCAAAAGTACATGTGGTCTGGGGTGAAGCGACGAATCCGGAGGCGAGCACTGACGAGGTTCCCGGCGTGCCGGCGTATGTGGCAACGTATGATCGTGAAACCCGGACGGCCGGGGAGCCGGTCTACATGAGTTTCGGGCCGCCGCCGAATGATGCGCACAATACGCCGAGCATCACGATGGACGGGAAGGGCTATTTGCACGTCGTGGTTGGGACGCACGGGCGGCCTTTTCAGTATTTGCGTTCCCTCAAACCGAATGACGCCTATTCTGGCTGGACCGAGGCGATTCGCACAAGCGAGGAGGAATTGCGCCAGACCTATGTCGGACTGGTCTGCGATGCTGAAGACAATCTGCACTTAGTCTTTCGACTCTGGAGAAGCGGCGAGGAGCATCTTGACGGCAACCTTTGGGCAGCGCTCGCGCATCAGCGCAAGCCGTTCGGCGGCGAATGGGAGAAACCGCAAATTCTCGTCGCGCCTCCACTCTCTGAATACAGCATCTATTACCATCGCTTGACGGTTGATCGGAAGGGCAACATCGTTCTCAACTACGATTACTGGTCGACCTCCTGGTTTTATCGGAACGACTCGCGCGGACCGGTCGCCGCGGGGTCGGGCCGAGAGGGTCGGGGCTGGGGCAGGTCGGTGATCATGTCTCCGGACAATGGGAAGACGTGGCGGTTCTATTAAAGTTTAAACAACTTTTTGATTTTTTGATTTGGGGCGGTTTCGGACGGTTGGCAGCTGCGGGCGTGGGCCCGGCGGACTAGATTGTCGAGCTGACCAAATGCAAACGACCGCGAATCAAAGGTCGCGGACGGTCTCTCAATTTCGGCTTTTTCGAACTGCCGGTTCTTCGAGGAGGGCCGCATTGACGAGGTCGCGAAATTCCTTTCGGAGATCGTCGTCGCGGGGAGATTGCGTGAGGATCAAACCGATCAGCTGCCGGGCAGGATCGACCCAGGCATAGGTGCCGTCGGAGCCGCCGTGTCCGATCGATCCGTCTTCGTCAACATGCCAGCCGTAGCCGTAGCTTGCGGTGGGAGATTGAATCGCGCGGCCGGCTTGAACTGAGTCGGGCGAAAGGATGCGAATGCTTCCGGCGCTGCCGTCGTTCAGCCAGATCTGCAGAAACTTCGTATAATCCCAAGCCGTCGCGATCATCCCTCCAGAGGCTCGGACGATTGGGTAACTCGCTTCGTCGCCCGGCGCCCAGCGCGTCCGCCACTTTCCGTCCTTACGGGTGTAGACTTTCGCCATCCGGTCCGGGTCGGCAACCGATTCGTGGTGGAAGGTGTCGGTCATGCCGAGCGGTTCATAGATCGCGCCTTGTAAAAAGTAATCGAGCCGTTGTTTGGAAGCGGCTTCAATTACGCCGCCGAGGATGTTGTATCCGACGTTGCTGTAACTGAATTGCGTGCCGGGCTCCGTCTCGAGCTTCAGTTCGCGGGCAAATCGCTCCGCTTCGCGCACAAGGTTGGAGTCCGCATGAAGGTCCTTGAGAAAGATGGGTCCGCGCGGAACGCCGCTGGCGTGGGTGATCAGCTGAGCGACAGTGATTCCGCTGAAGTCGCCATTAACCCCTGGAATATGTTTAGCGACCGGATCATCGAGAGAAAGCGCGCCGCGCTCGGCGAGGATCAGCGCTCCGGTGGCGACGACCGCCTTGGTGTTTGATGCCAAGCGGAACAGTGTGTCCTTCTCCATCGGGAGTCTATTTTCTTTATCGCGCCAGCCGATCGCTTCGTGCAGCACGACCTTTTCACCGCGGGCAACGAGGAGGACGACGCCTCGAATATCGTCGCGATCAACCGCGTCACGATAAAGGCTGGCCGCGGCCGCGAGTTTCCCTCCGTCGAAACCGGCTGCCTCCGGCGCTGTCCGGTGCAGTTCAACACCGGCGAACAAAGGATTGGCTGCGAGGAGAGCGAAAGCCGCCATCAGCGTTGCAGCCGCCGCGACAGCAGTCGGCAACCGAGGCAGCGAGGCGGGAAGAGGAGCGGAGCGAAGCGGAACCAAGGATCGGATCATGGCTGGTGGCAGTTGCGTGAGGAGAAGGTTTTTGCGGAAGTCATTTCCATCGATACGCGGGAGGAAGGTCAATGCCGGAGAAGAGAGACGGGGGCGGGTTCAAGCCGAGGAACATCGGGTTCCGTATTGGAATCACCGGCTGTAGCTGTGGGTGTCGATGTTCGAGTAGTAGTAAATTTCATGCGTGTCGATCGGGTCGGCGGCGTGGATGTTCGGGGTATCGAAGATGCGTATTTCGACGAGGTAAACCGCGCCTATTCGCAAGTCTTCGACAGGCGGCGATCGCAATGGGATTGAGGGGAAACCCGGAAGCCAGACGCGGTATTCGCTGTAAGGAGCAGTAGAATCGGCTGGGTTTTCATACAGAATCTGGAGGTAGAAGGGGGCCTCGATGGGCGTCTTCGCGAGCAGGGTTGCGACATAGCGGATTTCACGATCTCTCGCGTTGATGTGAAACGCGACGCCCGTGGTTTCGAACAAAGCCGATTCTTTCGCATGTGGAATCCTGGGAGACGTCACGCAGGAGGCGAGGAGAAGCGGAAAAAGCAGAAACTGAACTCGTAAAGAGATCCTGACGAAAATCATGGCAGCAGGTGGCGATTTTCTCTGTCCGTGTTTGCAGCACTTGAGATTGAAGACTTTCCAGCTGGGTGCAACCGTGCGGTGACCGGGGCGGTCGCTGGGCCCTCGAGGCGGGCAGATGTTCAGGTAACCGTTTACTTACTGATTGACACGCCTGCTGCCGGCGGCAATTTTGCGCGCCATGGGGAATTATCGAGGCTGCCGGAACTCGACTGAAAGAACTCAGCGGCGGCTTTTTCGCGCCTTGAGCACCGCGGGTTTGCTGCTTTGCGCGGCAACGGTGCTGGGGCAGGAGGAGGTTCTCTTCGATGCGGAATTTTCCGGGCATGAGCCGGGCAGCTCCGGGGCCAGTGTTTGGACGTCCATTTCGGGACCGTCGGATGGCGAGGTCGAGGTGGCGGTCGACGGGGCCAATCGGTTTGGCGAGGGAACGGATTTTCGTTACTTGCGGTTTCAGGACGCCAACCAGCTGACTTTTGCGGGGGAGCTTTCCGAGCCGACGGAGGTTGTGACCATGCGCCTTGTAATGATCGGCCGCAACACGGCGAACGACAATCGCTGGGTCCAATTCAACATGCTCGCGGGCGACGGGAACGATCGGGCACACATTCATTCCTTGGCGCTGAGCAGCCGGATCATCCGGGGCGCTAACGTTTCTTACGGCGGCAACAACGTCTTGCTCCAGTTTGCTGTGGTCATGAATAACCGCAAATCGGCCGTGCTCTACGAGGCGCCCGACGGTTCGGGGGAAGAATATCGCCTCGGTGCGGGGAGCGCGGCGGTTTGGCTGAACGGCGATTTGCTCATCGCGAGCCATGTCTTCGGCCGCGTCGCCGCCGGGACTGGCCCGATTCGTGCGATCAGTATCCAAGCTGACAGTACTGCCGTTGTTTCTTTTGATCTCGGACGGCTCACGGTCACTCGCACGAATGCAACTGAAGTGACGCCTCCGATGGTTTCTCCGGGAGCGGATGGACGCTTGGAATATACGACTGATGAGAGAGGAAACCGGATTCCGGACTTCTCCAATTCCGGTTACATGGGCGGCGGTGTGCCTATTCCCGATGTTCCGGTTAAGGTTGTGCTGTATCCGGAAGATGGTGACGATCGCGCACGCATTCAGGCAGCCATTGATCAAGTGGGAAATTTGCCGCTCGATTTCAACGGTTTTCGAGGTGCTGTTCTCCTCAAGGCGGGCGAATATCAGGTCTCTTCCGGCCTGACCATTTCCAAATCTGGAGTTGTCTTGCGCGGTGAAGGAGATGGCGCCGACGGCACCATTATTCGTGCGACTGGCACTCATCAATACTCGGTGGTCACCGTCAGCGGCACGGGAAGCTGGAGCGAGGTGGCGGGAACGCGCCGGTCGATCACAGATGACTACGTTCCCGTCGGAGCGGAAAGTTTTACTGTAACCGACGCATCGGGATTCAGCGTGGGAGACACCATTATCGTCCATCGGCCGAGCACGGCCGCGTGGATTTCGGCGATCGGCATGGACCAGATTCCGCCGCGGAGCGATGGAGCGCCGGTGACCCAATGGCAGCCAGGCGCGTACGATATTCGCTTTGATCGGGTCATCACGGCGATCGATGGAAACACGATCACGATCGACGCGCCGCTGACCAATGCGCTTGAGAGCGAGTACGGCGGAGGCTCCGTGTATCGCTACACGTTTTCCGGACGGATCAGCCAGGTGGGGATCGAGGATATTCGCGGAGTCTCGTCGTATGCGGGCGGGGCTTGGAACACCAGTCAGTTTGATGAGAATCACGCGTGGACGTTTATTCAAATGGATCGGGTGCAGAACGCCTGGGTCCGGAGGACGACCGCCCTTCATTTCGGGTTTGGAAACACCGACATCCGCACGTATGGAAAGTGGATCACGGTCGAGGACAGCCAGAACCTGCAGCCGGTTTCGACTATCGCCGGCAGTCGCCGGTATCCGTTCTACGTACAAGGACAGATGAACCTGGTGCAGCGCTGTTACGCCAATTACGCCCGGCACGATTTCGGTACAAATGCCCGGACCGTCGGGCCCAATGTCTTTCTCGATTGCCGCGGCGACCATTCTTATGCCGACACCGGCCCGCACCATCGCTGGTCGACCGGAACGCTGTACGACAACATCGAAATTCCCGACAACACGATTGCGATTCAAAACCGGCTTAATTACGGATCCGGCCACGGCTGGGCGGGCGCGAATCACGTCGTATGGAACTCATCAGCCGACCGGCTTGTGGTGCAAAATCCGCCGACCGCGCAAAACTGGGCAATCGGCGTTACCGGAACGAAATGGCAGGGGGCGTTTCCCGCTTACGCCGAGGACGGTTACTGGATCTCGCACAATGTGCCGGTGGATCCCGCAAGCCTGTATTTGAAACAGCTCGAAGATCGCTTGGATCCGGTTGGAAGCGGCGGCGAGATCACCGTTGTGCGGTTTGAGTCGGCGACGACCGCTGAGCTGGAACCGGGCGGGTGGGCGCAGTTCAGCATCAGCCGCGTCGGCAACCGGGACGGATTGATTAACGTCCAATTTGTTGTCGAAGGCGACGGCGCCGAGCTGCTGGCAGTTCCCGAATTTGTCTCCATACCCGCGAATTCTTCGGGTGCCAACCTGCTGGTTCAGTATCCTAATGGCAGGCCCTTGCCCGATACACCGCGTGAAGTGACAATCCGGCTCGTTCATGGAACCGCCTATTCGGTCGGCGACTCCACGATTGCGGCGATCCACATTCCAGCGAGTCCTTTCGGTGCTTGGCGGGCGGAACACTTTTCGGCGGAACAGCTGGAAGATCCCTTGATCAGCGGACCCGATGCGACGCCAGCGGGTGACGGCATCGAGAATCTTCTCAAATACGCGCTCAACCTAAACCCGTTCGAACCGGCGCAGCGCGACGATCTTCCGCTCGCGCAGCTAGTGAACGGACGGCTGGCCCTTACCTATTCGCGCAGTGACCTGCGGAGCGACATTTCCTGCGTCGCGGAAGTTTCCGACGATCTGGTCTCCTGGACGTCCGGCGACGCCGTCACCGAGACAATCGCCGTTGAGGTTGACGGCGATTGGGAGCGAGTGACCATCGCCGACCGCCTCCCGGTATCGGAGTCTGGGTGCCGCTTCATGCGTCTCCGGGTCGAGTGGAAGGAATGAGGATTTCGCGGCCGCGAAGCGCGGACGTTAGACGGCACGAACCCCTTTCAACATTCCCAACTCCTTTTCTCAAGTTAAGATGATTGGAAAGTACGTTTTTGCCTTGCTGGTGTTATTCGCTCTCTCCCATGCGCTCGTTCGAAGCGAGGATGCGGTTGTTCTGGATGGAGAGGGGACTGACGCGTGGCGAGAGCTCCTTGCGGAGCGAGCGAATTTTCGGGTGCTGCGGGAAACGGACGTCGCCGTCGCCGCCGACAGCAAACTGTTCGTGCTGCCGGATCGGCTTCTGACCGATCAGGAGCTTGCGCGTTTCGAAGGACGGAGCGATTCGCGCGTGCTCGCGTTTGGAAAGAGCGCGTACAGCGAGGGCGGAAGCACGGCTGCGCGGGCATTGGGCGTTGGGCAGTTTTTTCGATACCTCCCGATTCTGTATCCGATCTACATCGATTATGATGCGGACAAGCTGGAGGAGATCGCCCGGTGGACGGCCGATGAAGGTGCCCATGGCGTCGCGCTGTTTTCTTACGTCGCGACCGTTCCGACCGGTGAGGGAGGCGAGGGCATATTTGAGCGGACTCGCACGATCTTCCGATCGTATCCGGAATGGATGACGGCGGAGGCGAAAGGGGATCCGGCGCCTGTGAGCGATATCGACGCGAGGCGTGTTCTCTTCCTGCATCTGAATGATACAAAGCGGATCGGTCCGGAGGACGCTGTTGCGTGGGCGCAACGGCTTCACGCCAATGCCATTTCGGTGGAGGTGAGCCGGGTCCGTCTGCGAAACCTTTATCCGGGGCGTTTTGCAACTGGCGAGCCGGTTGTTTACCAAGGGGAAACGCGGAAGCCTGACGATGATGTCACGTACCTTCCGCGTCTGCTGGCCGCGGCGGCCGAAGCGGGCATTTCCGTTCACGCGAACATCATGATCGCGCATTCGCCGCGTCCGGCCGAGGAGGATGAAATGCAGCGAATGTCGAGCGGTTCGACCGGGCCGTTGCCGTGTCCGCTCAGTGGCGCACGTCATTACGACGATCTGGCGGCGATCGTCGAGGAACTGCTGACGATGTATCCGGAGATTTCGGTTATCGATCTCGATGAACCCCGGATCTACACACGCGGATGGAAAGATTGGGCCTGTTTTTGCCGCGCTTGCGGCGAGTTGTTTGCCGAGCGCTATGGCTATGCCTTGAAGCCTGTGAACGTGATTGAGTATCCGAAAGGGGAAGTCGAAGAAGCCAATGTGATTGATGGCCACAAGATCACGGAAGGCCGCCAGAGCATCAATCGAGATTTTCGCGAGTTCCGTGTGTGGATGATGAGCGAGCGGATTCTCGAAAAGTTTCGGCGTGCGATCAACCGGGTGCGTCCGGAAACGCCGTTGTTGCTCTGGTCGCCTGTCAGCTATGACGCGTTTGGAATCGATCCGGTCGAGGCGGTGCTTCACGGGGTGACGATTCTCGGGCCGGAATTTCCGAGGAGAGCGGGGCCGCGGATTTTTTTGAATCACGAGGAGAAGTTTTATCCAGTCGAGGAACGAGTGGCAGCGGCTGTGAGTGCCGACGGGCAGTGGCGGGAGGAGATCCATGCCGCGATTACGCGTGTGAAGATCTACGGAGACGCGACGGTTCGGGTTTGGGGCGAATCGGCGGACGGCGCCCGCTGGCCGTTGCTGGTGTCGTCGAACGGCGGCCGGGTGCTGTATTGCGCCTTAGACCCGTTGCGGACGGGTCCGGGCGGGGAGCGATTGCGTTCTCTGGTTCTCGATTGGATCGCGTCGGAGTGAGCTGGGCGGTCTTCGCTGTCTGCCTGTGCCGGGCGGATGGTTGAAAGATTTGAAAAATCCCGGCGGGAGCCTTTGTTTGGATTTCTCATGTCGATTTTGCCATTGATCCTCGCGTCCGCATCCCCGCGCCGGGCGCGGCTGCTAAGTGAGCTCGGCGTGCCGTTTACGGTCGTCCCATCCGACGTTGAAGAAGATGAAACCGGCGCAGAAGGTCCGCGTGAGATGGTTCTTCATAACGCGCGGTTAAAGGCGGAAGCGGTGTGGAAGCGTTTTCCGGACCGTGTTGTCCTCGCGGCGGACACAACTGTGTTTATCGAAAATACGATTTTGAACAAACCCGGCAGCCTGATCGAGGCGGCCGGCATGCTGCGAATGCTCTCCGGTCGCACGCACACGGTTTTTACCGGCATCGCACTTCGCAGTCCCCAGGCCCCGGGGAGTTTCGAAGAAGGCGTCGAGAGCCGCGTGACGTTCAAAAAACTGAGCGACGAGATGATCGCGGATTACCTCCGGACCGTGCACACGCTCGACAAGGCGGGCGGTTATGCGATTCAAGACGGCGGTGAGCGCATTATCGAGCGGTCGGAAGGATCCTTCACGAATATCGTCGGCCTTCCGATGGAGGAAACCAAGCGGGCGTTGCAACTCTTTGGTATTTTGAGAGAGTAAGGCGTCATGCCTGATGCGAGCGCAAAACCGGTTCGTTCCGTCACGGGAGCAGGAGGTGATGCTCGCCCGCCGACGCAGGCGAGTCTGGTGCTCCCGCGATGGACTGGCGAACAGCGCCTTCGGCTGGCCGGTGCCTGTCTCGTCAGTCTGGCCGTTCATGTCGGAATCATCTTTGCGATGCCGGTCCGCTTGACTCGCGATTTCGAACCGCATGCTGATCGAAAAGAGGACAGGCTGGAGGTGATTCTGGAGGAGGTGCCGGAAAGGCCGGATGAATTTGTCCTGACAAATCCAGACGTGTTCGCCAATCCGCCAGACGCGGAGACACCGTTTTTTTCCAATCGCGATCAGCAGGCGGCGCAAGAGGAGGCAGCCGCCGAAGGCGACCCGACCATGCCGGCCGTTGAGGGAGAAGAGCCGGAGCCAACGCAGAACATCGTCTCGACTGAGAACAAAGCGCCTGCTCCACCACAACCGGTTGAACTGTCTGAAGAAACAACCGGTGATTTGCCGGGTGAGGCAGGGACGGAAAACGAGTATGCCTTCGACCTGCCGCGAGAACGTCCTGTATCCGGGTTTGAGCCGGTCGACGAACCGGATGGGCTGGATGTGCCGGTGACGGAAGATCCGCCGGTGAGGCTTGAGGATGATCCAGTGATTGGCGTCGAAACGGGCGCGGAGAACGGGCCCGGCGACCCGAGTGACGCGAATCGCGGTGCGGGTGCGGATCGTCCGGTTATGCCACGGCCGCGTCCGGTTCTCAATGAAATCAATCGCGGGCCGGTCGGCACAAGAGTGGGCGCCGCGCCGCGTATCGGTCAGGTTGCTGTGGATGCCAATTTTAGCGAGTACGGGGATTATCTCGCTCGAATGATCGATGTGATTGTTCGCCAATGGCACCTTCTTGCATGGGACTCGCTTCCGGCGGGCGAGGTCGGAACGGTTGTCTCCGTTTCTTTTCAAGTAAATGCTTCCGGACAGGTCTTGGAACTGGAAGTCATCCAATCAACCGCCAGTCTCGTCGCGACGTTGATCTGTCAGGACGCGATTGAATCGCGACAGCCCTACGGTGAATGGAGTCCTGAGATGCGGGAAGTCCTCGGCGATGAGCAGACCATTCGCATTCGATTCCTTTACAGGTGAACATCGGATGAAATCTCGATCCGGGTTAGAAACCGCGAATGGCACGAATTGCTGATACTGTCTATATAACTGAAATCTCTTCTTGTGTACGATTGAATTCCATCGAAATCATTTCTTATGATTTCTTTCACGATGCGGATGTCGGTTTATGGATGACAAGAAGTTGACGCTTCCGTTTGGCAAAGGCGTGACGGAGGTGGCTCGGCATCCGTGCGGGTTGTTTGCGCTGGCGAAGCCGGAAGGAATTTTGTCGCATCCCAACAAGTCGGGCGACATTCCCCGCGCCCTGTTGCGTGCGCCGTATGATTTGGACGGCGAGTGCTATGAACTCGAATCCGGAGAAGACGGTGTTCGTCGCATTTGGCTGTTGAATCGCCTCGATTCAGCGACATCCGGCGTGCTGCTCTGCGCGACGGATCCCCAGGTGGCGGCAGCGGTTAGAAACGAGTTTGCCGAAGGGCGCGTCATCAAGAAATACCGGGCGCTTGTGTTTGGGGTTCTCCGGCCAGCGAAACAGGTTTGGCGCGATCGCCTCAAAGTGTCCCGGCGGGAGGGACGTTTGCGCACGGGGGCGGGGGAAGGTTTTCGTGCCGAGACCGCGGTGCGTCTTATTCGCGTATTCGAATGGCGGATACCGGTATCACTGATCGAGCTTCAGCCAGTAACCGGCCGCACGCATCAGTTGCGGGTGCAGTGCGCGGAACGCAAGCTGCCGATTGTCGGCGATCAAACGTACGGGCAGTTCGCGTGGAACCGGGAGTTCTCGAAAGCGACGGGAAGGAAGCGGCTGTTCCTGCATTCGATGGAAGTGCGAATGCAGGTAAGCGTGTCCGATGGTGAGAGAATCCATTTTTCAGCTCGCGCTCCCATGCCCGATTCCTTCAATCCATGACCATGGGCTGGATTGGGATCGATCGTCGTGCCGCCCGGAGCGGAACGGGAAAACTGCTGGCGGGACATGTTCTTTTTTGGTTTGCGGCCCTCCTCATCTTTTCGGGCGATTGTTCGCGCCGTCCGCGTTACATCGAGCGCGAAGAAGTCTGGTCGGTTGTGCGTGCAGAAGCGGTGAAGCACAATCTCGACCCGGCGTTTATCTATGCGATCGTGGCGGCGGAGAGCAGTTTTAACGCGTATGCAAAAAATGGTGACGCACGGGGCCTGATGCAGCTCCGTCCGGCAGCTTGGGAGGAGGTTTCGGATCAGCCGCACCGGCGCGCGTGGCGCTGGAAAGAAAATCTGGAGACCGGGGCGGCCTATTTGGCGCACCTTCGGGATTTTCTCGTGGAGAAAGAGCGTTTCTCGTATCCGCTGCTTGCGGCCTGTTATCGCTACGGCCCGTACCGCGTCCAAGCGGAGCAATTTGATTTGAACCGGCTGCCTGAGCCGAGAAACGAGGTCTACCGGGAGATTTTCCGGGGGAATACGTTCCCGGTCCGGCCGCCGTCCTAGGCTTCCCGGAACAGCTGGCCCGATGGGGTCGAGAGTTGAGGGCGGAGGAACGTTCCCCGCCCTCACGGTAAAGGTCCTTTGTTATGTTTTTACTGGAGGCGCCAGCGGACGGCGTCCGCGACGACGATCTCGCCGCTGGAGGTCCAGCATGACAGCCTGACGGTGTTGGCGCCGGCATCGAGGTTGAACGTGCCAAGGGTTCGCCATTGGCCGCCATTGATGGACTGATTCGCGTTTACCGTAGCGGTTCCGCTCGCGTGGTCGACGAGGTAGGCGGCGGATGTTGCCCGGTTAGGCGCGGCCGTCCACCAAGCTTGAACCTGGTAAGAGCCTTCGGTCAGGTGGTTGACCGTCCATGTGGCGGCGTCGCTGACGGCTTCCGTATCGCGAAAACGGTAGTCGGGACCGTATTTGTCGCTCGCCCACGTGGCGGTTCCCCAATTGCTCGAAGCGCTGAAGCCAC
>CAZYAN010000031.1:0-32926 GCA_964645585.1 uncultured Opitutales bacterium
CGGTAAGATTCCGCCGCGCCCGGGACAAGCGCCGTCAGCCGACAATCGACTTGCCGAAGTAGTTGAGCAGCCAGACTTCTTTCCAGACGCGGTAACGGCCTTCCATCGTGATTTTGCCGTATTCCTCGCGGAGGTGACGCGGATACAGGAAGCCGAGTTCCGTATTCAGTTTTTCCATCAACATTTGCTGATCGTTGAGATCGTCGACCGGCGTTTCTTCCCATTTTTCGAATGCTTTACCCGAGCGTTCGAGCCTGCGCTGGTGATAGAGGTTCAGCCGATGGATGCCGCGAGTCAGCGGCTTCCGCACAATCCGCCAATTCTCCGGATAAAATCCGCCAAACGGAAGGTAGAGGTTATCCGTTACGTAGCGGATTCCGTCTTCGCTAATGGAATGAAGGCTGAAACAAGCGGTCATGCTGCCGGTCCGCTGCGGCACAAAAACCGCTTGAATACGGGTGCGATTGTCTTCGCTTTGAAAGACAAAGCTGCGGATGAAAATCCCCATCCCGAGATCCGTTTTCAGCGATTGAATCTGCCTAAAGTTTTGCGTGCGCAGCCAGTCGCGGATCCGCAGAAACCGCTTTTGCACTGGCCATTCTTCCGGCTCGGAATTTTCCACAAACCGCGGGAACAGCGGAATTGGACTTTGGCTCAGCGCCTTGATCGCGATCCAGTTGAACATGGTTTCTCCAAGGAACCAGACCAAAAACGCACTGACTGCCAGCACCCAGAACGGCCGGTCGCTCCATCCGAGTTCCCGTGAAACCACCGCGATGCCCGCCGCAAACACGATCCACCGCAGCCAGCGATTCAAAATCGCAATGACCGGCGACGCCCAGCGCTGATTTCCATACACGAGCAGGATCGAACTGAGCGACGCGAGAATGACCGCGTTCATGATCCAGTGAGCTTCGCTATCCTCCATGATCTTCCCTATCGTCTTTCCGCTCAAGTCACTGCTTCTGGACTTGGCTGGCGGTAAAAGCGGGGGCTTATGCCCCTTTTTGAGGCGCTGAAGCGACGACTCTTACCGTCTTCGTCGCCGCACCCAACTCCACTTGTGCCGGGAGGCCGTCAATTCAGCCGCAGCGGCATGATCACGCAGACGAAACTGTCGAGCGACTTGAAAACTCCCGGACTGAGTTCGTCTTTGAGCTCGAAAAACACCTCGTCTTTCGTCAGCGCCTTCAGCGGATCCATCAGAAAATACGGATTGAACGCCACTTGAATTTCCGGCCCGTCGTACGAAATGGCCATCGATTCGTGCGCCTCACCAAAATCGGGACTCGATGCCGTGATCTCAAGCAGGTTCGGAGAAACCTTCAATTTCACCGTGTTGCTCTTATCGCTCGAGACCAGCGCCGCGCGGTGAACGCACTGCAGCATCAGCTCGCGCTCGATCTTGATTCGCTGGTGGGTTTCTTTGGGAATAACTTGTTGATAATTCGGATAATTCCCCTCGACGATCTTTGAAATCAGGTAGACCCGGCCGGTCATTCCGCCCGCGTCCTCACTGGTTTCCAAATCAAATGCCACCTGCCGGTCGCTGAAGGAAATCGTCACATCTTTGCCGAGATCGAGCAGACGAAGCAGCTCGGCGGCGGTTTTGGCGGGAATAATGAGGTTTCCGGTTTGCTCTGGAGGAAACTCGATCTCGCGGCTGATCAGCGCCAAGCGCCGACCGTCCGTCGCGACGAGCGAAAGTTTCCCGTCATCAAAATTGAAGTAGACGCCGTTGAGGATGTAGCGGGCCTCGTCGACCGATTGCGCGTAAACAACACTTCGGAGCATTTGCGCCAGCGTTTCCTGGTCGAGGACAAATGTCCGGTCCTTGCTGAACGTCGGGAGCGCGGGGAATTCCTCTTTGCCGATTCCGACGATCTTAAACAGCGAACCGCCAGACGCTACCTTGGTTTGCAGCTCTTCCGTGGTTTCGACAGTCACGTCGGGATTGGGAAGTTCGCGGATAATCGTGGCCAGGCGCCTGACCGGCAGCGTAATGGCGCCCGGCTCCGAGACCTGTGCTTTGATGCTGCAGCGAATCCCGAGGTCCAGGTTGGTCGTCGTCAGGGAGATCTGCTCTCCTTCCGCCTCGATCAGAACGTTGCCGAGGATCGGCATCGTCGCGCGAGGGCTGACCACGTTGAGAACCTGCTGCAAGCCGCTGCTGAAATGGTCTCGGTTGATTTTGAACTTCATGGAGCAACAAGTTAGAAAAATTTCCGAACAACTGACAACTCTTATGAAGAAGAGATTATTCTTAGAAAAAGAGTCTTCGTATTATTATGCTGGCGAAGAACTGCAATAACCGGGTGCAGTCCGGTCAGGAAGCGGATTCGACGGGCTTCCGATTTGTTAATAACTTCTTTGGAAAGCCGAACAAAAATCGGGTTTTTCACATGCCTGCGAGTTGTTGGCAGTTGTTCACGACTTTTTCGGAGCTTTCTTCACAAGCTCGGGACGCTGCGCTTTGAGCTCGCGAATGCGTTTCGCCCGACGGTTCATTCGGCGCGCGTGCTGGAACAGCCCGTAGAAGATGTAGCCGTGGAAAACGAGGGCGAGTCCGAAACCCCAAAAACGCCACAGCAGCACGGCCGCGGTGAAGAGCAGAATAAACGTCCGAAACCGGATCCGCGTGCGCCAGTCGATGTTCTTAAAACTTGGATACTGAATCGCGCTGACCATCAGGTAGGCGATAAGCAGCATCAGGCCCGGAAGGATCACCGCCCATTCCTGGAAATCGTAGGTGTTAAAAAAGAAAACGAGGCTGACGATCGAGCCGGCGGCGGCCGGGACCGGGAGTCCGGTGAAGTCTTTGGTGGGCGGCTGCTTTTGGACCGAATAAACCGCGGGGTGCGTGAGGACGTTGAACCGGGCGAGTCGGACGGCCGCGCAGAGAAGGTAGACGAATCCGATAAACCATCCCAGCCAGGTGAAATACGGATACTGCGCTGTCGGGGCGAGGATCAGAAAATACACCATCAATGCCGGCGCGATTCCAAACGAAATCACGTCGGCGAGTGAGTCGAATTCCTTTCCAAACAGCGACTCGCGCCCGCCGAGCCGCGCGAGGGCGCCGTCAAACGTGTCGAAGACAACGGCGGCGAGAATAAACAGCACCGCTTGGCCGTACAGCTCCATCGAGAGATCGTTGTTGCCGAACTGCGTCGCGGTGCTGGCCTGGATGCATTTGATAACCGCGACGAACCCGCAGAAGAGGTTGCCGGCGGTCATCAGATTCGGCAGGAAATAGATCCGGCTCGCGCGGGTGCTTTCGAAGATATCCTTCTTGAGTTCCGGGTCGGGCATGAGTGGTTGACGGCAGGGGTCTGAGAGAAGAACAGGCGCCGGCGTACCTTAGCGCTTGAGAGTCTCCAAGTATTTCCAGAACGACTGGTGCTGTTCCAGGAGCTGTTCTTCGGAAACCGGGAGTTTCGTGCGAAAAACGAAATCGGTCAACGTGTTCTTGTGCAGGATGTATTCACAATAAAGCGTATCGTTGTCCTGCTTTTCGAAGTAGATCCGAAAATCACCGGTCCGGAGCCGATAGAAAACCCGCCCGCCCCGATTGAGTTTGCCGACCGGTTCACGCGGGCGCGCCAAATCCGACGCTGATAAGCTGCTGATCGGGTCGATCAACTGCATTTGATCGCGCGTGTCGAGTTTGCTCAACTCATGCATCGCCTGATTGCTGAATGTAACTTGATACATCGTGAACGAGCGCTTCCTTTCCCTGCCAATAGAACCGTCCGCGACCATTTTCGAGGAGAAGAAGACCGGAAGCAAATCCGAAAGGCGAAATCGTCTCCTCGGAACGGTCTCCGTCTCGCCCGGATATTGCCGATAAGGTTCTATTCCGCGGCCCCGACGGGGCTGAAAGGGCGAAACAGGCCGGCGGCGCTTGGTCTCACTCTCAAACAGACCGAACCGTCCGTCCAGGGTTCCACGTGACGTCGACAACAGAAATGTTCGGCGAATCACTCAAACCCCGTTCGTTGCTGATGAGAAGATTGCTGACCATGGAAACCGCCCGGTCGCCCTGAAGATCCCAGTGCTCCCGAATGCCCGATTGCGGATCGGCTGTCGAAGCGACGCTGAGACTGACGAGGCCGATATTGTCGGGAACGGAGATTCCGGCGGACGCCAGCCAGCGTTTTGGTGCGTTTTCGTTGGTGACAATGACAACATCCGGCCGCTCTTTCCGCACCCAATCTAAAAAAGTTTGTTTCGTCCAATTCGGTGCAAGAAGAGGCGCCGGGAGTCCTGGCAGTCCGGTTTCCGCCTGCTTGGCCAAGTAGGCGGCGAGCCAGCGATAGTCGATGCGATGATTGACCTCCTCGGTCAGCGCGAGACCGATCCGGCGGTAACCGAGACGCTGGCACTCGTCAAAGGCGAGGAGCATCGACTTGAAATGGTTGCAGCGGACCCGGTGGATTCGCGGCTCGCGAAGGCTCGGCCCGATCGCGACAGCCGCGACGTTCTCCCAAGGCCAATCGAGGGTTTCGAGCGCCACTGGAAGCGGCGCGAAGATGACGCCGGAAACGCTTCGCTGGTGAAGAACGGTATCCGCCTTGGCGCGCGTGCAATGATCGAGAGGGATCCAAATTTCCTCGAAGCCGAATCCGGCCGAGACCGCCCGTTTTCGTGCCGCGTCGAGACAGTCCTGGAACATTGGAATTTGTTTCTTCCAGGCATCTTGGGCGGGATAAAGATTGATCAGGCCCAAGACAGGCGCGGCGAGCGACGATTTCCGGCCGCGCCGTTCTCGCATGAGCGACTGGACGAACGGATGGCGCCGATAACCGAGGTCCCGCGCAATCCTCTGAACGCGCAGCCGCGTCCGCTCCGCTACGAGAGGGCTGTTGTTCAAACAAAGGGAGGCGGTAGACGGGTGAACGCCGGCTTTCCGGGCGACATCCTTCAGGTGAATGTTAGTCGCACCCATGACGAATTTGGAGAAGTCGCGCCGGGGGATTCTTTCGCCGGACGTATCGTTTCTCCCGGGTTCCACAGGCTTTTCACGAGCAGGAGATTCGGCTGATCGTGCAGGCCGAGCTGGTTGTTGTCGAGCAAGTCCATCAGGAGATTAACCGCTCGCTTTCCCTGCATTGGCCAATCTTGGAAGACACCGGTTTGGCGGCCCTGACTCGGCGCGCTGAGACTGACGAGCCCGATATCGCGCGGAATGCGGAAACCCGCCTCTTCCAGCCATTGGGTCGTTTCGCGGATGTTGACCGCGACGACAACATCCGGCTGGTTCTGCTCGAGCCAGGAAAGGAATACCTCTTTGGTCCAGGTGGTGGCCAAAAGCGGTTTTGGCGGATTCGGGATGCCGAGGCGGTATTGATGCAGCAAATACGGGGCGAGCCAGCGAAACTCCATTTTGCGATTCACAACCTCCTTGAGTGCGAGACCGATTCGCTTGTATCCAGATTCTAAACACTTCCGCATGACCAGCGCCATCGATTCGAAATGGTTGTTCCGAACCCGGTGGAGACGCGGGTTTCGCACGCTCGGGCCCAGCGCGACCGCGGCCAGCCGGTCCCATTGCCAGTCCAGGTCATCAATTGGATTTGGAAGCGGTGTCAGCAGCACCGCCCGAATTCCTCGCGTGTACAAAATCTCGCCGAGGCGTCGCGGTGACGCCCGATGAATGGGAAGCCAGAATTCTTCGAGGTGAAATCCGCGCGATCGGGCCTGGATCAATGCCTGCTGGTAGCAGTCTTGGAGCTCCGGCATCCACGCTTTCCAGCCGCCGCGGGTCGATGAAAAGGTAACGAACGCGATCGTCGGGGAACCGGCGCCGACTTGGCCGCCGCGCCGAAATCGGGAAAGGCTGGTCAGGTATGGATGCGGCCGGTAGCCGAGTTCGCGCGCGATCTTCAGAACCCGTTCCCGCGTGGAAGCGGAAATGCGCGGATGGTTTTTCAGGCAGAGAGAAACCGTCGAATGATGCACACCCGCTTTGGCGGCGACATCTTTCATGGTAACTTCACTCGCCATGAAAAAATCATTGGCCGCGGCCGCCGCCGGCTCAAGCACTTTGGAAGCTGTCGCCGTTTGGAACGCCCTAAGGGCCAAACTCCCCTGACGGCTATTCGCGCTGCCGGTCAAAATATTCAATCAGGTCCCAGGCGTTCCGGTGAATCGGAACCATCAGATCGGTGAGGTCTCGATACAGCTCATAGCGCGGATTCAAGATGCCTTTATTGCTGTCGTTCCGTTCGTCGATGAACTTGAAATACTGCCAGCCGACGACATGCGGCGATTCCAGGAGCCGAAGGGTATAGTTCTGGTACCAAAGACCTCGGTTGCGCTGGGTGCGCACCACCCAGCCGGCGCCGAGACTGTTGTCGAAACCCCACTCCTTCGCGGCGTCCTCGCCTTTGACGTAAAACTCGGTAATCAAGATCGGTGCAGCCGAGTTTTCCGTCCAGCGGAGAAGGTGTGTTTCCGAAGGCGACCATACGTTGTAGTAATTGACCGAAACAATGTCGAGATGACGCCCAGCCGCTTGCAGAACCTGCGGTATGTGCGGCCCTGCCCCATGCAGACGTGAGCCGAGATTCATGTGGTTCGGTGTGACCGCTTTGAGCGCGGCGGTCGTGATCGCGTAATACCGGTCCATCACATGAGCGAGCCAGTCGAGATTGTCTTCGTCTGTCACTGATTCCGGGGAAGCCTTGTCGCCGTGACGCGCACGAAACCATCGCCAAGCTTCCTTTACGTTGTATCCAAGCGCTGGATCGTCGGCGTCGATACTCAAGGTGCGGCTGAGAAGATCGCGCGGCATCGGAAGTTCATTGTCCGTAAAATGTCCGAGAAGCCACGGATCGTCGGCGAGACCTTCGACCTGCTCCCGCGCGTATTCGAATGCGTGCGCTTCAAAGTCGGGATGGAAAACAGGAATCGCGTTTTCGCGAAACTTCGCGTGTCCATAGGAAGGAGTCGTCAGAGAGAGACGGCGGCCGAAGGTGGTCATGAATCCGAGCGTCGTCGTATACGGGAGGCGATTTTTGACCTCATTCAAATTTTGGATACGTGACCATCTTCCGATATCGGTAAAGCCGAGCCCGCGCAGCAACTCGACGGTCGCTTCCGCCCAAGCGGTGTTGTCGGCGAATTTTTCCTCGAAGACGGTTTTGGAGAATTTATGATTGGCCGGGCGGACAGAGGTCATTCCCATCGGAATGTACGGATATCCTTCGGGATCAATCGTCCACCAGCGGCCGTCCACTTTTTCGGTTCGGAAAAACCCGGTTGCTTCGCGACGCGGTCCATCGAGATAGCCGCCAAAACGCGACCGGTTTCGAAACGTTTCGCGGGGCGAAAAACCATCGAGCGATTCGAGCGTGTGGATTTCCGATTCGCGCCACGATTGGTCCGGCTTCCGCTGCCATTCGAGTTTCTCGGGCACGGAGCCGGCGGAAAGTGTGCCGCTCGCCAGAACGGAGCAGGCGGCGACAAGAGCGGTGACGATCGATGGTGTCTTCATGGATAAGTCGCTTATAACAAATGAAAACGGGTCATGCACGTTGGAAGAATTGTTGATGAGTTACCCGATTTATTCGACCTCCGGTTCCGCGCGCAGGCGAAAGAACGCGCGCGGATGTTCGGGTTCGGACAGCGTCGCGACGTGTTGCTTCTGCTCGGGTGTTTCCTCGGCGGTTTGTATTTCGACTTCCCCGGAAGACCAGTGGACAAGATCAACACTGGTTTCGACATGCAGAACGACGCCCCGGGACAATTTGCTTTCGGAAAACTGGAATTCGACCGCACCGTCCGCACCTTCGCGCACGCGTCCAAGAAATGCGTGCCCGTCAGCCTGCGCGGGATTCGAGCCGATCGCAAATTCCAGGAGATTTGATAAACCGTCTTGATCGGGATCGGCATCAAATCCGATTATGGAATCGGACGACTCGTCTGGAAAATGCTTTTGTATCCACTCAAGGAATACCATCGGCCGCGGTTCTTCTTGAATGACAATCAAGCTTGCCGGTGATTCGTCCGGTCCCGCGCCCTCTTTTGTCAAAAGTTCAATGCCGTCCGCAGGGGTGTCTCCGCGAGGAAGATCGCTCCACCGCGCGGGAACCGAGTCGCCGTGAATATCGATGTCCCAGCGAGGGTCCTGAACGAGGAGAAAGCTCGCCTTGCCTTCTGACTGGCGACGCAAGTAGTCGGTGACGTCGATTTCACGTTCGGTCCGTCCGGCCGGCACCGAAAGCTGGGCTAAAAGGTGAGCGGTCTCCCCGGCGCCATCGATAACGCGATGCCGGATTTCTTTTCCAGCGGGAACCCCTTTGCGAAGATTGGGCGCGTTTGACCACGTGAGGGTGGATTCATTCCACTCATGGTTGTCGATGCCGTAGACCTGCACTTGGACGTATTCGGAATTGCCCTGAATAGCCGCCACCGGCAGGCGCAGCAGAGCGGTTTGCAAGCGATCGCGTCTCCATTCGGCCGGAAGGTCAAATTGGATGAATGCGGCGTTGCGGGCGTTGGTGTTCGTCGGATCGTTCTTCGCCCAGGCGAACAAACTGGCACCGTAATTTTGGGAAGCGTTGCTGCCGTCCTTGACCATTGCGTCTTGCGTCGCGAGCAAGGTGAGCGGGCCGGCTTCCAGCTGCGGATGGAGCGGGATGGTCAAAAGCCAAACCGTATTGCCGGGCTGATTTCCAGGCAAGACGCGGCCGCCTTCAATCGCGTGCATGGAGCGAACAATGCCTGTTCGCCATTGGCTGACGTCCTCCACGACAACCGAGTTGCCTTCCGGCGGAGCAAAGGCGGTCAGATCGATTTCGAGCGGTGAGGCGGATGCGCCGGTATTGACCGAGAAGAGGTACAAGACTTGGTTTGCCGCGTCGCGAGCGGCGGCGATTTCAAGATTGGAAGCACCGCTGCCGGATAGCGTGTGCTGGAAAAGTTCCCGGCCCGGCGCGAACGCTTTGCAAAACAAGCGGTAGACCTCGCCGCTGCGCGTCATGCCGCCGTAATTGTAAGGCGGACGGTCGTTATCGACGTAAAGCATTCCATTTTTTTGAACCGGATAATTTCGGCTCGAGGGATAGGCGGTCATCCCGAATTTGAACGCGTAAAATTCATCGAGTCCGTTTGCAAGAAGGCGGGTGGCGATCGCGCCGAATCGAACCGCCTTTGCCAGCGTGTCGGGAGTCTCCGGCATCTCGTCGTAGGTCGCCCCGGTGTGAACGTTGAATTCGGTCAGCGCGAACGGCATCAGGGAATGGAACCCCGGCAGATCTCCGGAAACCAGATCGCGAAGCTGGCCGAGCTGGGAGGCAAAATTCGCGGGAGTCTGGTTGTATTGCTGATAGGAATACGTTTGAAACAGGCTCGTCCCGGGCAACCCCCCTCCGAGGTAGTTATTGTGGAGGTTCGTGACGGCAAGGCGGCCGTAATCTTCGTAGGCCGAGCCGGTTGTTCCGGCTGTGACGGGTGCGGTAAAGCGGGCGGTCAGGTTTTTTCCGTAGATACGGTTGACGTCCTCGATTGCGCAATGAGCCGCGTCGGACGCGAGCCGGAGGCGGAGGAGCCAGGCGTTGGGCGCGATAAAGCTGTTGGGGTGATTGGGCTCGTTGTGGCTGGCGAAGCGTTCGACGTCAAACTCGCGCGCGAGATAAAAAGCGATGGAATAGAACACGCGCCACGCGACCCATTTTTGTTTCCAGTCGGATTCGCCATTGATGGGAAACGAAGATTCCCCGAGCGTCATTTGTGCCAGTATTGTTCCGCCTTGACGGTGAATTTCTTCCAAGGCGAATTGCGGCACGATGCTGTTGTTCCCGCTCAACACCGTGTTAAACCGGTTCTGAACGCCCGACCAGAGAATGAACTCGGGATTGAGCGGGTCCGCTCGCAGCGCATCGCGTCGCGCGAGGAAGGAGTCGCGATCGACCACCTCCGCATCCCCCGGACGAGCCGTCCAGCCGACTTCGAAATGCGAGGGACTGAGAAAAATGCGGGCACCCGAGGCGCGGGAATAGCGCCACCAGTCGGCGGTATTGCTCCCGGGATAAAAGTGGCCGAGGTTGTAGGCGAGGACTCGCGGCGTCGGTGCCGCGACTTCATCGTGGATTTGAACAACCGCGCTGGTTGCGGTCGCCGCCGGCAAGAAGAGAATAGCGACCCCGGCGAGGGATTGCTTCGCGTAAGCGGGAAACCGGCTGGTCAGCTCAGAGCGAAGGTTTCGGGAAGGTGATGACGTCGGCATAGGTTTCACCATGTCCGCTGATCATCCCGAGGATTCCGAGACGTTCCGGATCGCACGCTTCGGCATGACCATCCAGAAAGGCGACAACGGCACGACTGTTGTGTCGCAAATGAATCGACCCGTCGCCCCCCGCGCTTGCGCTGTCGATACGGAAACGCGGCAAGTCGCGGCTGTCGATACTGTCCGCGAGCAAGATATAGGAGGATGGATCTTCGACCTTGTTGAAATTGATTCCCCACCGGCGGCCGGGCTGGCCAAACGTCTGCATCATCTGTCCGTATGTTTTATCAAACATGTTGAAGCCGTACGTGCGCCAATTCCAGGCCGCGTCAACAAATCCTTCGAGGACCAGGCCGGTGTCCTGACTGGGACAATACAGGACTTCCGGCGATTCGAGGAGATTGGCATCCATCAGCTGGTTGGGCCACAGCTCGTTGCTGTTTCCCTCTCCGTGTGTGACCAGCCGGAATTCCTCCATCTCGGCGAGCATCACAATCCCGCGAGCGGCTTCGCGAATATTTGAAACACATTTGGCTTGGCGGGCGCCGTCGCGGACGCGGCCGACGACAGGTATGAGAATCGCCGCGAGGATCCCGATAATGGCGATAACCGTTAGCAGCTCGATCAGTGTGAAAGCTTTCGAATGATTGGTTTTCATGCTAGCAGCACGGGCGGCGTTCTGGTCCGGCCGTTTTGATTGAATCAGGGAAGCGGAAACACGGTTTCATCAGCCGAGCGCGTGCGTCAGAGTTGAACCCGGATGCGGATAAAGCCGCGGTTGTTCGTGTCGCCCGGAAGCGCCCGGACGGTGACCATCTGAAGCTCGCCGGCGTCGACGCGACTGACTTCTTCCACGGCCGTCGGGCTTGCGATCCAGTTGACGAGGTCGCTGGAAACTTCGACCGAATAGGAAATATCCTCAGCATCCGGCCGTTCGAAATAGGTGATCGCCGCCGTGCCGTCGATGATCGACGGAAGCGCGTAATCACCCGCCGTCAGCGGCGTCCACGGTGACTGGTTGAGAACGTATTTGACGAGATTGGGAACACCATCTCCGGCAGGCGCGGCGTCCGGACCGCCGACCGCGGGATCCTCCAGCTCCGTGCCGGTGAAATACTCGGCGGCCCAGTTGGCATAACCTGTGCCGGTCGCTGGCGGTTCTCCGACTTCCATGGAGAAGGTGTGGAAAACGGAGGTCGGCACCTGGTCGCCATGGGTTCGGCCGCCGAAGCCAAAGGTGGTTCCATGGCTCGGGTCAGCGATATTCGCGACGATTGTTTGGGAATGGCCGTTAGCGTCGGTCAGTGTGAACGAGAGCGTCAACGCGCCGGAGGCATCGAAGGTGCCGGACGCTTCAAAGGTGAAAACCGATCCGATTCCGTCGAACGGATTCGCGATACGGGGATGCATCCCGGTCCAGGTTTCGCTGGCAAGATTGGCGCCGTTCAACCCTTGGCGGATGCGAATCTCGGATGTGTCGTCATCGGTCGCCGGGAACCAAATCAGGCTGTAGTAGGTCGCGTCCAAGGCAGGGTTGAACGGAGCGGCAAACGGATCGTGAGTTTCCCCGAGGACGGTCAACCCAAAGCGGTTCAGCCCGAGATTGTCGAGACGGGTGAGGGTCATCTCCGTTTTGAGCGAAAAATCCTGCTTGGCGTGGTAATTTTGTACCGAGATCGCCGAAACGGACGATTCCCACCCGCCGCCGTCGCGCGCGAAAAGAAGCCCGTCGCTGGCGAGACTCCACGCGTCCGGACGCGGATGCAGCGGGAGCAAATCGTCAAATCCGTCCTGACCGGCGCCCATCCCGAACTCGTAGGCGAACGGAGCGTTCTGCGGCGTGTAATCGACCAGCCCCGGTGCCGTAAGACCGAAATCGTGAATATCCCAGACAGCGCTGTCGGCCGCGCGGTGGCGCGCGCCGAATCCAAAAACGGTTCCGCTGAGCGGAGCGTGGATCAACGCGGAGACCGAAACCGCATGTCCAGTTTCATCGGCCAGTCTGAAAGTTAGATCGAGCGAACCTCCTAAATCGTGGCGTCCGAGCGACGTCAATGTGTAGGTGGCGCCGGGCGCGTTGGCTCCTGTCCAGGATGCTTCGGCGAGAACAGTTCCGGAAGCCCCTTCGGTAATGCGAAGGACGCTGCCGCTCGGCCCGTTGGGAATCCATTGGGCAAAATAATATTCGGTTGCGCCGGCGTTCCCGAGCAGGACGTGTCCGATCGCGCTTTCGGAGGGAGAACCGGAAAGGCTGGTTAAGGTCACCAGGCTCCGGACACCAAAATCGGATCCGGCGCTGTATTGTTCAATCGTCGCTGTCGCTCGCGACATCACGTAATCGCTTCCGGCGGCGGCAAGGCGAAGGGCGGCGGGCTCGAGTGACCATTCCGATGGATTGTCCAAAGTGAAGAGGCTCCCGTCGGAACGTCCGTTGCCGGAGCCGAATGCCTGGTAGAAAAATTCAGTCGAATCGACGATCGATGCATACGTCGTGCCGAGGGTTGGGGAGTCAAAGTATCCGACGCGATTGATCGAATTATTGCCGGCGGTGTGAAGGAGCCCTTGCTGTGCCAGACCAAAATGAGTGATTGCCGCTGTAGACGAGAAAGCCTCGGCGGAAAAGGTGATGCCGCCAGAGGGTTCTTCGCCGGCCATGCTCGGAGGCGGGTTGACCCAGGCCGTGATTGTATCCGCCCCCGATTCGTTGATCTCGACCTTCAGGGCGACAAAGTAGTTGTGAAGTTGCTGAACGTTCTGGACCAAGATGAAGTCCTCTACCGTCCCGGCGTCGGCATCGGTGGTCGCGCGAACGACGAGGTCAATCCGATCACCGGTTTCGTTGGCGCGGAATCCCGAGAGCAGGCCTTGAAATGGGACGGGCGCGGCCGTCCCCATTGCTTCCTCCGTCGCCACCGCTTCATCGCCGAAGCCCGCCAGCAGATAAGCGCCGGGGAGATGGCCGGAGGCTGCTGTGTTGAGCTGGAAGACAGCGCTCATATAATAGGTGTCTGACGGCGTGTACGGATCGAGCTGGCGAGAGACCGCGCGATGGGTCGCGCTCGGGCCCGTTCCTTTGAAATTGAGAACGCGCACGCCGCCGTTGCTGGGCGACCGGTTGATCGTCTCGAGACCGCTGTTCTGGGAACGCGCGGTCGTCGAGTTTTGTTCCCAGGGATACATCCCGAAGCCGATGATGCCGCCGCCTTTCGTGTCCTTGTTGAGGTCGCTGCCGAGTGCACCGTCCGCGGTATCGACGTTTGCCCGGTAGATCCCGTTTGTCGGATCGGCACCGGAAGCGCCGGCGCTGTCAAACGGATCGAACGCGATCGTCGCCGCGTTCGCGACGGCCGCTGGGATCAGAAGCCAGACGGAAGAGGTAAGAAAATGTCGAATCTTTGGTGACATCATGGAGAACGCAGGTGAAAAATTGGAATTGAAAGCCGGGATGACCGGGGAACGAAGGCGAACGAAATCGCGTGTGGACTGTTTACGACCAAAAGACTGTTTTGATTGCAAAGGCGCTGGAAGTCGAATCGTTGAAAAAGAAGTTGCTGAAGTCAATGGAAAGTGCCGGTCGGGAGAGAACCGCCTACGGGATTTCTCCGGGAGAAAGATGCAGGCGAAGGAACAGGGAGTCGCTTCCCGACGCGGTTGCTGATGCGCGAAACCACCCGTCGCCGATCGCGATTGGCGTGGCGGCCGGCAGCCAGGTGGTGAGATCCACGGATTGTTCGACCGTGTACTTGAGCTCGTTTTTCGGCGCGGGGAAGGTCAGGTCGAATTTGAGCTCACCATTGTCAGAGCGAAACTCCGAAAACGGAAGCTGTCCCCGATCGGGAGCCGTCGGGTCGAGGTTAAGCGCATAAGCGACCAGATTGCTGATCCCTGTGCCGAATGGATCGTGCAGCGCGCCGCGCGCTTCGGGCGGGAGCGTGAACTGGTCAATCCAGTTGCGATACCCGGCACTGATTGCACCGGTCCGGAATCGGATCGTGACGGGTTCCGCCAGAGGATTTCCGTCAAAATCGCGAATATCCCTAGATACCTGGATCTCGTATTCAGAAAAATCGCGCAGCGGTTTCGCCGGATAGAAGCGGTAGAGGGAATGCTGCCGGCTCGGTTTCCATTCGCCGTCGACAACGTCGCCGCCGTCGGCCCGCACGAGGCGCAGCGCCCCGTCCGCGACGGAAGCCGGATCGATCGCGGGGGCGAAGCAGACCGCGATCTGCCCGAGCGGCTGCAAGAGATCAGACGCGTGGCCGGGGAGCAGATCGCCGGGCGGCAATTGGCGGACTCTCCCGGAGAGGCGAACGTCTTCGGCGCCGTCCGCGGGAAACGTGTAGAGGACGACCGGCGCCTGGTCGGGATCGGGCCGCAGATGAGCGTCGAGAAACTTCCGGACGAGTTCAAAGCGGTCCGCGTGATAGAGCTCGTCGTAGAGGCGCGGATAATCGTGGTTGAGATCGGTCATCCAGAGGGCGAGGTGGTTGAGATCGTGAGCGATGTACCGTTCAACCAGTTCCGGGAACACGAGCCAGTGGTTGTATTCGTCGAATCGGCCGACCGCGATGATTGTCGGAACGTTGTTCGGCGTGACGTATTGAAGGCGTCGCGTCCCGTTCCCCATCGATTGAAATGTCACCGCTACTTCGCTCGAATAGCCGGGCCACGGCTGCGGCTCCGGCGTGGTTCGCGGCTGGCCGCTGAAGGTGAAATATTCGCTCGTTTCCTCATGCCCAGGGTCGGCGAGCCGGGTCGCGGCGTAAGCGCCCTTCGAATGCCCCATGATGCCGATCGATTCGGACCGAAGCCCGTATTGCCCTGCGTGGGCGCGCAGAAAGCGGACCGCGGCGGTCGCGCTGATCAGGCCGTTCCAGTCATCGAGCGAGTACTGACCCCAGTAGCCGTAATACTCCGCGCGCGCCAGCGGGTTCCAGCAGTGATCGCGCGAGACCCATGCGTAGCCGTCGAGCGCGAACGAGATCGGGTAGATCATCCGTTCATTATCGGGCCCGAACGGGCGCATCCGCGGGAGATTCGTCGAACTGTCAATCAGCACGGGAACCGGCTGCTCCGGAATCGACGGGTAAATCATGTCGAGGTAAAGGTTGTAGTCGATCTCCTCCCCTTGCGGCCCGCGCATATCGTCCGGATCGGTCACCGGCTCAACGCCGAAATTGTCGACCACGTAGCCGTTGTAGGTGTTCATCACCCGCCGCATCGTCCCCTGCCAGCCATGATCGCGCACATTCCAGAAAGGCAGATTCCGCGCGATGCGATAACCGGCGGGAAGAAAATGAACCGTATGCGGGTCGGCCAGCAGCGGCGATCCCGCGAGAATCGAGGTCGGGTTGCTTTCAGGAAGCGTTTGGTGGAATTCAAGAAGCGCGCGTTCGAGGTTTCTGGAACCCGTTTCGGAAACCCCGTCGAAATCGAGCACAATCACAAGGTTTTGTTCCTGGATCAGGTCTTCCAAAATCGAGCCGTCGGGCTCGGTGCCGATTCGGGGCCTCCCGCTATTCTTGATATAAACGATTGTCGGCAGGCGCCGGCCCTGACTGTCGGGCGCGTCGTGATAAACCGAATACGCGACCGCCTGTCCAAGGCGGCTGCTTTGCCACACGCCTTCATCGCGAAGAAACGCCGCCAGCGCCGGTTCGGGAGCGGTGGTCACTTGGGCGGAAGCGGACGGCGCGGTTTCATTGCGCCGGCCGGAGAGATCGCGAGCGCGGACGGTGTAGGTGTAGGTCGTATTGTAGTCGAGTCCCCAGTCGGTGAATTCGCGCGCCTCCTGCCAGCCGCTGTCGTGCGTCGGGTCGGTCAGATTGGCAAAATAATACTGGACCGGCCCGTTCCCCTCGGCATCGACGGCTGCAGCGACGGTCATCGTCACCCGGTTGGCGCCAATGACCGTCGGCGCGGTTTCCCAAACGGGCGGATTCGGGGCGGGCGGCGAGGTGTCGGTTTCAGCCGGGGTCGTTACGTGAACGACGGGCGACCAGCCGGTTTCGTTGCGGTTGGGCGATTTGTCGCGGGCTTTGACGCGGTAGGCGTATTCCGTCTCCGCGAAAAGAGCGGTGTCGGTCCATTCCGCTTCCGGCTGCCAGCCGCTGTTGCGGGCCGGATCGGCGATGTTTTCGAAGAAATATTCAACCGGGTAAAAATCGTCGGTCGCCGCGGTCGCTCGCATGGTAATCCGCGAGGCGGCGACCGCAAACGGCTCCTGGTCCCAGGTAAGCGGGTTTGGCTGGGGCGGCGATTGGTCCTCAATCCACGAGGGGCCGGGCCGGGTCTCCTCGTTCGCGGCAAACCAGGAATCGGCGGGACCCTCCGTGGAGAAGTAAAAATTGTCCATCCGCATTCGGTCGAAATACTGGGGCGAGCGGCTGGCTGAGACCGTGCTGCTGATGCCGATGTGATCAAAGTTGACCGTTTGGGCCGCCGTCAGAACCCGTCCGCTCGCCGTCGCGAGGATGTCTCCGCTGGCGAGATCGGTGATGGTGATCGTGAGCCAGCCTTCGCCGGCCGGGTTTCGCTGGTAATGGATCGCGGTTCGGGCGTCGAGGGAAACGCCCGACGGACGGGGGAAGTTCGGCGTGGAAAAAGTCGTGCCGGAGCCGGAGGAATCGACAGCCGCGCCGCGCTGGGCCTCCTCGCTTTGCGCGTAAATGCGGCGCTGGTACTGGATACCGATCGTGTCGGCGTTCGCGGTCGCGTCGCCGCGCATCACCCCGATGTACGCTCGCGGCCACTCGTAAACCGCTTCCGGCCGCCAATCGAATTCAAACCAAAACTCCTGTGACTGGTCGTAGCTTCCGCCGAGCGGGAGCAGAAACCGCTGATCAGAATCGGAGGTGTGCGTGCGGACGAGCATCCACCCCCCGGCCATGTGGTCGAAATCGGCGTCGTCACCGATCCGGATCCAGCCGCTGGCTTCCGGCGTCTGGGAAAAGCTTTCGAATACGGTTTCGGCGTGGAGGGAGGGTTTCATGGCCGCCAGGGATATGGCGGCGGCGGTGAGAAAAACGCGTGGCGAGCGGACTTTCATTTTCGAGAGATCCATGGAAACAACAACGGGAAGAGGCATGGCCCCTTCCCGTTGACAAGACAACCTTTCAGATAAGTAAGCGGCTCATCGCGCATCCATTTGTGCCTTCCGGCGAATCCGGACGGCAATCAGGCCGAGGAGTGAGGCGCCGCCGAGAAGGAGCGCGTAGGTCGACGGCTCGGGAACGACCGATGCGTACGTGGTGCTCAGCGTGATGGCATCGATGTAGCCGACCCGGTTGATCGAGCCCGACCCGCCGGTATGCAGAAGCCCGTTTTGGGCCATCCCGAAATGGGTGATCGAAGCCAGGGAAGACATCGCGTCGACCGAGAAGACGAAGTCGGCGACCGGTTCGCTCAGGCTGAAGTCAGGATCGAGCCAGACGCTGAGGGTGTCGGCGCCGGATTCGTCGACGTCGAGCCGGACCGCGACGAAGTAGTTTTGCTGCTGGGTAACGCCGGAGACCAGGACGAAGTCGGAAACGGTTTGCGTCCCGGCATCCGTGGTGGCCCGGACAACCAGATCGAGCTGGTCGCCGGTTTCATTGGCGCGAAATCCCCACAGCACGCCTTCAAAAAGCGAGGAACTTGTGTCGGTAAAAGTGGAGCTGTCGGTGATCATGCTGTTGCCGAATCCGAGCATCAGGAACGCATTCGGAGCATGGCCGGAATCCGCCGTGAACGGCTGGATGATGCTGCTCATGTAATAAGTGCTCGACGGCGTGTAGGCATCGAGCTGACGGCTCGCCGTCCGGTGACTGGTACTTGGGCCCGTGCCCCTGAAATTCCGCACGCGGATCGCTCCAGGGAGCGTCGGCGTGCGGCTGGGAGAGTCGAGGCTGGACACTTGAACGTTGAAGGTGGTTGTCGAGGATTCCCAAGGGTGGGAGCCGAAACCGACGATTTCGCCCCCGATGGCTCCCGCGTTCAGTGCGCTAGCAACAGAGCCATCGTTAGTGTTGGGGTTGGCATAGTAAAGGCCGTTGGCGGGATCTTCTCCTCCTTCGGAGCTTGTCGAATGGAACGGATCGAAGGCGATGAGGCTCGCGTGAGAGACGGCCGCTCCCGCGAAAAGGAGGAAGGCGCCGGTGAGGGTGAAGGATCTTTTAAGCATCATGGGTTGAGGCGGTTGTTCGGGTTGCTTGAAACAGACGTTTTCAGTGGAGTGCTAATTACGAGCGATGCCAGAGAGCAAAGCGAGACACCAATGGATCGAATCGTTGAAATTAAACGGATCTTGGAAATGGATTCGTTTCCGCGGCATTGAATTCTCCGGAATTTCCAGGCATTTCATTTGTCGAGACCGGATTTCCGGTTCCTTTGACTCATGACGGAGCCCAACCATGCCGACCGCCCGGACGCGATCTCGCAAGCCAGCGATTTTGAGCCGGTCCGCGGGCGGTTGTTTATCGCGATTGATCCGCCCGAGTACGTTCGCGAGGCCGTCTCGAAGCTGCGGGAGGAGGATCGCGCCAAAGAACTAAGCTGGGTGGCGTCGGAAAAGCTGCACATCACCCTCGCGTTTCTCGGCGAGGTTGACGGCGGCCGGCAGATCGAACTGATGCGGCGCCTCCCGGAAATCCGCGTCCGCCCGTTTTTTCTCGCGCTCGAAGGCGTCGGCACGTTTCCCGCGAAAGGGCGGCCCCAGGTTCTCTGGGCGGGATTGGCCCCGGCCGATCCGCTGCTGTTTCAGCTGCACGGCAAGATCGAGCAGCTGACGATCGACCTCGGGTTCGAGCCGGAACGCCGGCGGTATCAGCCGCATCTGACGGTTGCCCGGTGCCGCGGCCGCGCGGAGACAACGGTCCGGCGGATCCTTAAAAAGCGCGCTGATTTCGGAACCGCGCCGTTTCGGGTCGAGGGATTTACTTTTTACGCGAGCCGGAGCGGTGACGCGGGGACCGTCTACAGCAAACTGCTCCGGGTCGATTTCGATTGAAAACCGCACGTTCGCCGCCCGGGGCGCCGTCTGGTTTGCGTTGACGGTTTCGGACGGCTTCGGCTGAATTTGCGCCTCGACCTCGACGATTTCCGCCAAAGTCTTCCATCTTTTTTATGAACGCTTCGAACACGATCAAGCCGGACCGTCTTTTCTCGCGGCCGCTCGGCGCCCGCATGCCGGAAAGCGTTCACGCGGTGGCGTGCAGTCTGCCGACAATGCGCGATGTGATCGGTTACGAGGAAAAGTCCCCGGAGGTCCTCCAGGCGGTGAAGAGCGGTTATCCGCGGTTTGTGACGCATTTTTACGTGCGGCAGGTCGCAAGCGAAATTTGCCGGGACAACAGGCTGATCGGCCGGGAATGCTTCGTCTCCGCGTCGGAAGTCCTGGCTCGCGAAACCGTGGCGTTCGCCCGCGAGCCCGACGCGGCGATCGTTGAGGCGGACGGCTTGTTCGCGGCGCATTTTCCGGCCGGATCCGATGGTGTCGCGCGCGCCCGATCGTTTATGCAGCATGTGGGCGGCGGAATCTCGTCGCGCCGCGCCGAAGCATTTCTTCTCAATCGCGGCGCCCTGGCCGCGGCGCATCCCGAGGAACGGGCGGAAACGGCGAGCGCGGGCGACGATGTGCGGCGGCGGACAGCGGAGCTGTTTGGAACCGGCACGGACCACGTCATCCTTTCCGCCTCAGGGATGAACGCGTTTTACGCGGTCTTTCGCGCGATTGACTCGGTCCAGAGAGAACGCGGCCGGACGGACTGGATTCAGCTCGGCTGGCTCTATCTCGATACGATCGAGATTTTAAAAAAAATGACCGGCGGCGAATCGATCTACCTTCCGGACGTTCTCGATCTCGGCGCGCTCGAGGCCCGCCTTTCCGAGCGTGCCGGGCGCGTCGCGGGAATCGTGACCGAGGCGCCGACCAATCCGCTGATTCAAACGGCCGACATGGCGCGGCTCCGCGCGCTGGCCGACCGGTTCGGCATTCCGCTGATCGTCGATCCGACGCTCGCGTCGCCTTGGAACATCGACGTGCTTCCGTTCTGTGATGTCGCAATCAACAGCCTGACTAAATACGCGGCCAACCGCGGCGATGTTATGCTCGGAGCGGCGATTCTGAATCCCGCTTCCGCGTGGGCCGACCCGGTTCGGGATCGCGCGTCGCGATGGATCGCGCCGCCGTTTGAAGCCGATCTCAGCCGTCTCGCGCTGGAGATGCGCGACTACCGACCGGTGATGACGACAATCAATGCGAACGCCCTGGCGCTCGCCGAATTTCTCGAAGGGCATCCGGGAGTGGAGAAGGTTTTCACTCCGTACACGGACGGATCCGGTAAGAATTACGCGGCGCTCACGCGGCGGCCGGATTCGCCGGGGGGAATCATCAGCATCCGGCTCCGTCGTCCGCTCGAAGAGTTTTACGACCGGATTCAGGCGGCGAAAGGGCCGAGTTTCGGCATGACTTTCACGATCCTTTGCCCTTTCCTCTACCTTGCGCACTACGATCTCGTTTCAACAAAGGAAGGCCGGGATGTGCTTCGAGCGAGCGGAATCGATCCGGACCTGGTGCGGATCTCCGTGGGCACGGAGCCGTCCGATCAGATTATCGCGACGTTCGAGGAGGCATTGAGGTGACTGCGTTTCCGTCAGCTGCACGAAGCGAGACCGTCCCGAATCGTACCGACAAGGATTTGATAAGAATGACCGAAGAACTTCGCCGCACGAAAATCCTGTTCACGATCGGGCCGGCGACCGAGAGCGAGGAGATGATCGGACGGCTGATCGCCGCGGGCGCCGGCCTTTGCCGGATCAACATGGCCCACGCGACGCCGGAATGGACTCGAATGATCCTGCGGCGCGTTCGGGAAGTCGGCGCGCGCGCCGGACGCGAAATCGCGACGGTCGTCGATGTCAAAGGTCCCGAAATCCGTACCGGTGATGTCGACACGCCAATTGAGCTGAACCAGGGGCAGCGTTTTGACTTCCTTCTGACGGGCGACGCGGAACCGGTCACGGGCGTCGCGGCGGTCGGGGTGAACTACGAAGGACTCGGCGACGATATCCATCTCGGCGATACGATCCTGGTCGACAACGGTGTGATCCGGTTCGAGGTCCTCGAAAAGGACAGCAAGCGAATCCGCTGCCGAGTTCTCACGGAGGGAACGCTCGGGAGCCGGAGACACATCAACCTTCCGGGAGTACGGGTTAACCTCCCTCCCCTCACGGAAAAAGACCGGCGCGATATCGCACTGGCGGTTGAGGAAGGCGCCGACTTTATCGCTCTTTCTTTTGTCCGGGATAAATCCGACCTGACGCTCTTGCGCGACTTGCTCCGCGAACACGGCTCACGGGCGGGCATCATTGCCAAAATCGAGGACCAGCAGGCGATCACGAATCTCGACGATATCATCGAAACCGCGGATTGCCTGATGGTTGCGCGCGGCGATCTCGGGATCGAGTGTCCGTATGAAGAATTGCCGATCATCCAGCGGCGGGCCGTCAAAACCTGTCTTCGTGTCGGGACCCCGGTGATCATCGCGACCCACATGCTCGAATCGATGATCCAGGCGCCGATGCCGACGCGCGCGGAGGTGACCGATGTCGCCAATGCCGTCTTCGAGCAGGCCGACTGCGTGATGCTGTCTGGCGAGACAACGATCGGCGCCTATCCGCTGGAGTGCGTTGAGGTGCTCGACCGGATCGCGCGCCGGACGGAACGTTCGGGCGGGGCCGGTTACGCCGAGGCGCTGGAGCTGGCAACGGAGAAGGAAAAAATGATGCGCGCGGCGGTCGTGATGGCGAATGAGCTGGCGAGCCCGGGCATCGTCGTTTTCACCCGCCGCGGCGGAATGGCGCGTGTGCTCTCGGCCTTGCGTCCGCGAAAATCGCCGGTCTTTGCATTTACCGATTCCGAAATCGTGCGGCGTCAGCTCATGCTCGTCTGGGGTGTGGTGCCGTTTCTGCTTGAGCTGAACAGCGACCCTGAGCGCACACTCCAAGCCGCTGTGGAGACATTAAAGAAAGCGGGCTATGTCGAGACCGATGATCGCCTGGTCGTTGCGACCAATCTCCTCGCCGGCGAAAAACTGATCGACAGCATCCAGATGCGCATCGTCGATTGATCCGTAAGGTAAGCGGGAGAAGTGGCCGCCGGGGGCGGTGCTGGAATTCGCAAGCTCGGAGGCTTGCGCCGCGTCCGAAGTCGGGACCGCGTGAAACGGCGGGGATTCTGATGGCGGATAGGGTAACGGGGATCGCCTTTAAAAATGGCGGGATAGACGAGACTCGAACTCGCGACCTCCTGCGTGACAGGCAGGCGCTCTAACCAACTGAGCTACTACCCCGAATGGGAAGAATGAAAACCTAGGAGCACCGGCAACCAAGTCAAGCGCTGTTTGACGGCTTTTTTCTCGCCGCCGAAATCGCGCGCAATTCCGCGAACCGAGAGGTCCGCGTTCCGCCGGAGTATTTGTTTGGGAAAAAATCTTTTTGCGCTTCAAGGATTCGGTCACAACTTTGGGGCCATGAGCGAAGCGGAAAATGTTTTTGCGCCGCGCGCGTCCAAAGAGGAGGTCGAGCGCGGGGATCTCCTGCGTCCGAAGTTCGACGTGGACGGGCTGATCCCGTGCATCACCACCGATGCCGAGACCGGCGAAGTCTTGATGTTTGCCTGGATGAACGCGGAGTCGCTGCGACTGACGATCCAGACGCGCAAAGCGAGCTATTGGAGCCGCTCCCGTCAGAAACTTTGGGTAAAGGGCGAGTCGTCCGGCCTCGTTCAAAAGGTTCGCGACATCTATGTTGATTGCGACCAGGACGTCATCTTGCTCAAAGTCGACGTGACTGGCGAGGGATGCTGTCACAACGGCTACCGCTCCTGCTTTTACCGGAAGATCGCCGACGATGAAACCTTCGCGCTCGAACAGGCGATCGAGGAGAAGTCCTTCGATCCGGACGAGGTTTACAAGAAGTAAACAGAGCGCGGGCGTCCCGACGAGCCCGCGGGTTCGCGAGGTTTGCGCGGCTTGATTAAATCCGCAGCAGCCGTTTCGCGTTTTCGTATAAAATTTTTCGTTCGGCCGCCTTATTGGGAGCGAGGCGCTTGATCGCCGCGAGCGTCTTCGCGCCTTGGCAGGCGTCGCCCTGGCCGTCCGCATCGGAGCAGTCGGTGCCGAACAGGATTTTGTTCTGGTGCTTGTCGAGGAACCAGCGGGCGTGTTCTTCGTCGCGGAGCAGCGCGTTCAGGCCGGATCCGGCCGACTGGTCGGCATACATATTCGGGTAGTCGCTGAGGAGGCGATCGGTAATGCCGCCGGGGGTCACTTTGCCTTTTGGGTAAAGATCCTCGGGTTTGTGATTTTTGTCGATGTGCCCCCACCAGGTTTGGGCGTGGCCGAGAAAGTTTACCTCCGGAAATTTCTCCAGCACCTTGTGGAAGCGGTCGAGGTGATGATTGTAACGGCCCTCCTGGAAGTGCAGGAGCACGGGAACATCGTATTCACGCGCCAGCTCCGCGATCGCCATCACGTGCCTCGAATCGCTGTCGACGCCAAACTTCTGTTCACCGATCCCGATTGCCCCGAGCCGCAAATACTTTTCGATCACTTCCAGGGCATTCGGCAGGTCGGGAACTTCGTTGGCAAAAAAGTAAAACTCACCGGGGTGCGCGCGGACGATTTCCAGCGCTTTCTCGTTTCCCCCGATCTTGGCGGCCAGCCCGTTGGACCTGCCGTTGTGCGTGCTCGGAAGGTCGACCGGAGTGCCGGCCGGCAGGAGGACCGTTTTCGTGATTCCAATGCGGCGCTGGTGGGCAATCATCTCGGCATCGCCCCGCCCGCTGTAAGGCGTGTGCTGATGAATGTCGATAATCGGCTCGTCGTTCGTCGGCGCGGGATCCGGTTCGGCGGGTCTGGCGGCCGGTGCGGCAGGAGCGGACTGGCCGGCGAGGCGTCCGGCGAGACTGGCGGAGAGAAGCCAGGCTGCTGATTCAGTGAGGAACCGGCGGCGGGTGCATGGAGGGGAGCTTTCCGGGTTGGTCATCATCAGTCGAAGGCGGGTTTTGTGAGATTTCCAGCCTGTCGTGCGGCGGCCGGGAATTCAAGAACGTTGATCTTCGGCCGCGGATTCGCATCGTCGAACCCGATGAGAACCAGGATTGTTACCCTTTCTCCCCGCGCAGGAGCCGCGGCTTTCGGTATCGCGGCCCTGCTGCTTCTTGCAAGTGTGCCGCGCGCCCAGGAACCGGAGGTCGGGGCGGAAGACCTGCCGCGCGTTCCGGCGACTCCGCCCGGGAAAGCGCTGGAAACGTTTCAGATCAAGGCGGGGTTCCGCCTCGACCTCGTCGCCGCCGAGCCGCTGGTGCGGGATCCGGTGGCCGTTTCGTTCGATGAGAACGGACGGCTTTTCGTCATCGAGATGATCGGCTATTCCGAGCGACGCGACGGGCATCTCGGCAGAATCCGGATGCTCGAAGACACCGACAACGACGGCCGCTTTGACCGGGACACGATCTTCGCGGAAGACCTCGCGTGGCCGACGGCGATTATCTGTTATGACGGCGGCGTTTTCGTCGGCGCCTCGCCGGATATTCTTTGGCTCAAAGATCTCGATGGTGACGGCCGGGCCGATGAGCGGAAAGTTGTTTTCACCGGGTTCGGGAGTCAGGCGAGCAGGCTGAACGTCCAGGCGCTCCTGAACAACTTCACGTGGGGACTCGACAACCGGATCCATGGCGCAACGTCGCGGAACGGCGGGTCGATTCATTCGGTCGCTCACCCCTCCGAGCCGCCGGTCGAGCTTCGGTCGCGTGATTTTTCTTTTGATCCGCGGACGCTGACGATCCGCGCGGAGGCGGGCGGCGGCCAGCACGGCATGAGCTTCGACGATCGCGGCCGGAAGTTTGTCAGCAGCAACAGCAATCACATCCAGGCGCTGATGTATGACCTTCGCTACGGCGGCCGAAACCGGTATTACACACCGCCGCGGCCGCTGATCGATATTCCGGTCGACGGGCCGGCGGCCGAGGTCTACCGGATCAGTCCGGATGAACCGTGGCGCATCACCCGCACACGGTGGCGCGTGGCAGGAATCGTTCCAGGGATTGTTGAAGGCGGCGGCCGGGTTTCCGGTTATTTCACGGGAGCAACCGGAGCGACGATTTACCGGGGCAACGCGCTGCCGGCCGAGTTTGTCGGCAACGCGTTCATTGGCGACGCCGGCGGGAACCTCGTTCACCGCAAGCTGATTCGCACGGAAGGCGTCGAGCCGGTGGCGGAACGTCCGGCCGACGAACAGAATGTCGAATTCATCGCGTCGACAGACACCTGGTTCCGGCCGGTTGATTTTGCTAACGCTCCCGACGGCGCCCTTTACATTCTCGACATGTATCGGGAAGTGATCGAGCACCCGTGGTCGATCCCGGAGTCGATCAAAAAACATCTCGATCTTAACAGCGGAAATGATCGCGGCCGGATTTATCGGGTCGTTCCCGAAGATTTTGAGCAACCTTCGCCAATCCGTCTGGGTGATCGCTCGACGGCCGAGCTCGTTGAAACGCTTGCGCATCCAAACGGCTGGCACCGCGACACGGCGGCGCGGCTGCTGTATGAGAGACAAGATCCCGAAGCGGCGGAAATATCGCGGGAGTTCCTGGCCTCTTCGCCCGCTCCTCTCGGGCGGATGCACGCGTTGTATGCGCTTGCCGGAGTCGGCGCTTTGGAAGCGGCGGATTTGCTGCGCGCGCTCGGCGATCGCGATGATCGCGTCCGGCAGCACGCGGTCCGGCTCTCGGAGCGGTTCCTCCATGATCGAGGCGATGAGGCGGATCGATTGACGGAAAAATTGCTGGAGCTGGCGGAGGACCCGTCTCCGTTTGTCCGTTACCAGCTCGCTTTCAGTCTCGGTGAATGCGACGATTCTGGACGGATCGACGCGCTGGGGGCAATCGCGACTCGCGATGCCGGCGACCGCTGGGTCGAGGCCGCTATTCTGACCTCTTTGACCGATGGCGCGGGAGAATTGTTTGCGCTGCTGGCGAACCGCGCCGACGCGAGTGCTTCGCCGGATGTTCGGAAGTTTTTAGAGGAATTGATCGGCTTGATCGCGGCCAAGAATGATCCCGATGAGGTGACGAATGTGATCGAGCACCTCAGCGGCATCCCCGCCTCGGAGGCGTTTGGCCGGGTTGCGGCGCTTGGAGACGGCCTGTTGCGGGCGGGAAGTTCGCTGGCGCTCGCGGATCCGGAAGGGGCGCTGGGAACGATCACAGAGGAGGCCGCGCGCGTCGCGGCGGACGCGTCGGCAAGTGAAGAGCTTCGGATCGAAGCGATCCAGCTGCTCGGTTTGACGAGTTACGAAGAAGCGGGCGAGCGGTTGCTGACGCTGCTGGATCGCGACGACCCGCAACCGGTGCAGCTGGCCGCGCTCGGCGCGCTCGATCGGTTCGGCGATGCGGCGGTTGGCGAGGAAGTGGTCGCGCGGTTCGCGCGGATGACGCCTCGTCTTCGCGGAGAAGCGCTTTCGCTCCTGTTGAACCGGCCCGCTCGCTCGCTGACTTTGCTGAATGGGATCGAGACCGGCGCCGTTCACCCGGCGGATCTTTCGGCGAACCAGCGCCGGTTCCTCCAGTCGCACCGGGATCCAGAAGTTCGTGCGGCGGCGGAGAAAACCCTTTCGGGGCACAGCGTGATTGCGCGGGGCGAAGCGGTTGAGAAATTTCTTTCCGCGCTCGAGCTCGTCGGCGACCCGGCGCGGGGGCGAACGAAGTACCGCACGCTGTGCGCTTCATGCCATCGCGCGGGCGACGAAGGATACGCGCTCGGGCCGGATCTGACGACCCTGCGATCGGCCGGCAGGGCGAGTTTGCTGGTCAATATTGTCGATCCGAATCGCGAAGTGGCGCCGACCTATATGACGTGGCTGATTGAGACCAAGTCGGGTGAAAACCATTTTGGACTGATCGCGAGTGAGACCCCGCAAAGCGTAACCGTTCGCCAGGCGTTTGGCGTTGAGAAAGTGGTCCCGCGGTCGGACATCGCACGGATCGCGAGTCAAGGCGTGTCCATGATGCCGCCCGGACTCGAAGGGGCACTCGACCTGCAGGGAATGGCGGACCTGATCGAATTCATCGTCAGCGGCGAAATGGAAAACGAAAATCCATAGCCAGCGAAAAAAATGACAATTCGACTGGTTCGTTCAGAGGAAGCGCGCCAGATCTGGACGAGCGTTTGTAAGCCGTTCGACGAGATCGGGGCGCTGAGTGAGCAATTCGAAATCCGCAAAATCGAAACCCGGTCCGACGCTGCATCCAACCAATGAATACGATCCAGTCGACCGGGCGGCTTGCCAGCGGTTTCGCGGAACAACAGTGACAGGACGCATGGCCGCGCCATCGGTTTGAATCGGGCCGAGCAAGCGCGCGGTCACATCGCTGAAGTTGTCGCCGTCGCCGGCCCAGTAGAGTTCGAGCGGATCGCCCTCGTACAAGTGCCAGGCCTCATCGGAGAGGACCCGGTGCCATCGGCTGCACGCGCCCCCAGGCAGGAGGAAGTAAATGGAAGTCAGCGCGGGACGGTCAGGACGGCCGTCGGTCGGCCTGACAAAGCTGGTCGAGCAAAAATGCCGCGTGAAGTATCCACCTTCTGGATGCGGTTCGAGATCGAGCGATGAGATCAGCTCCGCGGCTCGCGGGTGAAGCTGGGTTTTTTTCATGGGGATTAAGGCTATGAAAGGCGGGATCGGGAAGGCAAAAAGCAAAAGGAAGAACCGATTTGCTTGGCTTGGGAACAACTTCGCATAGGGTTCCGTATTCGTGAGAATCGATCAAGTTGCGGTGCAGCTGTATACGTTGCGGGAGTTCATTCAAACGCCGGCGGACATTGCGGCGACTCTGCGAAAGGTTCGCGCGATTGGTTATCGAGCGGTGCAGGTGAGCGGGATGGGGCCGATCGAGGAGGAGGAGCTGGTGAGGATTCTCGACGGCGAAGGCTTGGTGCTCTGCGCGACGCATGAGGCGCCGGATCGGATCATGAACGAGCCGGAGCGGGTTGTTGAGCGACTGAAGCGGCTCGGCTGCACGAGAACAGCCTATCCCGCTCCGCGCGATGTTGATTTCAGTTCCGACGAGGCGGTCGACGCCTGGATTGAAAAATTGAACGCCGCCGGGAAGGTGTTGCATGAATCGGGCCTGAGGCTCGGCTACCATAATCATCACTTCGAATTTCGGCGGCTGGGAGGCCGTACGATTCTCGAACGGATTTACGAGCAGACCGATGCGCGTTACTTGCGGGCCGAGCTCGATACCTATTGGGTGCAGTTCGGCGGAGGCGATCCGGTGAAATGGTGCGCACGCCTGCGCGGCCGGCTGCCGGTGCTCCACCTGAAGGATTACGTGATCGACCGCGAGAACCGGGCGACCTTTGCGGAAATCGGGAACGGAAACCTGGACTTTCCAGCGATCATCGCGGAGGCGGAGCGGGCCGGATGCGAATGGTATGTTGTCGAGCAGGACATCTGTCCGGGCGACCCGTTCGAATCGATCCGAGTGAGCTTCGAATACCTTCGGGACCGGACAGCGTGTTCGGCCGCGAAGGAATCCTGAACTTCGAGGTTCAGAAACCGGAGAACAGGTCGAGTTGCCGGGGGCGGCCGGGGACGCGGAAGAGATCGGTTCGGAGGGTTGGACGCGGCTGGTCGAGTCCGGCACGGCGAACCGCGACATGAAACAGTGAACGGATTTGTTCGGCGAAGATCCCCTCGCCTCGCATGCGCGATCCGAAATCGGGATCGTTCAAACGGCCGCCGCGCATCGACCGGATTCGGTCGAGCACCTTTTTCTTTCGGGCGGGAAAATGCTGCTCGAGCCAGCTCTCGAAAAGCGGGGCAACCGCATGCGGCAAGCGGACGATTGTGAAGGCCGCGGTCCGGGCGCCGGCATCCGCCGCGGCATCGAGAATGGACGGCATTTCCTCGTCGGTGAGTCCGGGAATGATCGGCGCGACCATGACATTGACCGGGACGCCCGCATCGGCGAGTGCGCGGATCGCGCGCAGACGGAGCTCCGGGCGGGCGGTGCGGGGCTCGAGGATCGCGGTGAGTTTCGGATTGAGACTGGTGACGGAAATATTGACCGAGGCGAGTTCCTCGGCCGCCATGGAAGCGAGGAGGCCGGTGTCGCGAGTGATCAGGTGATTCTTGGTGATAATCGAAACCGGATTTTTAAAGGCGTGGAGTATTTCGAGACATTGGCGAGTAATCTGGAGCTTTCGCTCGACAGGCTGGTAGGGATCGGTGACGCCGCTCATGGCGAGCACCTGCGGAATCCAATTGCGCGCGGCGAGATCGCGCCGGAGCAGTTCGGCGGCGTCTTCCTTGACCATAATCCGGGATTCGAAGTCGAGCCCTGAAGAGAAACCGAGATATTCGTGCGTCGGTCGCGCGTAGCAGTAGATGCAGCCGTGTTCGCAGCCGCGATACGGGTTGATGCTGGCTGAAAATCCCACGTCCGGACTGTTGTTTCGGGTGATGACGCTTGCGGCGCTGTCCCGGTAGTAGCGGGTGGCCGGTTTGTCGGCGGGGAGATCCGGATCCGGTTCGATATGGATTTGGTCGAAGCGGTTAGCTGGATTCCAGCCTGCGCCGCGCCCTCGTATCGGGCTTTTCGCCGACGGCTCTCCCTGGCTTTGTGGCATGAACAAACGTTCATGCCAGCAGCGAGAGAAGTCAATCGCTTGATTGCCTCCGGAAGTTCCGAAGAACTCTGGAGCTTTTTGCAAACTCCTTGTCCTTTCGCATCGCCGGACGCTATGCTGCGCGTATGCCTCCTTCGAGCGATCCGTCCAAAAAACAGCCTTCGCAGGTGTCGCCAAACCGAAAGCCTGGATCAATACCGCCCCGCCGCATGTGGATCGCGTTTTTGCTGATCCTGCTCATCAACTATTTCGTCGCCCGGATGATCGTTCCAGCCCCGGGGGCGCCGGTCTCAGTCCCGTATACGGTATTCAAAGCGGAAGTGGCGCGGGGAAATGTCGACGCGATTTTCAGCCGCGGCGAGAGCGTGGAGGGGAAATTCAAAGAACCGGTCGTCTGGCCCCGGATAGCGGAAGACGCCGCGCCTGATTCGTCTTTGCCTGAACCCCGCGAAATCGAGAATTTCGAGACGACACTGCCTGTGTTCCTTGATTCCGGGCTCGAAACGCTGCTGATCGAAAACGGCGTGGAAATCCGCGCCCAGCCGATCGAAGATCGAAGTCCTTGGCTCACGCTTCTTTTTGGGTTCGGCCCCGCCCTCTTCCTCATCGCGTTTTACGTCTGGCTTTTTCGCCGCGCCCGAAAACTCGGGGGCATGGGCGGCGGTATGGGCGGGATTATGGGTTTGGGCAAAAGCAAGGCCCGGCGTTACGATGCCGAAAGCGATACGCGTGTCACCTTCGACGATGTTGCCGGAATCGACGAAGCCGAGAATGAGCTGGCCGAAATCGTCGACTTCCTCAAGGAGCCGGAAAAATACACCCGCCTTGGCGGCACCGCTCCCAAAGGCGTCCTCCTGGTCGGCGCGCCCGGCACCGGAAAGACGCTCCTTGCCCGCGCCGTGGCTGGCGAGGCCGGCGTGCCCTTCTTCTCCATGAGCGCTTCCGAATTCGTGGAGATGATCGTCGGCGTCGGCGCGGCGCGTGTTCGCGATCTCTTCAAGCAAGCCCGCGAGAACGCGCCGGCGATCATTTTCATCGACGAAATCGACTCGATCGGCCGCGCCCGCGGGCAAGCGGCGATCGGCGGGGCCAGCGAACAGGAGCAGACGCTCAACCAGATCCTTACCGAAATGGACGGCTTTTCCAGCCGCGAAGGCGTCATCGTTCTCGCGGCTACCAACCAGCCCGACATTCTCGACAAAGCGCTCCTCCGTGCCGGCCGTTTCGACCGGCGCGTAGTCGTCAACCTCCCCGACAAGGCGGGCCGAAAAGCGATCCTGGAGGTCCACATCCGAAAGGTCCGCCTCGCAGACGACGTCGATTTAGGCAAGGTCGCCGCCGCGACACCGGGCTTTTCGGGCGCCGATCTGCGCAATCTCGTCAACGAGGCCGCACTCCTCGCCGCCAGACGGAACCAGAGCAAAGTGCACCATGCGGACTTTCTCGATTCGCTTGAAAAGATCGTGCTCGGCCCCGAGCGCCCTCTCGTGCTCACCCACAGTGACCGCGAGCGGATCGCTTACCACGAAAGCGGACACGCCATCCTCGGACTCGTGGTCCCGGGAGCCGACCCGGTGCATCGCGTCACGATTGTGCCCCGGGGACAGGCTCTCGGCGTCACCTACCAGCGTCCCGACAGCGAGCGGTACAATTTTCCCGAAGGCTACCTCCGCGCGCGGCTCATCGGTATTCTCGGGGGACGCGCGGCGGAAGAAGTGGTTTACGGGACAAAAACCACCGGCGCCGCCAATGATATTGAACAAGCCACCCACCTTGCCCGCTCCATGGTCGCGCTCTGGGGCATGAGCGAGAAACTCGGCCTGGTCCAGGTCATCCGGGAAACGAATCCTTATTTAGGGGGAAACGCCTTCCGGATGCACGGAGTCAGCGAAGAAACCGCGCGACTCGTCGACGCGGAGATTCGTGAGATTATCGCGACCTGTCACCAGCAGGCGATCAAGCTGCTGAAAAAGCACCGGCGGGAGCTTGATGCTCTTGCGTCCGCGCTCCTTGAACGCGAAACGCTCAACGACCAGGAGATTCTCGAAATCACTGGACTCCCGCCCGCGCCGGCTTTGGAGTCAGACCGCGTCTCCGCCGCCCTCCGCGCGCCATCACCCGATCGCGACCAAAGCGAAAAGTAACGCCCTGCCGGCGGCTTCCGCTCGTTGTTGAACAGCGGGAGGAGGCGGGCAAGGATTCTCCGGCTGCCGAAAAAGGAACGTAACCGTCGCCGAGGCCGGGAACTTTCGATCGATCGATCGGCCGAATAAAAGGAAAAGCCCGGCAGCTGTCGTGCCGGGCTTCAAAGTGGTTCGCTTATTTATACGGGCTTGTCAGGCGCGATTCCGGCGATACCGGACGACGCCGGCGGCCAGCAAAGCGAGCCCGCCAAAAATCGCCGCGTAGGTCGACGGCTCGGGAATATTTTCCAGGCGCACCGCTTCGAGCGCGGTCGCATCCAGGACGCCGGAATACACGCGAATGTCGTCCTGCAGGCCGAGGACAGAAGTATTTGATGTTGGTGCGGCATCAGTGAAACCGACCCCAAACCGCGCGGTTCCGCCATCTACAGTAATAGCAATAGTCGATAGACTTGCGCCCAATTGCGAAACACCTGTGACCGCGTCGCCGATATAGAAATTAACGGTACCTGTGGTTCCGTCGTAGGTGGTCGCCAAAAAGACCCATTTATCATGCGCGTCAACGTCGACGGTGGAATAAATCGCCGCAAAGTCACTACCGCCAGCGCTCACATTGTTTCCTATAAATAACCCCAAACGAAAATTATCGGGTCCAACAGCACCATCGTTCGGCGCCGCGTTCATAGCCCAATTAAATCCGCCGAACGCACCGCCAGCCTGCTTCGCCACGAGCCGATGATTGCCCGATGGGTACGCGTTGACGTTCAGCCAAGTGGTCAGAGTAAATTGGCTCAATTGGTCCAGTTTGTCGGCGTCCTCTCCCAGAACGTGAGCGTAGGGGGAATCGTTTAAAAAGCTGATGGAGGAACCGGTTCCAC
>CAZYAN010000031.1:33026-48881 GCA_964645585.1 uncultured Opitutales bacterium
CGCCGCGGGGCGATTGCGCTTTTCATCCCATTAAATTTCGGTTTAGGTGCGGACCGGGTATGGAGAATCGATTTTATCGCGCGTTTGATACAGAGCATCTTGACGGTCCTCGGGAACGGGATTACCGGACGCCATTTCAGGCTGATCGTGACCGGATCCTTTATACAACAGCGTTTCGGCGGCTGCAGAACAAGACGCAGGTCTTTCTGGCGGGGGAATATGATTTTTATCGAACCCGTTTAACCCACTCGCTCGAGGTCGCGCAGATCGGGCGGTCGATTTGCCGATATCTGCTCCACCGCGGCGAGTTTTTGGAGAAGGACTTTTTCGTCGATGCCGATTTGGTGGAGGCGGTCTGTTTGACGCACGATCTCGGTCATCCGCCGTTCGGTCACGCCGGCGAGCGTTCACTGAACCGGCTGATGCGCGAACACGGCGGATTCGAGGGCAACGCGCAGAGTTTGCGGATCATCGCGGAAACCATTTTTTCCGGACCGGACGGATTGCGCGGGATGAATCCCACGCGCGCGTTTCTGGACGGCATTTTGAAATATAAGAGTCTGCATCACGAGCTCGAGGATCCAGACAATCACTTCCTGTATGATGAGCAGGCGCGGTTGCTCGACTTTGCCCTCGGCGGCGGCAGCGTTCGCGAGAGCCTTCGTCCGGGGGAAGAGCGGAACCGTTTTCGCAGTATCGAGTGTCAGATCATGGACTGGGCGGATGATACCGCGTACTCGCTGAATGACATTGTCGATGGCGTGCGGGCCGGATTTATCACGGCGGCGAAGCTGGAAACCTGGGCGGCCGGCCGGGAGTTCAAGGGCGGGGAGGCGGAGTACTTGAAGCGGCTTTTGGAAGTGATGCGGTCGGGGAAGGTCGAAAGCGCGTTCGGCCGCAAGGTCGGGACGTTTATTCAGGCGTGCCGTCTGGTGGAACGTCCGGAGAACCCGATGCGGGAGGCGACCAACCGGTATCGTTTCGCGCTCGCGATCGATGAAGCCGTGCGGGAGGAAGCGGATTTTTATTCGGCCCTCGCCTGTGACATCGTGTTCGAGTCGCCCCCGCTGCAGCATCTCGAATATAAAGGGAATTTTATTCTGAAACGCGTGTTCGGGGTCCTTTGTGAGAATTATCTAAATGGCGATAGCGGACCGGTCATCGACTTTTTGCCGGACGACTTTTCGCGGCGGCTGGAGCGGGAGGCGGAGGTTCGGCCTAGAATGCGCGTGTTGTGCGATTTTCTGGCGGGCATGACCGATAATTACGCGGTGCGGTTTTACAAGCGGTTGTTCAGCCCGGATTTCGGGGTGATTAATGAGTAGGAGGCGGGAGCTGCGTGGAGAGGGGGCATTAGGAACCACAAGGATCACAGAAAGCACAAAGATAGGAGGAATTGGGGATACGTTGATGAATGCGGAACGATCCTGCTCTTCGTGCCTGTGATCGATTTTTTGAGAGGGTGAACCGGCGTGCATGTAGCGTTTAGAGGATCTTAAGGATGTCGCCCGTGGATGAACGTGTTTTCTTGGCGGTCCGAACAGTAACGGGGTCGCGGTCCCTCAGCAGCGGTGGTCCGGTTCACCGCGCTGGGCGTCTGGCGTTACCCCGGCTTCATCGGGCGTATCAAAAGGGGGCGTTTCGATCGGGTTTCGGGCTCTTCAGGATAATTCCAGCTGGTCGGGGCTGGTGAGGTTTTTGAGACCGACGGCTTCGTAGCCGCGGGCGGTCAGCACCCTTCCCTGCGGGGTTCGCTGCAGGTAGCCTTCTTGGATCAGGAAGGGTTCGTGAACTTCTTCGAGAGTTTCGGTTTCCTCGCCGACAGCAACGGCGATGGTGCCGAGACCGACGGGGCCGCCGCGGTAGTTGCGGGCGAGCACCCGGAGAATCCGTTTGTCCATCTCGTCGAGACCGTGGGCGTCGATTTCCAGCAATTCGAGCGCGGAGCAGGCGATCGGGCGGGTAATCTTGCCGTCCCCGCGCTCCTGGGCGTAGTCGCGGACGAAGTGAATGAGGTTGTTGACGACTCTCGGGGTGCCGCGCGATCGGGCGGCGATCTCGGCGGCGCCGCCGGGATCGATTTCGACGCCGAGGAGGTCGCAGGTGCGGAAGATGATTTTGATCAGGTCGTCGATGACGTAGTAATCGAGTCTGCTTTGGAGGGTGAAGCGGCTGCGCAGCGGGGCCGTGAGGAAGCCGCTGCGTGTCGTCGCCCCGACTAATGTGAATCGCGGGATGGTCAGCCGGACGCTGCGGGCATTGGGGCCTTGGTCGATCAGGATATCGATCGCAAAATCCTCCATCGCTGAATACAGGTATTCCTCGACGGTTTTGGAGATGCGGTGGATTTCATCGACGAACAGGATGTCGCCCTCTTCGAGATTCGTGAGAAGTCCGGCAAGGTCGGCGGGGCGTTCGATTACGGGGCCGGAAGTCACGCGGACGCTCTTGCCCATCTCGTGCCCGAGAATCAGCGCGAGCGTCGTTTTGCCGAGACCGGGGGGGCCGCTGAGGAGGATGTGGTTGAGCGGATCGCCGCGCCGGCGGGCGGCGCCGGTCATCACCTGGAGCCGCTCGATCGTTTTGCGCTGACCGGTGAAATCGGCAAAACCTTGCGGGCGCAGAGCGGCCTCAGCGGCGGTGCGGGGCGCGGAAAGCGTCTCTTTAAGATAGTCTGTGCCCTTTGCCGGTAGATCATCCATCGCCGCTTAATGAAAGGCGGCGAGCGGGTGCGGGACAAGCCGTTAGTTTGGCCAAGCGGCGCGGCCGCGGCGTTATCTGAATCGAACCGGTCTTCGCTCAGTTTTACGTTCTCTTGACCGTGCGCGAGCTTGCCCGCGGGAAAGACCGATGGTTTTCTGATTCGTGCTTGGCTGATCCCGGCCTGCCCCCGACCGGATGGCCTGTGAGCGAAAGGAGATGTACCGATGATGACCTATGGATTTCTCAAACACTGGCGGATTCGAACCAATTTTCTCGTCGGGCTTGGAGCGCATCTTGGAGTCAACGGCTTGGTGCTTCTCGCGCTTTATTATCTTGTTACCAGCCTGTCACCCGCACAGGCCAAAGACCTCTTGGGCTGGATAATCCCGGCGGCCCAGGGCTGCTGTTTCTTCGCCGCATTGTCGCTCGCCGCGCGGCTGGTGCGGCGGGAGAACGAGATCATCGCGGGAAATATCGCGGCGGTGCACGGGTTGTTCCGCAAGCTTTTCCCGTGGGGATCCGTGCTTCCGAAGGTCAAGCGGGACGATTGGCGTCAGCGGCGCAAAGTGAATAACGTTGAGCTCGAGCGCACGCTTTCCCTGTTGAAGAACCTGGACTGGAAAGTGTTTCGGGACCTCACGCTCGCTTATTTTTCGGAGCTCGGTTTTCGGGCCGTCGATCAATTCGATCGTTCGAGCGGAGTCGATTTCCTGTTGTATACGCAGGATGATTACACGGCGATCGCGGTGCGCTGCATGCCGTGGGGGATTGAGAGCGTCGATGAAAAGCAGATCCGGAATTGTCACCGCGCAATGCTCTTGGCGGGGGCAACGCAGGGAGTCGTGGTAACGACTGGATGCTTTGACGATGGGGCGCTTGCGTATGGGCGGGAGAATCTTCTGGAGCTGGTCGGCGGGGAGGCGTTTGCCGCGCGCCTGCTTGCTCTTCCCGCTGAAGGTTCCCGCCGGCTTCTCGATCAAGCCGCGGGCGCGGAGTGCATCCGGAATCGGTGCAAGCGCTGGTAGAGAGAACTTTATTTTTTATCTGTCATTGATCAGCAGATATTTCCGCGCATCGCCCTTGCCTCCTTGTTGAGGGGCGAACAAAAAAGGCATCCCTCCGTGGAGGGATGCCTTTTTGTTAAACAGGGTTGCGGCGCGCTCTTAGAACGACCAGTTGACGATCGGGAAGCCGGTCGCGAGTTTGCTGGGGAACTCGGTGAACCAGGGATTCGACCGCACGATGTTCAGAAGTCCGAGCTGAACGCCGGTAAGGTCTTCGGTGTAGTTGATGAAGCCGAGCTGAACACCTTTGACATTGTTGCCGATGTTTACCCAGCCGGACTGCAGCCCGACGAGCGACCCCCGGGAAATATTGATGCCGCCGGCCTGCCAGCCGACGATGTCGCCGGTGGTGTAAGCAACAAACCCGCCCCAGAGGACGCCGGTGTAGGATTCGCCGTAGGCCGCGATCAAGGACCAGCTCAAACCGCTGCTTTCGCCAACCAGACCATTGACGAAGCCGAGGTCGAGACCGTTGACCTGGTTTTCGCCCCAGATGTTCAGCGCAACACCGCGGACGGTTTCGCCGCGATCGACAATGGCGATGTCCGGCGTCAGGGATAGTTGGAAAGCGCTTTGAGCCGAGGCGACATGTCCGGCGACCAAAAACGAAGCGATGAGAAGGATTCTTTTCATAATGACAATTAGGATACGGGTTTGCTTTTTGCCTCCGTTAAACGAGGAAAGGAGACCGCTTTAGAAAACGAAACAAGGGCGGCAGCGTCAATCTTCTTTTGCTGTGCCCGCGCGCAATTTTGAAGCGATTCCCGCGATCTATTTGGCTTCTCGCTGGAGGCGGGGAAGCGCTTATTGACCACAAGAGAATCGCCCGGAGAAATCGGCGCTGTGACCGTGGGCGTACGGCGCTTCCGAGGAAAATTGCTCTGGAAGAGCGAGTTTGCTGTGCTAGGTTAGCCGATTTATGATGCAGGTATCACAGGAGAATGAGATCGACACGATCGTCGCCCAGGCAACGGCTGGTGGTGAAGCGGCGCTGGCGGTTGTGCGCGTGAGCGGACCGCTCTCCCCTGCCCTTTCTCGCGAGATCTTCGGACGAAGGCGAGTTGAACCGAGGCGGATTTATCGGGCGGATTATCGTTCGAGAGATTCGCAAGCAATAGATGATGTGCTGTTTACGTATTTTTCAAAGGGTCGGTCGTATACCGGCGAAGACCTTTTGGAAATCTCCTGCCACGGCAACCCGCTGATTGTTCAGAAGGTGCTGGTGGACCTCGTCAGCCGCGGCTGCCGGCTGGCGGAACCGGGTGAATTCACCCGGCGCGCTTTTATGAACGGCCGGATGGATCTGAGCCAGGCGGAGGCGGTGGTGGATCTGATTCGTGCGAGGAGTGACCGAGCGCTCGATGCCGCGCGTCATCAATTACAGGGAGCGCTCTCTAATCGGGTTGAGCAGGCGGTGGACCGTCTTCTTCAGGTGACGGCGGAGCTGGAGGCATATATCGATTTTCCGGAGGAAGATTTGCCGCCCGAGGATGAAGCCGGACCGATTCGTTCGGTGCGGGAGTTGGCGGACGATCTGCGGCGACTGGCCTCGACGAGCCGGTATGGGGCGCTGCTGCGTGACGGCGTCAAGACGATCATCTTGGGCGCGCCGAATGCCGGCAAGAGCAGCCTTTTGAACCGCCTGGTTGGCCATGACCGGGTGCTCGTCAGCGATGAGCCGGGGACGACCCGCGACGCGATCGAGGAGCGGCTGACGATCGGGCCCTATAGTATTCGACTTTTGGATACAGCCGGTATCCGTGCATCGGAGGACCGGCTGGAGTTGCTGAGCATTGGGAAGACGATGGAGCAAGTTGAGCAGGCGGATTTGTTCCTGTTGATTCTCGACGCGTCCCTCCCCCACCCTGTTTTGCCAGCCGCCATCGAGGAGCGGCTTTCGGCGGACAACACACTTGTGGTGCAGAACAAGATCGATTTGCCGGAAGCGCGGGAGCACGCGCGACCGTGGAATGGGCTTCCTGAAGTGAGAATTTCCGCATTGACGGGTGAAGGAATCGAGGGTTTGGAGAACCGGATCCGGCAGATCATCGACGAACGCAACCCGTTGCCATCCGAGGACTTCGTGGCCGTGAGCGCTCGGCACGCGGGAGCCCTGGAGGAATCCATTTCCGCCCTTGAAGGCGCGATGGCGGAATCCGCGGCCGGAATGCCGGCCGAGCTGGTCGCGAACCGGTTGCGAGAAGCTTTGCACGCGCTGGGGAAGATCACCGGGCGCGTCGATAACGAAGCCATGCTCGACAAGCTCTTTGCCAGCTTCTGCATTGGGAAGTAGTTGCTGGTTGCTGGTTGTTGGTTGTCGGGGCGAAATGGAAGAGGTGCTGGTAAAATTTTCTCTTTCTGTGTCCCTTTCGTGCGTCAGGCCAAGCTTGGCTTCTCTATTGATATGAAACGTGATCAACATGACAACAAGGTGTCCATTATGCAGCCAATCCGGCGGTGAAAGGAGCAATTCCCAAGCCGAAGCCCGACTAACAGCAAACAACCGACTTTCCGCGTTGAATTTTTAGACCGAACCCGTTTGTTCTGACGATTATGCCCTGCGACGAAATTTACGATGTCATTGTCTGCGGTGCCGGACATGCGGGTTGCGAGGCCGCGCTCGCCGCGGCGCGGATGGGGGCGCGCGTGCTCGTTTTGAGCGGCAATATCGACACGATAGCCCAGATGAGCTGCAATCCGGCGATCGGCGGCCAGGCAAAAGGCCACATTGTCCGGGAAATCGACGCTCTCGGGGGCGAGATGGCTATCAACGCGGATTTGACCGCGATCCAGTTTAAACTGCTGAACAGCTCGAAAGGCCTGGCGGTGCAGGCGCCGCGTGTCCAGAGCGACAAGAAAGCTTACCAGTTCCGGATGAAGCACACCTTGGAACTGCAGGAAAACCTGACCCTTTTCCAAGCGACCGTCACAGGCCTGATTTTTGAAAACGGCCGTGCGGTCGGCTGCCGGACCAATCTCGACTTGGAATTCCGCGGAAGAAGCGTGGTGGTGACGACCGGGACCTTTTTGCGGGGATTGATGCATATCGGCAGCAACCGAAATGAAGGCGGGCGGATGGGTGATTTTACCGCCAAGACGCTTTCGGCAAGTTTTGTGGAAGCCGGGATCGAACTGCAGCGGTTGAAAACCGGAACGCCGCCAAGGTTGCTCGGACGATCGATCGATTTTGAGGGAATGGAGGAACAGCGCGGGGATGACGAACCGACGACATTTTCCTTTTTCGACACACGCGGGGAACAGGAATTGTTCCACGTGGAACAATGGGATGAAATCCGCCTCGGCTGGGCTCCGGGAAGCGCGCGTGTTTCCTGCTGGGTGACCTACACCAGCCCGGATACGGCGGATCTTGTGCGGGCGAACCTGCATCTCTCGGCGATGTATTCCGGTTCAATTGAGGGAACCGGCCCGCGCTACTGTCCAAGCATCGAGGACAAGTTTGTGCGGTTCGCCGACAAGCCGCGGCACCGGCTGTTTCTCGAACCGGAGGGGCTGAACACCAACGAATACTATGTCAACGGTTTCTCGACGAGTCTTCCGTTCGATATCCAGGCCAAGCTGGTTCGCAGCATTCCGGGTCTCGAAAGGGCGGTGATTTTACGACCCGCGTACGCGGTCGAGTATGATTTTGCTCCGCCGACGCAGCTGATGCCGTCGCTGGAAAGCAAGAAGGTCGAGAATCTTTTCTTTGCCGGGCAGATCAACGGGACCTCCGGTTACGAGGAGGCCGCCGCGCAAGGGCTGGTTGCCGGGGTGAATGCTGTGCGGAAGGTGAGGGGAGAGTCGCCTTTCGTGATCAAGCGGCACGAGGGCTACATCGGGGTGCTGATTGACGACCTGGTGACGAAGGGGACACAGGAGCCTTACCGGATGTTCACAAGCCGGGCTGAGCACCGCCTGCTGTTCAATCATGGGAGTGCCGAACTTCGGCTGTTGCACCATGCGCGGGCCCATGGGCTCGTCTCGGACGAACGGCTGGGGCGGATCGAGCAAAAGAAGCAGGCGGTGGAGCAGTGGGTAAACGTGCTGAATGAACAGCGAACGGCTTCAGGGACCTGGGGCGATCGTGTGAGGCGTCGCGAGGCGAACATCCCGTTTCCCGAGGAATTTGTAAAGCTGCCGGAAGCGTTCCGCGAGGAGGTTCTTTATCGGGTGGCTTACCAAGGGTATCTCGCGCGTGAGCTGGAGCAGATCGCGAAGATGGCTTCGCTTGAGAACATGCGGATTCCGCGCGATCTCGATTTTCTCCAGCTGCGCGGCTTAAAGCGGGAATCGGCACTGAAACTGGACGAGGTTCGGCCGTTCACGCTCGGGCAGGCAAGCCGGATCAGCGGTGTCAATCCTGCTGATGTTCATATACTTATGATTCATTTGCAAGCGCGGGGAACGGGGACAGAGAGACGTCCGGAGAGAAGCGAGACTGAAGCGTAGTGAGATAATGGATACGGAGCGAATTGCCTTTCCCTCGGAATCGAAAGCGTATGAAGACGCGCTCGAGGCGCGGCGTCAGGCGCTGAAGAAGAGGCTGGCGGAGCGTTTTCCAGTCACCGATCCGGTCGTGCTGGAGCTTGGCAGCGGCCACGGGCATTTCCTTACGGCGTACGCGGCCGCGCATCCGGAGGAATTTTGCGCGGGGATTGACCGGATCGGCGACCGCGTCCGGCGGGCGTTGAAGAAGCGCGACCGGCACGGCTTGGAGAATCTCGACTTCATCCAGTGTGAGCTGGACGACTTTCTGGCCTGTTTGCCCGATGGAGTTCGTTTTCGGCGGATTTTCGCGCTTTTTCCGGATCCTTGGCCGAAGCGGAGGCACCACAAGAACCGGATGATTTCAACCGGTTTGCTGGATGCGCTGGCGGAACGGGCCGTGCCGGGAGCGGAATTTTGCTTCCGTACGGATTACCGCCCGTATTTCGATGAAGCGGAGGCGAGGGCGGGGGAGCACCCGGCTTGGGCGCCAGCGCCGGAAAGCGACTGGCCGTTCGAGGCGGTCACGGTGTTCCAGCAGCGCGCCGAAACCTACTTCTCTTTAGTCGCGCGCCGCCGGTAACGACGGCGTTCCGATACCGTGGGTTCAAAAGAAATCCATCCACAAGATCAGGACGACCTGTGCGATCGCGGCGAGCGCAAGCAGCGTACAGGTGAAGAGAAAAAATGGGTCGATGGCTCTCCGGGACCTGTCCGGCCACTGGGGCGGATGATTGTCTGGCGAGGCTGGCATAAATTCTTGTGAAGCTTTGTGGCAAACGAAGTTCCGTCAAGGGATATGAACGCCGGACCCGTTTCCCTCAGGCCGGATCAAACGGCGCCTGTCGGCCATCATCCAGCCGCCGCCGGCGGGTCCGGTTTGCGCCGCGGGGCATTTCCTGCATTTCGACGGTTGACGAACCGAGGACATTGGTGCAATGAACTTCCTCTTTTACGACTGAATGCCACGTGACCGCCTACATGCGCAAGATTCTCTCATCCGTTCCACTGCCTGTCGCTCTCCTGGGTATCCTGGGGATGGCCCCGGTTGCGGCCGCGGCCGAATCGCCCCGTGCGGAAGTGCTTTGGGAGGGACTCCCGATCACGAACAGTATGGTCACGAGCTGGGTGATTGCCGTGATCCTCATCGCGGTACTCCGTCTCGCTGTTAAGAAACCGACACTCGTTCCCAGCCGCGGACAGGCGATTGTCGAGGGGGTTGTTGAAGGGATTAACAATCTGATCGAACCGATCGTCGGAAAGAGAATGGTTCGCGTCACGTTCCCGCTGCTCGCCGGTCTTTTTGTCTACATCCTGATTCAGAACTGGAGCGGCTTGCTTCCGGGAGTCGGGACGATCGGGTGGGGCGCGGAAAGCGACGGCGGCTTTCAGGTGACCAAATCGCTGATTCGGCCCGGGAACGCGGATTTGAATACCACGCTCGCCTTGGCGGCCGTTTCGATGGTGGCGTGGCTCTACTACATCGTTCGTTACGCCGGGTTCAAGGCGATCGCCTACGATCTGTTCGGAAACAAGGCCGACAAGGCCGAGGTGCCCTTGCTTATTTTCATTCCCCTGTTCGCGATTTTCTTTGCGGTCGGCCTGATCGAGGTGATTTCGATCATGTTCCGCCCGGTTTCCCTGTCGTTTCGACTGTTCGGAAATGTGTTCGGCGGAGAGAGCCTCCTCCACGCGATGATGCATCTCTTCCCTTGGGGACTGCCGATACCTTTTTACGTGCTGGAAATTCTGATCGGTCTCGTCCAGGCGCTGGTCTTCACGCTGCTGGTCGCCGTCTATATCGGGCTGATCTGCAACCATGAAGGAGAGGGCGAGGCGCACCACTGAGTTGATCCGGCGCAAGCCACGACTTTCCCGCCGGGACCATTTGCCATTGAGTGTGGGCGGCGGATTGAACCACTAGAGAAAGAAAATAGGAAAATGATCGATATACTCGCACAAATCAGCGGAGATCTCCGTGCCATTCAGGGCGGACTCGGCTGTCTCGCCGCTGCCCTCGGGGTCGCGTTCGTCGGAGCCAAGGCCGTCGAGGCCGTTGGCCGCAATCCCGGTGCATCCGGTAAGATTCTCGTCCAGTCCATCATCGGGATGGCGCTGGCGGAGGCGGTCGCCTTCTACGCCCTCTTTTTGGGCTGACGGATCAGACTGATCGCAAACGGCAGCAATAACCGATTCAAACGGCGCGTCGCGCGCCTCGAACGCGACGCGCCATCATTCCGCAGCAGCGAATCATGATTCACCAACAACTCATCCTGGCAGCGGCAGACAACCCGGTCACAACAATTGCCCGGGAATTCGGCGTCGATTGGCCGTTTCTGATTGCCCAGGCTCTCAGTTTTTGCGTCGTCGCCTTCCTCATTTACTGGTTTGGGTTCCGTCCGTTGCTCGCGACGGTCGATGAGCGCCAGAAGAAAATCGCCGAGGGTCTCCAGTACGCGGAGGAGATGAAGGAAAAACTCGCCGAGACGGAGAAGAAGCACCAAGAGATCCTCAAGGAGGCGTCCAGCCAGGCGCAGAAGATCGTCGACGAGGCGCGGGCGACCAGCAAGGAACTGGTCGAGAGGCAAACTCAGGAAGCCGCCGCGCGGAGCGAGGAGATGATTCGAAAAGCCCAGGAGGCTATCGAACTCGATCGGAAAAAGATGCTCGCGGAAGCACGCGAAGAGATCGCTCGCCTCGTGGTCAGCACGGCGGCGCGCGTCCTGAAAAGCGAGCTTTCCGACGACGAGCGCACGCGCTACAGCGAAGCCGCGACGCGGGAGCTTTCCTTGAAGGGCTGAGGGAAACGGGACCTGAACTTTCTCTTTTGATTGATTCATGAGCGGCAATAAACAAATCCGGGAGATGGCCAAGCGCCTCCTCCAATTGAGCGTCAAGGACGAGGAGGTCGTTCCGGAGCAGGTCACCGCGGTGCTGGAAGCGCTGTCGAAACACCCGCCACGCTATTATAAAGCCGTGTTGCGGGCGTATCTTCAGCTCGTCCGCAGACAAATCGAGCGCAACCAGGCGCATGTGGAATACGCGGGGGAACTTTCCGCCGACTTGATTCGCTCGATCGAAGCCTCGCTCTCCGCTCACTACGGCCGCCCAATCACCGCTGTTGCCACGGAAAACAAAGATCTGATTGCCGGCTGGCGCATCCGCGTTGAATCGGATCTCTACGACGCATCCATCGCCAGTCGTCTCGAGCAGCTTGCAAAAGCCACCGCTGCTCGCTGAGTAAACTTTAACTAATCGGAAACGTTACGCACATTCATGAGCTCCATCATCGAACAAATCGAGCAGCAGATCGCCCAGCTCGAGACCAGGACCGTTAAGAAGAACACCGGCACGATCATCAGCTATGCGGACGGCGTGGCACGTGTCGACGGCCTTTCGGACGTGATGTATAACGAGATGATCGAATTCCCCAACAACACGATGGGGATCGCGCTCAACCTTGAGGAAGACGAAGTCGGCTGCATCATTCTCGGTGATCCGACCGGTTTAAAAGAGGGGGACGAAGCTCAAACGACAGGCCGCCTGCTCCAGGTTCCCGTTGGCAAATCTCTTCTCAGCCGCGTCGTCGACGCGATCGGCCGCCCCATCGACGGCAAGGGCCCGATCGAGTCGGACACTTTCTATCCGGTCGAGAAACTCGCTCCAGGGATTATCGCGCGGAAATCGGTCAGCCAGCCGCTGCAAACCGGCATCATGGCCATCGACTCGATGATTCCGATCGGCCGCGGCCAGCGCGAGCTCATCATCGGCGACCGTTCAACCGGCAAGACCACGATCGCGATCGACACGATCATCAACCAGGCCAAGATCAACAAGGCCGGCGCCGAATCGGGCGATCCGAACTTCCGGCCGGTTTACTCGATCTATGTCGCCGTCGGGCAAAAGAATGCCAACGTCGCCCGCACGATCGACGCCCTGGAAGCGGCCGGCGCGATGGATTACACCATCGTCGTTTCGGCGCCCGCCGCCGACAACGCCTCGAACCAGTACCTCGCGCCCTACGCCGGTGCCGCGATGGGCGAGTGGTTCATGGACAACGGGATGGACGCGCTTATCGTTTACGACGATCTCTCCAAGCACGCCGTTGCCTACCGCCAGATTTCCCTGATCCTGAAGCGTCCGTCCGGTCGTGAGGCTTATCCGGGTGACGTTTTTTACCTGCACTCCCGCCTCCTCGAGCGCGCCGCGCGTGTCGACGAGAAGAATGGCGGCGGTTCGCTGACAGCCTTGCCGATCATCGAAACGCAGGCCGGCGACGTCTCGGCGTACATCCCGACCAACGTCATTTCGATTACCGACGGGCAAATTTACCTGGAAACCGACCTTTTTAACCAAGGTATTCGCCCCGCGATTTCGGTCGGTCTTTCGGTCTCGCGTGTCGGGTCCGCCGCGCAGATCAAGGCGATCAAACAGGTTGCGGGCAAGATCAAGCTCGAGCTCGCCCAGTATCGCGAGCTCGCGGCCTTCGCCCAGTTCGGTTCCGATCTAGATGCTCGGACAAAAGCGCAGCTCGATCGCGGCGCGCGAATCGTCGAGATTTTCAAGCAGCCGATCTACAGCCCGATTCCAGTCGAACAGCAGGTGACCGTCCTTTGGGGGATTCAGAACGGATTTTTCGACGGGGTCGATGTCAAGAAGATCGTCGATGCCAACGCGAGCGTCCGCGAATTTTTTACCACCCGCAAGACCTCGATTCTGGATTCGATCCGGACGAAGCAGGCGGTGACGGATGAAATCGCGGCCGAATTGAAGAAGGCCTTTGAGGAGTGGAAGATCGCGTTCTCCGGATAAGAGGATGGTCCCTTCATCCGAATCGTATGACCGCAATGCCGTTTTTTAACTAAACGATGTCGAGCACAAGAGACATACGCCGCCGCATCAAGTCGGTCAGAAACACCAAGCAGATCACCAAGGCGATGGAGCTGGTGGCCGCTTCGAAGATGAAGCGCGCCCAGCAGGCTGCCGTCGCCGGCCGCGCGTATGCGGAACTGATGGCGCAGATGCTTGGATCGCTCTCCGGCCGGGCGGACGTCAGCCAGCATCCGTTCCTTGCCGAGCGTGAGGTGAAGACGCGGGGTATTCTGCTCGTGACGTCGGACAAGGGCTTGTGCGGGCCCCTGAACAGTAACCTGTTTCGCGTCGTCACTGAAACGCCGGGCGCCATTAAATACACCTGCATCGGCAGGAAGGGCGCTCAATTTCTCGGCCGCACCAAGCGAAACATCGTCGCGGATTTTAACGTTCACGACAAAGTGCCGTTCGCCGAGGTCCGCGTGATCGCGGAGTTCATGACGAAACAGTTTCTCGAAGGTGAGATCGATACGATCGAAATTCTGTATCCGAAATTCGTCAACACGCTGGTCCAAAAACCGGTTCTCCATCCGCTTCTTCCACTGAGCAGCCTCCAAAAGATGATTGAGGCGCTTCGCAAGGAACCGGGAAGCGGGGGGCAGACGGAATCGGTTCCCGCCGTCGATCCGCGCGAGATGAAATACGAGCCGGATCCGTCCACCGTTCTTTCGGCCCTGTTGCCGCTTTATATCAACCAGCAAATTTACCACTTCGTCCTCGATGCGAAGGCCTCCGAGCACAGCGCCCGAATGGTCGCGATGAAAACGGCCTCGGATAACGCCACCAATCTCTTGGACGATCTCACTCTCGACTATAACAAGGCTCGCCAAGCAGCCATTACCCAGGAAATTCTCGAAATCTCAGCTTCCGCCGCGGCCAACGCGTAAGGTGCCGCCAACCGAATCAGAACATGAGCAACAAAGGAAAAATCGTTCAAGTCATCGGCCCCGTTGTCGACGTGCAGTTCGCCGAGAAGCAGACACCGGCGATCTACCAGGCACTGACTCTCGACCGCACGGTCGAAGGCAAAACCGAACTCCTTACGCTCGAAGTGCAGCAGCACCTCGGCAGCGGTCTCGTCCGCACGATCGCCATGACCTCAACCGAAGGCTTGGTCCGGGGCCAAGATGTCACCGACACCGGCGCGCCGATTTCGGTACCGGTCGGCGAAGGAGTTCTCGGACGCATTTTCAACGTTACCGGGGACGCCGTCGATGGGCGGGGTGACGTGAAGTACGAGAAGAAATATTCGATTCACCGCATGCCGCCGCCGCTGGTCGATCAAGACACGAAGGCGACGATTCTCGAAACCGGCATTAAGGTCATCGATCTGATCTGCCCCTTCATTAAGGGCGGAAAAGTCGGCGCGTTCGGAGGGGCGGGCGTTGGCAAGACGGTTGTGATCATGGAGCTGATCAACAACATCGCCAAAACCCACGGCGGCTATTCGGTCTTCGCCGGAGTCGGCGAGCGCAGCCGCGAGGGGAACGACCTTTACCACGAAATGTCGGAGGCGGGCGTCATTGACCAGGAAAACCTCGCCAATTCCAAGGTTGCGCTTTGCTACGGCCAAATGAACGAACCTCCCGGCGCGCGCATGCGGGTCGCGCTCAGCGGTCTGTCAATGGCCGAGTATTTCCGCGACGAGAAAAATCAGGACGTTCTTCTCTTTATCGACAACATTTTCCGTTTCTCCCAGGCCGGTTCTGAAGTATCGGCGCTCCTGGGCCGTTCGCCCTCGGCGGTCGGTTATCAGCCGACGCTGGCAGCGGAAATGGGCAATCTTCAGGAGCGGATCACTTCGACCAAGAAGGGATCCATCACCTCCTTCCAGGCGGTTTACGTGCCGGCGGACGACTTGACCGACCCTGCGCCCGCGAACACGTTCGCGCACCTCGACTCGACGATCGTTCTCGAGCGTTCGATCGCGGAGCTCGGGATTTACCCGGCTGTCGATCCGCTTGCGTCCTTCTCCAAGGCGCTCGATCCTGGGATCGTCGGCCAGGAGCACTACGATATCGCGCGCGGCGTTCAGAACGTGCTTCAGCGCTACAAGGACTTGCAGGACATCATCGCGATCCTCGGTCTCGATGAGCTTTCGCCGGAAGATAAACAGATCGTTTATCGCGCGCGGAAGATCCAAAAGTTCCTTTCGCAGCCGTTCAATGTGGCGGAAGTCTTCACCGGATTCCCGGGCAAGATCGTCCCGGTCAAGGACACTCTCCGCGGCTTCAAGATGATTCTCGATGGCGAGCTCGACCACATTCCCGAGAACGACTTCTACATGAAGGGCGGCATCGACGAAGCTATCGCCGCATCCGAGAAGGCCAGCGCCTAAAAGAGATTTAAAATCTAAAATTTAAAATCGAAAATCCCGAATGCCTTTGATTCTCGAAATCGTCACTCCCGAACAGCGCGCCTTTAGCGACACGGCTGAGAGCGTGGTGATTCCGACCGCTCTCGGTGAAATCGGGGTCCTGCCCGGCCATATTCCTCTACTGACACAGGTTGAGCCGGGAGAGCTTCGAGTGGAGCGGGAAGGCCGGACGGAGTATCTGGCCGTTGGAGGCGGTTTTGCCCAAATTTCCGGCGACAAGGTTTCCGTGCTGGCGGAATCAGCGATCAGTGAGGAAAAGATCGACGAATCCGCGGTCGAAGAGGCGATGAAACGCGCGCAGGAGGCTTTGGCCGGCAAGGACGATCTCGAACCGGCCGAAGTTGAGCGCCTCGA
>CAZYAN010000032.1:0-44954 GCA_964645585.1 uncultured Opitutales bacterium
CTAATTCGAGAACAATCGACCGGGAATGATTCTCAATAAAGCGTCCAGCCACTGCCTCTTCATGATCCAAATAGCTGTTGTCATTGCCGCGCCCCTGGTATTCGTCGATGGTTCCGCCTGGATCGAACTCTAGCGGCGTAGCGTCATCGACATCAAAGGCCCGCAGGTGGACGGTTTTTCCGCCGTAGCCGGGCATGTTCACTTTCATATCGACGATGTTTCGGATTGCTCCTCCCGGCTCTTCCGCGCAAGGGAAATACCGCCAGCCGTTAAGCCATTCCAGATCGAGGGCTGTGAATTCATTGTCATATTCCGACACCGAAAATTCTTCCAGGAGCCCCGGCCCATGCCGCGATTCCCATGCCACCGTCACATTTGGACGGATGAACTTCACTTTGTCCGTCGCGAGGGTTGCGTTGTTGGGCTTGCGGACGGTCAATGTCACCGTCGCTTCGCCTCCGGCAGCGAAGTTTTCCGTGCCCGCGACGGTGAACTCAACCGGTCCCTCATCTTCCGAAAGGGTAACTCCGCTGGACACGAGGATCCCCGTGGCTTTGTTGCGCACAATGAGAAGGTTATTGTTCCAGGTCAGCCGCCTTGTCAAACTGCTCACCTCCGTCGGCCTCACGATCAGCGTCGCCTTTGCTGCCGGTTCGGGACTTTGCGCGTCGCGCCTGGCAAGGATCCAGGCGCCGGGATCGTTCTTGTCCTCCTCCGGCAGCGGCTCGGTCTGGCCGACGGGAATCGCATCGAGAGCGACGCGGGCAACGTGGAAGGGCTGGGACTGAAAGGTCGTCGCGCCTTCGAAGTGGCCGTCAAGGGTAACGGATATGGTGAGGTTTTCTCCCGGCAGGTCAAAATACGCGTCGGCGCTGTCAGCGCTGTGATACATCGTGCTGAACCCGGCGGAACCGTGCCAGTCGCTCTGGACATCGAGGGGCGGCAGGCCCGAGGCGGGGTTGTTGTACGGCCAAAACGAGGCGCAAGGCAGCGTGACTTGGCGGATGTCACCTTGCGATTACCTCACCTTTAGCGATGCCGACGATCTCGCAAGCCATCACTGTTACTTCGATTTTCCGGTCCGCCTCCCCATTGTCTTGTGGCACGGTCTCCGCACTTGGCGTCGGGTCGGGAATCGGCGTCAGCGAGGCGCGAAACTTTGCTCCGGCACCGAAGCCCGTTCGAAGGAAACCGATTAAAAAGGTCTTCCCATGCGTATGAATAGGACCGCCACTGTGTCCCGCAAACACCTCCCTCTCCTCGACTGTCGGCACTGTTATAGGCTCCCCATCCAGCGTGAGGCCAAAGCGAAATCGCCTCCCCCGCACGCAATATACGCGGACAAAGTCACCGTCTCCCCCGGATGGACAACCGCTGGATGCGCGGTAACGACGATTTCGGGTTCGGTGATCACCACGGTAACTGTTTCAAACAGCTCCGTGCCTCCGCGCGAAAAACGCACCGTCGCCTGATAGGTTCCGGCTTCGTTGAAGACCTGCGAGTTAATCGCTTCGTTGCCGGAAGCATCGCCGGTCCAGTCATAATCGCCCGAGCAGCCGGAAGCCGACGCTGAAAAAAAGATCTCTTCGCCCGCGCAGGCGGTTGCGGGCGACGCCGAGGCGGTCAGCACGATTTCTCGGACCTCGACAGTAACCGTTTCTGAAATCCCGATACCGTTGATGGTGTAGGTCACGGTCGCCTCCTTCAGTCCTGGCGTGGAGAATTGCGCTTGAACGATATCGCTGTCGCCGCTCGCAGCGCCGCTCCACGAAAATCCTCCTTCCGTCCCAGCGGTCGCGGTAAAAGTTACGGTTTCACCGACGCAGACAATTCGCGGCGAGGCTTCAGCCGTGAGTTCGGGACGCTCCGTCCCGCGGACCCGAAGGAAGAGCCGGTCGGCATTGGTCGAAATGCTCGAGGCGAGCGTCTCGCCGAAACCGGCCTCAAGGTAGGGCAAGGCATACCAGTCCTTCAGGGTCTCGCTGGTCTCCAGCGTGTAAAGGTAATTATCACGACCGAACCACGAGAGCAAATACTCCCCGCCGTCTTGAGAAATCGTGAGGTCTTCGTTCAGGGGAAGAACCTGGGCGTCGGCTGGCAACGCGAATTGTCCGAGATGGAGCGCGACAAGGGCATGCAACAAGATCAACTGTTTCATCGGGTGTTGAGGGAAAGCGGAGGGTGATGGATTCTTAATCGGTGAACGGGAAAAAGCAGCCGGTTTCACGACGAGTGCGCACAAATTAGGAATCCAAATACTGGATTTCATTACGATTCGATCGCCATTCGCGCCTGTAGACGATCTGTTGAATCTCCTTTCATAGTCTCTTTATTCGTGTGTATTCGCGTTAATTCGTGGTTAGAAATCTTCTTCCGCCGCGGGATTTTCGGATAACAAGCGGGGTGCGTCCGGCTCGTGCGGGCGGCTTTTCACTGGCGCGAAATTGATGATCAAGTCTTCCTTCACCGGCGGATTGGCGGCGAGGTAGCGCTCGCGCGCTTCCCGCAGCGCCTTGGAGCGCTGCCAGGCGTCGCGAAACTCCTCTTCGTTCTCCCAGTAGAATTCGTGAAGCAACTCCATCTCGGCGAAGAGGCGGTCCGGGGGAGCTTGCATTCCACCGGCTTCCAGCCAATACGGCGCGGCGGAATCCTCTGGAATTGAAAACTCATCGGGCAAGGATTCAGCGTTCGCCTCGGATACAATCGCGAAATACGGATGCACCGCGTTCTCCGCGCCGATTTCGCCGATCGCCGGCAAGGCGGCAAAGCTCGTCGCGCTCCAAACTGTGAATTCGCCGCCCCACTGGATCCTCGAAACCTGATCGCCGTAAACCGTGATAAGAAGCATCTCCAGTGGCTCGCGCGGTTTCGAATCGAGATCCGGAACCGGCTGAATCTCGGGAACAGCGACAATTTCGTCCGCGCCTTCCTCCGCGGGTTCCGGCAATGACACCGGAGGCGCGACCCGCCGAAGCACGACCTTCCGGTCGCCTTCGTCGATCGTATGCACCTCCAAAGCCGGCACCTCCCGGAGCCGCTCCCTCACAGTCGCCCTCCGCTCCCTTTCGGCGAGCATTTCATCCGAAACAATCGCGTCGGCCTCAGCCGGTGTCGGAACCGGCGACCTTTCGACCGCCGTCAAAGGCAGGGTGAGCAAACAGACAAGAACGGGAACAAGGAAAGGTCGAATTAGTCATCATCAGAAGCGGAGGCAGTGAAAAATCGGGTTTTGCTCTAGGGTCCAAGTTCAAGAAATCGACCCAATTTACCTCATATGTCGGTAGATAGTGCGAGCATTAAATTCCTACAATTGTGGGCATTGAAATTAGAGGAAGCATGTGCCCAAGTTTTGCGGAGGATGCGGAAGCAGAAAGACCTTTCGCAGCATGATTTGGCTTATGAAGCAAATATCAGCCACAACAACGTTTCCCTCTACGAGACCGGAAACCGGCTCCCGAGTTTGGCCACGCTTTTTGCTCTCTGTCGTGCGCTGGATGTTCCTCCCGATGAGTTTGTGCGCGAAGTCGACAAATTGAATCCCACCCTTTAAGGAAGAGTAACACGGTCGGCCCAGTCCCTGCCACACCAGCCCAAAACGGTGTGTTTGGAGACCTCGGGCTTGTGCGGCTGCTAGTTTTCATTTCCGGTTTGCCTTTCCGGGTGCGACCCGATTCATTCCTTGACGAACCAAGCGGCTTCAGCCCACCCGAAAAGGGAGGTCTCACATGCACCCTGAAGACTCGGATCCGAATCATCATCTTTGCTCCGATCATTGCGGCGAGGGGCCGACGGTCTGGGATTTGCCGGTTCCCCAAAGCTTGAAGCAGGAATGGCTCGGCCTCGAAACGCGGCGGCATTTTCTGGGAAGGACCGGCAAGGTGTTGGCGCTCGCCGGCCTCGCGAGCTTGCTCGGCGGCGCTGGCGGACCGCTGGCGGCACTGGCGCGGGGAGAGAAACGGCGGTTCGCCCCGCACTTCGCGCCGAAGGCGAAGCGGGCGATTTATCTCTTTTTGGCCGGCGCGCCGTCGCAGTTTGAAACGTGGGACTATAAACCGAAACTCTCGGCGATGTTTGACCATGACCTGCCGGAGTCGGTGCGGATGGGGCAGGTGCTGACCGGGATGACGTCAGGGCAGTCCCGGCTGCCGATCGCTCCGAGTTTTTTTAAGTTCAAGCAACACGGCCAGGCGGGACATTGGATCAGTGAACTTTTTCCCCATACCGCCAAAATCGCGGATGAGCTGGCGATCATTAAGTCGCTTCACACCGACGCGATCAACCATGAGCCGGCGATCCTGCAGATTACGACCGGAAGCATGATCCAAGGAAAGGCCTCGATGGGGTCCTGGCTTGCCTACGGACTGGGAGCGATGAACGAGGATCTGCCAACCTTCGTCGTCCTGACCTCGAAATTGCCGCCCGTCGGAAACATTCAGGCGCTTTCATCGAGCCTTTGGTCGTCGGGCTTTCTGCCGCCGGATCTTTCCGGTGTCGCCCTGCGGTCGGGCGGGGATCCGGTGCTGCACCTTTCGGATCCGCCGGGTGTTACGCGCGATATGCGCCGCGCGATGATCGACGGTGTTAACGAACTCAATCGCCAGATCTACGAAGACGTCGGCGATCCGGAAATCCACACGCGCATCTCCCAGTATGAGATGGCCTTCAAGATGCAGACGTCGGTGCCGGAGCTGACCGACATGTCAAACGAGCCGCAGGCGACCTGGGATCTTTACGGGCCGCAAGCGAAGGAGCCCGGAACGTTTGCTTACAACTGCCTGCTCGCGCGGCGCATGGCCGAGCGGGGCGTGCGGTTTACCCAGATTTTCCACCGGGGGTGGGACGCGCACGCGGATTTGCCGAATCGGATGCGGATCCTTTGTGAGGAAGTCGACCGGCCGACCGCAGCCCTGGTCGCCGACCTCCGTCAGCGAGGCCTGCTCGACGACACGCTTGTAATCTGCGGCGGCGAGTTCGGGCGGACGGTCTATTCACAAGGAGGTTTGCAACAGGACAAATACGGACGCGACCACCATCCCCGCTGCTTCCCGACCTGGATGGCCGGCGGCGGCGTGAAGCCGGGAATCAGTTACGGCGAGACCGACGACTTTTCGTATAACATCGTGAAAAATCCGATGCACATCCGCGATCTTCACGCGACGATCCTTCACCTTTTCGGCATCGATCACGAGCGTTTGACGTTTCCTTTTCAGGGACTCGAACAGCGCCTGACCGGCACCGAGCAGGCTCGCGTTGTAAAAGATCTGATCGCATAATCCGCCCCCCGCGCTTTTCACAGCCACCACGGAATACACGGAAGAAAGAAACCAAGGGTCTCAGATCTTTCCGTGTGTTCCACGTATTTCGTGGTTTCCTATTCTGGTCGTCAGTTTAAAAGTAGCGCGCCCTGCTCGGCGAACCACGCCAAGCTCATTCAGGTCGTGACCGGCTTGTAGTCGATCCGGCGTCCTTCGCTCGCTGACGTTGTGGCGAGAATCGCTGCGACCGCGTGAGCGTAGCCGGCGAAGATGTCTGCGCGGGTTTTTGTCGAACCTTCGCGGACGCAGGTGAACCAGTTTTCCAGGTGGCTCTGTGCATCCACCGGCGCGAACTCACGTTTCTCGACCGGGTCATCCGCGGAGGCGCCGTTTGGTCCGAGCTTCAACGTCGCTCGCTGAGAGAACGGGCAGTGCAGCGTGCCGCGTGTGCCATAAAAATTGATTTGTGAACCGGGTGCCGAATTGCCGGTGCGACAACTCGCATTGAGAATCATTCCATTCTCGTACGTGAAGAGGCATTCTTGGAAATCAGCGATTTCACTTTCCTGCACCATCCATGCCTGAACGCCTGTGCCGGACGTGGGAACCCCGGAATCGCTGAGCCAGTGCGCGATATCGATCACGTGACTGCCGAGCAGGCCGGTGATGCCGGTCGTGTAGTCGGAATACAGATGCCAGCCGCGAAGCTGTTGCGGGTCGAACGGGCGTTTCGGCAGGTCCATGAGAAACGCGTCCCAGTCGACGTCTTCAGGGCGCACGACACTGGTGTCGCGCCTGCCCCACGCGAAGTGTGGTCTGTGGTAGCTTGCATCCACTTTTAGAATACGTCCCAGCGCGCCTTCCTTGATCGCTTTGGCCGCTTCAATGAATTGCCCCTGCGAGCGGAATTGGGTGCCGACCTGCACAACGGTGCCGTTTCTCTGAGTAGCTTCGACAGCGGCTTCAGCTTGTTCGAGCGAGACGGACATCGGTTTCTCCACGTAGACATGCTTTCCCGCGTCGGCGGCGGCGACCAGAATCGGCGTGTGGCTGAAGTCAGGAGTCGCGATGATCACGCAATCGACTTCGTTCATCGCGAGCACGTCTTGGTAGCGCGAAAAGCTCTTTGGCTTCCGCCCGGTCGTTTTTTCGATCTTCGCGGCGGTCGATTCGGCATTGACGCTCCACACATCGCAGACGGCCGGGAAGTCGATTTGCCAGGCCTCGTGCTTGGGCAGACATTCGGCCAGCAACTGGTTGCAGCGATGGCCAGTCCCGATCAGTCCGATCCCAATCCGAGAGTTTGGAGAGCCCGGCGAAGGGGTCGCCGCGGCGGCGCGCGGCGCAAGGCTGAATGACTTCGCCAGAGCGGCCCCAGCCAGAGCGAGGGAAGAAGTTTTCAAAAATTGCCGGCGATTCTGCTGTGCGGTGTGTTCGCTCGCTTTTCTTGATGTCATGAAGATATCCAATCACAGGACGCGGACGGGATGAAACAACAAAATTGCCCGGATCTTGAAGTCATTCTTCTGGTTATTGCAGGGACGGTCTTTAACCCGCCACTGAAGAAAAGTCCGCGGAAGAAGGTGAGACGGAACTCGCTAACACCTTCTTATATCGCAACGCTTGCGAGCAAATCGCTTTTGGCCAGGATGGTCCAGGCGAGGTTTGGGCAGTTGCGTGTGTCGGGAATATTGCCTCCCCGGCCGGGTGGCGCTGGAACTTTCCCCTCGCTCGGCCGGCGGTCGTTTGATTAGGGTCGCGTGCCATGAGAAGCCTCGTGATCTGTTCCGCCTCGCTGATCTTCCTATTCGCTTCGGTGTTTTCCGGCTGTGCCGTCTCGTCGCAATTGCCGAAGGGAATGGATGAGTATGACGTGGTTGTCTACGGAGGAACCAGCGCCGGAGTAACAGCGGCGGTCCAGGCGGCCGCGATGGGAAAATCAGTCGTGATCATCAACCATTATCCGCACCTCGGCGGACTGACCAGCTCTGGACTCGGCCGCACTGACTCCGGGCGCAAGGCGGTCATCGGCGGCCTGTCGCGTGAGTTTTACCGGCGCGTGCGCGCGTACTACGAAAACGAGGACGTCTGGACTCATGAGACTCGTCAGGAGTATATGGAGAAAGGCCGGATGCTCGAGCAGGACGACGACGCGCAATGGGGATTTGAGCCGCACGTCGCGGAGCTGATTTTTCATCAGATGATCGAGGAGGCGGGCGTGTATTATGAGCCGAACGAATACTTGGTCCGCGACCAGGGCCGGGGAGTGATTAAGGAAGGCAATCGTATCCGGATGATTGTGACGGAATCCGGACGGCGTTTCGCGGGAAAAATGTTCATCGATGCCACGTACGAAGGCGATTTGATGGCCGAGGCTGCCGTTTCGTACATCGTTGGGCGCGAGGGCAATGCGAAATACGGCGAAACGCTCAACGGAATTCAGGTGGCAAACACCCGCAACCATGTCTTTACGCACGAAGCTGAGTGGTATCCGCAGCGGCCGCTGCCTCCGGAGGCGCGCGTCGATCCATACGTGATTCCGGGCGATCCGGAAAGCGGACTTTTGCCGGGCGTCAATCCGGATGCGGGCGGTGAGGACGGAGAGGGTGATAATCGCGTCCAATCGTATTGTTACCGGCTTTGTCTGACGGATGTTCCGGAGAACCAGATCCCGTTCGCTCCCCCGCCGGGTTACGACGAGGCCGATTTTGAGCTGCTATTCCGGATGTTTGAGGCGGGCGAGAAGCGCGTTCCGTGGCTGCCCGGAGCGATGCCGAACCGGAAGACGGACACGAACAATCGCTGGGCGGTTTCCATGAACCTTGTCGGCGGATCGCTTAAGTATCCGGAAGCCGGTTACAGAGAGCGCAGGGAGATTGAGAAGAGACATGAGTATTGGCAGCGAGGTCTGATGTATTCGCTGGCGAATCATCCGCGGGTCCCCGAAGAGATTCGGGCGGAAGTGAGCCGCTGGGGTTACGCGGCTGACGAGTTTGCGGACAACGACAACTGGCCGTATGCAATCTACGTGCGGGTCGCTCGCCGGATGATCAGCGATTACGTGATGACCGAGCATGATTGCCGCGGGGATCGCGCGGCACCGGATCCGGTTGGCATGGGTTCCTACGGGATGGATTCTCACAACGTGCAGCGTTATGTCACGCCGGAGGGGTACGTGCAGAACGAGGGCAATATTGAAGTCTGGCTCCGCGCCCCCTATGTCATCAGTTACCGGTCGATTATTCCCAAACGAGGTGAAGTCGAGAACCTGCTGGTCCCGGTTGCGGTTTCGGCGTCGCACATTTCGTACGGATCGATTCGGATGGAGCCGGTATTCATGATTCTCGGCCAGTCAGCCGCGACGGCCGCGGCGCTGGCGATTGATGACGGCGTCGCTGTGCAGGAGGTCGATTATGCGAAGCTTCGGACGCGGCTGCTGGCCGATGGTCAAATTTTAGAGATGCCGGAGAGCTGAATCGCTGTTTCTAGAGTCCCGGAAATCGGGTTCGCCTGGAGGGATCGATGTATCCATCCATAGGATTCGGGCTTCCTCGTAAACGAGAATGCGGTGAGGGCTGTCGGGCGCCGGAGGGCGGTCTTCTTTTCGGGAGCCATTCCCGGAGAGGTGATCACGCTTTCACGAGCGCAGCGACATGGTGGGAGCGTAGCTGCCGGCCGTGTGCCGGTGGAGGCGCTTTTCCGGTGCAGAACGGCGCGAAGGCCAGCATCCGGAGCCAGGCAAATCGCAGCCTGGGCGGTTAGAAGCCGAAGATCGAGCGTTTACCCTGCTTGACGATTTCTTCGGCGTCCTGCCAGACGGCGAGGCCTGTTTCGAGATCGGTAACGGTCATGTAAATCATGAAATACGACTCGCTGTGACGGCCTTCCTTGCGGCGCAGCTGAGTGATTTCGCCGGCGAGACTGAGGCTCGGTGCGATTGCCGTGCCGGTGCGCTGCGTGGTGGTTGGATCGTAAAGCTCGGAGTTCGGCAGATTCCGACTTTCGCTTACCGCTGGATCGATCGCGCCGCGGCCGCTGTGAGCGGTCGTCGTGATCACCTTTTCGGATTTATCGAGGGCGATGGTGATCCGCTGCGTGAGCAACTGCGTGTCGATGTGCTGGGTGGTCGAATTCCGAATCGTGCTCACCATGATGACCGCGGGTCCCTCCTTTGTGTGCGCGTCGAGGCGGCCCGATTGGAGAAGCTTGTTGATCAGCCCCTCGCCTGCGATCTGGTAGTCTTTAAAATCGAGTTCATTAACCGTCATCAGGCCTTGGGTGCTGTCCGCGTCGACACGTTCGACACTTCGGCATCCGGTGAGTGCGGCGGCGCTGAGAGCAAGGGCGGCGGTGAACTGGATGGTGCGTGGAAGGATCATGGCGAAAGAATGTTAGCGAGGTTGGTGTTCGCTGATTTGAAAACGAAAATCGGCGGCGCGCGGTGTCGGCGCTGTAGCGGTGAGAGAAACCGATTCGCCCGGTTCGAGCGATCGGACGACCCAGGTCGATGCGGGAGTTGGAATATGCATGCCGTTTTGGTCGATCCAGTCGTAGCGGTATTGAAACTGGATCTTGGCGCTCGTCGTGTTGCGAACCGTCGTTTGGACCGTCCGCAGGTCGCCGGTGAATGCCTGATTCAAATATTCAATTTCCAAATCCCGTGCGAGCGCGCGGTCGAGGATAATCCGCTTGTCGAGGACGACGTCCATCGAGGCCGACGGCCGGGCCGGTTCGATCACATTGGTTCCGGTTTTGCAGCCGGAGACGAACGCGAGCGCGCCGGTGAAAAGGAGGGCGAAAACAAAAGGAAAATGCCTGCTCATAATCGAATATCAATTAGCGAAGCACGCTCGTGGCGACGCGCAAATCATGCTCATTGACACTTCGCGCGAGGACAAGAACGAAGTCGCCTTCTGGAAGTGTGACCTCTCGTGTGACCAACGGTTCATTTTTCCCGTATCCGGCGAGCGCGAGCTGAAGCGTTCCGTCAGCTGGATAATCGAATGCGGCGAACTGAAATTCTTTCCCCAGCGTTTTCCACGTCCGGGTGTCGGCGCGGTTGACAACGGCCTTGTAAAGGCTGCCGATGAGCAGACCGGCCAGATCCCAGTCATCGGTCAGCTGTTTTGCGAGCACTTCCTTGGCGATGACCGAGGACACCGTCCGGGCAATCATACCGGGCATACGGGCGCGAAATTCGGTGGCGACGATCTGATCCATGCTGGCGACTTCGGCGGTGAAGTGGCCGCCGGCGCGAAGGGCGCTGACCGGGGAAGGCTGGGAGACCAGCTCGGGAAAGGCGAATCCGGTGTATCCAAGGTCGGGCAAGATAAGGTCGACGCGCATTTCCTGCAGGTTCGGGCCGAGCCCATTTTCAAAGAGAACGTACACGCGCGGCCGATGGAGGGCCGAGGGATTCTCGCCGTTTAAATAGTCTTGGATCCGTGCGAACTCGGCCTCGATGAACCGATTCGGAAGCGGGAGCGAGGCGAGGAGGCGGAAGTCGACTTCGGCGCGGGCCGGGTCGCGGTCGGCGAGAGCAATCAGACCCGAAAGCAGGGTGGTGAACGGATTGGAAAAATCGGCGTAGGCTTGGGCGACTGTCGGGTCGATCCGGGCGGCATTTTCGAACACGGGATTTTCCTGAATGGACGCGAGCGAGAAGTCGCTTTCGCTCGCTTCTTTTTCCGCTTCACGGATCGCTTTGCGATTCTGATCGAGCGCTTCCTGCTGGCGCTCATAGGCGCGGCGGATCTCGACGCGGGCGGCCTGGAGGTCGCTCAAGGCGAGGTAGTTCAGCGCCTTGTAGGTATTGATCATGATCCGGTCGGTCCAGGTTCCTCGGTACGGAATAGCGGCCGGGTTGGTGAAAAGCGCCCCGGCTTCGGCGGCACCGCCTCGAACGGTGAACTCCGCGCGGCTTTCGTAATCGGCAAGAATCGCTTCCGCTCGTTCAAAGTAGCGATTGCTCTCTTCGAAGCGGCCGGCCGCGTGGAAGAGCTTGCCGGTTTCCATCGTCCAGAGGAGGCGGTCGTTTGACTCAAGTTTTTTGCGATGCGATTTGTCGGTGACCACCTCGATCGCTTTTTCGACATCGCCGGAGCGGTAGGCGGAGTAGACCGAGCGGAACTGGTTGTCGTAGGTCGTGACCGTTGAGCATGCGCTGCTGGCCGCCGCCGCTGCCGTTGCCAAGAATGCGAGCGCGAGTCTCCGGCGGCGGGTGAAATAGGCGGCAATAGTTTGAACGGTGCAATTCACGTGGAAAATCGGTCTGGCGGGACCCCGGTGGCTGCAAAATCAGATCGCGTTTCCGGCGGATTGTTCGGAGTATTCTGCCGGTTCTCTCCGAGGGCCAGTGTTTTTAGCGCTGGTCGACGTTGATGTAGCGCCGGTTAAAAATGGCGGTTTCCAACAAAAAACTCTCGCGCTGGTATCGCGAACTCTCGCAGCAATTGCGAGCCGGCTTTCCGCTGCCGCGTGCGCTCGAGTCCGCGGGTGGAATTCCGATCCGAGACCGCCGGCGTTTTGCTGAACGGTTGCGCGCGGGAGAGCCGGTCGATTCGGTTTTAGCCGCGGCGCCGCGCTGGATGCCGGAAGTCGACCGGTTTGTGCTCTCATCCGCTGCCCAAAGCGGCAGACTTTCCGAGACCCTGCTGGTGCTCTCGGAGCAGCACGCGCATGCCGGCCGGCAGGCGGCTCGCGCGCTGAGCGGCGCCATTTATCCGCTCTTTCTCGTTCACTTCGCCATTTTGGTGCTGCCGCTTCAGTTGTTGATCATGGAGAGCGTCTCGGCTTACTTGCGCGCGGTGATGCCGCTCCTGATTCCGCTTTGGCTGGTGCTGGGAGTGGTTGCTTGGGCCGCGATGCGGCGGCACCGCTGGCTGGGATTTCTCATGCGGTGGATTCCGCTGCTGCGCGGCTACCTCAAAAACCGGGCGATCGCGGATCTGACGCTGACGCTGCGCGCCTACTTGGTGGCGGGAGAAACGATTTCAGTCGCGTGGTTCGGTGCGGCCCGCGCCTGCGGGGATCGCGGCCTGCGCAAACTCGGTATGAAAATCGCGGAAGAGGCGCAGCGGGGGATTTCGCCTGGAGAGCAGCTTAATGGCGTTCGCCGCTTGCCGGAGGAATTTATCGCGCTTTACCAGAGCGGCGAACTGAGCGGCCAGCTCGACGAGAATCTTGATCACCTGTGGGAAATGTATTCCGAACGGGCGACGGCGAAGCTGCTCAGCGCAAGCTTTTGGTATCCGAAGGTGCTTCTTATCCTTGTGGCGCTTTTAGTGGCCTGGATGATCATCCGTGCCTACCTCGCTCAATTGGGATCCTACATGAACCTGCTTGAGTGAGGCGGGCAGGAAGACGACTGGAGGAAGGGCGAACGTGGTTCCGCGACGAGGGAGATACACGCGTCACGTTGTCAGGTCACGGAGCGGCCGGTTCTTCGGTCTCCGCGGAATCCGCCTCGGCCGGTTCCTCCTTAGGCTGGGGGAAAGACTGTTCGAGGCTGCGAGCCCGGCTTGCCCAGAGCTGGGAGTGATCGAGTTCGCTGATCCGTGCGATGTGATCGCGGGCTGTATCGAACTGACCGAGCTCGGCGGCCAGTGTGGCGGCGTGGTAATGCGCTTCCGCGCGAACCGCCGAAAAATTTGTCGCGTCGCGAGCGACGGATTCAAAGTGTTCGAGAGCGGCCTGGGTTTCACCATTCAGCGCAAAAGAGGCCCCGATACCGATCTTTGCGCGTCCTGCGATGACGTCCGGCAGAAGGTCCGCGGCCGACTGGTAGTAGCGGACGGCGTCGTTGTACTCCGCATTGGAGAAGTGGTAGTCCGCGATTTCGAGCAAGGCTGCTCCGGCCAGCGGGTGCGGGGCGTATTCTTCGGCAAAGGCCTTCCGCTCGTCGATGGACAGGGCCGTCTGATAAGCGGCGGTGATTTGCTGCTCGCGCTGTCCCTGAAGCCAGGCGGCAATGCCCCAGCCGGCAAAGACCAGAACGATAACGGCTAGGGCCCCGACGATGAGGCGCTTGTAGTCGTTCCAAAGGAGAAAAATTTTATCCTCGAAGCTGGCGCCTTCGTAGGAGGAGTCAACCGAGACGATATTGCGCTCGTCAGATTTTGGCTGCTTTTCTTGAGGCTGCGGTTTGGTGGTCATTTCTGATAGGAAGTGGCGAAGAGGCCGCGTGCAAACGACAAACGAGCGCCGCGTTCCGGCCGGCGCCATTAAAAGGGAAAACTAAAGTGCGAGGGAAGGGAAAGAGTCAAATTGGATTTTCGATTTTCGATTTTCGATTTTGGATTTGAGACGAGAAGGCAGGGGAGGGATTTTCGGCGGGATCAGTCGAAAACGACGGTTTTGCGGCCGTAAATGAGAACACGGTTTTCAGCGTGCCAGGCGACGGCTTGGGAAAGAACGAGCTTTTCGAGGTCGCGGCCTTTGCGGATCAGGTCGCGGACGCCGTGGCGATGGGTGACGCGCGCGACGTCCTGCTGGATGATCGGGCCGTCATCGAGAACCTCGGTCGCATAATGGGCCGTGGCCCCGATCAGTTTGACGCCGCGGGCGTGAGCCTGGTGATACGGCCGTCCGCCCGCAAAAGCCGGAAGAAACGAGTGGTGAATGTTGATGACCGGCCGGCGGAGCGCCCGGAGAAATTCTCCGGACAAGACCTGCATGTAGCGAGCCATGACGATGAACTCGACCCGATGATCCGTGAAGATTTGGAGTTGCAGTTTTTCCGCGGCGTCCTTTCGGCCGGACGTGACCGGCACATGATGAAACGGGAGGCCGTAGTGTTCAGCGGCATCGCGCAAGGTGTCGTGATTGGAAACGACGCAGGCGATGTCTCCCTGGAATTCTCCCGCTTTCCAGCGAAGAGCGAGGTCGTGAAAACAGTGGTCAAACTTGGAGACCATCACTGCGAACTTCGGGCGGTGGGACGACAGAGCGAGCCGAACGTTCATGCCGATCGAGGAGGCAAATTCGCTGAAGGCGGCCGCTTCCGCCCGCGCATCGTTTTTCGGCAGCCATTCGACGCGCTGAAAGAAGATTCCCTCTTCCTGATCCCGATGCTGGTCCGCGTGAATAATGTTGCCGCCTCGCTGGAAGATCCAGCCCGATACGCGTGCGACGATGCCGGCCTGGTCCGGTCCGGACAGAAGGGCGACAAGTGTATCGCCGCGGTCGCGGGTCTCGCTCATGCCCGATCCTGCTTCTCCGCCTGACGAGCGTAGAAAGCCTGAACCGATCGCACGCCCATCCCCTTTTCGCGGAGGGCGCGGATACCGTTGATGGCGGCGTTTGAGGCGGAAATCGACGTCATAATGCAGACATCGTGGGCGACCGCGACGGTGCGAATCTTGTTTTCGTCACGCAGAGGGATCATGCCCGACGGGGTGTTGATGATCATCTGAATGTCGTCGTTTTTGATCATGTCGACCACATTGGGACGGCCTTCGTCGAGTTTGAAAAGGCGATGAACCGGGATGCCGTTTGCGGCGAGTTTTTCCGCGGTGCCGCTGGTCGAATAAATTTTGAATCCGAGATCGATGAGCTGGCGCGCCAGGGCGACCGCCTCATTTTTGTCGCGATCCTTGACGCTGAGGAAGATGTTGCCACTGAGCGGAAGCGGAGGGTTCGCGGCCATTTGCGTTTTGGCGAACGCGACCCCGAGGTCGTCGTCGAGCCCCATCACCTCGCCGGTGCTTCGCATTTCCGGGCCGAGTGAAACCGATGCTCCGGCGAACCGCGCGAACGGGAAGACAGCCTCTTTGACGCACCAGTGCTTCGGAATGATCTCGTCCGTGAATCCGAGTTCCTTTAAGGTGGCGCCGGCCATCACGCGCGCGGCGAGTTTTGCGAGCGGCACGCCGATCGCTTTGCTGACAAAGGGAATGGTGCGCGAGGCGCGCGGGTTGACCTCGAGGATGTAGAGCTGTCCGTCCTTGATCGCGAACTGGATGTTCATCAGGCCGATCACCTTCAATTCGCGCGCGAGCGCGCGGCTGGCCTGGCGAACCTGGGCGAGCATCTCCTCGCAGAGGGTGTGGGGCGGCATCACCATCGCGGCGTCGCCGCTGTGCACGCCGGCAAATTCGACGTGTTCGAGCATCCCGCCGACGATGGTGGTTTCGCCGTCGGAGATGCAATCGACATCGAGCTCGATCGCGTCTTCCAGGAACTTGTCGATCAGGACCGGTTTATCGGGCGAGGCATCGAACGCCTGGCGAACGACGGCCTTAAGCTCATCCATTTGATAAACGGTAAACATCCCGCGGCCGCCGAGGACGAACGACGGGCGGAGGAGGATTGGAAATCCGATTTGCTCGGCGATCGCGTACGCTTCCTCCTCGGTCATCGCTGTGCCGTTGGCCGGCTGCTTGAGGTCGAGCTTTTCGAGCGCGGCGGCGAAGAGCTTCCGGTCTTCCGCCATATCGATGCTTTCCGGCGATGTGCCGATGATGGTAACACCGTTTTTCTTGAGGTCGGCCGCCAGGTTGAGCGGGGTTTGTCCGCCAAACTGGACGATCGCGCCCGAACATTTTTCCTGGCGGTAGATCTCGAGAACGCTTTCGAGGGTCAGCGGTTCGAAATACAGCCGGTCTGAGGTATCGTAATCGGTCGAGACCGTTTCGGGATTGGAGTTGACCATCACGGTCTCGAAACCGGCTTCGCGCAAGGCGAACGACGCGTGGACGCAGCAGTAGTCGAACTCGATCCCTTGGCCGATCCGGTTGGGACCGCCGCCGAGGATGAGGATCTTTTTCCGGTCGGACGGTACCAATTCATTCTCCTGTCCAAAGCTCGAATAGAAATATGGCGTAAACGCTTCGAACTCTGCCGCGCACGTATCGACGAGGCGGAAGGTGGTCAGAATTCCGTGTTCTTTTCGCTTTTTACGCACGGATTCCGGATCGCTTTTCAGCAAGTGCGCCAACTGGAGATCGCTGAATCCGTATCCTTTCGCTTGGCGCAATTGGAAGGCGGAGAGCGACTCGAGGGTGCTGTTGCGCAGGCGTTCCTCCATTAGGTAAAGCTGTTGCAACTGGTGGAGGAACCACGGGTCGATGTGGGTCAGGCCATGGAGTTTTTCGATCGTGAATCCCGCCTTGAACGCGTAGCGAATATAGAAAATGCGCTCGGCGTTCGGGCGGACGAGCCGGGCGTTGAGCACGTTTTCGTCGGGAATTTCGTCGTCGCCGAACTTGCCGCCGCCGCCGAAGCCGCGCGATCCGATTTCGAGGGAGCGGATCGCTTTTTGGAACGACTCTTTGAAGGTGCGGCCGATCGCCATCGCTTCACCGACACTTTTCATCGACGAGGTGAGGGTCGTGTCGGCTCCCGGAAATTTTTCGAACGCGAAGCGGGGGATTTTGGTGACGACATAGTCGATCGTCGGTTCGAAGCTCGCCGGGGTGAGGCGGGTGATGTCGTTTTGAATTTCGTCGAGGGAGTAACCGATCGCGAGCTTGGCCGCGATTTTGGCGATGGGGAAACCGGTGGCCTTGGAAGCGAGCGCCGAGCTTCGCGAGACGCGCGGATTCATCTCAATGACGACCATCCGGCCGTTTTCCGGATTGACCGAAAACTGGATGTTGCTGCCGCCGGTTTCGACTCCGATCTCCCGAATGACCGCGAACGACGCGTCGCGCATGAGCTGATACTCTTTGTCGGTTAGCGTCATCGCCGGGGCGACGGTGATCGAGTCCCCGGTGTGAACGCCCATCGGATCAAAGTTTTCGATCGAGCAGATGACGACGCACTGGTCTTTGCAGTCGCGCATCACCTCCATTTCGAATTCTTTCCAGCCGAGCAAGCATTCCTCGATCAGCACCTCATGGACGGGCGAGAGATCGAGGCCGCGGGTAACGATTTCCTCAAATTCCTCGACGTTGTAGGCGATGCCTCCGCCGGAACCGCCCATGGTGAAGCTCGGGCGAATAATGAGTGGATAGGCGCCGATTTCGCGCGCGGCGGCCCGGGCTTCCTCCATCGATTTGACGGTTGCCGACTGGGCGACGTCGAGGCCGATCTTCCTCATCGCCTCTTTGAAGAGCTCGCGGTCCTCTCCCTTTCTGATGGCGTCTGGCCGAGCGCCGATCATCTCAACATTGTATTTTTCGAGGATGCCGCGCTCGTCGAGTTCAAGCGAGAGGTTCAGTGCTGTCTGCCCTCCGAGCGTCGGGAGCAGTGCGCTGGGCCGTTCGGCCGCGATAATCTTCTCCAGGGCTTCGCAGGTCAGCGGCTCGATATACGTGACGTCCGCGAAATCCGGATCCGTCATAATCGTCGCGGGATTGCTGTTGACAAGCACGACACGAAAGCCCTCCTCCCGGAGGGCTTTGCAGGCTTGCGTGCCGCTATAGTCGAACTCCGCGGCCTGTCCGATGATGATCGGGCCCGATCCGATGATTAGGATGCTTTCGATGTCTGTGCGTTTAGGCATACCGGAAAAAGTCCCCGTTTTTTCTAGAAGAGCGACACACGCGTGCAAGTGAGAAAGTCCGGAATCTGGATTCCGTGCATAAATTCAGGGGCGCGTCCGCGTTGGACAGGCAGTGAAACCGCCGTTCTGTCGAGTTGAAAACGGCCTCCGTTTCCGCTTCCCCGGATGAAGCGCGGCGCAAATTGAAATGGAGAATTCCCGCTACGGTTCGACCTTGTGTGCGGGTTCCTCGATCTCCTCGGGAGAGCAGCGGAGGACGCTGGCGGCCCGGGCGGTGTCTCCGTCGCAGGCGCGAAGAACGCGTCGGATGTACCGCGCCTTTTGTTCATCCAGAAATTGCTGAAGGTCCGGCCAGTCGTCGATGCCGCGAATTTTCTCCGGCAACCGGTCCGCTCCGATGACCCGTTTCTCGGTCGTTGAGGCGAGGCTCGTCACAATCTGAGCGAATTCGGTGACATTTCCCGGCCAGGAGTAGAGGCGCATCGCTTCGATGGCATCGGGGGCGAACTCGATTTGGACGGCTTCAAAAGAGGGGTTTTTGGCCTGCTGGGTGAAGTGTTTCGCCAGCGGCTGCAGATCTTCCAGGTGCTCCCGGAGCGGAGGGAGGTGCATCGGAAGGGCGGCGATCCGGTAAAAAAGTTCGTCGGCAAAAACCCCTTCGTTGACAAGCTCTTCGAGGTCGACGCGTGTGCCGCAGATGATCCGGGTTTCGGTGTACGTTTTGACCAGATTGATCAGCGCTTTTTGGCAGGCGGACGACAGTTTGTCGACGTTCTGAAGGTACAAGGTTCCCCCGCGGGAACGTGCGATCAGGTCGCCGCCGCTGGCATTTTCGCCGCCCAGGCCGGAGAGCAGCTCGGCTTCATCGCGGGCGGCGCAGTCGACCACGATTAACGGGCCGCGTTCGTCGCCGCTGCCTTCGTGGATGGCTTCCGCGATGATGCGTTTGCCGGTGCCGCGTTCTCCGTGAAGAAGGAGCGGCGCGCGGCCTGCCATCATTTTCGCGGTCTGTTTGCGGATCTGCTGGATTTTCGAGCTCTGCCCGACAAACCTCGCGGCCAGCTCTTGGTCGCCGAGATTCGATTCGGCCTCTTCGGAGGCGCGGTTGCTGCTGCGCGGCACCGCGACCGCGCGTTTGAGGGTCAGCAGCAGTTCATCGATTTTGAACGGCTTTTGAATATAATCGAAGGCGCCGAATTTCAGCGCCTTCATCGCGGTTTCCGTGCTCGCGTATCCGGTCATCAGGATGACCACACACTCCGGGTCGAACGCCTTGAGGTTCTGCAGGAGCGTGATGCCGTCCATCGGCTGCATCGAGATGTCGGCCAGGACGACATCGTGCGGGTTCGCCTTGTACTTTTCGAGGGCCTCCTCGCCATTCAGGGCGAATGCCGTTTCGTACCCGGTCGGTTGGATGACGGCCGCCAGCATCTCGTGAATGGCGGATAAGTCGTCAACTATGAGAACAGAAGGCATTGACCGGGCATTGTTGGGCAGCAGTGCGACCCAAGGCAAGAATAAGTGCTTCTGGCGTGAGGAACCGCGCGCGCTGGCGCGGAAGGGGTCACTGAATGACCGAGGAAAGCTGGAAGATCGGGAGGAACATACACATGACGATCCCGCCGACGACCACGCCGAGGAACACAATGAGCGCCGGTTCCATCAGAGACGTCAGGGCCGCGACGGTCGCGTCCGTTTCCGCTTCGTAGAACTCAGCGATTTTGTTCATCATCCCGTCGACATTGCCGGTCTGTTCACCCGCCTTGGCCATGTGCTTCATCATGGGCGGGAAATATTCGTTTTCCGAAAGGATTTCGGATACTTGGCCTCCTTGGCTGATGTGTTTGCTGATGTCGCCGCAGGCCGCTTCGATGAAGGTGTTGTTGCTGGCGGCCGAGACGATCTCGAGGGTTCGCAAAATGGGTACACCGCTCCTCATGAGGATGGCGTAGGTGCGGCAAAAGCGGGAAAGAGAGATTTTTCGGCGCAGCTCGCCGATGATAAAGACTTTCATGAGAACGCGGTCGCGAATCTTGCGTCCGTTCGGCGTCGCAATCACCCTCCCAATCAATTTGTACAAGCCGAAACCGAGGAGGATCAGGTACACGATGTAGCTTTTGAGAAAAGCGCTGACGTCGATCAGCATTTGAGTTGGTTTCGGGAGCTCGGCGCCGAAATCGGCGAACATCTCGGCGAAAACCGGGATGACGAAAATCAGGAGGACGTTGACGAGGATAACCGCCAAGGCGATAACCGCAACCGGGTAGGTGAGGGCGGATTTCACCTTCTTCGTCAGTTTGAGACTTCCTTCGAAGTAGTCGGCGACTTTGAGAAGGATTTGGGGAAGGCCGCCGCTGGCTTCACCGGCTTCGACCATCGACAGGAAGAGGCTGTTGAACGCTTTTGGGAATTTCCCCGCGGCTTCGGAAAACGAGGTTCCGCTGGCGATGTCATTTCGCACCTCGCGAATGATAATCGCAAAGACAGGATTTTCCGTCTGCTCCTGAGCGCGTCGAGGGCGGCGACGAGCGGAAGGCCGGCTTCCAGCATGGAGGCGAGCTGCTGCGTGAAAACCGTCAGGTCCGCGAGCTTGACGCGGTAATTTTTCGCCTTTTTCTCATAGGCTCTTCGTTTGGCCAGCGCCTGGGATTCGCGGAAACCCAGTTTCCGGGTTCCGACTTGGGGTCGCGCGGTCTGAGCTGAGGTGGAAAGTGTAGCCATCGCCAGTTATCAAACCAGTTGAAAAGCCGCACGAGCAATCTCATTGTCGCCGTTTTCTATAAAAAAAGATTGAAAAGGGGCCAGGACCGCATCCATATTCGTCCTTTTCATGTCCGATGCCCCACGGACCAAGCGCGGGTGTAGTTTAGTGGTAAAACTCCAGCCTTCCAAGCTGGCTACGTCGGTTCGATTCCGTCCACCCGCACCACCCACAAATTCGAGGTCTACACCAAAAGTTGGGGACAGGGCCTTTTTTCTTTGTTTTTCTTTGGTTATCCGCACTGCGCCGGTCTGGCTTTTGTGATTCAGCAATGCACAGAGCCGCTCGCGTGGATCGAGCAATGTGCGAGGGCCGGATGACGACTGAGGAGCTCGTGGAGACGCTGAAGCTGCCTGGAATTGAGCCTGTGCCGAGTCCGCCGCACTCCGGGAAGCTGCGATTGATGCTTTTGGCGCATTGGCAGCACATTGGTAGCGGCGGGTATGAATCTCGAGCAGCACCGGCAGCCCAGCGGTCGGCCTGCCTGCCGGCAGGAAGTTTGCCAACGAGGCTGTGGCTGGGAGGGGAAGAAATGGCGCACCCGTAGGGAGTCGAACCCCAAACCTTCTGATCCGTAGTCAGACGCTCTATCCAATTGAGCTACGGGTGCCCATGAAAGGTAGAGAAGGTGGGACAGATTCCGGGGCTTTTCAAGAAAACTTTGGGGAAATTTTTCCACACACCTGATCGCCGCGGCGACGAGGTGTGTGGCGGTTTTCTAATGAAGTTGCCGTCGCGGCCCGGCGGGCCGCCGGATCAGGCGGAGATCACCTTCGGCAGGCTGGAAGGGATTTCCACCGTATGCAGGCGATTGCGTTTGAACTTCTTCAGTCGCGCCCGCCGCCGAATCATGCGGTCGAGCTTGTTCACGAGCAGATCGATCGACTTGTACATGTCATCGGAAGCTTCCGAAGCCACCATGTCCGGGCCGTTGATTTCGATGATCCCTTTGGCGCGGAACAGGGTTTCCTTTGTCTGGAGCTTTTCCGCTTCGAGTTCCACCCGAATGCGAACGATGCGCTCCTCGTGCCGGAAGAGTTTGTCCGTTTTGTCTTTAACGAAGTTCTTCAGGGCTTCAGTCAGTTCCAGGTGACGTCCAGAGATGATCAACTCACGATTGTTCATTTTCTGCTTCCTTGGTTTGGTGTTTCGAACACAGTCATACCTTTCGACCGTGAACATCGAGGAAAGTTCCGGGGGGTAGAAAGATGGAAAATATTGAAGCAGTGGTGCTTACAGGGGGGTCTTCCGGATTGGGAAAAAGCTTCATTCACCAATTCCGAAGGCTAAACGACCGGGCAGCGATTTGCAACCTTTCTCGCACGCATCCGGGATTTAATTTTCCCGTCCGCCACGTCGCAGCCGATCTCGCCAAGCGGACCGAACTCGAACGCGCGGCCCACGAAGTTTCCGCTTTTTTGGAACGTGTTCAGGGTCCGGTTCTTCTGGTCAATAACAGCGGATTTGGCGCCTATGGCCACTTTCCCATTCCCAGCCTCGATCACCAGCTCGAAATGATCGACGTCAATGTCAAAGCAGCGGTTCACTTGACCGGTTTGCTCCTCCCGGCTCTCAAGACGCGCGGCGGCGCCATCGTCAATATCGCGTCGACAGCCGCCTTTCAGCCGACGCCTTACATGGCGACCTACGGCGGGACTAAGGCGTTCCTTCTCCACTGGAGCCTGGCGCTGAGCGAGGAATTGCGGGGCAGTGACCTGCGTGTCCTGGCTGTCTGCCCGGGGCCGGCGAAAACCGGCTTCTTCCGCCGCGCCGGATTCGAGCATCCGGTCGTTTCGCCGCGCCTTTCGCAATCGCCGGAGCAGGTCATCGCGGAAACGTTTGCCGCGTTGCGCCGAAAACGATCGCTGGTTGTCACCGGCCGGAAAAACCGTCTCCTTGTTTTTCTCTCTTCGCGGATCGGAAAGGCCGCGGCGGCCCGGCTTGGCGAGAAAATTCTCCAGCGATACGGCAGCGGACAGTCATGAGCGACAGCGACAACAATTTGGATTCCGCGATTGAAGCCCCTTTGCTTACACCGGAGCAGTTGGTTTCGTGGATCACGTTTGAGGACGAACATTTGCTGGCGGTCAATAAACCGGGCAGCATCGTTTGCCATCCTTCAAAGCGCGGGCCGTGGTCGAGTCTCGTCGGTGCCTGCCGCGAATACCTCGGGCTGGAAACGCTCCATCTTGTCCATCGGCTCGATCGCGAGACGAGCGGAATCGTCCTTCTGGCGAAAGACCGGAAATACGCGCGGCTGACCCAGATGGCTTTTCAAAACCGGCAGGTAAGAAAAGCGTATGCCGTCATCCTCGAAGGCGAGCTGAAAGAGCCGGTCACCGTCAACAATCACCTCGCGCGAGACCTCGACAGCCCCGTGTATGTCAAACAGACCGTACGGAAATCCAACAGCGCCCAGCGCGCGATCACCGAGTTTATTCCTCTGTATTGGAAAAATGGATATACGTTCGCTCGTGTTCTTCCCGTGACCGGACGGAAGCATCAGATCCGGGTGCAGGCGCACTGGCTTGGCTGCCCGGTTGTCGGCGACAAGATCTATGGTCCGGACGATACGCTGTATCTGGAATTCATCGAGAAGGGCTGGACGGAACGGCTCGAATCGGCGCTGCCGCTTCGGCGGCAGGCTCTTCACGCCTATTCGCTTACATTCAGCGCGCCCGATTTTACACAAACGTTTACTGCACCGCTGCCGGCGGATCTTCGCGAGTTCCTCCGCGCAAGACTCGATTTAGCCGACCCGGAAAAGCTCGTCGATGCCCCCGGCCTTTGATCGCTTTAAAGCCGCCCTTCTCTTACCCGCTTTCCCCTTTCCCCTTTCCCATTTCCCCTTTTCTTCACCCGCCCCAGCTGATTCCGGCGAAGGCGGCCGCGGCCCGGCGCACGGCTGCTCGCATCGCCTCAACGCGCGTATGAAGGGCGAATGCCGACGGCGTCTCCAGCGTGTAATTCAGGGAATTGTGGTGGGTGAATACGAACAGAGCTTCGGGCCAGTCTGGTCGTTGCAAATCACCGGCATCCGGGATAATGACGCCGTCGACGGCGCGGTGGCCATCGATTCGCGGGGCGTGTTCGATCGGACAGTACGGTTCTACCGCCTGAATCATGAGCCGCGCCGCGCTGAACTCTTCCGGGCGGGGATTGAGCTCGTACACGTAGAAACCTTTGCTCTCCCAGTCTTCATGGAGAAACAGCGCAAGATCGATCGGACCTTGCTCGCCCAGCCACTGAACATGCGCGCGAACTTCCGGTTGTGTCACCGCCAGATAATCGCGGTTGAGATCGACTCCGGCCGCGTTGACGCGGGTTCCAGCCTTCAGTCCGGTCGGATTGATCGCGGGACAGATATGCCAATGGATGTCATCGGGCAGCCCGGCTTCAAGCAGCTCGAGGACGGTCAGCGGACCGGCCGGTTCGTCGCCATGGATGCCCGCGGAAAGATAAACCGATTTGGAACCCGGTCTTCCGCTTCGGGAAAATGCGAGTACGGGCATGCCGTCGACTTCCGTAAGCGCGCGGACCGAGAAGCCGCTTTTTCGGGCGGCTCCGCGCAAATCATCGATCAGGGGCTCGATCGCTGCCATTTTCCCGAGATAGGTCATCGCCTGAAACAGCATAAGGAGAAACTGGCACGGGTAAAGCGCCGAAAGCCCGGAGAGGGTTAACCGTACGGGCGAAGATGAGGGCAGTTGCCCGATCCGGAAAGTCCCGCCCGCCGCGCCCGAAGCACCGTCAAGTGCCGCCGTGCGAACGCATCCGCGAGGACCGTCTATAAACGAACTCGATCGCGGCAACGAAAAGAAACAGGACCGTAAACAAAAGGGCGGCGCGGGAAAAACCGAGAGCGGATGCAGTCCAGCCCGCGAGGGGATAGGTCAGGCCCCAGCCGATGTGGCTGAGCGAGAAATGCGCCGCATAGATATGGCCGCGCTCGCTGGGTTCGCTGTTTTCCGCGAGCAGTTCATTTCCGCGGAGTCCAAGAACACTTTGTCCGGCCCCCGCCAGGAGCCACGCGACGAGAAGAACGTCAAACCTGGGGAAAACGGCAACGGCCAGCAGGGCAGGCGGGATGGTCCGGGAAAAGACGGCGTAAATCCAGGCACGGATCGCCGGACCTTCGGGCTGCCCAAAGGCCAGAGCTCCCGCCGTCGAACCGATCCCGTACGCCATCATCGCCCAAGCGTAGGCGCTGTCGGACAACTGAAGCTCGTTTTTGATCAGGTGGACGGTAGCGACGAGGACAAAACCGCCGCCGACGCTGACCTTGAGGGCGAGGACAAGAGCGTGCAGCAGCGGCGGGCGCTGGAAGATCGCCTTGACGCCGGGAAGACGTTCGGCGGATCGTCCCGCAGGCCTCAGCGTCGCGCGCGCCGGGAATCGTATAAAGAGTATCAAGACGGCACTGATAAGAAACGCGACCGAATGGGCGATAAAGTTCCCGCGGTATCCAAACCAGTAGATCAGGAACCCGGCGCAGGCCGGACCAGCGATATTGGCCAAATCATAGGCAACCGTTCCAAAGCTGAGCGCGCGCGGATATTGACGGGGGTCCACGACATTCGGTATCGTCGCTTTGTAAACCGGCGTGAAAATGGCCGAGGCAATGTTCAGGAGAAACGCCAGCAGGTAAATCTGCCAGACGGTTTCCGCCAGGAAGAATCCCAGTACGATCGCCGCGCGAAACAGGTCCGCGGCCAGCAGGGTAGGCTTCGCGCCGGCCCATCCGGCGAGGGCGCCAGCAAACGGTGCAAGCAGCACGACGACGGCAATCCGGATGGTCAGGGTGACGCCGAGAACTTCGGAGACATTCGCGCCAACGAGGTCGTGGGCGAGCAGGCCGAGCGCCACCGCCGTCAGACTTGCCCCGAAAAGACTGATCGCATGGGCCCAAAAAAGCCGCGTAAACCGGCGGTTGCGCCAGAGTGCAGCCGCGCGCGGCGGAATCGTTACCTCAGATTCTTCGGGCATCCGTCGTAACGCGTGCCGGAAGATTGAGCACGCGAACGGCGCGATCAAGCTCCCGCGCCGCGCGTTCCCCAAGAGCGGCGTGAGGGTCCCGCACCCGCATTCGAAACGGGGCAAACCGAGGGAAGCGGATTCAGCTGGCGGCCACCGCGCTCGCTTCGTGAGTTTCAGCCAGATGCCCGTCCGCCTCGGCCTCGCATTCGTACCAGAGCGAGATAAAGATGACGTTTTCGGGATGTCCGCTCATGCCGACTGGCGATTGTCCGTAGAACTCTTGGACATTTTTAATTGTGCGGACGTTGTTCTTTTCCATCCAGCGGTTGATGTCCTCATCGAAGTACTCGAGCGACGCGTGACTGGCGCCGCAGATGAAGTGTTTAACCTTAATCATGCGAATCACCTTCTTTTCGTTGCGGTTGTTTCCATGAGCCGAACGGACCGCCGGCGGAACCGGGAGAAGGGCTGACGCGGGAAATCCGTTGCTCTGAAGCAGCTTTCCAGCAGCCTAAGACAAGTTCGGCATCCGAAGCAAGCCGATTACGCGCCGGAGGTCAGGATTTGAGGTTTTGGCCGCAATCACTCGAACTGCTTGCGGAAGGAGGCGAACTCCGCACGCAAACGTTCCACTTCTGTTTGCAATGCCTCGATCTCCGTTCGCTGATTTTCAACCTCTTCGCTCAGCTCGGCGACGCGGCCACGTAAACCGCCAGCCGGTTCGGACGGTGCCGGCTCGGCGAACTCCCCGCCAGCCTCCGCCGCCTCGATTTCCGGTTCCCTTCCGATCCGATGCGCGTAACGCTGCTCTTTCTGTCCAGGGCGGCGGGGAAGGCGGACAACGAGCGGTTCTCCCGGGTATTCCTCCAGGTCGCGGAGACGCTCTTCAACCTCTTCCCGCGCGGCGAATGCGTGCATGCGCTCGCAGCGAGAGCGAAGTTCACCGGGCGTTTGCGGGCCGCGGAGCATCAATTCAGCCAGGATCGCGAGTTCCGGCCGCTCGAGGTTGAACAGGTTCTCGATGGTATGCTTGAACTTCGGCACCCGGGCGTCGGCACCGTGAAACATCATTGCGAGACGTTTTTGGCGAAGGGCATCCAAGGCGTCCCGTACTTCGTCCGTTTCGAGGCTCATGACCGGCGACCGGTTGGACCGCTGGTTGCAGGCATTGGTCAGCGCGTTGAGCGTGAGCGGATAATATTCCGGCGTCGAGTAGGCCTTCTCGATCAGCGCGCCAAGAACGCGCAGCTCGACATCATCGAGCGTGAGTTCTGTCGCGGTCGTTTCCGGCGAAGCCGGCCTGGAATCATCGGCGGGCAAATTTTCCATACGAGCAAAAATCCCGGGCGCGCCCGGGTGAACCAAGTTGAATGAAACTCGCGGCAACAGGGGTGCGACCTGGCGCTTGAACGTCTCCGGAAAAGGGGCTGAATCCCTTGCTCTTGCCGGATCCCAGTCCGCATGAACAGTGAAGTTTCATGGAACAAGTGCGGCTCGGAACTTTTCCAGGGCGGCCACAAGCTTCTCGGGGGCGGTGCCGCCGCCCATGGCGAAGCTCGGTTTGCCGCCGCCTTTGCCGCCGAGTTCGGCGGTGATCGTTTTGACGATTTCGCCCGCCTTGTGGCCGGCGGCAATCGCTTTCTCCGAACAAAACGCGGCGACAGAGACCTTGCCGCCGTCCACTCGGCCGCCGAGAACGACGATCCCTTCGCCGAGCTGTCCGGCGACCTGGGCGCCGAGGTCGCGCAAGGCGTTGGGCGAGTCGGCTTCGACCGCGGCCGCGACGATTTTCAACTCGCCGCGCGTCTCCGCGCTGTCGATAAGGACTCGGGCCTGTTCGCCGGCGGCCTTGTGCTCGAGTTTCCTGACGGTTTTCTCCAAGACCGCCTTTTGCGCGAGAACCTGGTCGAGCTTCGATTCGACCTCGTCGGCTGAGGCGCCGAGGCGGCTGGCGACTGTTCGCAAGCGCTGCAGGCGTTCATTGACAAATGCGTGCGCGGCCTCGCCCGCGACCGCTTCGATGCGGCGCGTTCCGGCGGCGATGGCCGATTCGCTGACGATTTTGACGAGTCCGATCTCGCCGGTCGCTTCCACGTGGGTGCCGCCGCAGAGCTCGACGGAATAGCCGCCGATGTCGACGACGCGAACGACGGAACCGTATTTTTCGCCGAAGAACGCGATGCAGTTTTCCGGTTTCTCGTCGAACGGCACTTCGAACCAGCGGACCGGGGTGTTCGCCAGAATGCGGCGATTGACGATCGCTTCGATCCGCTCGAGTTCGTCGTCTTTGACGGCTTCGAAGTGAGTAAAGTCGAAACGGAGCCGGTTCTCGGTCACCAGCGATCCGGCCTGCCGCACGTGCTGGCCGAGCACCTCGCGCATCGCGTGGTGCAGAAGGTGGGTCGCGGTGTGATGGCGCTGGACGGCAAGGCGGAACGGCAAGTCGACCCGAAGGCGGGCGGTCGCTCCGGGCTGAGCGCCGTTGATGTCGCCTTTGACCTGGTGGAGGTAGCGATTGTTGGCGTCTTTAATTGTCGTGACAATCTCGATACGCCGGCCGTCGATTTCGGCGGTGCCGCGGTCGCCGATCTGGCCGCCCATTTCGGCATAGAACGGTGTCCGGTCGAAGGCGAGGAATGTTTTGTCCTTGTGTTTCACGACCCCGGTCAGCTTCGCTTCGACATTCTCGATGCGCCCGATATCGTAACCGTCGAACGCGGTCGCCTCGGCTTCCTCGCCGTCATCGCGCACGGCGATCGTGCTCTTTTGCTGGGCGGCGCGGGCGCGGCTGCGCTGCTGTTCCATCTCTTCTTCGAAACCGGCCAGGTCGACGCGGTAGCCGCGTTCGCGGGCGAGGAGCTCGGTGAGGTCGAGCGGGAAGCCGAACGTGTCGTACAGCGTGAAGGCGGCGTGGCCTGAGACTGTTTTGGATGCGGCGCTTTCTTCGGCGACTTTTTCGAAAAGCTGCATGCCGCGATCGATCGTGCGGCTGAAGGTTTCCTCTTCGGATCGAATCACCCGGCGAATGGTGATTTCCTGCTCGCGGAGTTCGGGAAAGACCGGGCCGAGTGTTTCGAGAACCGGATCGAGCAGCTGCTCGAAGAAACCGGTTTTGAGGCCGAGGCGCCGGCCGAAGAGGACAGCCCGGCGCAGGATCCGGCGAAGGACGTAGTTGCGGCCCTCATTGCCGGGAAGAATGGTGTCGGCGATCGAGCAGGAGAGGGTGCGGATGTGGTCGGCGAGGACGCGAAAGGCGCAGTCGGTCATCTCCTGTTCGGAAATGTTTTCGCGCGACTCGGGTAGGGTGCCGGTGTATTTCTTGCCGGAGAGTTCTTCGATCTTCTTAAAGATCGGCGTGAAGACGTCGCTGTCGTAGTTGCTTGGGATCGCGCCGAATTTCGTGAGATTTGCGGTGGTGGCGAAAATGCCAGCGATCCGTTCGAATCCCATGCCGGTGTCGACGTATTTATTCTTTAGCGGTTCGAAGGTGCCGTCGGGGAGAGCATTGAGCTGGATAAAGACGTTGTTCCAAAGCTCCATGCAGTACGGGGAGTCGCCGTCGACGAGCTTGCCCCCGGTGTCGCCTTTTTCGGTCAGGTCGACATGAATTTCCGAGCACGGGCCGCACGGGCCGGTGTCGCCCATCGCCCAGAAGCACTCGGGGGTTTTGATGATGTGGACGGCCGGATCGAGTCCTTCGCGCTGAAAGATGGCGGTCCAAATCTCCCAGGCCTCTTGGTCGAACTCCGCCGGGTCGCCCTCGGCCGGCTCGTAAACGGTCGCATAGAGCCGTTCTTTCGGGAAGCCCCAGACTTTCGTCAGCAGTTCCCACGACCATTCGAGCGATTCCTTTTTGAAGTAGTCGCCAAACGACCAGTTCCCGAGCATCTCGAAGAACGTGTGGTGGTAGCTGTCGAACCCGACGTCCTCGAGGTCGTTGTGTTTGCCGCCGGCGCGGATGCATTTCTGGGTGTTGGCGACGCGCGGGTGCGGCGGTTTGCGTTCACCGAGAAAGTAGGGGACGAACTGATTCATCCCGGCGTTGGTGAACAGCAGGTTGGGCGAATCCGGCAGGAGCGGGGCGGACGGGACGATGACGTGTCCCTTCCCGGCGAAGAAATCGAGGAAAGACTGGCGGATTTCAGAAGAAGTCATGGAAGAATTTTGGATTTTGGATCGCGGATCTTGGATTTCGCGAAGGCGCGAAGATAGGCGAATTCTTCGAATAAGCCAATGATCGGTCCGCTTCCGCGTATGGGTTCGTCCTTAGAGATTTCTGAGGATCGCCTCGCCCATTTCGGTCGTGGAGACGCTGGCGCCGCCAAAGGCGATATCGCCGGTTCGCGTTCCTGAAGTGACCGCGGCGCGCACGGCGTCTTCGATCTTGGTTGCGAGATCGTTGCGTCCGAAGCTGAAACGGAGCATCATCGCGGCGGAGAGAATTTGCGCGCACGGATTGGCGAGATTCTTCCCGGCAATATCGGGGGCGGTTCCGCCAGCCGGTTCATACAGGCCGAATGGATGGCCGGCGCTGTTTTTCTTTAAACCGAGACTCGCGGACGAGAGCATGCCGAGCGAGCCGCAGATGATCGCCATTTCGTCGGAAAGGATGTCGCCGAACATGTTTTCGGTCAGAATCACATCGAACTGGTTCGGATCGCGGGCCATCTGCATCGCCGCGTTGTCGATGTACATGTGGGAAAGCTCGATGTCCGGCGCGTTCCTGGCGAGGTATTCCGTGACGGTTTTTCGCCAGAGGACAGAGGTTTCGAGGACGTTTGCCTTGTCGACGGAACAGAGGCGCTTGCGGCGGGCGTTGGCGGTGTCGATCGCGACTTGGGCGATCCGCTCGATTTCGCTTTTGCGGTAAACCATCGTGTCGACCGCCTGGACATCGCCGTCGGGGAGCGTCGTGGTCTCCTTGGGTTTTCCGAAATAAAGGCCGCCGGTCAGTTCGCGGATGCAGACGATATCGATTCCGTCGGGGATCCGCTCCGTCTTCAGCGGCGATGCATCGACGAGTTCCCGGTAGAGCAGTCCCGGCCGGATGTTGGCGAACAAGGAGAAATGCTTGCGCAGCGGGAGAAGCGAAGCCCGTTCCGGCTGTTCTTGAGGCGGGAGGCTTTCCCATTTCGGGCCGCCGACCGAGCCGAAAAGAATGGCGTCGCGACTGGAACAGGTTTCCAGCGTGGCGTCGGGCAAAGCCCTTCCGTGACGGTCGATGGCGATCCCGCCGACGTCGGCCTCCTCCCAGTCGAGGCGCAGGCCGCCGGTTTGGGCGACGCGTTCGAGGACGTTCAGGGTGACGGCCATGACTTCCGGTCCGATTCCGTCTCCCGGTAAAACCGCGAATCTAAGTGATTCCATGGGATTACTATCGGAGAAGTGAGGCGGGCCGATAAAGAAAATTATTCCAAAATCGCCAGCTCGCGTGTAGCCGTATCTCGTTGACCAAAGTCGTCGCATACGAGAGAAGTTGCGGGATTTCCGCCAGAACTTTTGCGCCGATCGCCTGTCGTTTCGGTGTTTAATCCGTCTTGATGAAAAACTTCCGCCAGAGATTCCTTCGCCTGGGGACGGCTGCCGTCCTGTTGCTGGCGTCCTGTCAAAGTCCGACGCTCACGCCGGTCGACGAGAAGCCTGAGCGCGAGGATGAGGTTCGGATTCAAGGAAAATACGAGGAGGAGATCCGGGAGATTTTGCGTCTGGCCCGCAGTGACAAGTGGGAGGAGGCGGAGATCCAGGCATCGGGGCTGCGGGCGCTCGATCCCGAGGATCCGCGGGTCATCCGCCTCCACAACTGGGTGAACGCTGAGATTAAGCGCCGCAGCGAGCAGGTGCTTGAAGACGAGCTGGCCAACATTTCGGCGAAAGATTCCCGGTTCAATCCGACGGTGCGCAGTGTGTTTCTCGAACACCGCAAGCGCGGACTCCCCCTTTCGATGGATTTGCGCGAATCCCTCAATGAACTGGCCAATGAGCGCCTGGTGCCGGAAAGCTTTGGCAATGTAATCGAACAAAGCGGATCGATGACCGGACTCGACGCGGCGAGCGGAAGAATGCGGGAAGTCCTTGATAAACGCGTCACGATGCAGCTCGACAACGTGACCCTCGAAAAAATTATTTTCGATCTCGGCGAAGCGCAGAAGATCAACTTCATCGCGGACCGGAAAATTCCGGCGTTCAAGGAGACGCTGAGCGTGAACATGGCGGATGTTCGTCTCGCGGAATTTCTCCGCTATATTTCGCGCAACATGAACGTGAATTTTCAGGTCGGCGACGACCTGATCTGGATCGTCGACGGCGCCGCGGAATCGAAGCTCGAAGAAACGCGTTTTTATCGGCTCAGCAAAGGATTTGTGATGCCGGCGGAGTTTGGCGCGTCGCAGATCACCCGCCAGAAGACGACGAACAACAACGTCGTTACGGAAACGGTGACGGAAAAGGTTGAGCAGTTCGTGCGCGATGGAGCGCCGACAAATCCGGCGCTGTTTCAAGCGATCGAGCAGTTTTTCCAAGGCTCGAAGTATATGATCGATTTTGAGCGAAACCTGATTGTCGCGCGCGGAACACACGAGGAACTCGAGGTGCTCGAGAAAATTATCGAGGAGTTCGACCAGCCGATTCAGCAGGTGCTGATCGAGGCGCGGTTTGTGACGGTGACCCGCGCGGCCTTCCTGCAACTCGGTGTTACCTGGGAAACCGGCCGCGCGCAGCCGCAGGATCGCCGGGAGGCGACTGACTTTACCGGATTCGGCACGAATGTCGGCCTCGGGATCGAGGAAACCTTTACCAACGTCTTCAGCCGCCGAAACCTGTCGGCGACATTGACCGCCCTGGAGCAAAGCGGAGAAAGCCAGACGCTGAGCTCGCCCAGGATCACCGTGATCAATAACCGGCCCGCCACGATCAGCGACGGGAAAGTTCAGTATTATTACGAGGAGTTCACGGCCGAGCAGACGATTCTCGAGAATCGGTCAAAGTCCACCCTCGTGCCGAAAGGGAAACCGACCAAACTGACATCTGGGGTCACCCTCGATGTGCTCGCGAGCATTGGCGGCGACGGGCAGAGCATCATGCTGGCGCTTCACCCGAAGGTGAGCCAAGATGTCAAACTGGTGACTTTCGCCCGCGTGACCGACCGCAATGAGGCCGGCGAGATGGTCAACGAGTTTGAAATCAAGCTTCCGGAGTCGCGCGACCAGGAGCTGTCGACGCGGGTGGTTGTGCAATCGGGACAGACGGTCGTCATGGGCGGCGTCGTCGAGCGCGACCAGAGCACCTTTACCGAGTCGGTTCCGATTCTTGGCAGCATCCCGATCATCGGAGCGGCCTTCCGGAAGAAAACCGAGTTCGACCAGCCGCGCTATTTACTGATTTTTGTGACGGCGACCTTGCTGTCGGAGACAGGTGAGTTTGTTGAATTCACCGATCCGGACGACGCCCCTCCGCCGGTGATTATTGACTAGCCGCTGTCCAGGCTCGCACGTCCGTTCATGAACAGAGTATGGGATGGTTTGATTTAACCCTGAGCCGCCGTTGCATCGCGGTTGACCTCGGTCAGAGCCGGGTGAAGGCCATCTTGGTCGAGCGCAAAGGCAGCCGAGTGGAGGTTCTGCACGCGTTCAACCTCGATTTGCAGGAGGAGGGCTTGCTGACGATGGAGGAGACCGATCGCCACATCAGCCGCATCCTGCTCGAAATGGGCGAGTACCCGGTTTCACTTGTCATCCCGCAGCACATCGCCGTTTCGCACCTGATTTCACTGCCGTCGGAAGGCAAAGGGGCGCGCTGGGAGCGGATGGTTGAGCAGGAAACCCAGAAACTGACGGGGCTCAGCGACAGCGCGATTGTTTACGACACCTTCCGACTGCGGCCGGTCGGCGGAAACCGGAGTCCGGTGTGGGTGACGGTCAGCCGCGAACGCGAGCTTGAGGAGCAAATCGAGCGTCTGCGCGGCTCGGGCCTGATGGTCAGCGAAGTCACCAACGCCGGAAACGCGCTGGCCTCCGCCTGGCTGGCCGCCGGCCCGGAAGAGGATCGCGTCGTGCTTGCGGATATTGGGGCGACGGCAACCACGGTTGTGGTGATTGAGAACCGCCAGCCGATTTACGCGACCGCGTTCCCGATCGGCGGCGAACTCTTTACCGAATCGATCGCGGCCGCGCGCGGCATTCCGTTCGATGAAGCCGAATCGATCAAAAAGGCCGGGGAGATTTTCAGCGATCGCGAGAACTACCCGGAGTTCCTCGACGCGGTGAACCGCTGGCGGGAGGAGCTGCGCAAGGTTTTGGCCGAAGCGATTAAATTGCCGGACGATCGCGACGAGGAAGCGCCCGCGGTTCTTCTCTCTGGCGGGAGCTCTTTGCAGCCGGGATTCCTGGACTATTTGCGCGAAGACTGCGTGCTCAATTACCGGCTTTGGGGCGACAGCACTCGCGGCGTCGATCCCCAGACGTATGCGGTCGCTTACGGCGCGGCACTGGCCGGCTTGCAGATTGCGCCGATCCAGAGCTCGCTTTTGCCGCGTCCGCTTCGGCAGGCCCGCTTTCGGATGGTCCAGGCAGCCGCTTTGCGGGCGATCGCAGCGGTTTTGCTGATCGTGCTGTTTATCGTTCTTCTCTTGGACGCGTCAGCAAAGCGCGAGGGATTGCGGGCGAGGGAAGAGATGCTGCATGATCTGGAGGAGGCGTACAAGCAGACGGCCAATGTTGAAGAGCTGCTGGAGCAGCGAAACCAGCAATACCGGCAAATTCTTCCGATCGTCCAGCAGCAGAAGCGGACCCGTGACTTATTGCGGACGCTGGAATTGATGAAACAGGTCCGCGGCAAAACCGAGAGCTGGTTTGTCCTGCTCGCCGACGGGGAAAGCTACGAGGAAGGCGCAACCGTTCGGGCGAGGGAGGAAAGCGCCTCCGGCCGAGCGGCCGGGCAATTGGAGCCGATTGAGGATGCGGTGGTGCCGCGGCAATGGGATCGGTTTATCGCGGAAATCGCTGTTCCGAAGAACGGCGGAGAAGGGCTCGCGGTTTTGCGAACCATTGTTGAATCCTTCGGCCAGGAAGACATTTATCGCCGCGTCGACACGCTGCCTCCCTCCGAGCGCAAGCAGCTGGCCGAAGAAGCCGTCATCCTTCCGGGACAAACCTTTGCGATCAATCTCCAGTTACGGTCGGGCGGTTTGCTCTTGCCGCCGACCGGGGAGCCGGAGAGGTCCGGACTTTTCTTGCGATGATCAAGCGGAGACGATTCGAACGCTTCTACCTCCTCGTGGGGGCCTGTTTTGTCGTGGCCGCGGCGTATTTCGTCACGGTAACGGTGCCGCTGGCCCAGCGGGAGCGAGAACTCGACGATCAGGTGGGTTCCGCCGCCGACCGGCTTGCCGCGGCCGGTCACGGCATGAGTGTTGAGGAAATCCGGGCGAATGTGGAGTTCCTCCGGGCCGAGATCGACTCCTATGCGGCGATCAGCGGCGATCCAGCGCGAGCCATCCAGTTTGATCCGGAGGTTTTGGCGACTCTTGATCAGCCGTTCCAACTGATCGAATACGATGCAAAGAAGTTTCGGGTTCTCGACGGTCTGCGCGCGCGGAGCGCGGAAAAGAAAGTCGGCCTGTTTGACGGATGGAGGGACGCATTTCCCGCGTATAGCGGACAGGCGCCCGCGCGGCTCTGGGCTGAGCTGACCGTGATGGATCAGGTTTTCCGGACCGCGATCCACGCCGGTGTCGCGAGCATCGACAGCGCGTCGGTGGTTCATCCGGGACCAGACGGGCTTGCCTCGGGCCGTGAGGTCGCTGTCCGAATCCAATTGACCGGCCCGATGGAGGCCATTCACTCTGTTTTGATGATCCTGCCGCTCAATCGCGAGGAGATGACGGCGATGGAAATCGACGGCCCCGAGGGCACAAAATCCGCGCTGTTCCTCAGCCGGTTCATCCTGAAGAAAAGTTCGGCGGAAAACGCGAATGAGGTGACGATCGATTTTGTCGCCAGCGGATTTCTCGATGTGGAAACCTGATGAACGGCGTCGCAAAAAATCTTGCGCTGTCCGGCGTGCTCGCGCTGCTCACCGCGTCATTTCTCGGTTATAAGCTGATGACATTCGGGCCGGCCCGGGGTCAGCCTCCGGAACTGGCGCCCTCGGCGAGTGCCGCGCCGATCATGCCGAAGCTGCCGCCGATTCACCGGGCATATGTCGATCTTAAATCGGAGATCTCTGCGATTGTGACCGGACCGCGCGACGACGGGAACCCGTTTTATACCGCGCACTTTGAACCGCCTCCGCCTCCTCCGCCCCCGCCGCCGGAACCGGAGCCGGACCCGGAACCGGAACCGCCGCCCCCTCCACCGCCGCCACCGCCGCCGACGACAAAGGAGGTCGCCGTGCGTTACCAGGGGTTTTTTGAAACCGCGGAAGGAGTCCGCAAGGCCTACGTGCAAAAGGAGGACAACCTCGTTCTGCTCGGCGCCGATGATCCGGTCGTCGGCAAATGGAAAATCGCCCGTATCGAGTCGCGTGCGCTTTGGTTGAGCGACGGAAACGGTGAGGAATTGCAGCTGGAATTCAACAAGCAAAAGAAGGTTACAGTGCCGATCAAGGAATCGAAATGAGCCGGGCATCCAAACAGGTTCGAGACGTGGGGACGGTGCTTCTGGAGGCCGGGACGATTTCCGAGAAGCAGCTTGATCTCGCGCGGCGCCGCCATACGCGTCAGCAGGTGCCTCTTCACCGGGCGATTGTCGATCTGAATTTCGCGTCCGAGGAAGATACCCATCGGGCGCTCGCGGAGGTCAATGGCATGGAATTTGTCGACCTCGGAAGTGCGACCGCTTCGGACGATTTGCTGAAGATGGTGCCGGTCAAAATCGCGCTGCACTTTCGCTTTGCTCCGGTCGCTTTTGAGGACGGTCAGCTGACGGTTGCCTTCAGCGAGCCGCCGGTCCTGAGCGACATGGGCAATTTGCGGCTGCTGCTCGGCAAGCGCCTGCGCGCGGCGATCGCCACACCGTCCGGCATTCACGCGTTTATCAAGAAACATTACGGTCTCGGCGCTCAGACGATTCAGCAATTGCGGAGCGATCATTTGGGGCCGGGACCCGAGCTCGCCGACGAGGTCGTATTCGACTTGAAAGGACCGGACAGTCCCGCGGCGATGGACGGCACGATGTCGGACTTCGTCAACCAGATCCTGCTCGAAGCGCTGCGGCTCGACGCGACGGATATCCACATCGAGCCATACCAGTCGACGATCAAACTCCGCTACCGGATCGACGGGATTTTGCAGGACATCCAAGTGCCGGCCGGCCTTCGGCAGCTTTACAATTCGATTGTTTCGCGCCTGAAGGTCATGGCCGGCCTCAATATCGCTGAGCGGCGCGTTCCGCACGACGGGCGGATCGGGATGAAAACCGGCAAGGAGGAATACGATCTTCGTGTATCCATTATTCCAACACCATGGGGTGAGGCGGTCTGTTTGCGAATCCTCGGACGCCAGAGCATGTTCCTCGATCTCAATCAGCTCGGGATGGAGCCGGAGCAGCAGGAAATTCTCGAAGAGCTGACACAATTGCCCCAAGGTCTCGTCCTGCTGACCGGGCCGACGGGAAGCGGCAAGACGACGACTCTCTACGCGGCGCTTGCGCACGCCAACGACGGCCAGCGAAAGATCATTACAATTGAAAATCCAATCGAGTACCGGCTCGAAGGCATTTCGCAAATTCAGACGAGCGACGACGTCGGCCTTTCTTTTTCGAGCGGCCTTCGGTCGGTTTTGCGGCACGATCCGGATGTGATTTTGATCGGCGAGATTCGCGATGTCGAAACCGCCGAAATCGCCGTGCGTGCCGCGCAGACCGGACACCTGGTATTCGCAACACTGCACACGAACGACAGCGTCAGCGCCATCCCGCGACTTCTCGATATGGAGATCGAGCCGTTCTTGCTCGCGTCATCTTTGGTCTGCAGCAGCGCGCAGCGTCTCGCGCGCCGTATCTGCCGGCATTGCATGAAGCCGGATGAGAACATCGCCGATGACACGCGGAGCGAGATGGCGGAAGTGCTCGGTATCAAGCCGGAAGACGTTCGCGCATGGATCGGCGAAGGGTGTGTGGAGTGCAACCAGCTCGGCTACCGCGGCCGCGTCGCGCTCTATGAATTCTTCCTGGTCAACGACGAAATCGTCGAGGCGCTCCGTCCTGGCATCACCCCGCGGGAACTTCGCCAAATCGGCCGGCGGCACGGCTGGAAACCTCTCCGCCATCACGGCTGGATGAAGGTCCAAGGCGGCATCATCTCCATCGAGGAGAATGAACGCCTCACCCGCCGCGTGACCGCGCCGGTCCGAAAGCCGGCGGTAAAAACGGAAAACTGACCCTTCCGCGGGCCGCGTCGCTCAGGCTCGGCCGGCGGCGGTCGGGCGCTTGAGGTTCAGGCGTTTCATCATGGAGACGAGCGTCGTCGGTTTTACGCCCAGAAGAGTGGCGGCGCCATCTTTGCCGTAGATCTTCCAGTTGCACCGATGAAGCGCGGCTGACACGATCTCGCGCTCCCGCACCACGAGTTCATCGAGCGAAAGATTGAATTCTTCGTCGTTTGCTGAATAACCGTTTGATTGAAGTTCCAAGACCTCCGGCTGGCGCCGCGGCAGGTCGAACCGGAGTCTTCCGCCTCGGGCTAAAATGACCGCCCGTTCGATGACGTTCTGCAGTTCCCGAACGTTCCCCGGCCAATCATACGATTCCAGCTCCCGGAGATGGGCTTTAGTGAGGCGCGGCGGCTCCACGCCCAGCCGTCGTGCGGCATCACGGAAAAAATGCGCCACGAGCGCGGGAAGATCCTCCTTTCGGTCGCGCAATGGCGGAACGTCTATCGGAAACACGCTCAGGCGGTAATAAAGATCAAGGCGGAAACGACCGGCTTTGGCTTCAGCCAGAAGATCGCGATTGGTGGCCGCAATGATCCGCACATCGACCGATCGGGTGCGCTCATCTCCCACGCGCTCAAACTGACCTTCTTGGAGAACGCGCAGCAGCTTGCCCTGCAGCTCCAGCGGAATTTCCCCGACCTCGTCGAGAAAGAGTGTGCCATGATTCGCCAGCTCAAACCGGCCGATCCGGTCTTTGACCGCGCTGGTGAACGCGCCGCGCACATGACCGAAAAACTCGCTTTCAAAAAGCTCCTTGGGAATCGAGGCGCAGTTCACTCGAACCAGCGGATGCTCTTTGCGCGGACTCAGTTCGTGAATCGCATGGGCGACCAGTTCCTTTCCAGTCCCCGATTCGCCAAGAACGAGCACTCCGGCCTCGGTCGGGGCAACCGTCCGGATCTGCGTAACCACTTTCCGGAGCGCGGGACTGTCGCCGATAATCGATCCGATGTTTTCCCGCAGATCCGCCTGCAAAGCTTCATTCTCCGATTCCAGACATTTCAGCTGATTGATACAGCGAATTGTCAGGATGGCGCCCGCGGCCTCGCCGTCGCTGTTGTGGTAGGGGGTCGTGCGCAGGTAAACCCAGCCGGTCTCGCCATTCTTCCGTACGACTTCGACTTCCGCGCATTCGGGACATGTGCCTTTGGTTTCGCCTGACGCCCACGGAGCGACCTTCAAAAACACGTCCCGCATATCCGATCCAAGAAGTTCCTCCGAATCGTATCCAGTCATCGATGACGCGACGTTGTTCAGGTAGAGAATTCTGTTGTCAGCGCCGGTAATAATCACCCCGTCCGCGAGGCTCTCCAAAATTGTCTGGTAAAAACGATCGCGATCCTCGACCCCGGCCGGAACCAGTTCCTGCAATCGCGGAAAGGGCGCTTCGTCGATGGTTTCCAGTCGATCCGCAACAATGGCCATAGCTCTTACTTCACGCGCTACCGAAGAAATGACAACAACGAAATGTCGTTTTCTGAGCAACTATTTTTCGTTGGTAACGAATTTTCGTTGTTCAAGATCCGAGGCTTCTGATACAGGCGAAAATTTTTTAGTAACGGGTAATAAGCGGCTTACGAAAAAGAAAGCCTCGCTGAGAGGTGGATGGCACGCAATCCGCTGAAGCGTGGCCCGTATGAAACGCATTCAATGGATTTCTTCGACGTTGCTCATTCTTCCTCTTGTCGCCGCCGGCGGACTGCTGGCGGCGTGGAAAAAGCAGGAGCTCGATAAAAGCGCGGCCGCGATGCAGAATCAGCCTGAGGCGACCGAGGTGATCCGCGCCGCGCTCGCGACTCCGCGGGAGTACCGTCACAGTTCGACCTCGATTGGCACCGTCATCGCATTGCGCTCGGTCACGCTCCGCAACGAACTCGCGGGAACAGTCGACCGGGTTTTGCTCAAACCAGGTGCCATTGTTGAGCCGGGCGAACTCTTGGTGGCTCTGGACGTTTCCGTCGAAGAGGCGGAACTCACCGCTCTCCAGGCCGAGGCGATTCTCGCGGAGGCGAACCTCAAGCGGGCGCAACGGCTCGTCGCGAACAACGCCGCCGCGGCCGCCGATCTCGAACGAGCGATCGCGGAACGCGATGTCGCGCTCGCCCGGATCGCGCGGACGAAAGCCGTCATTGAACGCAAGACGATCCGCGCGCCGTTCCGGGCCCGCGTCGGACTTGCCGACGTTCATCCGGGACAGTTTCTCGAAGCCGGGACGGTGCTCACGACGCTCCAAGGAGTGGATACGTTAGCGGACGTCAATTTCGACGTTACGCAAGCCGTCGCGAGCCGGCTGCGTCCGGGCGACCGAGTTGATCTGATCGTTCAATCGGACCAAGACCCGATTCCCGCCGAGGTTCTTGCGGTCAACGCGCGGATTGATCCCTCCACTCGCAACGCGACTGTGAGAGCCCGTTTCGCCTTGGCGGAAGTTGATCTTCGGCCCGGCGCATCCGTGCGCGTGGCTGTGCCGACAGGTCCGGCACGCGAGGTGGTCGCGATTCCGGCGGACGCGCTTCGGCGGGGTCCGGATGGCGACCGCGTTTTCGTGATCAAACCGGATCAGGAAGGGGCTGCTCGCGCCCATGTCCGCATGGTCGAAGCCGGCCCGGCCAACGGCCAGGAGATTCTGATCCTTTCGGGCTTAGAACCGGGCGAGCGCGTCGCGGCCGCCGGGTCGTTCAAACTGCACGAAGAATCACTCGTGAGCATCGCTAACGAAACCGCGTTGGCCGCCAGCTCTCGCTGAGCGACCCAACCTTTCACCTTCCATTCATTCACGCTACCAGCCATGCGCGCATTTACCGATCTATTCATTCGTCATCCAGTCCTCGCCGTCGTCGTCAATCTCGTCATCGTCCTCATCGGATGGCGAGCGGCGACGACCCTGCCGGTGCAGCAATACCCGCAGATTGAAAGTTCCTCGGTCATCATCACCACTGTTTACACGGGCGCGAGTGCCGAGACAGTGCGGGGATTTCTTACAACTCCGATCGAACGGGCCGTATCCGCCATCAGCGGAGTCGATCACATCGAATCGACCAGCCGCGCTGGAATCAGCACCGTGACGGTTCGGTTACAGTTGAACCACGACAGCACCGCCGCCCTGGCGGAAGTGACGGCCCGGCTGCAGCAAGTCCGCTCGGAACTTCCCGCCGAGGCTGAGCCGCCGATGGTGGAGATTCAGCGAACCGACCGTCCGTACGGGACGTTTTATCTCAGCTTCAATTCGACGGAACGGAGCATTTCAGAACTGACCGATTGGCTGGCGCGCGGGTTGCAGCCGCGGCTTTCCACGCTCCCGGGCGTCCAGCGCATCACGATCGAAGGCGGGCAGCCGATCGCGATGCGGGTCTGGATCGATCCCGATCGGCTGGCGGCTGTGAACCTTTCGCCCGGCGATGTTCAATCCGCTCTTCGTCGCAACAACTATCTCGCGGCGGTCGGACAGACCAAAGGGGATCGCGTCCAGATCAATCTGCTTGCGAACACCGACCTGCGATCGGCGGAGGAATTCGCCGATCTGATCGTGGCCGAGCGCGACGGCGCGATCGTGCGCTTGCGGGATGTCGCCCGCGTTGAGCTCGGAGCGGAGGAGGCGGAGATGATCGCCAAATACAACGACCAGGAAGGCGTCTATCTCGGCGTCTGGCCACTCGTCGGATCCAATGAAATCGATGTCGCACGGCACCTCCGCGAGGAGATGGAGCGAATCGAACCAACCTTGCCCGACGATATTGAGATGCGGCTGGTCTGGGACGGGACGATGTTCATGCGGGACGCGCTGGAAGAGATTTCCAAAACGCTGATTGAAACGATGCTGATCGTCGGCCTGGCTGTCTTTGTATTTGTCGGATCGATACGAACAGCGATGGTTCCGCTGGTGGCCATGCCGATCTCATTGATCGGCGCGGCGATCGTCATGTTTGCCTTCGGATTCAGCCTGAATCTCCTGACGATCCTCGCGATTGTCCTGGCCGTTGGCTTGGTGGTAGACGACGCGATCGTAGTGGTCGAGAACGTCGAACGGCACATTCGACTCGGCAAGTCGCGCACCTCGGCGGCGATCGCGGGCGCGCGGGAATTGCTGGGTCCGATTGTCGCGATGACTATCACGCTGGCGACGGTTTACACGCCGATCGCGTTTCAAGGCGGCTTGACCGGCTCGCTCTTCCGGGAGTTCGCGATAACGCTCGCCGCGGCCGTTGTCACTTCCGGCATCGTGGCGGTCACGCTGTCACCGGTCATGAGCGCCGCGTTTGTTCATCCGCAGGGGCGGGAAGGGCGTTTGACCCGCCTGATCAATCGCGGCTTCGATATCCTCCGGCGAGTGTATTCACAATCCTTGGACGTTGCTTTGCGGATGCGGTGGACGATTGCCGGTGCCTCGCTTCTGATCGCGCTGGCAGCCTGGCCGCTGTACACATTCTCCCGGATGGAGCTGGCGCCTGTTGAGGACCAAAGTCACATCAGTTTCTTCTTCGAAGCCGCGCCTGATTCCACGCTGGCCGCTTCGAACGAGGCGACACGGAACGTGGTCGATTCGGCCAATGCATTTCCGGAAGCGAAATTCATGTGGTCGCTGACCACGGCTTGGGGCGGTTTCGGGGGGATGGTGGCTGAGGACTGGAAACAACGCGACCGTTCAACCGCGGAGATGTTTGGCGAGGTGTACGGGAGTGTGTCTCAGATTCCAGAGCTGCGGGTGTTTCCTCGGCTTGACCCGCCTCTCCCTTCGCCGGGGCAGTACGATGTCGAACTCATTTTGAAGAACGACGCGTCGCCGGAACAGATGCAGGCGATCGCTCAAGCCGTCATCGACGCAGCCCGGGCGAGCGGCAAGTTCCTTTACGCGGACACCGATCTCAAGATCGATCTCCCGCAGGCAAAGGTCCTTCTCGACCGCGAGCGGGTGGCGGATCTCGGATTGGACCTGGCCGGGGTGGGGCGCGAGCTCGGCACGCTGCTCGGCGGAGCGTATGTCAACCGGTTCAACTATCACGACCGGAGTTATAAAGTCATTCCGCAAGTCGGGGATGCGGACCGGGCGTCGGTTGCTCCGTTGCTTGATCTGAAAATAACGACGCCGTCCGGCGAGCTCGTGCCGGTTTCCACGTTCACTTCGGTTGAAATGGACACGGCGCCTCGATCGCTGAACCGCTTTCAGCAGCGGGATTCCGTCCGGATCTTTGGCGGTGTGCGGCCGAACGTGACCAAAGAAGAGGGGTTGCGGGTAATGGAGGAGGCGGCCCGTGCGGCCGGCGGATCGGTTGTGGAGCTCGATTACGCGGGAGAATCGCGTCAGATTCGGCAGGAAGGCGGTTCGCTGACCGCGACGCTCGGGGTGGCGGTGATTCTGATTTATCTGGTGCTCGCGGCGCAGTTTCAGAGTTTTCGGGATCCGCTGATCGTGCTCTTCGGTTCGGTGCCGCTGGCGATCTCGGGCGCGTTGCTCTTCAGCTTTCTCGACTTCACGACCATCAACATCTATTCGCAGGTCGGCTTGATCACTCTGGTCGGGCTGATTGCGAAGAACGGAATCCTGATCGTCGAGTTCGCCAATACGCTGCAGGAACGCGGCGTGGAAAAAGCGGCGGCTCTCCGGGAAGCTTCGCTGACTCGATTGCGTCCGGTGCTGATGACATCGGCGGCCACCGTCTTCGGGCATTTTCCGCTGGTGCTGGTCACCGGTCCGGGATCCGAGGCGCGCAACAGCATCGGAACGGTTCTGGTGGGCGGCATGGTTATCGGCACGGTCTTCACTCTTTTTGTCGTGCCCGTCTTTTACTCGCTGATTGCCGCGCGGCGGGTGCCCGCTGCGGAGCTGGAAGAGAAGGAAGATGCCGCTGGTGTCGGAGAACCGCAGCCCGTTGGAAACTTCGCCTGATTGGAAAGTGTATTGAATGATGAATACGAAAACAAATTTCACGTCTTGGATTAATTATTTGACGACGATGCTGTTTGCCGCGGTTGGCGCGGGATGCGCGACGGTTGGACCCGACTACGTGCGGCCTGAATTGACTGTCCCAACAGACTGGACTGAAGGCGAGGAGGGCGCGTTTTCCGAGAACCCGAACCGGGAGCTGGCGGATTGGTGGCAGCACTTCGACGACCCGGTGCTGGATGAGCTGATCGCACGGGTGCTCGAGGACGGGCTCGACATCCGGCAGGCATTCGCGCGCCTGGAGGAAGCGCGCGCGTTTCGGGGTGTGGCGGAAAGCGGGCGTTTTCCGGACATTGACGCGATCGCGGCGTATCAGCGATCTGATGACAGCGACCGGACTGATCTCGGCGATACGGGTGGAGACACGGATCTGTTTGTTGCCGGGCTGGACGCCGCTTGGGAACTGGATTTGTGGGGCCGTGTCCGGCGCTCCGTGGAAGCGGCGAACGCTGAGCTGGATGCCGCCGTCGAGGACGTACGGGGAGTTCGTCTCATCCTAGCGGCTGAGACCGCGGCAAGCTACGTGGATCTTCGCGCGTTCCAGCGTCGCCTGGTCCTTGCCCGAACCCATGTCGATTTGCAGCGGCAGACGCTCCAGCTCGTGCGGGCGCGGTACGATGCCGGTGTCGTCGGTGAGCGTGACGTGGCGCAAGCGGCGATGAACGTGGAAGTGACTCGCTCGCTCGTTCCGCCTCTGGAGGCCGGCTGGCGCGCCGCGAAAAATCGCTTAGCCGTTCTTGCCGGCCTGCCGCCGGGGAGCCTGGAGGAGCTTCTCAATACCGCTGCCCCGATTCCGGTTCCCCCGTCCGGTGTCGCGGTCGACCTGCCGGCTGATCTGCTTCGGAACCGGCCGGATATACGGCGGGCGGAACGCGGTTTGGCCGCTGAGCATGCCCGCATCGGGGTCGCCACGGCCGATCTTTACCCGCGGCTGACATTGAACGGGACGCTGGGCGTGGCGGCTGAGGATGCGGGCGACCTGTTTCGCGAAGGGAGCGGTTTCTTCGGCATCGGTCCATCGATCCGCTGGAATCTTTTTGACGGTGGACGCTCGCGCCGGCGGGTGGACGTGCGGATCGCGCGAGCGGAACAGGCGCGGATCGAATGGGAGCGGACCGTGCTGGAAGCTTTGGAGGAAACCGAAAACG
>CAZYAN010000033.1:0-11783 GCA_964645585.1 uncultured Opitutales bacterium
GCTTGCGAAACGAGGTCTTGAAGAAGACGCGTTTGCAGACTAGGGAAAGGGTGACAGGGGCTTTTACGGAATGGGGTGACGCTTGGAAGGCCCTATCGAATGCGCAACACGATTTTGACAAACTTTTGAAATTTGCGACACCCGATGATGGATCTTGGTCCGTCGTGAATAATAGACGTCGCCAAAACGGAACAGCAAGCCGTCCAAACTTCCGCCGGCGGGCTCCGCGTCACCGTCCTGATGGTGCAGGAGAAACCTCGGTCCTTCTCTCCTCCCGCGTGATCTTTCCGTTCTCCATCCAGAGGATCCGGTCCATGGTGCGCAGCGCCGACGGCTGGTGCGCGATCGCGATCACTGTTTTCTTTCCCGCGAGAGATCGCACCGCCTCCATCACCGCTCGTTCCGTTTCCGCATCGAGCGCGTTCGTCGCTTCATCGAGAACGATGACATCCGGATCGTGATACAGTGCTCGCGCGATGCCGATGCGCTGCCGCTGCCCCCCGCTCAAAGTCACGCCGTGCTCCCCGACCCGCGTTTCATAGCCGTCGGGGAGCTCCTCCTCGATCAGCGGCGCGATTGCCGCCAGACGGGCGGCGCGCCGCACCCGTTCATCGTCGATCTCGTTTGCCGGAATGCCGAGCGCGATGTTTGCCCGAATCGAATCGTCGGTGAGTTGCACCTGCTGCGGAACATACCCGCAATTCGCCTGCCAAGCGGCCCGCAAATCCGATCCGACCGCAACGTCGTCGACCCGGAGCTCGCCTTCCCGCGGTTCAAGAAGCCCCAGCAGAAGATCAATCAGGGTCGTTTTGCCCGAACCCGAACGTCCGCAGATGCCAACGGAAGTCCGTGCCGCGATCCGCAAATTGAGCCCAGACAACGCAAACTTTCGGCTCCCGGAATACCGAAAACCCACTTGCCGCAGCTCAATCGTCCTCCGACACGGCAGCCGTTCCGGCACGGATGTTACCTCGCTTCCGCGCTCTGCTGCTTCGACTCCGCATTCCGCGTCGCCGGCGCACTCGCGGTAGATCGTATCGACACTCCCTCGATAGTAGCGCATTTCACTGACACAATTAAACAGCCCCCGAACCGCGGGCAGTAATTTGTATCCGGCAAGCGCAAACACACCGAGCAGCGGCAGCGCATCGCTGATGCCTCCCCCCGAGCGGACCAGAAAGAGAGCGACCGCGACCATTCCCGCAAAAGCGATCGCCTCGACCGCGTATCGAGGAAGGCCCGCGTACAACTGGACTCGTTCAAGACTCCGAAAATAGCACCTCGACGGTCGCTCAAATTTTTCGACAAACCCCGCCTCCCGGTGCAGCACCTTCAGTTCCTTGATGGTCGCGAACGCTTCATTCACAGCCTGAAACCGCAGGTCCTCCGCCTCCGCCCGTTCCTCCGCCGTGCGAATCAGCCGTCCTCGCAAGCAACGATAAAAGATCGCATAGACTCCCCCGAAAACCGCCAGCGCCCCCAGCGCCACCGCCGGATTCGCCGCAACAAGCAGGCTTCCGAGAGCGAGAATTGTAAGGACGCGCGAAACCGCGAGCATCGCGCTATCGACGAACCCATCGGTCATCAGATCGATCTCGGAGAAAATCGTGCGCAAAAACTCAGAGCTGTTTCGCGTCAGAAAAAATGAATACGGTCTGCTGAGATAACCCCGGAGCAGGCGGCTCGACAGGTGGGAATTCACAGCCGTTCCGAATCGCGCAACGCAGAGGCTATGCACGGCGCCGACGGCGTTGGCCGCGACCGCCGCCGCGATAACCAGTCCCCCCAAAAGGTACAAACGATCGACCGGACCCATCCGCGCAAGCCTAGGCCCAGCCCATTCAGGAAAAGCCGCCGACGGGTCCGTCATCGCTTGCAGGAACGGAAGGAACGATGCGACGAGCGTCAACTGAGCGAGCGCTTCCACATGCATGAAAACAAAAACCGCCACGAGACTCCAACGAAGCTTCGCGGGCAGAAGTTTCCAGCATTTCCGGGCGGCATCCAGCATACGTGTGACGTCTCCATAAAGAATGCAGGGCGTATCGGCCTCGCAAGATGAGGTAATCGCTATAAACAAAACTTCTGTTTAAATAAAAAAACATCAGCTTATAGAATTGTGAATGACGCCAATTGACACAGTTCATCGGCGGATATAAATTCGGCGTTCTGCCATAGGAGGAGGGGTCAATGATGTCGGATAATCCAATACTTGATGATGATACCATCGTAGCTGCCGTACCCGAGCAGCTCACCTGCGATCTCGCCGGCGATGCCGCGATCCTGCATTTGCCAGACGGCATGTACTACGGCCTCAACGAAACCGGCGCGCTTCTTTGGGAGCGCATGCAACAGCCGGTCAAAGTCAGCGACTTGCGCGCGTTTTTGACCGAGACGTTTCAGGTAGACATCGAACGCGCGCGGAACGATCTGCACGCTCTGTTGCGAGAGATGTTGCAGACGAAGCTGATCCGTATTCACGATGCCGCGGCTTCGTAGCTGGCTTGCGCTTTCCTCGCCAGAGAGGCGCTTCGCTGTGGAGGCCGGCTGGTGGCTTGCGCTGTTCCGAACAGCGCTTTGGGTTCTCCCCTTCCAGACTGTTTATCGCTTTTCGACGCGGTCTCCTGCTCATTCGCGCCCCCAACCCGGGGGATGCGATATTCCTCCGGCAGTGATGGGTGCATTGATCGCTCGAGTCGCGCGGGCGGTTCCCCGAGCCTCTTGCCTGACGCAAGCCATGGCGGCTCATCGCATGTTATCTTCGCGAGGGCACCACCCCCGGATGCACTTCGGCGGAAGAACCGATCAGGGGAAGTTTGAAGCACACGCCTGGATCGAAATAAATGGCGAAGTCATCTTGGGAAAAGCGGTTGCGGATTCTTTTGTACATTTCCGCGGAACGGCTCTGAAACGATAGCACGTGCAGGCTCCTGTACAGCGAAGGGCAGGGTTTCCCGGGATATCCCTATGGACTCGCTGATTCATCGTTCAGGCATGAATACATACGAGCAGCCATTGAAATTGGATTCACTCCGCAATAACCTTTTCGCGATGAATACATCACCCTACATGAATCGTCGGTCCCGTGAATACAGTGCTCCCGAGCTTGTACATCATGGGGCCGTGTCTGCATTGACCCACAAAGGCAAGAACGGAAAACGCAACGGTAGAAGCAACGGCAAAAAGAACGGAAAGAAGAACGGAATATCGTTCTGACGGTTCCGGAGGTTCCTATGCTATGCCGCAGTATTGCCTGGCTGGAATAACAATCAACTCAACGATAAAACTTCCGCTTCCGGTGTCTGGACTCCAGACACCGGAGGCGGAAGCCTCTGTCTCCGAGGGTCCCGTTTTATTGCATCAGGAATGCCCCGCGAAGGTGTGCTGGGACTGGGAGAAACGCGGTGAGGCCGCCGTCGGGGTTCCGGGCCTGGGACGCGCATGGATTTCGCAAGGGCGGACAATTCTGCTTCGCCCCTGCAAATCGGGCACCGAGTGGCGCGGTTTGTTGATCCCATGCTTCGCCGCTCTTCTTCACCAGCGAGGGATCCTTTGTCTCCACGCGAGTGCAGTTTCAATGAACGGCTGTGCGGTCGGCTTTCTCGGACCGTGCGGCGCTGGAAAGTCAACGATTGTCGCTGGCCTCGTCGATGCGGGCTGCGGGTTTCTTGCGGATGATTTGCTGATCCTCGAACCGCGCGGAGCGAGTATCGTGGCGTTTCCCGGTTTTGGCATTATCAAGCTTTGGGAGGATGCGGCGCGGAAGATTGGCAATCGGTTCGCCCGCGTGGGACGCCTTTATCCGGAGGCGCCAAAGGAGGGTTTCACGCCATGCAAAGAAGCTGCGGAAGCCAAGCCCCTCATGCTGCGCGCTCTTTTTGTTCTGGAGGAAGGTGCCGACGTATTACTGGAAGAGATACCGAAACAGCAGGCGCTTGCGGAGCTGCTCGAACAGACCTACGGCGTTACCGTCTTCGCCGACCGCCCTCCCGCCGATCATTTTCTTCAATGCGGCGCGGTTGCGTCGCGCACGACCGTTTACAGGCTCACCCGCCCCATGGATTTCGCGCGCATGGAGGAGGTTCGCGACGCGCTGCTCCAGACTGTCGGGGCGCTTTCAGGTGCCGAGAGCGGGACGCGAGCGAGCGTGCCTCTCCGCAGTGTCCCCGCGCTCTGATCACTCTTTGTCCTCGGACTGAACGAACCCGATTCTGCGTTTCGACCCCCGCCCCTCTGGCGGCTGCAGAAGTTTCTGCATTGCCTGCACGATATCGACAATCACGCCGTCCTGCCGGTCAATTCGCCGCTCGAGTTCCGCAAGTTTCCCGGCGAGCTTGCTGTCGGCCGAAATCATCGTCCTCAATTTGACGAAGGCCCGCACGACGTAGACGCTCATTTGAACGGCTTCCTTGCTCCGCAGAACGCTTGCCGCCATGATCGCGCCATGTTCGGTGAACGCCCATGGCGGCGTGCGCCGGCCGCCGCGCCCGCTCTTTGCGATCACAAGTTGTGATTCCAAAGCCGCGAACTCTTCCCGGCTCAATTGAAACGCGAAATCCTTGGGAAACCGCTCGCTGTTGCGCGAAACCGCCTGATTGAGAACGCGTGTGCTGACGCCATACAGCTCCGCCAGGTCACTGTCGAGAATCACCCGCTGCCCGCGCACCAGAAGGATTGAGCGTTCAAGCGGAACGGCAGCGGAGGCGGGGCGCGATCGCCTCGACAAGTGGGCCGCGGCCGATTTCTCTTTCTCCTTTTGGCTCAAAACGAATAACCGACCGCCGCGATCACGCGCTGATCCGTTCGCTCAACACCCGGCGCAACCTCGTTCTCATAGATCAGCTGGTACCGGATGCTCAGGTTGATGCTCTTGGTCAGCGTGCCGACAATCCCCGCATTGAAACGCGCGATGAAATTATCGGTGTCTGCCGGATCCATCAAAAAGTTGACATCCTCCTCGAACCGGTAGGCGTCGTTGATCTGCCAAACCAAGTCCTGGGAAAGGCTGGCCAGATAGTCCCACCTGTCATCTCGTCCAGTTTCGTCCGTGTACTGGATCGTCAGGCCGGGAACGATGGATCCGTTGAGCCCTTCCCGCTGCAAATACCGATAACCAAAGCCGAGGTTCTGTTCGACGCGGTGATTAATCTCCCGAATCTTGTCGTTTTCGTAGAGCGTAAGGGTTTGCGTAAAAAGACGCTTGGTCACGTCGCGCCGCCAGCGGAAACTGCTGGTAAAGCGCTGGGTGTTGCGGACGCCCTCGACTTCCCCGTAGAGAAACTCCGCCAGCGCCCGCAGTTCGTGCGCGTTGACCTGACGGTCCGCCTGGGCGCGGAGGGAAAGCTCGTTTTTATCCGTCCGCCCCGATTGCCAAGTGTAACCGAGATCAAATCGGCCCGTCCACGGCGGAGGGGGAGGCGCCGTTTCAACAGGCGCCTCGGCGGCTTCCGCCGCGGCCTGGTCTTCCTGAGCAATACCGGCGAGCGGGAGAGCCCCAAAGACGAGAATGGTAATGAAAGTCCAACGAAGGAAACGCGTCATAACTTCCGCAAAACACCGAAACCAACTGCTGATGTAAAGCCCGATGTTCCGCGGAGGCGCATTTTAACGCGTCACACCAGCGTTGGACTTGGTTGCCCTTTATCCCAGAATTTCTTTGGCAGCCTTCACCACTGAGGCCGCCTCGATCCCGAGCTCCTTCATCACAATATTTCCCGGCGCGCTCAAGCCGAAGCGGTCAACGCCGATCACGCGGCCGTCGAGTCCGACATACTTATGCCAAAGTGCCGTCACGCCCGCCTCAATCGCAATCCGATGGCGGCATGAACTCGGCAGCACCTCTTCCCGGTATTCCGCCGGCTGCGCATCAAAACGCTCCATGCAAGGAACGGAAACCACACGGGCGCCGTCGCCCAATTCCGACGCGGCCGCCATGGCGTGCTGCAATTCGCTCCCGCTCGCCAGCAGAATCACCTTGAGTTCGCCGGTTTCACGCCGAGCGATGTACGCGCCTTTCAGCACGCCGGTTCGACGCGTCTCAACCGGGATTTCGTTCAGCGTCGGCAGCGCCTGACGCGTCAGCGAAAGCACCGTCGGCCCGCCAGTACGTTCGACAGCCGCGACAAACGCTCCCGCCGTTTCCTCCGGATCGGCAGGCCGAATCACGTGCAGATGCGGAATCAGCCGAAGCGCCGAGACCGTTTCAACCGGCTGGTGGGTTGGCCCGTCCTCGCCAACTCCCACCGAGTCGTGCGTGAAAATGTAAATCGCTCCGACGCGCGCCAAAGCCGCCAAACGAATCGACGGACGCAGGTAATCGGAGAAAACCATAAAGGTCGCGCCGGAAGGACGGAAGAGCCCGTCGTAAGCGATTCCGTTCATAATCGCCCCCATCGCGTGCTCGCGAATCCCGAAGCGGATGTTGCGGCCGCCCGGGGTGGAGCGCTCGAAATCGCCCCCGTCTTGAATGTAGTTCAACGTCGACCCGTGCAGATCGGCACTGCCGCTGATCAAAAGCGGACAGGCCCGCGCGATCGGTTGCAGCACCTCTGAGCCCGCCTTGCGGGTGGCGAGTTTCGCGTCTTCCGGGAACGCCGGAATCGCGGCAAAAAGTTCTTCGATCGACGGTGCCTGACGGGCGCGCCCCTCGTCGAGCAGGGCCGCCTGCTCCGGATTGGCGGCGCGCCACGCGCTGTAGGTTTTTTCCCACTCGCCGTATTCGTCGATCAAGCGCTGCTTGTGCGCGGCAAAGTACTCGCGCACCGCGTCGGAAACATAAAAAGTCTCCTCCGGCAAACCGAGATTGCGGCGTGCCGCTTCGGCGAATTTGGCTCCGCCTTCGCCATGGCCTTTGCTGGTTCCGGCCACTTCCGGAATGCCGCGGGCGATCTCCGTCTTCGCGATAATCATCTGCGGCTTACCGTTGTCCGCTTTTTTCGCCTTCCGGTAGGCGGCAAGAAACGCCTCCATGTCGTGGCCGTCGACTGTCTGGACATCGAATCCGTACGCTTCGTAACGGGCGGCCGTGTCTTCGCTCTGCGTCTTGTCGGCCATCGCGTCGAGCGTGACGTCGTTCGCGTCGTAAATCAGAATCAGATTATCGAGCCCGAAGTGTCCGGCAAACGAGGAGGCCTCAGCGGCGACGCCTTCCTGAAGGCAGCCGTCCCCGGCAAGAACGACAACATGGTGGTCAAAAATGGTATGTTCGGCGGTGTTGAAGCGATCGGCGGCCATCTTCGCCGCGAGCGCCATCCCGACCGCGTTGCCGACGCCTTGGCCGAGCGGACCGGTGGTCGCTTCCACGCCGGGGGTCGCGTCTTCGCGCGGAGCTTCCGCCCATTCCGGGTGGCCGGGAGTCTTGCTGTGGAGCTTCCGGAAATCCTTCAGCTGCTGGAGCGGAAGGTCGAACCCGGCGAGATGGAGCCAGGCGTAGAGAAACATGCTTCCATGTCCGGCCGAGAGAACGAAGCGGTCGCGATTGATCCAATCCGGCTTGTCCGGGTTGATTCGGAGCGCGTGGCCGTACAGAACGGCCCCCATTTCGGCGGTGCCGAGCGGCAGTCCGAGGTGTCCTGAGCTGCACGCGTGAACGGCGTCGATGGCAAGGCCTCGGGCAATCGCAGCCGCTTGGCGAAGCGCTTCGAGGTTCAGTTCGCGTGAATCTGTCTCTGTCGTTTCAGGCATAGTCAAAAAGGGGGGAAGAAATAAATTTGCTTCTTTGATTCGTTTGAAAATCGCGGACGTGTCAATCGCTCCTCTGGCAAGGGCCGCCGCGGCGTCCAAGTTTTTTCAGCGGCGTGCCGGGAACAAGCTCAAAAAAAGCAGAGGGCGTCGCCACCCCCTGCTTCTTTTCGTACGAGAACGAACACTAAAATCTCATCGGTCCCGGTGCTCAGCGGGGCGCGAGCCAATCGCAAATGGTCAGGCGCGCACGAGGCGCTTCTCCTTGACCTTGGTCGCCTCCTTGCCGATGCGGTCGCGAAGGTAATACAGCCGCGCGCGCCGCACAACGCTCTCGCGGTCGATCTCGACCTTTTCGATGTTCGGCGAATTGACCGGGAAAACACGTTCGACGCCTTCGCCATACGAAATGCGGCGGACGGTGAAAGTCTCACTGATTCCGGCCCCGCGCCGGGCGATCACGATTCCCGCGAAAACCTGGATCCGCTCCTTGTCGCCCTCGCGCACGCGCGTGTGGACACGGACGCCGTCGCCCACCTTGAACGGGGCAAGATCCGTCCGGATCTGGTCCTGGGTCACTTCTTTAACTATGGCTTTCATGTTCGTCTGTTGATTGAATTAAATCCGGTCTGAGTCGCTTTGTGCGCTCAATTCTTTGCCGCCGCCTCCATTCCTCGATTTTCGCGTGGTCGCCTCCGAGGAGCACTTCCGGCACTTTCATGCCGCGAAACTCGGCAGGCCGAGTAAACTGCGGAAAAGAGAGCAACTTGTTCCGAAAGCTGTCTTGCGTCAAGGACTTTTCCTCGCCCAAAACGCCGGGAATGTAACGAGCGACCGCATCGATAAAAACGGCCGCCGCGAGCGTGCCATTGGTCAAAACATAGTCCCCGATGCTGATCTCCCGATCGATGAGACAATCGCGCACCCGCTGGTCTACCCCTTCATAATGACCGCTCAGCAACAGCAGGTGCGGCGCGGTGGAAAATTCGCGCGCGAGCTCGGACGAAAGCGGCTCGCCGTCCGGAGCGAAATAGATCGTCGTCGTCTCCGGCCTCCGCAGCTCTTCGATCGCCGCGAAAATCGGCTCGGGCTTCAGCAGCATACCGGCCCCGCCCCCGAAAGGCCGGTCGTCGGTGACCTTATGTTTTCCTTCCGCCCAGTCCCGCAAGTTGTGGACGCGAATCTCGAGCAGCTGCTCCCGAACGGCGCGCCCGAGCATGCTTTCGGAAAGAAACCCGGCGATCATTCCCGGGAAAAGCGTCAGCAGATCGATCTTCACGGGAGCGAAGAAAGGAGCGGGGAGGTGCGGAAGTGCGAAGGTGCGAAGGTGGGAAAGTGCGAAGGTGCGAAAGTGCGAAGGTGGGAAAGTGGGAAGGTGATCCTGTTCCCCAAGTTCCCCCAATCTAAAATTTATAATCCTAAAATCTAAATTCAGGCCGCGGTTTCCGGCTGCCCCTTCTTGGCGCGCTTGATGAGCGAACGGGTTGTGTCGGTCGGCTTGGCGCCGACGCCGAGCCAGTAATCGGCCCGCTCCACGTTGATCTTCAACTGCTCCCCCTTCGCCTTCGGGCTGTAGGTGCCGAGAATTTCGACAAAGCGGCCGTCGCGACGGGATGTCGTTTCGGCTACGATCATACGGTAAACCGGATTGTGTGCGGCGCCGAAACGAGCGAGTCTGATCTTTAATGCCATGATACTAACAATAGGAAGTTTTTCCGAAAAAAGAACGAAATCCTCGTCGGAATTTTTCTGTTGTCAAGCGAGTTCCAGCGGGTTCATTTCGACCGTTTATGTTACAAGCAGGCATCGTCGGTCTCCCAAACGTGGGCAAGTCCACTTTATTTAACGCGTTGACGCGCACTCGCAAGGCCGATGCGGCGAATTATCCGTTCTGCACCATCGACCCGAATGTCGGGGTCGTCACCGTCCCCGACCCCCGTCTCGAAGTGCTGCAAAAAATCGCGAAGACCAGCGTGATCATTCCGGCCGCGTTCGAATTCGTCGACATCGCCGGCCTCGTCGCCGGAGCGAGCAAGGGCGAGGGCCTCGGGAACCAGTTTCTCGCCAATATCCGCGAGGTCGACGCAATCGTCCATGTCGTCCGCTGCTTCGAAGACGAGGATGTCGTCCACAACATGGGGACAGTCGACCCGGTGCGCGATATTGAAACAATCAACGCCGAGCTGATCCTCGCCGACATCGCCTCGCTCGACAAACGCCTCGAAAAAGAGCGCAAGCGCGCCCGAAGCGGCGACAAAGAAGCCCAGGCGATCGTCACGCTCGCCGAAAAGCTGCTCCCGCACCTCAACGAGGGCAAACCGGCGGTTACGTTTTCGATCACTCCGGAAGAAGAGCCGGTGCTTCGCCAGCTTTTCCTTCTCTCGGCTAAACCGGTTCTGTACGCGGCCAACGTCGCCGAAGACGATCTCGCCAGCGCCGGCGACAATCCGTTCGTCCAGGCGGTCGAAAAATACGCGCGCGAACAGCACGCCGCCGCCTGCACGGTCATCAGCGCCCGAATCGAGGCGGAATTAATTGATCTTTCTCCCGACGAAGCCAAAGAGTTTCTCGCCGATCTCGGCGTCTCGGACTCCGGCGTCTCGAACTTGATCCGCGCGACCTACGATCTCCTCGGCCTCGCCACGTATTTCACCGCCGGAGAAAAGGAAGTGCGCGCCTGGACCTTCATCCGCGGCATGAAAGCCCCGCAGGCGGCCGGCGTCATCCACAGCGATTTTGAAAAGGGCTTCATCAAGGCCGAAGTCGTCTCCTACGAAGATCTCGCCGAACTCGGCAGCATCGCGGCCGCCCGCGAAGCCGGGAAGTACCGCTTGGAAGGCAAAGACTATGTTTTCCAGGACGGCGACGTCGCCCTCTTCCGCTTCGCGACATGATGGCGGGGCCGGGTTATTTGCCATCTGTTGTTGGTTATTTGTTAATTTTTTTGGGTTGCTCGCGGGTGGCGATTGGACGAACCGGAGGGAAAAAGAGCGGGTGCTGGAGCGGCAGCACATCCGATCGACGGAGTGGACTGTCCGGAAAAGCGGTGTCGACCCTGCTCAGCTTGCAAACGAAATCGGCGGCACGTAGAGTGAATTTTACGTCTCATGATCTATGACCGTCACTACATGCGGGAGGATTCTCGCCCGCGCCAGTTCCCGGCTCTAAAATGGATTCTCGTCGGGACAATCGGAGCATTTGTCCTCGACTGGCTGTTTCAGCTCTGGTTCGCGCGAACTCCCGGCCTCGCCTTATTTTTCCTCCGGTTTTTCGCTCTGTCCCCCGAAGCGTTGAGCAACGGATTCGTCTGGACTCTCGTTACTTACGCGTTCTTGCACGGCGGGATCTTTCATATCCTCGGCAACATGCTTCTCGTCTTTTTTATCGGGCGGGAACTGATGCCGATTCTCGGATCGAAGCGTTTTTTGCAGCTTTATTTCACCGCGGCGGCAATCGGCGGCGCCGCGTGGCTTATCGTGCGGATGCTCGTTGGGGGCGGGCCCCTGGTCGGCGCGTCGGCGGCCGGCTTGGCGTTGCTGACCGTGTTCGCCTGCATCTATCCGAATAAGCCGATCACCGTGCTGGTTTACTTTGTCCTTCCAGTCACAATCCGCCCGAAATACCTCGCCTACTTTGCCGTCGCGATCTCGATTTTCGGTCTCTTCTTTTTTGAACTGCCGCAAGCATCAAACACCGCCCATTCAGCGCACCTGGGCGGGATCGTCACCGGCTGGTTCTTCTTCCGTTACGGTCTCGCCCGCCCGGCCCAGCCTTCGTCTCGGCCATCCATCGAACTCCCGGCCTGGTTCAAGCGCAAACGCAAGGCGGGCGGAGACGCGCGCTACTCGGTCAATATCCTCAACCGCAAAGTCTTGCAGGAAGAAGTCGACCGGATCCTCGACAAGATCAACTCGCAAGGCTTTGGCTCGCTGAGCGAAGACGAAAAGAAGATTCTGGACCGGGCGCGGGATTTGCTGAATAAGTGAGCCCGGAAACGCTTGGTTCGCCCGATGGGCTCCGAACCGCGTTTTCGTCGGCCCGCGACCGCGTGCTGAATTTTCAGTTCCATTCAGCTCATTCTTCTGTCAGCACAGCCTCCTCGT
>CAZYAN010000033.1:11883-44588 GCA_964645585.1 uncultured Opitutales bacterium
GTGCTGAATTTTCAGTTCCATTCAGCTCATTCTTCTGTCAGCACAGCCTCCTCGTGCCGCCGTTTCACCAGCAACTTCTCGACCTCCTGCATGAGCGGAAGCCAACGCCCGAACCGGGTCTCCCAGCCGCTTCCGCGCTGGCCGCGTTTGCGCTTTCAGCGGACGACGCGCGACGGCTCGATCAATTCGCGGAACTGTCGCCGCTCTACCGGCGGTTTTTGCTGACGCGGCCGCTGGACCTGCCGTGGCTGCTCGAACCTCCGCCGGACGAACGGACCGCGAATGGCGAGCAGGCGCCCGACGAATGGCGGCGGTTTCGCGGCGACTTGAAGCGGAGCGATGCCGATTACCTTTCCCGCCTGCGCCTGTTCCGGCGGCGGATGTCGATGCGAATCGCGTGGCGAGATATTTCCGCGCAACACACCGTTCAACGCAGCGTCCGAGAACTTTCCGCGCTCGCCGAGCTCTGCATCCGCGAATGTTACGAAATCGCCCTGGCCGGGTGGAAGGAGCGCTGGGGCGAGCCGTGGGATGACGCTCTCGGCCAGCCGGCGCGTTTTTGCGTACTCGCGCTCGGCAAGCTCGGAGGCCGCGAGCTGAATTTCTCGTCGGACATCGACCTGATCTACTTCTACGAAGGCGACGGGCAGTGCCGGAAAGGCGGCCAGCCCGGCCCATCGACCAGCCAGCGGTTCTTCACCAAAGTTGCTGAAACGTTTACGCACCATCTGCAGGGACAGACCGAACACGGATTTCTGTTTCGCGTTGACCTGCGGCTCCGTCCCGAAGGCGGCCGAAGCGCGCTTGTCCGCTCCTTCGCGGGAATGGAAAACTATTACGCCGCGGCTGGACAGAGCTGGGAGCGGCTGGCGCTGATCAAAGCCCGCCCGGTTGCCGGAGCACTCGCCCTCGGCGGCGAACTTTTGGAGAGCCTCCATTCCTTCCGCTACCCGCGCCATCCGCCGGCGTCGTTGATCGGCGAAATCGCCGCGATGAAAACGCGAACCGAAAACGAAGTGGTTGGCGCCTCGAATCTCCGTCGCAACGTCAAATCCGGCTACGGGGGCATTCGCGAAATCGAGTTTATCGTTCAAACACTGCAGCTGCTGCACGCGGGGCGGTTTCCGTTTCTTCAGACCGGCTCGACCGTCGAAGGGCTCGAGCAGCTGGTGCGCTACGAGCTGATGGACCGGGCTGACGCGCGGTTTTTGCGGGACGCTTACTGGTTTCTCCGGGCGGTCGAACATCGCCTGCAGATTCGCGAAGAGCGCCAAACCCACGCGCTTCCGGGCGAACCGGAGCAGATGGATTTATTGGCCCGCTCTCTCGGTTTCGACGGCGCGGCGGCCTTTGAGGCGCAGCTCGATGAAACGCGCGACGGTGTTCGGAGCCGCTACGACGATCTTTTGCGGTCGGCGCCGGTCGATGAGGAACTGCAGGACTGGTGGATGTTTTTCGCGGAGCAAAAAGCCAGTTCACGCGTGGAGCGGAGCCTCCGGCGCTGGTTTGGCGACACCGATGAAGCGCACGGGCTGATGCGCGATTTTTTGCAAGGCAGCCGATCGTTTCTGCTGACGCGGGAGCAGGTGTCGCGATTCACCGGACTGGTCCGGCATTTCGACCGGGTCATGCCGCAACTCGCCCTGCCGCTCGAGGCGATCCGGCGCATTTCTCGCTTCGCGGAGTCATACGGCACGCGCAGCCACTTCCTCAGCGCGTGCTCGCTGAATCCCAGCTTTTTCGAAGTCCTCGCGCTGCTGTTCGACCGGAGCGAATTCATCTTCAACCTGCTCTGCCAGCATCCCGAAATTCTCGACGAGGTTCTGCGTCCGGAAATCCTGCGCCGCCGAAAGTCGGTCGAAGAAACGCTGGAAGAACTCAGCGCCGGCGCGCCCGGTGAATCGGTCGAAGACTGGCTCTGGCTTTACGTGAAGGCGGAGCAAATCCGCATCGCGATCGGTGATTTGCTCGGCTACCTGGAGCAAGCGGAAACCGAATCCAACCTGACGGTTCTCGCCGACTCGGTTCTCCGCTTTCTGGTGGACCGCCATGATCCCGATGGACGCCTCTTGGTGATCGCGCTTGGAAAATACGGCGGCGGGGAGATGACTTTCGGCTCCGATCTCGACCTCCTTTTTCTTGCCGAAGCCGATGACACCGAGCGCGGGGCAGCCGTGGTTCGCGGTCTGGCGAAGTGTCTTTCGCACCGCCGGGCGCTTGGCTCGATTTATGAAACGGACCTGCGCCTGCGACCGCATGGACGGGACGGACCGATGACGCCGACCCTGTCCGCACTGCGAAAGTATTACGACCGGCAGGCCCAAAGCTGGGAAAAACAAGTGCTGGCGCGAGCGCGAGTTGTCACAGGAAATCCGCGCCTGCGCGGAGAATTTGACGCCTTTCTCCGCGACCTCCTCTATAAGGAACCGACCGGCACCCAGGAGCTGGAAGAGCTGTGGCGAATGCGGATCCGAATCGAGCGGGAGCGGGACCGGACCGATCCGCCGCAGCGAGCCTTTAAGACGGGAGCGGGCGGCATTGTCGATTTAGAATTTTTCTGCCAATTCCTGCAGCTGGCTTACGGGCACCGTCACCCGGAACTTCGGCATCCGAACACGCGGCGCCTTTTGCGCGCAATCGGGGATCTCGGTTTGATGGACGAAAGCCAGAACGCGACGCTTCTCGAAAACTTCGATTTTCTGAAGCGGGTTGAAGTCCTCCTGCGCCGCAACCAAAACGCCGCGATCTCCGTGATCGGCCCGTCGCCGGACGAGCAATTTGCCCTGGCCCGGTGGAGCGGCTATCGGACGACCGAAGCGTTTTGGTCGGATCATTGCCGCGCCATGGCGACCACCCGGAAAATCGTTGTCGCGTTTCTCACGGAGAAGCTCGGTCTCGACTTCGAAACGGAATGCCCGGAACCATCCGAATCGTAAGCCGAAAGCAAGTTGCCTTTAAAGAAAGGTTTACAAGACAGCTGCTGAAACCGTTTGGCAAATAACGAAACCTCATCTAACGTGAAGGGTCTAAGACCAGGCTTTTCCCTCTGTCCCGGGAGCCGGACCCAACCGGAATTGACGATCAGTACGAACCGCTACCATTTTATCAACCGCATGATGCAACGAATTCTCGCACCGCTCTTTGGCCTCACCCTGTTGCTGCCCGGAGTCGCGCACCCGGAAGTGACCCGCAGCACGGTCGAGCCGACGCCGTTGATGGCCAACGAAACGCGGCTGCTGGTGAGTCTGCTCGAACAAGCACACTTTGCCGGTACGGCGATCAGCGATCTCGGGCTCGATGAGCTGCTGCCGAAATACATGTCGGACCTCGACTACAACCGGCTGTTTTTCACCGAAGCCGACCGCCAGCGCATTCTGAACGATTACGGACCGACGCTGGAGTTTGATTTGCGCGGCGGCCGGATTCATCAGGCGTTTGAGATCTTCGACCTCTACCGCGACCGCGCGCTCGGCCGGATCGACTGGATTCTCGAACGCCTGGAACAGGATTTCACCTTCGACCAGGATGAAACTTTCCGGCCGGACCGGCATGAACTGCCATGGCCGGCCAATCGCGAGGCCGCCGACGAACTTTGGGAGAAGCGCCTGAAATACGAGCTGCTCGCCGATCTCCTGAATGACAAGGAACTCGACGAGGCCAAGGACAATGTTCGCCGCCGATACGAACGCCTGCGCCGCACGCTCCTCGAAACCGATTCTCATGAAGTCCAAGAGGTTTTTCTGTCGGCTCTGAGCAAGCTGTACGACCCGCACTCGTCCTTCCTTTCGGCGAACACACTCGAAGATTTCAGCATCCAGATGCGCCTGTCGCTCGTCGGAATCGGCGCGCAATTGCTGAGTGAAGACGGTTATTGCACAATTAAAGAACTCATTCCCGGCGGACCAGCCGCTCTCGACGGCCGGCTCAAGCCGAATGACCGGATCGTCGCCGTCGCCCAGGAAAATGGGGAGCCGGTCGATGTGATCGACATGAAGCTGCGCAGCGCGGTGGAGCTGATTCGCGGCGAAAAGGGCACGACCGTCCATTTGACCGTCATCCCCGCCGATGCCGCAGACGACTCCGTCCGTCGCACCATCTCACTCGTTCGCGATGAAATCCGGCTGACCGCCAGCCGTGCCAAGGCGACCATTCACGAAGTTCCGAACGAAAACGGAACGATCGTTCCGATCGGCGTCATTGAAGTGCCCTCGTTCTACGGCTCCGTCGGCACGGAGCGTCCCGGCGAGACAAAAACCAGCACAACGGATGACGTCGAGGAGCTGATCGGCCACCTCCAGGAAGCCGGCATTGAAGGGCTGGTTCTCGACTTGCGCCGCAACGGCGGAGGGCTTCTTTCCGAAGCCATCGAGCTGACCGGTCTCTTCATCGAACGCGGCCCGGTTGTCCAGGTGAAAAGTTCCAGCGGAGACCTGCGGGTCGATCTCGATCGCGATCCGCGGATCGCCTACTCCGGGCCGCTGGCGATCCTCGTTTCTCGCAACAGCGCGTCCGCGTCGGAAATCGTCGCCGGCGCATTGCAAAGCTACAACCGCGCCTTGGTTCTCGGCGAAAGTTCGACGCACGGCAAAGGAACCGTCCAAGCGATTTTCGAACTGAAGAACCACCTGCGGGGCAGTCGCGCCACGCCCGGCGCCGCGAAGCTGACGGTGCAAAAGTTTTACCTTCCGGACGGCCAGTCGACCCAAAATCGCGGCGTGGTTCCCGACATCACTTTCCCCTCGTTCAACGAATATCTCCCGATCGGTGAAGCCGACCTGCCGAACGCGCTGGTCTGGGATACGATTCCTCCAGGCAACTGGGAAGAGGAACGCGATCGCTTCCCCGTCCACTCGCGGCTGCAGGCGAGTCTGATCGCGGAGCTGCAGAAACGCAGCGAGAAGCGGCAGGAAAGTTTCGAGGAGTTTCAATACCTTCGCCGAAACATCGAGCGTTTTCGGGAACGCCAGGAACAGAAGGCCGTTTCTCTGAACCTTGAGACGCGTCGCGAGCAGAAGACGACCGACACACAGTTCCGCGAGGAGATGGACGCGATCAAAGGAGATTTGGCGACCAAGGCGTATGCATTCAGCGAATACTTCCTCGATGAAGCTTCCGCATCAGCCGGCGCGGAGACGACTTCAACCGATCGGGAGTCGGGAGACGATCTGGGAGAAGAAGCCGAGGCGGAGTCCGAAAGCGGGATCGACATTCACCTGCGTGAAAGCCTTCGCATCGTGACCGACCTCGTCACTCTCGGCCATCCCATCTGGGCCGTCACCGCCCAAAAGGCGGAACCTGCAAAGTAAAGCCGGCAGCCGCGGCCGCCGATGGCAGAGAAGTGTCGGCGTCGTTGCGATCGCCCGCGCCGCCCGCTCGAGCGATTTAAGGATTCTCGCTTCGCTGAATCTCGACCTCGTATCGATCGAGCGCGTTGATCAGCACCATCACGCTGTCGACCGTCGGGGGTTTGACCAGATACGAATTGGCGCCGATCTCATAAGCCGCCGCGATCGCTTCCTCTTCCTTGGAGGAAGTCAGAAGAATGACAATGATCGAGTCGAGGTGAGGCTGCTTTCGCATCCAGCCCAGCACCTCGAGCCCGAGCCGTCCCGGCAAATGCAGGTCCAGGAAAACGAGCGACGGTAACGGGTATTTTTCCCGGTCGGCAAACTTCCCGCGCCCTTCCAGGTAATCGACGGCACAGTCGCCGTTCGAAACCACCTGAATCGGGTTCTCAATTCCAGCTTTCCTTATGGTTCGCTCCAGGAAGAAGACGTCGTTCTCCTCGTCTTCCACGACGAGAAACGTTGTTGACGCATTGTGGGCCATGATCTCCTCGCGTTCGCTGACAGCCAGCGGCCGCCGGGAATTTCGCGCAAGCCCCTGAAGGGTTTGTCACGGATTCTGTGATTGCGGCGAAAGTAATACTTCAAAACCCGGACCCGTGCAAACCGGTTTTAAAGAAAAGTGGAGAGCGAAAAGCGGGAGACGGAAAAGAGAAATGAGAACCACCAATGAAAAGCGAAAATGAAAAACTCACCCCATCCGGAACAACACTTTCCCGTCTCGTTTGGGCGCTGAGGCGAGCGCAATCGCCTCCTGCATTTCCTCCAGGCGAAACGTCGCCTCCACCGGCGCGTACATCTCTCCGGCCGCGATCTTCTCCAAGGACTCCTTCAGCAATCGTCGCCATGCGCCCGGAGCGGCGCGTTTTTTCCAGCGCGCAAGCCAAAACCCCACGAGCCGGATATCGTGAAAAATCATTTGGCGCGTCGGAAACCGAACCGGCTCTCCGGTCATTCCGCCAAAGGTGACCAGCACTCCGCCTTCCGCGAGACACCGCGTCAGCGCGATCGCAAGCGGCCCGCCCACAGAGTTCAATCCGAGCCGAGGCAGCGCGCCGCCGGTGACATCGCGAACTTCGCGCGGCAGGTCTGCCTCGCCCGCAACGAGCACCGCGTCAGCGCCGATTGCCTTCAGCCGATCAACCCATTCCGGCTGTCTTACAACATTGATCGTCCGGACGCCGCGAGCGCGACAAAGCTGGATAACGTAATGGCCGACCGCGGAACTGGCCGCGTTCTGAATCACCCAGTCGCCATGCTCCAGCCGAACAAACTCGTCTAACAGCAATTGCGCCGTCGGCGGATTGATCGACGCCATCGCCGCTTGCTCCACCGGTGCGCCCTCCGGAACCGCCACGAGATCCGCGGCGTCCGCCAGCAGATGCGACCGCCAGCATCCGCGGCCCTCCGGCAGCAGCACGCGCTGGCCGGGCGTCAGTTCGCCCGCGCCCGCCCCAACCGCTTCCACCTCGGCAACCCCCTCCCGTCCGGGCGTCGCCGGAAGCGCCGGCAACTGGCCATAGCTGCCCGCGATCGTCCCGAGATCCGATGGATTGATCGGCGATGCGAGCACGCGGAGCACCACTTCGCCCGGTCCGGGGTCCGCCACGGCTTCTTCTTCGAGGCGAAGAACCTTCCGAGGATCGCCAAACTTCGCGAAACGCACTGCAACTCCTGTTTTCATCACCGGGTTCCTCTTTCCACTTCTTACTTTGGACGGCTCGAGAATACCCGATGGAAAAGAAAAAGTCTCGTTCGTTGCGATCGACTCTTCCAAACCCCCGTTTTCACGCCGTTTCTTGCCGGTTTCTTCGGCGGCCGCGAGCTTTCGGGAACCTATGTTTTCTTAAACGGTCGCTAGACAAACGCCAGACAGGTGCTTAGGGTGGCAGGCAACTTTCTCCTCTGTCAGGGGTTTTCCCTTCGCCTGGCTAAGCGAGGCAACCAATCAACTAACGATCATTCCATTACTTCAGATTTTGCCATGATGACAGAAAAGCAAGCTGCTCGCGGAGCACGCTCTCAGACCCTGCTCCGTTCGAGGAAGGGCTTTACCATCCTGGAAATCCTCGTGGTTCTCTTCATTCTCGGCATGCTGGTGACCGTGCTCTTCCGGAATGCCGACCAGATTATTGGCCAAGGCTCAGAATCGGTCGCCAAGATTTTCGTCAACGAGTCCATCCGCACCCCGCTCGTCACGTACCGGATGCACATGGGTTCCTACCCGACGACGGAACAGGGTCTTCAAGCCCTGATTACCGCTCCGGCAAACAGCGAGCGCTGGCGCGGTCCGTACCTGGAAGGCGGCAAGATTCCGCTCGATCCGTGGAACAGGCCCTACCAGTACCGCTATCCGGGGACCAAGAATCCAAGCGGCTACGACGTTTTCTCCCTCGGTCCGGACGGTGTCGAAAGCGATGACGATATCGGCAACTGGTAAAGCCGGACGCGCCGGCTTCACCATCCTTGAGATCCTGCTTGTTTTCTTCCTGATCGCTCTGATTGGGACCGTCCTCGTTGTTAATATCGACAGCGTCCTTCGCGATCAAGACGAAGCCACCGTCGAGCGGGCCTTCTGGGACGCGTCCCGGGAGGCGCGCCTCCAGTCGCTCCTCACACGCCAGCCGGTCGTGCTGACCTACGATTTCGAAAATTCGTATTTCAACATCCGGACGGCCAGCGGCTCGCTCGCCCAGTTTCCGGCAAACGCCGTCACACAGTCCGGCGACCCGATAACCATCCGCTTCGTCCAGGAACGGCCGAAAAGCGAGCTGGTCCTCATCCGCGGGCGGCTGATCGACACCTATCCGATCGAAGAGGTTATCTTCTATCCGGATGGTTCCTGCACTTCCTTCTGGGTCGAAGTCGAGAGCGGCGGTAACGTCCGCCAAATCCGCATTGACCCATGGACCGGCGCCGAAATGCTCACGCGGCAGGACACGTGACCCGAACCACCCTCAGGCCATTCTCAAAGAGTGGGTGCGGCATCCCGCGCCTCGTCATTTTTGGCTGACACGGTTTTCGACCGCCGTTGGCCGGCGGATGTTCTGCCAGCGCCAGCTACTTCACCAGCTTGAGGCATTGCAGCCAGAAACGCTGATAATCTTCCCAAAAAACGAAATTGCATCCCCAGTGCGGCGCCGGATCCGACATGTATGCGAGCACCGTTCCTTCGCCAACCCGCCGAGTCGCCAGCAGCGGATCGCCGGTCTCGGTGCAGGTCATCAAAACATCTCCGACCGCGAGCGGGCGCGTCCGATTGTATCCGAGCAGCGGGGGGCAGCTATTCAAGTCGATGTCGCCCATCCGCTCACGGCCCAGATCCGTTGCGGCCGGATGAAACCCTTCGGTTGATTCGCAAAGGTCTTCGTGATCGCGGCATTCGACGGGCAGAATCTCCCGCAGGCGCGTCCGGCCCCAGCCGCCTTTCCCCGCTTCGCCTGTAAACGAGTGCCAGCCCCCGAGAAACATGAAACCCTTTCCGGCGTGCGCGGCCTCAACCGTCAGCCGGATGCGGTCGGGAAACGTCAGCACCTTCGTGCCGAATTGATCGCGGTCAAAAAAGCTGGGCGCGAGTTGAAAGAGCTTTGCCTCGACATCGCTGAAGATGATGACGTCGTACTCCTCCAGAATCCGCTCGTACTCTCCCGGGCCCAACTTATAGAAATCCCACGATGGGACCGACGTCACCTCGTGCTCTCCCGTCGATTCCAGCGCATCCTTCAGCCATTTTCCGTAGTTGAAAATGTCCAGTCCCTTCGGGCCGCCATAGAACGGACTTTCGTAGAAAAAAGGTCCGCTTAAGACGGCCCAGTCCCCCGCGTAGTAGATTTTGGCCATACCTCCAACGAAGCTGAGTTTGACGCAACAATCGAGACCAATGTTTCCGGCAAACCCCTCCGTCGCCCTTTCATGGCTGACAACCGATTTCATTGCCGGATTATCCAGGCCGTTGTCCTGATTGGGCTGAATCGAAAATGCACCTTCGGTGCTGCTAACCCCCGGTCCCCATAGCGCCCCCCGGAACCTCCGAGAGCCCGCCTGCCGAAATTCAAAACTCCCTGACCGCTGCCTTCCGGCCTCCGATCTCCGTCTCGAATTCCAGGATTGCCACTCCGGACGTGTTCCGCATCTTTTGCGGTAAGTAACTATTGCGGAAATGCCGTCATGAGGCGGCTGAATGCCTGTGTGAACCATCAAACGAGGCAATCCCTTGGACCTTAAAGAGATTAAACAAATTATCGATCTAATGAAGCGCTCCGACCTGACCGAGCTCGAGGTTGAGCAGGAGGGATTGAAGCTGCGGATCTGCCGCGGTCCCTCGGGGCATTTCATCTCCTCCGCCGGCTTCGCGCACCCGTCGCCGGGCGAAGTGCAGGCAGCGCATGCCCTGCCGGCTGCCTCGCAAGAAGCGAGCGCGTCGACCGAGCCAGAGGAGGGATTCGTTTACATCCGCTCCCCCATGGTCGGCACCTTTTATCGGGCCGCGGCGCCGGATGTGCCGCCGTTTGTTGAACTGAATCAGGCGGTCAGCGAAGACACCGTGATCTGCATCATCGAAGCGATGAAGGTGATGAATGAAATTCAGGCCGAAGTGAAGGGAACCATCGTCGAAATCCTTCCCGAAAACGGCCAGCCCGTCGAATACGGCCAGCCCCTTTTCAAGGTCAAAAAGAGCTGAATACAACTCGATGATCCAAAAAGTCCTTATCGCCAACCGCGGCGAGATCGCCCTGCGCATCGTTCGAGCGTGCCGTGAACTGGGCATCAAATCGCTCGCGGTTTATTCCGAGGCCGACGTCGAGTCCCTGCCCGTGCAATTGGCCGACGAGGCCATCTGCATCGGTCCGCCAGCTTCAGGCCACAGTTATTTGAAAGCCGACCGGATCATCAGCGCCGCCGAGATCGCCGATGTCGACGCGATCCATCCAGGCTACGGGTTTCTGGCGGAAAATCCCGACTTCGCCGAACAGTGCGAAACCTGCAACATCAAATTCATCGGCCCGAAGGCGCAAACCATTCGGACGATGGGAGACAAAGCGCTTGCGCGAGAGACCGTTCGCAAAGCCGGCGTCCCTATCATCCCGGGAAGCGACGGTCCCGTCACCAGCGAAAGCGAAGCGATCAAGGTCGCGCGCAAAATCGGCTACCCGGTTATCATCAAAGCCGTGGCGGGCGGCGGCGGCCGCGGGATGCGGATCGCCCACAACGATGTCAGCTTCGCCAAAGAACTCGCCGTGGCCCGCAACGAAGCCGATCGCGCGTTCGGAAACGGCTCCGTCTACATCGAGAAATTCATCCAGAATCCGCGCCATATCGAATTTCAGATCCTCGCCGACTCCCACGGAAAAATTATTCACCTGGGCGAACGCGATTGCTCCGTCCAGCGCCGAAACCAGAAACTGATCGAGGAATCGCCGTCGCCGTTTCTGACGTCGGCCCTGCGCAAAACCATGGGTCGCGCCGCCATCAAGGCCGCCCGCGCAACCGATTACGAGAACGCGGGAACCATCGAGTTTCTGGTCGATGGCGACGGAAATTTCTACTTCATTGAGATGAACACCCGGATTCAGGTCGAACACCCGGTCACGGAAGAAGTCACCGGTATCGACCTCGTCAAAGAACAGATCCGGATCGCGTCTGGCGAAAAACTCGGTTACGATCAGCGTGATATCACGTTTGAGCGCCATGCGATCGAATGCCGCATCAATGCCGAGGATCCCGCACGCAATTTCGCGCCGTCACCGGGCGTCATCAGTCTGTATCATGCACCCGGCGGACACGGCGTTCGAGTCGATTCCCATGCCTACGGCGGCTACACAATCCCGCCATACTATGACAGCATGATCGGCAAACTGATCACCTACGGTTCGAACCGCACAATCGCCATGGACCGGATGTATCGGGCCTTAAGCGAGTACCTGATTCGCGGCATCAAAACCACTATCCCGTTTTCCAAGGCGATTCTTCGCGATCCAGTGTTCCGCCAGGGCCAAGCCACCACCGGTTTCATCGAGGAATTCCTGAAACGCGCGCCGAGCGATCTTTGGACCAGCCAAGAGGAGTCTCAATGAACATGCAAAACACCGACATTCACCCCGAATCGCCCGAGGAACATAACGGGTTTGGCGAAATCAAAATCAACCACTCGGTCCTCGCCAGCATCGTCCGTCTCGCCGCCTTGGAGGTCAACGACGTCTGCGGGGTCGGCTCCGGCTTCGTCGATCAGCTCGGCGGCATTTTCTCCAAAAAAGAATCCGATCGAGGCGTCCGCGTTCAAGAGGATGCCGACGGCCGTTATCAAATCGAAATCCGCGTCGTCATGGCCTACGGCTGCGAGCTCGGCAAGGCCGCCCAAAATGTCCAGCTCGCGATCCGCAACCAGATCCAGACCATGACCGGGAAAGAGGTCTCGCGTGTCGATGTCATCATCGAGGGCGTAAAGGCTCACAGCGAAGAAAAGAAGAAGGAACCGAAAGAGGAAGCGCCCGCCCGACAATGGACCGAGTCGCCGACGACCGACTGACGTTATCGTCGCGCTCGCCCTCCCCTATCGTATGGACCTGAAACCGATTATTTATTACCTCCAGCAACCGGGACTTCTCGACGGCGTCCTGATCGGTCTCGTTCTTTCCCTGCTGATCGCGTTTCTCATCGCCCTTCTCCGCCGCCAGCCCGAAACGTTTGAGGCGTTCGCCAACGATTCCGGCAAGGTCCTGATTTCCCGCCATGCCCTCCAAGAACAGATCCAGCGCTGCTGCGAGGAACTCGACGACGTGGGCCGGTGCCGCGTCGCGGTCATTCAGCGCGCAAAGGTATTGAGCGTTCGAATACAGCTCCGCCTGCGCTCGAACGCGAAACTGGTCGGCATCTCCGGCTACCTCCAGCAGCAGGTGACCAACGTCGTCCGAACGAATCTCGGCGTCGAGAACATCGGCCCAATTGACATTCTCGTCACCGGAGTCCTCCCACCCGCCGCGCAGGAGAAGGCGACAAGCATCAAACCCGAAGACAGCGCCGCGCAGTGAACGCATCCGCCGGACCGCTTCAACCGCGCGACCTCGTCGAGCGGGCTTGTTTCTACGCGATCCTCGACACCGGCTGGGTCGCGCGCGGCCAGTGGAGTGAAAAGTGCCGCCAGCTCATCAACGGCGGCGCCGGAATCATCCAGCTCCGCGCCAAAAAAGAATCCCCGGCCGAACGCGCCGCCTTGCTCGACGAAATTCTGCCACTTTTTGCCGAGACCGATATTCCGCTCATCATCAACGACGATATCGACCTCTGCCTGCAACACCCCGGCCTCGGCCTGCACATTGGTCAAGATGATCTCCCGGCTCGCGAAGCGCGCGAGCGCCTCGGTCCTGACCGCATCCTCGGCCTCTCCACCCACTCGATTGACCAAGCAAAGGCGGCCATCGCCCTGGGACCAGACATTCTCACCTACTTCGCGGTCGGACCGGTTTTCGCAACCGCCACGAAACCGGATTATATTCCCGTCGGTCTTCCATTGGTGAAAGAAGTCGCCGTCCGGAACCCGCCGCTCCCGTTTTTCTGCATCGGCGGGATCACCCGCGAAAACATCTCGTCCGTCCGCTCCGCCGGCGCCCGGCGCGTCGTCATCGTGTCCGATGTCCTGACGGCCGCCGATACGGCCGCCGCTGTTCGCGATGTGACGCGACAGATGACGGAATGACGGCGGGTTCTTGATTTATCCTTTAGCATTTATTCAGCCGCCCCCTTCCGGTCCCCAAACCCCCTCTCCAGCAAGCACCGCTTTCTCTCTCGCCTTTCCCCCAATTTGAAATCTACAATCTAAAATCCCCATGACGGAGAAAGAGAAGATGCTCGCGGGTGGACTTTACGATCCGCAGGACCCGCAACTTTCGCGCGAGCGCGACCGCTGCCGGAATCTCTGTCTGCTCCTCAATGCCACGCGCGAAGATCAAAAGGAGGAGCGGCAGCGCCTCCTGACAGAACTTTTCGGGCACGAAACCGACGTTTGGGTGCAGCCGCCTTTTTTCTGCGACTACGGCACGAACATCACCCTCGGCGCCAAGGTTTATTTCAACTTTAACTGCGTGGTGCTCGACGTGGCGCCGGTCACGATCGGCGACAATGTTCTCTTTGCGCCCTCGGTGCAGATCTACACCGCCACCCATCCGATCAGCGCCGCCGAACGCCGCAAGTGGCTGGAATCCGCGAAACCGATTACCATCGGATCCGATGTCTGGGTCGGCGGCGGCGCGATCATCTGCCCCGGCGTGACGATCGGCGAGCGTTCCGTCATCGGCGCCGGAAGCGTCGTCACGCGAAACATTCCGTCCGATGTCATCGCCGCGGGAAACCCGGCACGCATCATTCGGGAACTCCCGCCCGAAGCCGCCGAGTTTGGTGTTTAAACACTTGCTTTTCCTTCGCGGCTCGTCACCATAATGTGGGTACACTTCATTTTAACCGGTTATAATGATGATTGTATTCCGATATCTCGCTCTTCTCCCGCTTTTTGCAATCAGCCTGCATGCGGAGAAACGCCCGTTATCTACGACTTCAACGATTACGCTCTGACGGACGAATGGCTCGGTTCAGAAGAGTGGACGACGACTCAGAACGGCGGATACTTCCGGGTGAGCCAAACAGACAGTTTCGACGGCTCCAACTATATCCGGTTTCAGGATTCCGGCCCAAGTGGCGCCTTCGGCCTCGCGCTCTTCCGCCGAGTGCGGGCGAAATCGGCTGCGTCCGCCGATCCGCGCTGACCGCGCTTTGATCGAACAAAGCCTCGCCGACCCAACCGCCAACCGTTGAGGAACAGCGGTATCGGCGAGGCGATCTTCAGCATAAGTCGATTTCCTGTCGAAAACCTCCGCCGCCGGGCTTGCGCTGAGCCGCATTCTTCCAAAACATCGAAGCCATGCCAAACAACGCATGCCTGTCCCGCCGGAGTTTCCTTAAAACCCTGACCGGAGCTTCGCTGCTCCTTCATCCTGCTCTCGCGTTGTCTATTGAGCCGCTTCGACGCGAGCATGCCCGGATCAAGGGCGTTGGCCTCACCACCTATTCACTCCGCGACCAGATGCGCTACGTGCGCGGCAAAGTGACCGGCGGGACGATGGATATTTTCGGCTTCCTGGATTACTGCGCCAGGAACGACATCGAAGCCGCCGAGCTAACATCGTATTTCTTCAAGGAACCGATAGAGCCCGAAGTTCTCCTCGAAATCCGCAGGCGCGCCCACCTCCTCGGAATTGACCTCGCGGCCGGCGCGATCGGAAACAACTTTACTCATCGTCCAGGCAGTGCGGCGGCAAATGAGCAGCTGGACTACACGCGCGCATGGATCGACCGGTTTTCCGACATGGGTATTCCCGTGATGCGCGTTTTCGCCGGCAACCCGACGGAAGCTGTCTCTGTCGATCAGGCCATTGAGTATGTAACAGCCAACCTTGAGGCCGCCCTGGATTACGCGGGACGCCGCGGCGTCATGCTCGGAGTCGAAAACCACGACTTCGCCCGGGACATCACACACCTGCTTCGGATCGTGAAAGCGATCGATTCGAAATGGCTCGGCATCACGTTCGATTCCGGGAATCTGGCCGACGTCGCCGATCCCTACGCCGAGCTGGCGCGAATCGCCCCGTACGCGGTCTCCGCGCAGATCAAGGTCATGATTCCTGTGAACGGGAAAAAGCAGCCTGCGGATTTCGACAGGATCATCTCCATTTTGAAAAGCGCCCAGTACGCCGGCTACATCATCCTCGAATATGAAGAGGAAGAAAACGCCCGGATCGCCGTCCCGCGTTACCTGAACGAACTTCGCGAAGCCCTGAAACGCGCCTGATTCCAGAGGGGCGGCCAACGGCTGCCTCAGCGCGTTCTCATGGCCACGCGTCAGCGCCGATTCGCTCCCGGAGAATTGTTCGCAGTTTCCGACCCATTTCCCGCTGCACCGGCACATATGCCTGATTTCCCGCAAGGTTCTTGGATTCAGCAACACCGCTGCTCACGTATTCGTAAAGCTCCTGCTCCACGACCTCTCTCGTTTCGAAATCGAGCCACGCGGTATACCGGAAATCCGCCGTTCGAATCGAGTAGCCCATGGCGTCGGGACTTCCTCCGCGCGGATAGAACCACGGCCGAGGAAATTGGCTCATCGCGTGGTCACGAATTTCCGCGTCGGGGTTCGCCAGCAGAGGGGCGAGGCTGACGCCATCCAAGTCTGGCCTGACCGGCAATCCCGCAATCTCGACCAGGGTCGGATAAATATCGATTGCCTCCACCAGTCCGCCAGCAGCCGCGCCTGCTTGCTCCATTCCGGGAGCGGCAATGATCAGGGGAATTCGAGTGTCGAGTTCAAAATTGGTCGACTTCGCCCAATACTGGTTTTCGCCTAAATGAAACCCGTGATCCCCCCAAAGCACGATAACCGTGTTGTCGGCTGCCCCCCGCTCCTCGAGCGCATCGAGGAGGCGCCCGATCAGCGTGTCGATGAAGGTTACGCATGCGTAATAGCCATGACGAAGCTCCTTCACTTGTTCCTCCGATAGATGCAGATCATCGGGGATGCCGTTGTAACCCGCCAGTTCCGAGTGGCGGGGGAAGGCCATTTCAGGCGTTCCTTCGGGCCCGCGCCGGGTCCCGCTCCGTTGCTGATCTTCAGGCACAGCGAAGGAAGCGCGGTCGTATTGATCCCAATACCGTCGCGGAGCCGTAAACGGCAGGTGCGGCTTTTGAAACCCGACCGCCATGAAAAACGGTTCCGGAACGTGCCGCATCGCCTCCACAGCCTGGACCGCGACGATCCCGTCCGCATAGGCTTCATCGACCGTCTCCAGCCGCTCCACCGGATCCTCCTTCAGACGCCCGGTCAGGTTTTTGGGTGCGGCATAACGTCTCTTCAGGGGACTCGCACTTTGGTTCGGGATCGTCCAAGAGTTCGGATCCTCGTGCTGTGCGTTGTGAAATATCTTCCCGTACCCATAAGTTCCATACCCATTCTGCTTGAAGTATTGGGGAAGTGTCACCACATCCGGCATCGCCTCCCGGACTGGCGTTCGCAAATCCCAAATCCCGGTCCTGTCCGGCAGGAGGCCGGTTAGCACAGCTGCTCGCGACGGCGCGCAGACCGCTTGCTGTGTGTAAGCGCGGGAAAAGATGCGTCCTTGCTTCGCTAGCCGATCGATGTTCGGTGTCCTCGCAATCGGATCCCCATAGGCGCCGATCGCCGGGCGCAGGTCGTCGACCGTGATAAACAGCACATTGGGCGGACCCGCCGCTCCAGCAGGCAGCGGGCCCCCAGTGAGCACCCCAAAGTGCAGACCAGCCGTCAGGCAGAAGGTCCAGAACGTCGCGGATTTCAGTTTCATGACGTCACGCGGCACACGGCGATACCGGATCGCCACCCGCGACCCGGAACATTACAGAACTCACGCAACGGGCCACTTCAGCGAAAATCACCTCTCGGCAACGGTTTTGTTCGGAAAGACAGGGATCGAATTTCGAATGTTGGCGCGGCATCACAGCAATGCCGAGCTCAAGGCGGTGGTCATGCAAACGGACCAAGTGCCTATTTTTCCTTAAACGTGACATCGACCGCCTTGAGCGCAAGGAAAGAACCGGCGAGACAACAGCGAAGCCGGACCAGCAAATACTCTATGAGTCCTCAAACAGCTCGGGAACCTTCTTTCGCGCCTCATCCCGCAAAGCCGCCACCCGTTCTTCTGGCACCCAGCGATAGGGCCACCGCATCCGGGTGCCGACATTCGTCCAGCCGCCAATGGCCGCAAGAAGCTTGTCGATCGCAGGATTCGCGTATCTCTCCTCGTGAATCAACGGATGAATATGTTCCTGCAGGAAGCCTTGGATCCTGCCTTCTATTCCCAGGGCGCGGTCAAGATCTCGGAGCATGCACTCATACCACCGCTGCGCCCCCTTAGGATGCAGGCACGCCACGTTTGAATACGACCCGTGGGCGCCCAGGCGAATCCCGGTCGCCAGAAAATGCCCGGCTACAAACAAAGCCGCGCCATCAAGCGCATCCAGTATCGCCTCGTACCATTCCGGATCGGAACCGCCTGCGACTTTTACGCCGACGATATTCGGCACCGCGGCGCGAATTCGCTTCCAGGAAGAGGGACTCAGCACGCGCTTAGCGTGAGGTGGATTGTAGAGAACCAAAGGAATGTCGCCGGCTGCAGTGGCAAACTCTGTGAGCGCGCTGATTGCTTCCTCCTCAACTACCGGAAACCAATCGGGTAAAATCACCTGAATCGCTCCCGGCTGCAATGCCGCGGCCCGGCGAATACGCGAAAGCGAGATATGAGGGGCGGGATGGGATGCACCGATCTGGAACGGGATCTCCGCAGCCTCAAATTTTGAAGCAACCATCTCCTGAATACGGTCGAACTCTTCTTCTGTTTGAGCAAAAAACTCTCCCGCGGTTCCGTTCGAATAGACCCCGTCTGGACAGAATTCCACCAGCCGGTCTAACTCCTCGTCCAAGCGATTCCAGTCAATCGACTGATCCGCATTGATTGGAAGCAGCACGGTGCTCCAGTTCCCCCGAATCTGATCCGCGGTCAAGGGTCTCATAAGTCACTCCATGCCTAGCGGACACCAGATCCGATCAAGTCGGACAACAGGATCTTCTGGAAGGTTAAATCCGCCTGGCTTCCTTCATACACGATGCCGATCGCGTCCTCGCCGATTGATGTGATTGAAGAATAACCCCGGCCCTTCCATTCATCTAAAAGAAGCCAGTTTTCCTCCGGCCAGGTTTTCCCATCGTCCCTACTGACCTTGATGGTTATATGATCTCGAGTCGAAGCAGAATTGGGGTTGGCAAACAACAAGAGACTCTTCGCAACATTCCCGTCGGAATATTCGTGTTTGTGAAGGCTTGCCATGCAGGTCGGTTCGATCAGCGCCGTTCGCGAGGTAGGATGTTCCTCCCACGTCTCTCCTAGATCAGTGGTGACCGCGACTGCACGGCCGTTGTTTATGGTATTTCCTCGATTGGCGTTGTGACGCATATTCAACATGATCGAACCATCCGAAAGCTGAACGGCATTACACTCAGTCGTGTTGTGGTAGGCGGGATTACTGGTTACCCATGTGTTGCCGCCGTCTCGGCTCCAGGTAATATTAGAAAAGGCCTTTCCGTTTTTATCTCGCCCTTGAGTCGGCATCACCAGCGTTCCGTCATCAAGGGTAATCCCGTGTCCGGGTGCCGGCGCCCAGAGCCACCACTCGGGCCGCTTGGCAGCTTCCGTCAAATTGATCGGTTCTGACCAAGTCTTTCCGTCGTCAGTGCTCTTCGTCATCAGAAATTGGGAAGTTTCTCGCACGTCGAACCCCGGCTGCGACCCCTTCCGACGCCATTGATGTTCCCAAGCATCGGAATCCTCGTCCAGTCCTTCAATCCATCGACCGTCCTTGTCCAGAACCCCGTGCATCCACAGTGCGGATACAAATATAGTGTTTGTTCTTCGATCAACAAGGATCTGGGGATCGCTGACTCCATTATACTTCTCGGGGAGCCCTCCCCACTTTTTCATGTCCAGAATGATCCGCATCGGTTCCCAAGTCCTTCCACCATCCGTGCTGCGACTCAAGCCGATGTCAATGTTTCCCTGCAGATCCCGGGCAGAGTCTCGACGGACGTCATAGACTGCGAGGAGTGTCCCCTCATTGGTCACGTCCAGACCCGGGATGCGGTAGGTGTGCACGTCATCATCGCGATGTTTACGCAGTGCGATTCCGACCCGTAATGGATCTTGGGCCGCCGAGTCATCAATAGACAACGGTCCGGCTTCGGTGATGACTTCAGCGACCGTTATTCCAACCAGACCGGTCAGATCAATCGCATCATTCAATTGAACCGATACCCAGAACACGACGGGCTCCCTGTAAGCAACCCGGTCCTTAAACAGCATCTCCGAGGCAGGGGCCTGATCTGTTCCGAACCGGGTTTTCGCAGTGAACGTCTCGCTCGTTTGGGAATAGAAAATCCGGACCGCGCGGATATCCTTGGCATTCGTCCTTTCATCGAGACTCAGCCGCACCGCTGTTACGATGCCGCCTTCCTGCCCTTGAGGGATCAGGTTGATTTGGAGTACGGGATTGTTCTCCTTCATAGCCAAAACAGGAACCTGGTACCGTTTGAGGCGAAGGATCGTTTGCTCACCTGCCAGCGCAGACCCAGCGCTTACAAAAAGAATGAGGAACAGATGGAAGAATATCGTTTTTTGTATCATGAAAAAGGTGTGAAGGCGGCGGCGATCAATCCTTGCAATCTCTTCATGAAATAAGCGGGTTTCCGAGTAAAACTGAATCAACTGAGCCTCAATCTCCACCAACCCGCCGGAAGCCGCGAATCGTTTGCATTGGTATACTCGACGAACCATCGGAGGCCCTGTGAATGGTCCAAAGTTTGCAAGGTGCCTGACATGCAACCCTATCCCTCAAAGAATATTGGGTGAACCCGCACTGGCGCCCGTCACGAAATCGGGCATCAAAAAATGCGGTATTTTCTCGTAAACCTGATTCCTCAGTATCGGCAGGAGAATCCGCCAAAGCCGGCTCAACAAGATCGAGTCGTTCAGACGGTAACGTGCCACAGTCGGGCGTATCGCGTCCAACAGAAGGTCATCATTCCGGCAAATGATCGCCATTTCGTCGGGAATTGTGATCTGTTGCCGATAACAGAAACTGTAGGCGCTGAGGTAAATCGCCGGATCCCCGGCGATGATGCCGTCCGGCAACCGGTTCTGGCGCTGCATCGCCTCCAGCCAGTCAATCACCGAGGCTGAGTCACCCGCCAGCCGGCAGACGACTGCCTCGACACCCGCCCGCTCACATGCACGGCGCATGCCCGCCTCGCTGTATTCATCCCCGACCAGATTAGCCGCTCGACGCACCAAAGCGATCAAACGCTTCCCGCGCGCCGCCAGCACCGACGCCGCGTGAAAACACGTGGCTTCATAATCGAGATCGAGCGACGCGATCTCGATTCCCGGCCCCGGGGTCCCCATCACCATCGCCCGCAACTGACGCTCGACGAACCATCGCTGCCCAATCGGAGGAATTCGAATCAACATCCAGCAGGCATTGGGATGCTGCTCCACTTTCTCCTCAAGAACCCGGCCTTTTCCGGGAATTCCAAAGCGAGCCGAAATGTCGATCGACAAATCGAATCCGCGACGAGCCAGCTTTTCACGCAACATCTCAAAGATCAGTACGTGCGAATGATAAATCTCCTCCAGCGGCTCGGCGCTGAGAACTACCAGTTCCTCACAAGCACCATCGACAGCCTCGTTTCTCAGCTTCCGGGGCAGAATCGCCCGGCGTTTCCCCTGCAATTGAATCACGCCCTCCTCTTCAAGACTCTTCAGTGCAGTCCGGACGGTCAGGCGGCTCACATCCAGCGCATCGGCCAGCTTCCGCTCACTGGGCAAATACATCTGATACTTTCCCGAGACGATCCCTTGCTTTAAATACGCCGCCACCTGATCGCGGAGCCTGTGGAGTTCCGGGCGCTGGTTTTCAGTCATGGCAATCGTCGGAATCGAAGTTATTGTTAGAACCTTTCTCAGATGCTCCCGGGTTGTTTTCGTCGGAAGGAAAACTGAAGGCATCGGCCGGGTTCCGACGAAAAATCGTTTCAAAATCGTCCGCCGACAGCCCTCGCTCGCGGAGAAGCGGCCAGAAGCAGTCCAGCAAATAAGTTAATCCAGGTCCGCCTCCGTACTGCCTCCAATAGTGTCGGCGCGCCGCGTCCATCCCGAGCATGATCCGGCCGCCAAATCCGTCCTCAAACAACGATACAACCAGTTCAAGGGTCGGATTCCCCTCCCCGCTCGGCGACCGGAAGGCGGAGTCATACTCGACAAAGGCACCCGTCGACAGAATCTCGCGATGGTAGCCAAGGTCCGGAATCCGGTCGGTGTGCGAAAGGATTACGCGGTTCGGCGCGACACCGAACGAGCCAAGGTATTCGACTTGCTCCACCGCGGCAGTGCCCTGTTCAGTATGCGTCAGAATCGGAGCGCCGGTTTCCCGGTGACAAATGGCGGCGGCCTCAAACACTTTCCGCTCATGGTCGTTCAGGGAATCCTTGCCGCCGGCCACTTTAATCAGCCCAGCCCGGTAACCGGTGCGATCCACTCGCGGGCCCCCATAGTCGTTTCGGTCAATACCAAGCTGGATGTCATCGACAAACAAGTGCGTCAATTCCTCCACGGATATCCGTTCCGCCCAATGACCCTCCGGATAGAACTTTGCCAAATGAAGCCCGGTTGGACAGAGAATGTGAACCCCGGAGCGGCGGGATACCTCCGCGAGTTTTTCTGCGTTGCGGCCGCTGTCGCACGGCATCGAATCGACCATCGCCCGTCCGCCGGCACGATGGAAATCGCGCAATTCAGCAGCGCTCTTCTCAATATCATTGATAAGAAAATCCGGCCATTTCCCAGTCGTGTAGCTCCTTTCGATAATGATGTGTTCGTGCGCGTAACAAACGCCCAGCTCTTCTGGACGAAGATCACCCAAAACTGTGCGCACGACTCTCATTTCTCTTCCAGGAAAAGGCTGGCTGCGCCCAGTACTCCGGCATCTTCAATCAGCCGGGAAACCTCGATCGCAACCGGTCGGTTCGGCGGATAACGAAAGGTCTCGTTCCGGACCCGCTCCCGAATGTCGTCTAAAAAATGCCGAGCCGCGTGAGCCCCTCCCCCTCCGATGATAACCAGTTCGGGAGCGTACGCATGTACCGCATTGATCACTACGCACCCAAGATAATGACGCCACTGGGAAAACGCCGCCCGGCAAAGGCGGTCACCGCCCTCCATACTTTCGATAACCGCTGAAAAATCAATGGAGTGAGGATCCGCGAAGTAACGGTCGCTTAGTGAAGACGGAATGCCTCGATGCAGCCCATCCCGAACCGCCATCGTCAGCGCCGTCGCCGAACAAAGCGTTTCACCGGTTCCATACGCATTGGTCAGGCACAGCTTCCCGCCATCGGCCTGAATCACCAGATGGCCCAACTGCGTACCGAACTGCAGGTGCGGGTCCCTCAGAACTTTGCCGTCGAGCATCACCCCGGAACCGAGTCCGGTCCCAATTGTCAGGGAAACCAGCCAATCGCATCCGGCACCCATTCCAAATTTGCGCTCGGCCAGCAGGATGAGGCGCGCATCGTTGTCGGCCCGAACACGGCAACCGGTTTTGGCCGATAAACGGGGAACCATCGGAAAGCCTTCCAGCCCTTTGAATTTGCCGGGCAGATAAACGGTTCCAATCTCCGGATCCACCGCGCCGGAAAGTCCGAGTCCGAGCCCGACAGGTTCGCCGTCAACTTCCGCCCGAAGTTTCTCGATTTCCCCGCGAATCGTCTCGAGCAAAGCCTCCGCACCGAGTTCAGCCCGGGCAGGCACCGTCCGTCGCGCGATCACGTATCCATCCTCCCTGACCGCGCCGCACTTGATCCGGGTCCCCCCGATATCACATCCAATCGCGTAACGCATACGGAATAATTTCACTGGCTTCCAGCCGTCCCCGCCGCCGCCGGTGTCTCCAGAATTCCGCCCATCTGTCGCAAGCGTTCGCGCAATTCCTCGCTTGAGAGTTCCCCTGGCGCCACCTTCCGTGCCGTCGCCATGGCCGCGGCGGTTCCGGCCGCCTGCCCCATCGTCATGCATTGCGCCATCGAGCGGACACTCGTATGCGCGTCGTGGGTCGCCGAAAAACAGCGTCCCGCCACCAGCAGGTTCCTGGTGTTCCGCGGGAGAAGCGAACGGTACGGGATCCCGACACATTCCCCCTCGGGCAGGTATTGCCACTTGGTATCCGCGCCAAGATGGTGATCCTCCATCGGCGCACCGCACAAACCGATCTGATCGTCAAACTGCCGTGCCTCCAAAACATCCTCCCGAGTCAGGCGATATTCTCCGTACACCCGACGGGTTTCCCTCACGCCAATCTGCACACTGAATCCAACCAGATCGGCCTTCTCGTAGCCCGGAACCCGATCCCGGAGAAAACGGGCATACTCCAACGCTTGTTGCCGACCCGCCATTTCCGCCTCACTAAGAAGATCGGGATCGGTCGCATTGATCGTTCTTCCCTCGCGCTGTTCAAACGAACGGATCCGAGTCATCACCGTCGCCGTGATCCCGGGAACGGGCGTCTCGTGATCACTCCCCTCCCGCCGGGGAAGCTGATAAAGACCGCTTTCTCCAGCCTGCATCATCAGCTCGTGGAGTTGATCTTTAGTCACTGCGGCTCGCCGCTCCGCATCGACATTGCACATTTTAAAGGTGGTCGTCAACGTCTGTGCTGGTTCGAGCTCGCCCGCCAGTTCGTAAGGGACACCCGCGTAATGACAGACATCCGCGTCGCCCGAGGCATCCACCACCACATTCGCCTCAATTCGTTGCAGGCCCGATTTGGAAGCGACCAAAACCCCCGTCACCCGTCCATCTTCAGCCCACACGTCCTGAACCCAGGAGTGAAGAAGTACCCGCGCCCCGGCCTGCGTGACCAGATTCTCCCAGACGGCTTTCAGGTGTTCGGGATTGTAGGTGATGCCGGTTCCTGCTCCGTAGGTATTCGGTCTCTCGAAGCACATGCCGTACTTCCGGAGGCCATCCACCACCGCGTCGGGGATTCCTCCCACAACCTTTTTCCCCTCCCGTCCGGGCGTATAGAAACCGTAAAATGTATCCAATACAGCGGTACTCGTTCCGCCCAAAAACCCGTACCGTTCGATCAACAGGGTTTCGGCTCCGGCCCGGGCCGCCGCGATCGCCGCGGTGGCACCCGCGGACCCGCCTCCCACGACCAAAACCTCGCACCGATAGCTGACAGGAATTTTCTTCGTGTAAGTAATCATAGCAGTCTTTGGGTTCCTCGCCGTGCCGAACTATCCGCTGACGCACCATCCGGCATCGACTTTCATAACTTCTCCAGTGATCATGCGGGCCCCTCCTCCGAGCAAAAAGAGCGACGCCGCGGCAATGTCCCGCGCATCCATCAGATCCTCCGCCAGGGGTTGTTTCGTCTTCATCAGCCCAAGAATCTCCGGGTGTGCTTGCGCACGCTGGCTCATCGGTGTCCGGACCAGGGACGGGGCGATCGCGTTGACGCGGATTTTGTGCGGCGCGTAATACCCAGCCATGGATCGAGTCAAGCCGATGATCGCTCCTTTGCTGGCCGCGTACGCATGAGTGGAAAAGAACTTGGGCGACGGCGCGAATCCGAGCACGCTGGCCATGTTCAAAACAGAGCCGCGAAGTCCGTCCGGTTGCGGCTCCTGCGACAGCAGTTGCCGGATCACCGCGCGGGACAGAAGGAAAACCGTTTTCAGGTTCGTCTCCAAAGTCCTGTCCCATCCTTCCTCCGTGCATTCGTGGACCGGTCCATCTCCCCACTTCCGTCCGCTGATTCCCGCAACGTTGTAAAGGGCGTCAATCCGGCCAAAAGCCGCAATCGCCGCTTCGACAACCCGCTCCGCATTTTCCTTTCGGGTCAGATCCGCGACGAGGAATTCGCAGCGGCCGCCGGCAGCTGTAATTGTATCCGAAAGCTCCCTGCAAGTTTCACCGTCAAGGCCGGCAATGAACACCAAAGCTCCTTCCCGCGCCGCCAAGGTTGCCGTTTCGGCCGCTATCCCCGTTGATCCGGTGATGATAATCACCTTTCCTGATACGTTATTCCCCACGACGGTTTCCTGCCCGGAAGACATCGCGATCACGCGAACAGGTGAGCGAGACTCTTGCGGTAGTCCTCGTAAAACTGCTCCAGTTGCTCATCCGCGCTGGTGTTTCCGACGAACTGGTGGCTCGGAAGAATGGTCGGCGTGTGGCCTTTATCGAGAAGCCGTTTCGCAACTTCACAGCGAAGCATGTTCATCAACATTGCACCGGTAATGGTCGAGACCGGTCCGGTTCGCCATTCCAGCCCGTCCAGCTCGAGCACACAGTCCCCAACCGGGGAATGGTTGTCCAAAATCACATCCGCAATGTCCGTCAGCTTCTTCCCGGAGGAATGATCCGGTTTCGAATGGTCGCAGTGGGCTCGCGACACCAGAGCGATAACAGGGAGACCGCGCTCCTTGGCGCCCAAGGCCATCTCCACGATCACTGGCCGGATGCCGCTGGTTGAAATGATGACCATCGCATCGTTCGGCCCAAACTTGAAACTCTTTAAGATTTCCTCCGCGTAACCCTCGTATTTCTCGAGGTGCAGCGGTGCGCGCAGACCGTTCGACCCGACGATGTTCGCGTGGTTCGACAGAGCCAGTTCGACCAGTGCGACGAACCCGACGAAGCATCCCTGACGAGGAGTCATCTCCTCGCACATCATCCGCGAATGACCGTTCCCGAAAAGAAAAACGAGACCCCCTTTCGCAATTCGCTCCGCGCATATTTCCGCGGCTTGCTCCACCGCGGGACCCTGGGTTTCCCCAATCCGGGCCAGGATAGCCTGTGTTTTGGCGAAATAATCTTTTGCTGCTGTCATAATTGTACCGAAGTTTCAACTACGTCGATCGCATTCGTTTCCGTCCGCGCCAGCGAAACATGCTCGCCGGCGGCCGGTGTATAAAAGCTCTGGTTCAATTCCCGGCAACTTCTCTCGAAGAGCTCGGGCGACTCGCTGTTGAAGGCGAACATCTCATAATGACAGGGCAGCACACACCCATCGCCGATTTTCCGGCCCAATTCCGCCGCTTCTTTTCCGTTAAGGATCCGGCTTCCTCGAATCCGTTTCGGACACTGGGGTCGCTGCCGCTTTCCGTGGACCTCAACGTCGCGCTTCGTCCCGGTGTCCGGTCGTCACTGATGGACTCGCAATCCAATTCAACCGCTGCTAGAACATATACACTCAATCGAACGACGTGCTTCATCATTATCGTGTTTCACCGTCCTCCGTTCATGCGCCCGGCTCCGTCGGGAACGGAGCCGGACGATTCATTCGGAATCAGTTGGCGGTCTGTTCCACTCGCAATCGCATGAATCCACGATCGGACCCGCCGGTGGTAACGCGAACGGTTACATTTTCCTCACCTTCGGCTCCGGGCTCACGAAGAATCTCTTCAAGTGTTCCGGCTTCCCAGTTCACCAAGTCGTACGAGACCTCGGGAATATACTCCACATCGTCGATCGCCGTCCGCTCAATATACGACATTACCAGGCGGTCTTCGGGGTCGAGGATCGTCTCCAGCATCGAGCCAATAGTGACGTTTTCAAAGGCTTGGAAACCGAGCGCGTACTTCAGAAGATTTGCCACCCCGTCTCCGGCGGGAGTCGCGTCCGGGCCGCTGATGGAGGGATCCGCCAGCTGTTCCGCGGTGAAGTTATCTTCCTGCCAGCCAGCGAATCCTTCCGCAACGGGCGCCATCAAATAATTCATCGAGAAATCATACGTTTGCCAGATCGGTGTGACCGGAGTTTCCCCTCCGTCCACCTGATCCGGTTGTTGCACCGCAATGCCGAATACATTCTGGTTCTCAAAAGCCGACGCCACCGTTGCCGTGACCGTCTCGGAATATCCGTTGCCATCTGTCAATGCGGCACTCAGCACCCAGGCATTATCCTCCCAGACGCCGTCCACCTCCATCCAATAAGTCGTCTCGAGTCCGGGCCGGGCATCACCAAGCAGCACGAAGTAGTTGTCGGTCCCTTCCGGATACGGTCCTCCACCGAAGGAGGCGCCGGGAAGAACGACCTGCGAATTATCGGGGTATTCTCGTGCCCACAACCGGTGATATTCCGCGTCACTGCTGACGCGAACAAAGTAATCCGTCTTCTCGAAATCATTTATCAGCCACGACGGCTCAAAGCCCGAGGCGCGGATGTCCCATGCTACGAATACCGTTACGCCTGGATTCCCATCCGCCGGATCCCCGGACACAACCATGAAGTCGAGGAAGCTGGCACTGCTGTTTGAAATGTCGTTCTGAGTTCTAATGCCTTCCATGATGAATCCGGGATCCAACCCGTCCGGCATCCGCAGAATCTCGCGTTCTTCATCATCAGCGAAATAATAACTCGCCACTTCCGATGCTCGCGAATCCCAGAAATGCAGGCCGATCTGAGCATCCCCAGCCGTCCAGTCATTCGTTCTCGTGGGCGTGCTCCCCTGCCAGGAGACAGAAGCATTCGCCCCTGGCAGCACCTGGCCCGTAGCGTTGTCTACCAGACGGAAAATGGAACCGCCGCCCGCCGCTCGCGGCAGCCACTCCACACGGATCCCCTTATCCGGCGCCACAGCGTATCCGCCTGGCTGGTACACAAGATCGCCGAAAAGCAAAAGGCCGTAAGCGTTCTCCCCTTCATGCTGCAGTTGCGGAACCTTGAAGTTCACATCGATACGAAAGCCATTCTCCCGATTGAGGTTGGTAACTTCTGTAACCAAACCAGACGTATGAAGCTGCCCCGACGGGTCGGTGGTCAGCTGCTGGTAATTCCGGCCTTGGCTCCATTCGCCGTTTTGGTCGGCTAACAAGTAATCCGGAGCCGGTGTAATGGAATCTGGTGTTTCGCTCAGAATCACCCAGTAATTGTGGTCGCCCGGACCTCCTCCGTTCCCCGGAAGAATAACATAATCCCCGGCGTCGAAATTCCGTTCCCAAATGTCGAACGATCCGTCAGTCGTTCCGACAGTCATGGTTGTTTTACCGAAATTTTGGCTTAACCACCAGGGTTCAGTCGTAGGCGAATTCGCAATATATACCGTAACCGGCCGGGAAACCTCAAACGCAAGATAAACGTCGTCGCCCCAGTCGGACTGAGCGTTAGAAGTCCGGATTATGTAGTTTCCTTTCAACTCCGCCGGAAGAGAGGTGATTCCTCCGGTCCCTTCTGGATCCGGAGTCATCACCCCGGCTCCGGCATCAAAATGCAGGACCTGGTTGGCCGTGACCAGAGATTCGGGCGGTTCCGCACTCTCAAAAACCCCCAAACCGTATTTTGCGTCGAGCCATCGTTCATTCGCCAGTCGATCCTCGTCGCTCAATTCGGCGTTGTACATGACAAACTCGGCGATCTCTCCCGACCAGGGACGAATTTCATTGTATCGATTTCCGAATACAATCCATTCCCAAGTCAGCGGTCCGGAAAGAAACGCGTTGTCTGAAGAGCCCGTTTCCACGCCGTCAATATATTGCACGAAGCGTCCGGTAGCAGCGTTGAGCGTCATCGTCACAATGTGCCACTCTCCGTTCTCAAACGCTATATTCGGTCCAGAGGAGACAAGGGTATCATTATTGTCTCGCATATTGCTCCCAAGATTTCCATTGCTGGCGAGAATGGTGTTTACGTCTCCGAACCCGGCGTTCCGTCCTTCATAGTGGAGCCCCACAAGCCACTGCTGACCAGCGGTCCGTTCGTCGCTCTTTTTCACCAGGGTCCACGAGATCGTGTTCGTATCGAGCGCGGTCCCGATCCCGCTTCCGCCCACGCTCTTCTCGACGACAAGGACATTACCCGAGGCCCGGTCAAACTTCACCGAAGGATGCCCGTTGAGCGCGTCGGCCACATAGGCAGGACGTTTACTCGCGTGCGTCTGCAGGGCCATAATCTCCTCGCCCAGCGGGGATTGGTTCCGCCATTGCCGCACGCCGTCGCCGTCAGCGGCCGGGACGACCTGATCGGTCAGATCATCGTCGATAAAAGGAGAGATTCCTTCCGTCAGCCCCCCCACCTCATACTCAGCGCCAGTCAGGCCGCCCAGGATGTTGATCAAGCGAACGCTTCCAAAGTCGGCCCGGAAGGGCATCGCAATATGCGGGCCAAGGCCGTACTTTTCGGCCAGCTCCGCTTCGTTGGCCAGCCGATCGGCATCGCTAAGCTCGGTGTTGTAAACCGCAAACTCCGCGATCTCCCCCTCAAACGGCCGAACCCCCGTGTATCGGTTTCCAAATACCAGCCACTGCCATTCCGCCGGCAGATCCCGAAAGGCGGCAGTCGTGGAGCTCCTCAGCTCTCCATTCACGTATAGACGCAGAGCCCCGGATGTTCCATTCCACACGACGGACATCACGATCCACTCATTCGCAAAGGTGCCGCCGCCCTGAATTCCGACCAGAGCGTCTTCTTTCGTCCTCATATTCGCGGAAACATTTCCGTTGGTTGCATGAATGATATTCAAATCACCGTAACCTTCGTTCCCATCGGCGAAATGCATGCCCGCGATCCATTGCTGCCCGGCTGCAGGCGCCAAACTTCTCGAGACGAATGTCCAAGTCCTCACGTTGGTATCCAGTAAGGGTGCCGCCTCCGGTGCGGTTTCCCGGTCGATGACCAGAAGGTTGCTCTCCCCGCGGTCAAACCGGATCGCCGGACGTCCGTTTACCGCGCTGGCGGCCAGCCTCGGCCGCTTGAGTTCCTCGATCTGCAGAGCAGACGCCGTCCCGCCAAGGGCCGCCTGATTGCCCCACTGATACACGCGGTCGCCGTCGGATGCCGGGGTCACACCGGCGTCGCTGTAAACTGCTTCGGCCGCATCAAAATGAAAAATAAGGCCGGCGTTGGTCAAAGCGTCCAACGATCCCCCGCCCCCCATTAGCACCGGCGCCACAAGCAACGCCATTTTCAGGTGAGAGTAGTACTTCATAGTCGTGGAGAGTTCATGGTTTGGGTAAACAAGCATCAGAGCGGACAACTTTTTGCCCGATAGCAACGGAACCTGCCAGAATCACCTGCTTTCACCAAGGAAAAGGCCGTGGTTCTATTAGCGGACCATTACGGATCGCAATTGCCATCCCATCTTCGAGAAGGAGAGTCTTCGCCCATCTTGACGACGGCAAGCTGCCCAAGGCAGAGAACGATACCTGCCAGCCGGCTCTACCGTAATGGTCTGGTAAAATTACCATCAGCCTTGCCTCGCCCTTCAGTTCGCGGACGGTGTAAGAAGCCTTTCAACGAGAAAGAAGCTCCACTGACAATCTACCGCCTCAGGAGAGAAGACCCCATGCAGCCCAACGATAATATCGAACGTCTCAAGCGATGCCAATGGCTGGAAATTAACTCCGCCCGCCTGCTTGGAGGCTGGCTGCCCGGCATCGTCCGATGGGAACACAAAAGCGCGGCCGCCCTGCACATCTGGCAGGATGCGCAGCGCAGTCAACAGATCCGGACGCGCCTGTGGGAATTGCGCACCCCCGCGCCTGACCGAAAGATCATGGGCAATCCGCAGGCAATCATTGATGCGCTCGCCAAAGCCAAAGAGAATGACGAATTCTTTACCGGGTTTTACCTCGTGTTCAAAGCTGCCCTCGCGCACGAATACCAGACAGTTTTGGCGGGAACCGATCAAGTTTGTGATGCCCCAAGTCTGCCGGTTCTGAATCTCGCTTTGGCGAGCATCAAATCTCAGATCGAATGGGCCCGTCCGGCAGTGACGGAATTAGCTGATTCCGGAGAAAAGCAGCGTCGTGTCCGTCGCTGGAGCCAATACATTTCGGAGGTTCTTCGAAGCGAAGGTCTGATTTCTCCCTCGCTTGACAATGGTGCCAGCGCTTCGCGGATCGAGCCCCCGCCCGGCTACTCGTCAACGCCGCTGCCGTTCAACGAAGCCAAACGGGATTCTCGCTTCCAGATCACCCTCGAGGGCCCGCCGCCTCCGCCGGAAGACGATATCCTGGGCGCGACAGTCTACCAATTTGTCAATTATGCTCACGAGATGCAGGCCGCGGAAACCTTGGGAAGTCTTCTTTGGGAAGCCGATGGCATGGAATGGGAGTTCTATTTCGATGTTGCCCGCCATTGTTATGATGAGGCCCGGCATTCCCAAATCGGAGAAAGCCGCTTACGCGAACTTGGATACCACATCAGTGACTTCCCCCACACTGTCGCCAACTATGCTTGGCGGCAGTTAATTGACCCCATGCGGCGCTATTGCGTTCTTACCTACGTGATTGAAGCCGACAGCTTCGAATACAAGCACCGCACCTATAACCGGTATATCGAGTCCCAAGATCTAAAATCCGCCGAATCAGTCCTGTATGATATTATCGACGAAACGCTTCATCTTCGCTGGGGGAAAAAATGGACTCCCAAGCTGATGGATCGCTACGAATACCGGCAGCCTCTTGATGATTTGATTCAGGAATGCCGGGAAATTCTCCTGAAGAACAGTATCAATCCGATACAAAAGGCATCGGCCCAAAAGGCAGCCCGCTGAGAAACGTTAACGGCCTCCCCGCTCGAGTCACGCAAGGGGCGATTCCCAGCCCACGGTAATCGCCGCCGCGGCATCCGGAGATGACCGCCGCCTCACCTGGACGGGCGGACAGGCGCCTCGGGCGGGTCGCGATGGAACGAATATTGATCCGTGTACTTCTCTCCCGGCTTCACCGTGTGGCTGGCCACATGGCCGTCCGCAAAGAGCAAATTGAAACTTGGGGTGCTCTCGGAGTGCCAGCTTGCCACGGCATCGGTTTCGCCAAATGCATTTGTAATAGCAGGGTCCTCAGCGAACATTACAAACCGGGCCGGATCGATGATCCGACTTTCGTGAATCGGTACGTTGCCGCTCGCCAGCAAACCGATCGTTCCATAGTGATTGGCGTTATAAGAGCTTCCAAACGCGTCGTAAGCGCTTCCTCCTCCCCGGAGCGGGGGTTCACCCGGCCCCAGCGACCTGCCGGGAAGGTCTCCTGGGCACCAAGCCGCTTCCACGGGATCATCCGCGGAGCGTACATCAAGATAAGGGTTCAGCGGGCGCTCGTCCGCGGCGAGAGGTCGACTGGTTCCTTTTTTTCCCAACGCTGTCAGGCGACTCCCGCCAGTCTTTGGAAAAAAAAGCCCGTCATGATCACCCAGGTAAAGAAATGTCGCTGTCCCGATCTGACGTAAATTTGACACGCATTTTGCCGCTTTCGCGCGGTCTCGTACGCTGCCGACTACCGGAATCAAAATGGCTGCCAAAATGCCGATAATGGCGATCACGGTCAGAAGTTCGATCAGGGTAAAGCCGCGATCGCGAACATGCACACCACCTTTCGTGACGATCCTTGAATGCATGAAAAACTGTTCTGTTTGAGGTTGCGCCGGAAGCACAGGCCTTCAGACACCGCTTCGAGTGCTTCTCCTACCTTCTCCCGATTCAACGAGTTCGCGAACTGTTTTCCCTGGTATCACCACCGGACCAACCCGCCGGAGGCGCCTGCTCGTGATCGAATCGCAAGGCGCGAGCGAACCGCTTGAAATCCAAGGCACCCGATCCCTTCCGGGTCATCGTCGGGAAAAAACAAACAGACCGCGATCCCCGCTCCGGATTTGCGGTTTCAATTCTGCAAATCTAAGTCATACCCGCATAAACACACGGATAGAATGGTGGAGGTGGCGGGAGTCGAACCCG
>CAZYAN010000034.1:0-42261 GCA_964645585.1 uncultured Opitutales bacterium
TCCGAATCTACAATCCTTCCCCTTCCCACTCGACTTGATCGAGCCAGGCGGCGTCGGCGCCGGACGAGACCGATCCGTCTTTAATGTAACGCCAGCGGACAGTGTGCGAACCTTCCTCGAACAGGAACGCCCGCGGCTCCCAATCCACCTCGCCTCCGATCTGCGCCTGTTTTTCGCCATCGATCAGAAATTCGAGAAAATCCCATCCAGCCTCCGACGAGACTTTCCAGCGAAACGTGAGGACCCCGGGACCTTCGACCGGAATTTCCACCCAGCTTTGCTGGTTGTGCGTGATCGGTCCGCTGCGAATGGAATGATCGCCGGCAAAGCTATCGTCAGTTGCGACCGCCCAGGACTTATTTCCGCCGGTCCGCCAATCCCGCACCGGATCCTCCACGGCGGTGCCGAGCAGCGAACGAATTCCAACGCGAAGAAATCGCTTTTCCGCGTCCGTGATCGGCTGCCTGTCCCGGTAGGTGACCAGCCGCCAGTCGCCATCCACGATCGCCCCCAGAATAAATTTTGGGTCGGCAATCGACTTCCACTCGACCAAATCGTCGGAAACTTCCGGCCTGTAAATGAGGTCGCGGATTTCCACCGATTGCAGGAGGGCGATAGTCAGATAGTCCTCGACGGTTTCTTCAATGAGCAGCGGGCGGATGGCCGGCATCGGGAGTTCACCCCGATCCGGTTGCAACGGATCGAGCCCAAAGGCGTACCTGTGCCAGTTCGGAATCCCCGCACCGCCAGGATCGTCCAAGATTCCACGCTCCCCTGGCGGCAGCTCCGATTGCGCCAGCCATTGCGAATAGCTCGACGGCGCGCGCGGCTCAGCCGGCGTCCACACAACTTGATCGAGCCATCCGGCATCGACGCCCTGCGAAACCGAAAAATCTTTGGAATACCGCCAGCGAAGAGTGTGAACGCCGGTTGGCAGGAAGTGCGTCGATTGCGCCCAGTCGGTCTGGCCGGAAATGCGAAGTTGCTCTTCGCCATTGATCGTGAATTGAACAAAGTCGAAGCTCTCCTCCGATGAGATTCGCCACCAGAACGAGAGGTTGGCGGGACCGGACACAGTTGTTTCCAGCCAGCTTTCCTCCTGATCGTCAATGGGGCCGCTCCGAGCGGAAAATCCGCCGCTGTCGAAGCCGGCGCCGCCCGCGAACCAAGGAGCATCGCCGCCGGTCACCCATTCCCAATCCGGCTGGCCGACCGCCTCGCCGATGGTGACGTCGGTGCGCTGACGGTAAGCCGCGACCGCCTGCTTCGTTTCTCGGAGTGTCCGCACGTTGTCCGCGAGCGTCGGATGCCCGGTCGGCACGCCGGCATGCTCGATCTCCGGATTCGAATAATGCCCCACTTGTATATGCGCAAGCCGGTCGTCGAAAAAGTTTCCCGCGGCGTACGTCATCACCGAGCAATAGCGACGCGCGTCCGTCCCGACCCAGCGCCAGCCCGCCGAGTAAGGAAAAAGTCCGGGCCCTGGCTGAACGTTTTGCTCGCGATGATGATGGAGGCCGAGATTGTGCCCGAGCTCATGCGCATGAGTAAACGTCGCTCCGGCCTGTTGAACCCGCACCAGGTTGAAGCCCCATTCAGGCATTCCCGCCGCCGCGTTCAAGACCCAGCCAAGTCCGCCGGTATCTTGAGTGAACGTCATCATTGTCACCAAATCCGCACCGTGGAAATCGCGCAGATCGTGAACTTCATCGAGAAAGCCCGCGATCGGAAATCCCTCCCAAACCGGCCCGAACGGCTGAAATTCCGCCGACGACGTCAGGCGGATCAGATCCGCGCGGGAATCGCCGGTTTCGGTATAGGCGACTTCCTCGGCATGAACCAGATTCCAGGACAGGAACGCTCCGCTGTTCTCCGCCGCCAAGTTGGCACGTGCGATCGCTTGAGCCATGACGTTGAAAATTCCCCCGCCGGATGTGTCCGCCCACTGGCGCGCGGCCGGAGTATAAACGATCATCACATCAACCGTCACCTGTTCCACCGGATCATCAAGCGGCCCCTGCGAAGGCGCCGGGTCGTGATCCTCGGAATCCGACTGCCTTTCTCTCCCAAAAGGCGGAACCGATGCTTCACAAGTTATCGCTGGCAAGTCCTCCGGTGTCGCCAACCGAAGAATGTGCTGTCCGTCACCGTCCGGCTCGATCATCCACGTCTCGCCCGCGTCCGGGAGGTAAAGGGATCCGAGACTCTTGCCGCCAGTTGTCGAGAGCAAAAGATGCCCGGGGACGGCCAGCTCCCCGCTGACATCCGCCAGGACCGTCACCGTTCCGTTGCGATTGACCGCCACATGTTTCACGCGGGCGGGCGGCTCGCGCCCCCCGGGGAGATTCAGCTTCAGCCGGTCGCCGCGGGAAAAAGCGCCGGCGCTCAGCTTTGGATTCAGCATTCCTCGATAAGTACCGCCTGACACGCCCGCGGGACGGCGTTCATCAGCATTCGAGGGCGGTTCCTCCGAGAGTAGCATAAACAGCGGTTCAGCCTCCTGGGCGGCCGTTTTTTTCACGGTTTCCGCGACGGCGGCGGCGCCGATCGTCTGAAGCAGCACAGCACCAGCAAGAACACCCATCAAGGAGCGCTCGATTGGCCGCCGCAATGCCGCGTGTGCCGATCTCGCCAGCCGGGAGAGCGAAGTCATGGGGACCCAGACTACCGAATCCGCTTCGCGCGAACCATAGCGGCGATCCTGATCCAACCGCTAGGTAAAAGGATGAGGGAGGGGTGGTTGCCAGCTGTTCGTTGCGGGTTGGCGGTTGTCAGTCGGCGCTCTTTCCATCGAGCCGGACAACGGCTCACCTCCAAGAGGAATGCGGATCATCGTTTCCCTCCCGGTTCACTCAGCCCCTCCCCCGATTGAAGATCACTGGTCTTCTGGCATAATCCGCTCTTTGTAGATCGAAACGGTTATGGGGGATCTCCAAGACGGTCGGAATTAAAGTGTTTTGCGAGCTAAATAAGTTGATTCCAAGCACGGTTTGCTTAGGTTCTGCGTCTTTACCTTCAGGGATGGCCCGAAGGATGAAGGCGACGAGAATGGTTAAGGATCTCAAAGACACACTCAACCTCCCCAAAACCCGATTTCCGATGCGAGCAAATCTCGTTTCGCGCGAGCCGGAACGGATTGCGCATTGGGAGAAGATCGGGCTGTACCAGTTGATCCAGCGCAAGAACGCCGGCCGGCCGGGCTACGTCCTGCACGATGGCCCACCGTTTACGAACGGCGATTTGCACATGGGCCATGTGCTGAACAAGTACCTCAAGGACTTCATCCTTCGCTACAAATCGATGCGCGGTTTCCGCACGCCGTATGTCCCCGGCTGGGACTGTCACGGCCTCCCGATCGAGCACAAGGTCTCCCGCCAGCTCCGCGAAGAAGGCAAACAGCTCGCCGTTCCCGAACTTCGCGAAGCCTGCGCCGCGTTTTCTCAAAGTTTCATCGAGAAAATGCGGGCGACGTTTCAGCGCCTGGGTGTTCTGGCGGATTGGGAAAACGAGTACCGAACGATGGACCCGGCCTACGAAGCCGAGATTCTGCGCGCCTTCGCAAAGTTCGTCGAACGCGGCCTCGTATACCGGGCGAAGAAGCCGGTTTACTGGTCAATTCCATGCGAAACCGCGCTCGCCGAGGCGGAAATCGAGTACCGAGACCACACCTCCCCGTCGATTTGGGTTCGTTTTCCGATTGCCGATCCGAAAGCGCTCGGTCTCTCCGAGCCGGCCAGCGTCGTGATTTGGACGACCACGCCATGGACGCTGCCCGCGAATCTCGCGGTCGCGCTCCACCCGCGGCTGAATTACGCCTTCGTTGCATCCGGTGGCGAGACCTTCCTCGTTGCCGAAGCGATGGTCGAGCAATTCGCGTCCGATTGCGGACTGGAAGACGTCAGCATCGTCAAGACCGTGAGGGGCGCTGACCTCGAACATGTCGAAACAAGACACCCGTTCCTGGATCGCGCCAGTCCCATCGTCCTCGCCGAGTACGTCACCACTGAAAGCGGCACCGGCTGCGTGCACACCGCTCCGGGGCACGGGCCGGACGACTTCCACACCGGACGCGCCTACGGACTCGAGCCGTATTGCCCGCTTGACGACCAAGGCTGCTTCGTCGACGACGGACAAATCCCGCCCGACCTCGTTGGTGTCACGGTCCTTGAAACCGATGGCAAATGTCCGGCGAACGATGCCGTTTTGCGCAAGCTGACGGAAGCCGGCGCCCTTCTCCAGCAGAAGCGGCTCCGTCACAGCTATCCCCATTGCTGGCGTTCCAAAACACCGTTGATTTTCCGTGCGATGGACCAATGGTTCGTCGCGCTCGACCAAGACGGCGTCCGCAAGCAGGCGCTCGACGAAATCGGCAAGGTGCGATGGGTTCCCGACTGGGGCGAAAACCGCATCCGGGCTGCCGTGGAAAACCGCCCGGATTGGTGCATCAGCCGCCAGCGAGCCTGGGGCGTTCCGATTCCGGTATTTTTTGACGAAGACGGACGGGCGCTGGTCGACGCTGGTTTGATCCGGGCAATCGCGGACAAAATTGAAACCAAGGGAACGCAATTCTGGTTCGCGAACGAACCGGAAACCATTCTTGACGGAATCGATCTTCCCGCCGAGTTCCAGGGCCGGAAACTGACGCGCGGAACCGACACGCTCGATGTCTGGATCGACTCGGGCACGAGCCACCTTGCCGTTCTGAAAAAGAACGGCGAGCTGCACTGGCCGGCCGACCTCTACCTGGAAGGCAGCGACCAGCATCGCGGCTGGTTCCAGTCGTCTCTGCTCACCTCTGTGATTGTCGAAAACGCGGCACCGTACCGGGAGGTCCTCACGCACGGATTCATTGTCGGGGCCGACGGGCGAAAAATCAGCAAAAGCGAAGGAAAAGCGCAGACCGCGGAATACTACGTCAACAAATTCGGTGCCGATATCATCCGTCTTTGGGTCGCGTCGATTGACTTCCGCAACGACGTGCCGATCTCCGACGAAATTCTCTCCCACGTCGCCGATTCCTACCGGACGCTCCGCAACACGCTCCGCTTCCAGATTTCCAATCTCTTTGATTTCAACGCGGAAACCGATTCGGTGCCGTACGCGGACCTCGACGCGGTCGATCGCTGGGCTCTTCACCAGACCGCGGAGCTGGTGCGGGAAGTCACCGCGGCGTACGAAGCCATGGAATTTCACCGCGTCTACCAGAGCCTGACGCACTTCTGCACCGTGACGCTCTCAGCCGTTTATCATGACATCCTGAAAGACCGTCTCTACACGATGGCTGCCGCCTCGCCGGCTCGCCGATCGTCGCAGACCGCGATCCACCGCATCTTCGGGGCGCTCACCCGGCTTTTGGCACCGATTTTGACCTTTACCGCGGACGAAGCTTGGGCGTACGCCGCCAGCGACGAAGATTTTCATTCCGACTCCATCCACTTGCAGGAATGGCCGGAGCCGCCGGCCGAGTGGCGCAATCCGGAACTCGATCGCGATTTCGCGGCCCTTCTCAAATTCCGCGACCGGGCGAATGATTACCTCGAAGCCTGCCGCAAAAACAAGGAAATCGGAAAATCCCTCGATGCCTCGATTACGGTCACCGGGGATCCGGACGAGCCAACGATGGCTCTGCTAAAGACTTATGAGGCGCTGCTGCCTGAACTTTTGATCGTATCTGAAGTCAAACTGGAACCGCGGGCTGCCGCGGATACAGTCGTTTCAGCCCAACATGCCGCCGGCGTGCGCTGTCCCCGATGCTGGCGCTGGGTACCAGAACTCACGAAAGTCGGGGACGATGTCGAAGTCTGCCCGCGATGTGCCGCGGCGCTTTGATTTCTAACGTATCACCCGTAAATAATATCCTTCCCAAATCACCAAACTGCCATGGCGACAAAAGTGCAAAGTTCCGCAAAACGTACCCCTGCAAAAAAGAAGGAAACAAAAAAGACCGCGGCATTACCAAAGACCGCTCAAACGGTAAAGGCGACCGGGGCCGCAAAGAAAATTTCGACCGCCGCAAAACCGAAAGCGGCGAAAACCGACAGCACCAAAGAGTCTGCGCCGCGCAAAAAGGCGGCGACAGCTAAAACAGCTTTAACTTCAGCCAAGCCGTCAGCGGCCGGGAAATCCGCCGGCGGCGCGGACAAACGCAAAAAATCATCTGTGAAATCACCCGAAAACATCAGCAGCAAGAACAAGAGCAGGAACCAGACAGCAACGAAAACCAAGGCCGCGGCCAAAGTGAAGACGGCCGCTAAGGCGACGTCCTCCGCAAAGACATCGACACCGAAGGCCGCAGCCAAAAAGGCCAAGAAGCCGACAGCCTCGTCAACTCAAACGGCAACCGCCGATGCGACCGCGAAAAGAACAGCCAAGGCAGTCCGTGCCGGAAAGACCGTTGCCGCGCGGCGAGCTGAGGAGGCACGGCCGGCCGCGAAAAAGGAAACCGAGGCTGTGACGCCAGGAGCCGCAACCCCTCAGAAAGAACCGTCCGAGGCCGCCAAGAAGGTGGCGCGCACGCTGATCCGTCGCAAAGCGGCTAAAGCCAGCGCCAGTGAACCCCGCAAAGCCAAGCCCGCCCGGCCGATCGCGTTCACGCTCGATGAGGCGCTCGAAATCGCCAAGACGAAATCACAGTCGGACGAGACCTCCACGCCCAAGGGCAACGGAAGCGGCACCAAAACGAATCACGAAGTCCCCGTTCGGAAAACAGAGATTCTCGACGATGTTAAGCAGGAAAACCGCGTTCTCGGCGCCGCGTCGATTTCCGATATCCTTGGCTACAACCCGAATTCCGGACCGAAACGAGAGGAAAAGGACGACATCCCGGCGAAGTACCAGCGGTATTACAAGCTTCTGGTTGAGCTTCGCAACCATGTCCTTACCGGACTCGACACGCATACGAAGGAGACGCTTAAACGCTCGTCAAAGGAGGACAGCGGCAACCTGTCCGCCTACAGTCAGCATATGGCCGACGCGGGCACCGATACCTTTGACCGCGATTTCGCGCTCAGTCTCGTCTCATCGGAGCAGGATGCTCTTTTTGAAATCGAGGATGCGATCCGGCGTATGAAACAGGGCACGTACGGCATTTGCGAAATTACGGGCAAACCGATCAAGAAGGAACGTTTGCTCGCCGTGCCGTTCGCCAAGTACTCGGTTGAAGGACAGGTCGAGTACGAGCGCACGAATCGGAAAAGCGCCTACCGAGGCGGCGCCTTCAGCGAAAGCACCGAGGACGGCGTTAAGTTCATGGACGACGACTCGGATGAGTAAGGAGGCGGGGGCAGATAGTGGTTATTGGTTATTTGTTATTTAGTTATTGGTTTATTTCGTCACTGCTGACGTGAAACGCCGCAAGAATGGGAAACAAGCCTCCAGCCTGTCCAGAAGTCACGAATAACCGATAACTAATAACTGATAACTAAAACCGACAACCCATGAACTACTCGGCCTACGCGCTCTCCAAGAGCCCGATTCAGCTCAGAATTTACGCCCGGTTCATGCGGATCGCCCGATATAAGTGGCTGCTGCTTCTGGCCACCGTGATCTTCGTGAGCGATCAGCTCTCGAAGGAGTGGATCATCCACAATCTCCCGCTCGGCGCCTACTACCCGGAAGGCACCCCGGGCGCGACCGCCGGTTACGAAAGCATCGTCCTGATACCGGGCTTTTTTCACATCGTTCACCTCGGAAATACCGGGGCCGCCTGGGGAATCTTTGAAGGGATGAGTTTTTGGCTGAGCCTTCTCGCCATCGTGGCGCTCGCCGCCATCTTCATTTTTCGCAAGCGCCTGCATCTCGACCTCCTCCCTGTCCAAATCAGCTTTGGCCTCCTTTGCGGAGGCATCGCGGGAAACCTGATTGATCGCATGCGCCACGGCTACGTCGTCGACTTCCTCGACTTTCACTTCGGCTCATACGCCTGGCCCGCGTTCAACATCGCTGACGCCGGCATCTGTGTCGGCGTGGGGATTTACCTGCTGTTCTCGTTCATTCGTCCCGAGGCGCTCGAAAAAAAAGAGGAAGATACCGCGGCCTAACATCCTCGGATTCCCGAAGCGGCTGCAGACGATTTCAACCTTTACTGATCAACATATCGGGATACTTTGATGGGAATGACTGAAAACGGCACGATTTCCCATCTTCTCGCCACACGCAAACCGATCCGCTCGGTCGAATTTTTTCCGCCGCGCGACGAACCGGGCTGGGAGCAGTTTTGCGCGACCGCGAAAGAGCTGGTCGCAATCGAACCCGATTTCGTGTCGATCACCTACGGTGCCGGCGGAAGCACGCGCTCCCGCACCGCGCGAGCGGCGCGATTCCTCAAAGACGAGCTCAAATTGCTCGTGATGCCTCACTTAACCTGCGTCGGCGCGACCCGCGATGAGATCCGCGGCGTGGTCGATGAATTTTACCGCGACGGATTCCGCAACATCATGGCGCTCCGAGGCGATCCTCCCCAAGGAGAAACCGAATTCGTGCCCGTTCGCGACGGTCTGCGCTTCGGCGCCGATCTGGTTGGACTGCTGAACGAGGCTTATCCTGACATCTGCGTCGGAGTCGGGGGATATCCGGAGAAACATCCGGAAGCGCCCGACATGGAAACCGACATCCGGAATCTGAAAGCCAAGGTCGACCGGGGCGCGGATTTCGTCACGACACAGCTCTTTTTCGACAACAGCGACTATTTCGCATTCGTCGAGCGCTGTCGGCAGGCCGGAATTTCTGTTCCCATCGTTCCGGGAATCATGCCGGTCCTCTCCTACAAACAAATTCGCCGTTTCACCGAAATGTGCGGCGCCCGGCTTCCGGCCCCTCTGCTTCAGAAATTGCAAGCCGCCCAGGATGATCCCGAACAAGTCCAGGCGATCGGCATCGAATGGGCAGCGAATCAAATCGCCGGTCTCGTCCAAGGCGGCGCCCCGGGCTACCACCTTTATATTCTCAATCGTTCCGGCCCCGCTCTCGCGCTTGTCGACCGAATCCGCGCCGTGCGGGCGCGGCACGAAGACCGCACTTCGTCCCCCCTCTCAGGACAAACATAAAACTGAAGCAAAGTCCTCCGGGGGATACAGAGCAATAAATGATAAAGAATCAAATAAACTTGAAACGACGATTAACAACTAACAGATAGCTAATAACAAATACCCGTCTGCCTCACCCGCCCGTCAGAACCGGACGAAATCCTTTCTCCGCGAAAAACCGCATCAGCTCTTCGCGGCGGTCGCCTTGGATTTCGATCACGCCCGGCCGGGTCGTTCCCCCGGTTCCGCAGGTCCGTTTCAGTTCGCGTATCCACTCTTGGTGTTCAGCGGATGACACGCCCAGAAAACCGCTCGCGACCGTTACAATCTTTCCGCCGCGCCCCGATTTTTCGCGGCGGATCTCGATGCGGCCCCGACGGCCTGGACGCACCGCCTGCCCTCGCCTTCCTTCGGTCGCGCCCGCTTTCCCCTTCGTATCCCGAACGCGGTCCGGCTGGAGTTTAAGCCCGAGTTCATCGAGCCCGCCAAATGGATTTTGTTCGAGCGGATTGCCGCCGCCGGTATCGATTCGCTTCTTCGCCGTCATTGCGAGCCCTCCAAGTCGCCGGCCGGCGCTTCGTCGGCTTCGATCCACGCGAGGGCTTTTTCATAACTTCGCCGCTGCAAAAAGTGACGAAGCCGCGCGTCGATCTCGCCGGGCCGTTCCGCAAGAAGTTTGTCGAGCTCGCCCAACGATTCGCTGATCGCCGGTCCGTCGCCGTTCGCGATCGCGGCAAGAAGCTGCCGAAGGTGTTTGTGGAGGATCGTCTGAATCATTTTATTCGTAACCGTTTTCGCGTATCGCGACCGAAGACGCTTTCCTTTCCGCCAATTTCTTCCCCCGCTCAGGAAGCGTGGAAAATTCCCGTGAAAGCCACTTTTCGCCCGGCCTTCGTACTTGTAAAGAATTGTTCATTGCTTAAGGTTATCGTGCGTTCCGGCGACCAAATTTTCGGTCATCAACAAACTACTGTATATTCACTGCTCCCGGAAGCGTACTGAAGCACGTCGAGGATGAAAATAGCATCATTTGCCAACCGCGCGAATGCAGATCTCATTGACCGTTATTACGACCGGTGGAAACAAAATCCGGAAGAAGTCGACCCAGCTTGGCGCGCCTTCTTTGAAGGATTTGAGTTTGCGCGCGGCGGAAACGGCGCCGCCGCCGGTCAACCGGCCGACGGCTCTGCCAAACAGGCCCGGGTCGCCAGCCTGATTTACGCGTACCGATCCCTCGGCCACAACGCCGCTCACCTCGATCCGCTCGGGCTCCGCCAGCTCGATTATCCGCGGCTCAGGTTGAAGGAGTTCGGCCTGAGCGAAGCGGATTTTGACCAGAAGTTCTCAATTCCGCACTATCTCGGCGGGAAGGAACTTACGCTTCGGGAGATCGTCGAAAACCTCAAGGAAACATACTGCCGCACCATTGGCGTCGAGTACAACCACATTCAGCACAAAGAAGCTCGGGCATGGCTTCGCTCGAAAATGGAGCCGACCCGAAATCAGCCGCAGTTTTCGAAACAGAAAAAACATCGCGTGCTTCGAAAGATACTCGAAGCCGAGATGTTCGAGCATTTTCTTCACACCCGGTACGCCGGACAAAAGCGTTTTTCGCTGGAGGGTTCCGAAACGCTGATTCCCGGGCTGGACGCGATCATCCAAAGAGCCCCTTCCCTCGGGATTAAGGAAGTCGTCATGGGCATGGCCCATCGCGGGCGCTTGAACGTGCTCGCGAACATCATGAAGAAGTCGTACGAGTTCATCTTCCGCGAGTTCTCGGAAAACTTCATTCCCGAAACCGTTGGAGGAGACGGCGACGTCAAATATCACCTCGGCTACGAATCGATCTTCCAAACCGACTCTGGTGATGACATCAAAATCTTCCTCGCCTCAAACCCAAGCCACCTGGAAGCGGTCGACCCGGTCGTTCAAGGCAACGCGCGCGCCCGTCAGCGGCTTCTCAACGACACCGCGCGGAAGGCGGTCCTCCCGCTCCTGATCCATGGCGACGCCGCGTTTACGGGCCAGGGAATCGTCGCGGAGGTTTTGAATTTTTCCCAGCTTCCCGGCTACCGGACGGGCGGCACAGTCCACGTCATCGTCAACAACCAGATCGGCTTCACGACGATGCCCGAGGACGGGAGGTCGACACCGTACTGCACCGATGTCGCCAAGATGATCGAGGCCCCGGTCTTTCACGTGAACGGAGACGATCCGCTCGCGGTTGTGTTGTGCATGGAACTCGCGCTCGAATTCAGACAGGTCTTCCAGCGCGACGTGGTGGTCGATATGTATTGTTACCGCAAATACGGCCACAACGAAACCGACGAGCCGATGTTCACCCAGCCGCTCCTCTACCGGAAGATCGCCAAGCACCCGCGCGTCAGCGACATTCTCAGAAAGCAGCTGATCGAGGAGGGATCGCTAAGCGAAAAGACTTCTGAAAAGATTGTTCAGGAGTTCCAGCAGACTCTAAACGACGCCTTCGAAAAGGTGAAAACCGGCGAAGAAACCGGGAAGATCAAACGGAAGTTCAAGGGTTCTCTCGCGGAATTTCAGCCGCCGTATTCGTTCGACCCGATCGACACCGCCGTCGATCGCGAAAAATTTGAAAAGGCGATGCGCGGCTTGATCACGCTTCCGCCCAATTTCCGGATCAATCCAAAGATCCAACGCCAGCTCGACGCGCGCAAACGCATGCTCGACGGCGAAATCCCGATTGACTGGGCGACCGGTGAAGCGCTGGCGCTGGCCACCCTGCTCTTGGAAGGCACGCCCGTCCGGCTCTCCGGCCAAGACAGCGAACGCGGCACGTTCAGCCATCGGCACGCCGCCTTTTACGATATCGAAACCCGGGAGCGATACGTCCCGCTTCTCAATCTCGACAAGGACCAGGGGATGTTTTGCGTCTACAACTCGCCGCTCTCGGAAGCCAGCGTGCTCGGGTTCGATTTCGGTTATTCGCTCGATTTCCCGCAGATGCTCTGCATTTGGGAGGCGCAGTTCGGGGATTTTGTCAACGGCGCACAGGTGATCATCGATCAGTTCATCACGTCAAGCGAGTCGAAGTGGCAGCGCGTCAGCGGCATCGTCCTGCTGCTTCCGCACGGATATGAAGGCCAAGGCCCGGAGCACTCATCCGCCCGGCTGGAACGCTTCCTCCAGGCATGCGCGGAAGACAACATCCAGGTCTGCAACCTCACCACGCCCGCGCAGCTGTTCCATCTCCTTCGCCGCCAGATGAGGCGTCCGTTCCGGAAACCTCTGGTGATCATGGCGCCGAAGAGCCTGCTGCGACACAAGGCCGCCACCTCGCCTGTATCCGATTTCCTGAACAATCATTTTCAGGAAATCCTTGACGAGGAAAAACCGAACCGGAACGCGAAACGTCTCATCCTTTGCTCGGGCAAAGTCTATTACGACCTCGTCGAATTCCGCGAGAGGCATAATCACTCGGATACCGCAATCGTCCGCCTGGAGCAGTTGTATCCGCTTCATTGCGACGCGCTCAAAAAGGTTTTGAAAAAATATCGGAAAGCCGACAAGCTGATCTGGTGCCAGGAAGAACCGGAAAACATGGGCGCTTGGTCGTTCATGGCGCTGCGGCTCGAAGATATCGCCGGCCGGAAACCGCTCTACGTGGGCCGCGAGGCGAGCGCGAGTCCGGCTGTCGGCACGCTCGCCCGGCACAAAATTGAACTCAACGAATTCCTCACCGCCGCCTTCTCGATTTAAACCATGGCTACAGAAGTAAAGGTCCCCCCGATGGGGGAGTCGATCACGGGCGGCATCCTCGCCTCCTGGAAAGTCAACGACGGAGATTTCGTCGAGCGCGATCAAGTGCTCTTTGAACTCGAAACCGATAAAATCACCTCCGAAGGACTCGCCGAAGTTGCCGGCCGGATTTCCCTGAAGGCCGAGGAAGGCGACGAGGTAACCATCGGGCAAGTGGTCGCCGAGATCGATGAAACCGCCGCGCCGGAAAATGCGGCGGCGGAACCTTCCACTGCCAAAGGCCCGGAGCCGGCGGAAGCCCCGCCTGCGCAGCCTCTCGTTCGAACGGAGCACAAGGAGATTGCCGAGGGCAATACACTGTCTCCCGCCGTCCGGCGTCTCGCCGCCGAAACCGGAATCGATCCGTCCCAAGTGCAAGGCTCAGGCAAGGCTGGCCGGGTGACCAAGGGCGACATACTCAAAGCAGCGGAAATGGGCAGCGCGCCTCCCTCTCAAGCGCCTGCCACGCCTCGTGCCCCGGAGACGGCGCCCGTCCCAAAGGCGGCCGCGCCAGTACCCGCCGCGGGCGAGCGCACCACCCGCCGGAAACTTTCGCCGCTGCGCCAGCGGATCGGCGAACGTCTCGTCGCGGCGCAGCAGGAAGCGGCGATGCTGACCACGTTCAATGAAGTCGATCTTACCGCCGTGCGCGAACTCCGCTCCCGCTACCAAGAGGAATTTACGAAAAAGCACGGGATTAAGCTCGGGTTCATGTCGTTTTTCATCAAAGCGACGGTCTACGCCCTGAAGGCCGTTCCACAAATCAACGCCCAGCTCGACGGCGATACGCTCATCCAGAACCATTACTACGACATCGGTGTCGCGGTTTCGTCAGAGAAGGGTCTCCTCGTTCCGGTTCTGCGCGACTGTGACAAGCTCAACTTGGCCGAACTGGAAACCGAGCTCGCCGCCTACGCGAAGAAGGCCCGCGACGGAAAAATCGAGATCAAAGATCTGGAAGGCGGCGTCTTCACGATCTCCAATGGCGGCGTTTTCGGCTCACTCCTTTCGACGCCGATCCTGAACCCGCCGCAAAGCGGAATTCTCGGAATGCATGCCATCCAGGATCGGCCGGTGGCGATCAATGGCCAGGTCGTCATTCGCCCGATGATGTATCTCGCGGTCTCCTACGACCACCGGATCGTCGATGGCCGCGAAGCGGTCACTTTCCTGGTGAAGATCAAGCAATCCCTCGAGGATCCCGCCCGGATGCTCCTCGACCTTTAGGAAGACGTCGCCAAGCCTGAACCCGAAGGGTGGAAGCGGCATCTTTCCGCCGCTTGGTTATGGCGGATCAGCGGCTGGAAGCCGCTGCCATTACGACCAATGAAGTCCTTTCGGGAACAACGGGATATTCTCGAAATGGATGATCGCTGGCTTGACGCCGGATGAAACACCGACTTCCACGATATCGAAGCGAAAGGTTTTCGGCTTTGGCCTTAGGCGCTTAAGATATTGATAGCATGCGCGGCGAAGAGCCTTCTTTTTTCTTTTGTCGACGGCATAGTAACCGGGCACCAAGGCATCGCTTGACCGGGTTTTGACCTCGACAAAGACGAGAACGGATCCATCCCAGCAAACCAGATCGAGTTCATCCTTCTTCCATCGCCAGTTCCGCGCGATCACCCGAAAGCGTTTTTCCTTTCGCAAAAAAGCCTCGGCGGCGCGTTCACCTCCGCGGCCGATCGTATGACGCGGGTCTTCCTTGACCGCTGATTTGCGCGCATCCACGCGCAGCCGCGGACTGCGCAGGACTCCCGCGGCCCCGCTCACGGCAGCCGCGATAAGTCCGCGAAAACTTAAACCGGGGCGTCGACCGAATCGATCTCGATATGGAGGTCGCGAAGCTGGCGGGCGGTCACCGGGGCAGGACTTTCCGTCATCAGACATTGGGCTTTTTGCGTCTTCGGGAATGCGATCACATCACGGATGCTCTTGACGCCCGACAGGATCGCAACCATTCGGTCAAAACCGAAAGCGATGCCGCCATGCGGCGGCGCGCCGTAGCGGAAGGCTTTCAGCATATAGCCAAAGCGGTCCTGGATCACGTCGTCCGGAATGCTGAAAATTTCCCGAAACAGTTTCTCCTGCAGGTCGGGCTGGTGGACACGGATGCTCCCGCCGCTCAGCTCGACGCCGTTCAGGACGAGGTCATAATGCTGTCCGCGCACCGCCTTCGGATCGCTCTCAAGCAACCCGATATCTTCCGGAATCGGCGCGGTGAATGGATGGTGCGCCGCGACGTAGCGGCCTTCCTCCTCCTCATAAACGAGCAGCGGAAACTCGACGACCCAAAGAAAATTGAACTGGCTGTCATCAATCGTCAGCCGTCCCTTTTTCCGCAACAGATCCGCGGACTCCAGGCGGATCCGCCCAAGAATCGCGCATGCCTGCGCCCACTCTGCCGCCGCGAAGAAGACAATGTCGCCCTCCTCCATCCGCAGCGCTTTTTCGAGAGCAGCTTTTTCCTCCTCGGAGAAGAATTTGACGATCGGCGATTTCCATTCGCCCCCCTCGACCTTGATAAACGCGAGCCCCTTGGCACCGAGACTTTTTGCGACCTCGGTCAAATGGTTCAGCTCGCCCTGCGTGAGGTCGGCCAGGCCTTTCGCGTTGAACGCCTTCAAACTGCCTCCCGACTCCAGGGTCGACTGAAAAACCTTAAAACCGGTGCCGCGGAAAATTTCGCCGACGTCGACCAGCTCGAGATCAAAACGCGTATCCGGCTTGTCAATACCGTACCGGTTCATCGCCTCGTGATACGGCATTCGCGGAAATGGCGTCTGCAAGCGCACCCCGAGCGTTTCGCTCCAGATGCGCGAAATGAGGCCTTCCATCGTCGCGTACATTTCCTCGCGATCGACGAACGACATCTCGATATCGATCTGGGTAAACTCAGGCTGGCGATCCGCGCGAAGATCCTCGTCACGGAAGCACCGGGCAAATTGATAATACCGCTCGACCCCCGCCACCATCAGCATCTGCTTAAACTGCTGCGGCGATTGCGGAAGCGCATAAAACTCGCCGGGGTTCACCCGGCTCGGCACCAGATATTCACGCGCGCCTTCCGGCGTGCTTTTGAAAAGGCACGGGGTCTCGATTTCGAGGAAGCCGTTTTCGTTCAAAAACGACCGGGCCGCCTGGGCCGCGACATGGCGCGTGCGGAGCATTTTTCGCATCTTCGGACGGCGCAGATCCAGGTAACGGTACGTCAGCCGTAATTCTTCCTGCACCCGATCGCCCTGCAGGTCATCGATCGGGAACGGCGGCGTCTCCGAAATGTTTTCAATGACGAGTGCATCCGCATGGACTTCGACCGCGCCGGTCGCGATCCGGTCATTGACCGTCTCCCGCGAACGCCGCTCGACTTTGCCCGAAACGCCGATCACCGATTCTGGTTTCAAGTGCCCCGCCCGCTCGGCAAGTTCCGGGTTATCGGCGGGATTGAACACGACCTGAGTGATCCCTTCACGGTCGCGAAGGTCGACAAAAACTATGCCTCCGTGGTCGCGCAACGAGTCGACCCAGCCCATAAGACTGACCTGTTCGCCCTCGTGCTCCGCCCGGAGCTGGCTGCAGTGATGCGTGCGTTTCATGTTCTTCTGCAATGCGGCTTCAACATCCGAAACGGTTCAGCCTGAATGGCGTCTTTGATGAAAGCGAGTGAGAAATCCCAAATCCGAAAGCAAAACTTCCAAACTCCCCTCACCCGATCCGCTCTTCGTCAAAATCGATCATATCCGCGAAAGAAACCAGATCGTCGCGGTCCGCAACTCCCATCTCTTCCTTTACTTCGCGCAGCTTCTCGCGCCCCATTTCGCTCATTCCCATCTGCACAACCTTTCGGTTCCAGACGTGAACATTAAGATCCTCCGGAAAGATCTCCATCAGCCGCCGATCCACTTCATCGTCATCCGCGCTGGAACGAACGATCTCGATTACGTCTTTTGGATCGATTCCAAGATGGAGACAAAGAAATCCATCGAATCCCTTGGTAAAATTTCGCTGATACGATTTCGGCAGGCCCGGCCCCAGGTGTTTCCGGATCTTTGCGATGAAGCGCGGCAGATGCAGCAGCCCGCACCGGTGCGGCACATACGGTGAAGGCAAATCGAGCAACGTCTCGCCCGTCGGTCCCAACTTGATCGTTTCCATGATCCGTTGAAAACAAATCCTCCCCGTCCGCGCAAGGCTTACAGTCAGCGATCCGCCCGCATTCGCGGGATCCAGGAGCGCACAAGGGCTTCGTGGTCGAAGGCCCAGTCGCGGGCGACATCCGCTGGATCGTCGTCCGACTCGTCGATCTTCAGCATCAAGTCGAGAAGCTGCTCCTCCGTAAGCGTGTAATTAATGAAGAACCGCGTCACTTCGGGGAAATCGTTATCAAATCCTTTGCGCACGATCGTCTTAAGCGCGTCGATCGGATACACCGCGCGCGGATCTTCCAAAATCTTCAAATCGAAGCGGGCGAACTTCCAGTGGGGCTTCCAGCCCGTGACGACGATCGGTTCGTTTTTATCGATCGCGCTGGAAAGCGCGGCCGTCATCGCCGGCCCGCTCGACGCAAGCTGGGTGACGTTGAGATTATACTCTTCAATTGCCCGATTGGTGTTTCGATAAATTCCAGCCCCCGGGTCGATGCCGATTATTTTACCGTCGATCTCGTCCGCGATGTCGTTGATTTCGTCGATCCTCTCAATTTCGACATAACTGGGCACCACAAGGCCGGTCACACCGTAGCCAAAGATCGGACCAAGATCGATGAGCCGGTCGCCGTATTCTTCCCAATACGGCTCGTGCGTATACGGCAGCCACGCATCGAGCATCGCGTCCTGATCGCCGCCCGCGACGGCGGCATAGATCGTGCCGGGATCCGCCTGCGTCAGCTCAACCTCGTAGTTGAGATACTCTTCGAGGACCGCTGTCGCGAGATGGGTCATCGCGATCCCATCAGCCCAGTTCGGATAGGCGATGCGAATGGTGTCTTGTGCGGGCGCGGTCGTGGTGATGGCCACAATCCCGAGCGCCAGCGTCCATTGGATCGTTTTTTTCATAAAATGGATGCGCAAAGATTAACTAGTGAAGAGATGCCGCTTTCAGCCGAAACGCGCCCCCCCGAGTCGCTGTGTCATACGGTCGAGGGCGATTGCCAAGATAACAACGGCGACGCCGCTTTCAAAGCCCGCGTCAATTTTCAACTGCGTGATGCCGGCAAGCACCTCGGCGCCGAGGCCGCCCGCCCCGATCATGCCGCCGATCACCACCATCGAAAGCGCGAGCATGATGGTTTGGTTGAGTCCCGCCAGAATCGTCGGCATCGCAATCGGCAACTGAGCCTTGAAGAGCAGCTGCCGCGGCGTCGCCCCGAATGCCAGTCCGGCTTCGATCACCTCGCGCGGCACTTGGCGAATCCCCAGCGAGGTCAGCCGCACCGCCGGCGGCATCGCAAAAATCAGCGTCGCGATGGCACCGGGCACGCGACCGAGTCCAAAGAAAAGCACGGCTGGAATGAGATAAACGAAAGCCGGCATGGTCTGCATGATATCGAGCACCGGCCGAATGACTTGATTCGCGACACCAGATCGCGCTGTCCAGATGCCAATCGGAACCCCGAGAAGCAGCGCGAAGAAAGTCGATCCCAGCACGAGCGCCAGCGTTTCCATCGTCGCTGTCCAATATCCCATCGAGACAATTAGCAAATATCCAAGAGCCGCGAACACGGCCAGGCCCGCTCCTCCAGTCAAACCCGCGATGCCGCTCAGCAGAACAATCATCACGATCGCCGGATAAAGCCTGAGCGTTTCGGGATTGAGCGAAACGATCCATGCCCGAAGCTCCTTCCACTCGCCCGCCGTCGATTCGGAAATGTTCAGCGCTTCCGCGCTGGCAATGGAAGCATCGAGGTACGCCAGCGCTTCTTCGTAGGCTCGCCGATTGAGAAAGCTGAATCGTTTCTCCGCGGCCTCGATGCCATCCAGTCTTCGCGACAACCGCTCGCTTTGCTCGATACCGGCCAGCGAATGGTAATAGTCCCCGGTCTCCGCAAGCAAGACTTCGAGTTCATCGGTCATTTCGACCTCAACGCGATCCCCTTCGATGAGTTCACGGACATCCCCAAGGAGTTCGGCGGCCTCGTGAAATTCTCCTGGGTCCAAACGGCCGAGACGCCGCTCGATTCGTCCGAGATTGCGAATGAAAGCTCTGTCGTCCGGCGCGACCTTTTTCGCTTCTTCAAGAACCGTATGCACCCGGTCGTAATCCGACGGAGCGACCTCGCGCAGGTCCTCGCGATACGCTTCGAGAGCGTCCGCGAGCGCCGCTGCCTCGGACGCGGTCAGCTCCGATTCAAGCGTTTGATAACGCCAGGTTTCCAAGCCGCCGAAAACCGCCATCACCGCAATTCCCATCACCAGGCGGCGGCTCGGCGGCTTTTTTTTCATGAGCAGATACGCCACCAGTCCGGCGAGGAGCGTCGCGACAACAGCGGGATAAACCGGCGCGTGGTGGAGCAACAAAATCTGTTCGAGCGCGCGGATCACGGCATCCAGTCCCGAAGCGATTGTTTCGAGAAAAAAATCGAGGTTCTCCTTGATCCAATGCACCAAGGTTTCGAACCAACGGCCGACGGGCATTTTCCACATAATCAATTCAGTCACCTGCAAGGCCGGCGAGCAGGGCCGAACGTGTAATAATTCCTTCCAATCGACCCGCCGCGTTCACTACGGCGATCGGCAGCACCCGCTCGGCGGCCGTGCCCACCAGCTCGCTGATGGCCGTGCCCGGGTCGACTTGCGGCATGTCCTCCTGAAGCACTGGCTTCAATGTGTGCCGGTCGGTTGAATCCTGGTCCGCGGGAACTCTCTTCGCCTGTGTCACGAGATCGTCAATACGCACATAGCCGCGGAACTTCCGTTCTGAATCAACCACAATGCCAGTCGAGAGACCCATCTGGCGCAAGCGGCGGAGCGCGAGATGCGGCCCGTATTTTAAATAGAGCACGTCGGGCTTCCGCATGATTGTCCCGGCGGTAATGACGCGGGAGCGATCCACATTTTCCACGAACGACTGGACGTATTCATTTTTTGGATTTGTAAGAATCTCTTCAGGCGCTCCGATCTGCACGATTTCACCCGCGTTCATAATGGCGATGCGATCGCCGAGTTTCAGGGCTTCATCGAGATCGTGGGTGATAAACACAATCGTCCGGTGACGGCGCGCCTGGAGCTCGAGCAATTCGTCCTGAAGACCGGCGCGAATGAGCGGATCGAGAGCCGAAAACGCTTCGTCCATCAGCAAGATCTCCGGATCATTTGCCAACGCGCGGGCGAGGCCGACCCGTTGCTGCATCCCGCCGCTGAGCGTCTGCGTCATTGCCTCCGTGTATTCTGAAAGCCCCACCCCTTCGATCGCTTCCCGTGCCCGGCGATAACGCTCCTCCCGCGCAACTCCCTGGATCTCGAGACCGAACGCCACGTTTTCCAGAACGGTGCGGTGCGGCAGGAGTCCGAACTTCTGAAAAACCATCCCGAGCTTCTTACGACGGATTTCCCGAAGGCGATCCGGGGACGCCGCGACGATATCTTCCCCGCCGATTTTGACGCTGCCCGAGGTCGGTTCGATCAAACGGTTCAGACAGCGAACGAGGGTCGACTTGCCGCTGCCTGACAGACCCATGATGACGAAGATTTCCTCTGGAAAAATGTCGAATGCGGCCTTGTTGATGCCGACCGTGCATCCGGTCTTGCGCAGGACATCTTCTTTCGATGCGCCCTTCTGGACGATCGGCAGCGCGCGCTCACGTGCGCCGGGTCCAAAGATTTTGTAAAGATTCTGAACTTGGATAACTGGCTCCATGGGTACCGCGTTCGCGGTTCAAGTTCGACTCAGTCGGAGAGCAGTCGCGGCCGGTTCAGCCACACTCCCCAGCGCCCGTTCACCACCGGAACGGAAATCAGTGCTGACTAGAAAGCAAAGCTCGGTTGAACGCAACCGTTCACGGTTTCGAACAGCGAGCAACGTGGATTCCGAGGCGCGTAAAAGCTTTCGACTGCCGGTGTGAACGGGGGGGATCAGCGCCGGGTCAAGGCATCAGACGCGCCTCGCGAAGCAGCTGCTCTGATCGCTCCGGCGGCAGTTCCTCCAGTTTCTCACACAAGAGCGGCGCGGGGATCAGTTCGACGCGGCGGCCCTGGGCAAACGCCGCCGCATCCGCTGAGAATTCCCCGGTCGTAACAATCGCGCCATTGGGGATGCCGCCCATCTCGAGGAGGCGCTCAAAGGCTCGTACTTCTCCGACCTCAACAAGGCGGTTTCGGCAAAGGCAGCGCACCGCTCCCACCGGTTCCGTTTCACCCGCGGAATGCAGCCAGATATCAACGCCAAAGACGGTTTCGCGGGCAGTCGCCGGGCGAAATCCAATTTCCCGAAAATAACCGGCTGCGAGAGCAATCAACGCTTTCTCGTCGAGAGCCCGAATCCACGCGAGCGACCAGCGCGGCCGGGTTCCCAAACGAAACCGCCCCAATCGAGTCCCAAACAAGACAAAAGCGCGCCGCCGCCAGTCATTGGCCGCGGCTTTCTCCCCATCCCGAGACAGCGGTCCTGCCTTTACCGGCATCGATTCCGCATTCAAGGCAACGACGCCGGCGGCAAAAAATCCGACCGCGACGATCCAGCAGATGACCCCCGCCGGGATCGCCCAGGCCAGCGTGTCGCGCAGGTCTTCCAAAGGCGATTGCGAAACCAGAAAGTAATAGGTCCCAATGACCAGGGAACCCCCAACGGCCAAACGGACCCCCGAGCTGAAGAACATTCCGGAGCGCGGCGGATAATCCCTCGACTGTCCTTGAAAGACCATCGCGAATTTTACGTGCTGACAACAGCGCGAATGCGGCCGGCGACGGGTTTTCCGCGCGGCCGATCTCACTCATGTCGACCGCGGGGAGTCTACGCGCGACCCGGTCGCGAACGCAATATTCGAGCCGGTCAAGAAAACGTAAAAAGACCGCGAGGGAACGAGATCACTGCCCCGCCGAAGCCAGCTGGATCGCCGAGGAAGCAGCCTGCACAACTTGCTTATCGGCAGAGATTTCTACAATCTCCTCAAGCGCATCGACCGCCTGATCCGTGCCGGCTCGCTGCAGCGCGATAATCGCCGCGATCCTCAGGTGAAGATCCTCCCCTTCGACTGCGCTGGCCTTCAGCGCTGGAACGATGGTCGTGTCGAAAAATTGAAGCGTTTCGGCGCTCGCGCCGGACTTGACGACATCCGCCAGCAGGTCACAGCCGGCGAGCCAGGTGAGCAGATCCTTTTCCTCTCGAATCATCTCGACCAGGATCCCGGTATCGATCGAACGCTGGCCGTGCAAATACCGGTACAAAGAGAGACGCACCTTGGGATCGGGTTCGTGACGGACAAATTCAAGGACCTCTCGCTGGCGGTGCTGCGCTTCCTCGTCGCTGACCAGCCCCCACGCGGCAAGCGTCCGGACCTGCGGGTCCGCGTTTGCCAGAAAAGCGACGAGGTAAGCGTGCTGCCCCTTGGGCGCCGGGGGCGCAGACGCACCGTCAATGTCATTGGGCGGAGGAGAACTGCCGGCTTCACCCTTGGCGATTGCCACAGGCGGGATGTCTTCCGTCGATTCCTCGAGCGTGTATGCAAGATAGAGGGAACAGATTGCGGCCGATGAGATCGCTCCGGCCCCGACAAGTGCAATCACACGGATTCTACTCATAACGCCACAATTCTTCCCGGTCGACCCATGTTTACATTCTCCTTTTGCCAACAGCCGCTGCATTCGTCCACCCGATGAGCGGGTGAAGTCAGACATTTAGCATCGAAAAATCGCCGTCAGCAAACAAAAAGGCAAGCGCTATAGCCAAACAACCGCCAGATCCGGCCGCCTGCGACTGCGATCGCGCCAAAAACCTTGAGTTTACCAGCATTCCGCTCGACGGTTTACAATCAGCTAATCAAAAGTTTCTGATGTCTCCATTACGCCGAATCGCCTTTGTCGTAAATCCGCACAAGCCCGGTGCCGCTGACCTCGCGAGTCACCTGATTCGCGTTTCGCAAGAAAGCGGCGCAACGGTGACGGTGACCGACACATTTCCAGTCGCCGATGATTTTCTCGATGACGCCGATGCCTGCTGCGTGATCGGCGGCGATGGCACCCTGCTCAGCGTCGTGGTGCATTCCGTCCGCGCGCAAGTCCCGATCATCGGGGTCAATCGCGGCACCCTCGGGTTCTTGACTGTCTTTTCGCCGGACGAAGCGCGGGAAACTTTTCCTTCCCTGCTGAGCGGCTCGTTCGAAGTTTCCCATCGAAGCGTGCTTGAATGCAGCGCGGGGTCCGACTCGGGGCTCGCCTTGAACGATGTGGTGATCAAGGAAGCTTACTCGTCCCGGCTGATTTCGCTCGACGTCTTTGCCAACGATGAATGGGTCACCCAGTTTGGCTGCGACGGCCTGATCTTCGCGACACCGACGGGATCGACCGCTTACAACCTTTCAGCGGGGGGGCCTATCAGCCATCCGAGCGCCCACGTTATCGCGATGACACCGATCTGCCCCCATACCCTCAGCAACCGGACGGTGATTTTCGACGAGAACGTTCGGCTGCGGGTTACCAATACGAAATCGGATCATCCGCTCGCGGTCGTCATGGACGGTCAGCGAAGTCTGACGCTCGGCTGCGGAGAAAGCTTGTCGATTTCGATGTCGCCGCGGAAACTCCCGCTCGTCCAGCCGATCAACTACGCGCACTTCTCGGTGCTGCGCACTAAACTGGGCTGGAACGGCCCCGAAACGCGCGCGCAAGGCGGTTCCTCCGGGGGGGGCGGCGAGAGCCGGGCGACGGAGACTTGATTTTCTTCGCGCAACGCCTTTGTTTCATCCACTGCGGGTGGCCGCAAATAAACTTGAAATCACCCGCGCGTTTTTTCATTACCGATCTTTATGCAGGAATACTACATCCGGAACCCGGATTCCGAGGAGAGCCGCGGACCGTTCACGGTCGAGCAGTTGCACTCCTTGGGGGAGACTGGGCACGTGACACTGGAGACCTACGTCTACAATGTCGAATCGGAGCAATGGGAAGTCCTTGAATCCAACGAAGAGTTGCGAGCCGCTGTTTTTCCGGAAAGAAAGCGCCTGACCGTAAAACCGAAAGCGGAATTTACGTCGCTCAACAGCACGGAGCACGAGCTTCCGCCCATAACGGTTGACGACCTCCTCCTCGCGGCGGAAGGGAACACCGAGGAGACGAGGCACAAAAAGAAGGAGAACGTCTGGCGGGAAAAAGCGGCCGTCCTGGCTATGTATCTCGCCGGCACCGCGTTTGTTCTCAGCGCCGTCGGCCTCTTCCTCGCGCAGCGGGATCTGTTCTCGGATTTCGAGGCCGGCAAAGTTTTCACCCATCCGCTGATTCTCGTTGGACTTTTCGATCTCGGGCTCGCACTGATCCTCTTCCTGCAGACAACGGCCGTCTACCCGCTGATTCGGTTCCGCACGATGCTGGGCGCCGGCTTTGCCCTCTTCTTTTTCTGGGCCGTCGGCCACCCGCTGCTCGGCGTCGCCGCCGCTGTCGGATCCCTCGGTATCTACGGCCTGACGCTCTTCCTGAACAAAGCGCCGTTTCTCACTTCCAGCGCGTTCGCCATTTTCGGTATGGGCGGCTTTATCTTCCTCGCGCTCGGAGTCTAAATCAGCTCATCACTTCGATTCCTGTTCGAGCCGGAGCGACAAACGGACGCCGCTAAATAACTCCCCTTTTGTCTTTTTCACACGTCCGCGGAATTCCGGCATACGAGCCCTGTTTCTGATAATTCGTCTACCTTGACAGGGGAAACAATCGCCCTAGGTTCCTTCCTTTCGATACGCGCTATCCATGATTTCATCGATCCAAGACAAGCTCCAGAAGCACAACAAGACCGTTTTCGGCGTGCTGCTGGCCATCATCATCGTCGCTTTCGTTTTCACCATCGGCAACATCCCGGGCATCGGTTTCGGCGATCGGCCGCCGGAGGCGCTGACGTATTTCGGATACAACCTGAACTCTCCGCGCGAAGGCCGTGAAGCGATTCGCCACGCTGCGACAAGCTACCGGATGGAATACGGCGATGCGCAAGTCGATGGCGGTCGCCTGCAGAACTATTTGCTCGACCGGATCGCCTTCCTCGAACTTGCCGACCGTCTCCGGATCCCTCCCCCCACCGAGGAGCAAATGCAGCATTTCATCATGGGGCGCGCTGCGTTCCAAAATGAACAAGGTATCTACGACCCGACCAAATACAGCGATTTTATCGATGAAATCGACGCCGACCCTCAGCTCTCCGTCGGCGAAGTCGCCTGGGTGATGGAACAGGATTACCGCGTCGAAAAAGCGCGCGAACTCCTTTCCGGCCCCGGCTATGTTTTGCCCGCCGAAGTCCGCCAGCAGCTCGAGCGCAACCGGACACTCTGGTCACTTGACCTTGCGACCCTCAACCTGGCTGAGTTCGAGCCAGAGATCGAAGTGACAGACGAACAGCTCCAGCAGTTTTTCGAGGAAAACAGTTTCCGCTACGAGCGCGAACCACAAATCTCGTTCTCCTACGCGGTCTTTCCCAACAACGCGTTTATCGACGAGGTGGGCGACCTCGCCGAAGAGGAAGTCATCGCCCATTTCGAAGCGAACCGCGGCCAGTTCACTCCGCCCGAACAGCCGAAAGCGGAACCCGACGAGGCGGCGGATGCGGACCAAGAGCCGGCCGATGAACAACCGGCGGAAATAACCTTGGCTGACGTCCGCGATCAGGTTGAAGCGTCGCTCCGGCGCCGCAAGGCCCGCCGGCTCGCTGGCGAAGCCGCGGCCGATTTCGCCTACGAAATCTTCCGGACCGGCACCCAGCCGGGCTCCGCCGAATTTGAGCAGCTCCTTACGGCCCACCAAGGTGAACTTCGCGAGACACCGCCCGTAAGCCCGAGCGATTTCCCCTTCGAGTTAGGTTTCTCGCGTGAAGCACGCGAAGCCGTCATGCGCCTGAGCGAAGATCGGCAATTCTCTGACCCGCTGCCTCTGGGTGCCGACGATTACATGGTCCTGATTTATCATGAAACGCTTCCGGCTTTCATTCCGCCTCTCGAAGAGGTGGCCGAAGATGTCGAACGGGATTATCGAGAAGAGGAGCGCCGCCGGCTCCTTTCGGAGCGGGGCGAGGAGATTCGCCAACAACTCGCGCAGCGAATCTCCGAAGGCGCGACCTTTATCGAGGCCGCCGAAGCTGAGGGACTCACCACGCAAAGCGCCGATCAATTCTCCCGAATTTCACCTCCTGAGCAGATCAACCGGCAGATCGTCATGCGCCTCGACGAATTCGAACGGAACGAGGTTTCGCCGATGATCACGCTCCAGAATTTCGGCTATTTCATCTATCTGAAAGATCGCGAAGTGCCCGAAATCACTGCCGATGATGAAGAATTTGTCCGCACGGCCGACAATCTTCGCGACTGGTCGGCGATGTCCGGACGCTATTATGTGATGGAGGAATTCATCGCTCGTGAATCCGGCACTCCCACCCACACTCATGAGGATGGGAGCAGCCACACCGGCCACGCGCACTGATCGATCTAATTACCCGGCAGGCCGGGGAATTTGAGACACCGCCGACAGCCTTGCCATGCCCATCTACCGCTACAAGCCCGCGGACGGCTCTTGCAAGATCTGCGGTGACGGCTTCGACCACCGCCAAGAGGCGCACCACGCGGATCTTCAGGAGTGTCCGACCTGCGGGAAGGCCGTTATCAAACAACTGCCAACCGGAGTCGCCACGCCGCGTGTCACTCGCAAACCGTCCATCTCGGACGCCAAGTCCGCCGGGTTCACCGTCTTGAAGAAGATCGGTAAAGGCGAATACGAGAAACAATAATCCCCTGTCGGAATTCGACCGTCCAAGTTTCAAAATTCATTTACCTTGGCCGTTCTGCGCATTGCTGCCATAATCACGGCGTGAAATCATCCCTTTTCGCTGTCGTTGCTTTCGCCGCCTCCCTGCTGACCGCGCCGGAAAGCGCGGCGATCATTCTGTATGGCAGGGACAACACCGGAAATACCGAGGCTCCGTCCAACGGCGCGCCTTGGGATTACGTCGCACGCCTCACCAACAGCGACGGCAGCCAGATCGGCTCCAGCGCCGTTTACCTGGGCTGGGGGTATATGCTCACCGCGTCGCACGTCGCCAACCGCGCTTATGTTACGTTCGACAATAACACCCAATGGGCGGTAGAGCCCGGTTCCCACCAAGATATAGCGAACGCCGATTTAAAGGTTTTTCGCCTCCAAGACGATCCCGGACTTCCGCCGCTGCTTTTGTACGAGGACGCTGTGGCGGGAGGCGATCTGAATCAGGTGTCGACGGTTATCGGCTGGGGAGTCGGACGCGATGAAGGGACGCCGCCGAACACCGACGACGTTCCTTGGGGCAATTCGACCACGCGAGCCAAACGCTGGGGCACAAATACCACGCTCCCCTCACCAGCGGATATCGTTCTGGAAGACTGGACCACCACAACGCTGGTCACCACACTTCAGAGCACCGCGGGCGACGATGAGGCCGCGGCAACTCTCCATGATTCCGGAGGCGCGTTGTTTCAATTTATCGACGGCAATTGGCAACTTGCCGGAATTGCGATCACCGTCAGCCAGCAAGACATCTCGAGTTTTGGGCCTGGTTCTACTGGCGACTTCAATTATTTCGCCCGCATCGCCTCCTACAGCGACGAAATCAACGCCATCATCCCGGAGCCGTCGACTTGGGCATTCGCCCTCGGCGGAGCGGCACTCTTCACGGCGGTTCTCGCTCGTCGCCTCGGGGCGAAATAATTGCTCGATTACCAGTGCGCGTATTCGCCTTTTTTTAGCGAGCGAGCAAACGCGACGAGCAATTGCACGCTGTGCTCGACATCGCGAAGATCAACCACCTCGCTCGGCGTGTGCATATAACGGAGCGGCACCGAGATCAAACCAGTCGCGATACCGCCCCGAGCCATCTGGATCGCCCGCGCGTCCGTGCCGGTTGGGCGGGGATCCGCTTCCAGCTGATAAGGAATCTTCTCGCGCTCGGCGCACTCGATTAAACGCTCGAACACGATTGGATTAATATTGGCCCCGCGACAGAGGATCGGTCCGGCGCCGAGTTTCGTCTCCCCATACTTTCGCTGATCGCAATCGGGATGATCCGTCGCGTGACCCACGTCCACCGCGATCGCGAGGTGCGGATTGACCGCGTATCCGGACGTGGTCGCTCCGCGCGTCCCGATTTCTTCCTGTGTGGTCGCAACCGCCACCACTTTCGCCCGCGGCTGTTCGCCCGCGGAGAGCCGGCGGAGAGTTTCTCCGACAATATAAGCGCCGCTCTTGTTGTCGAAGGCCCGCGCGACTCCAATGGTGCCATGAAACAACTCAAAGCTGTGATCGTAGGTCGCGACATCGCCGATCGCGACCATCTTGAGCGCCTCCTCCTTGCTGGACGCCCCGATGTCGATCCACATTTCGTGAATCTGGGGAACCTTCTCCCGGTCCTTCTGATCCATCAAATGGACCGCCCGCTTGCCGGTCACCCCCTTGATAATCCCATTCCGCGTTTGAATAACTACCCGTCGGCCGGATATGACGATCCGGTCGTGGCCGCCGATCGTATCAAAATAAAGAAACCCCTCCTTGCTGACATATGTGATGATCAGTCCGAGCTCGTCCATGTGACCGGCCAGCATCAATACCGGATCCCCGCCGGGGTTCAGTGCCGCGATCCGATTCCCCAAGGCGTCCTTGGAATACTCGTCCGCCGAAGAAGCCACATACCTGTCAAAAACAGCTTGCGCTTCCGTCTCATAGCCCGAGGGCGAGCGCGCGTTCAGGAGGTCGACAAGGAACTGCGGTGCAACTGATTGTTCTTTTACGGCCATCGGTGTTGGTTATTCGTTATCGTTATTGAATACTGGTTACTCGCTATTCGTTATTGCGTTCCGTGGCGGGATTCAAGAACTCACTGATCCGCCGGGCCGGCGTCGGAGAGTTGCCGGCCAAACATCCGCTCCACCGCATCCCAGGCAATTTTTCCAGGGCCGGTGTCCGACGCGAACTTTCGCTCGACAGCTGCTAAATCCTCAGACCACGTCGTGCTTCCGGCCCTCTCCGCCAAGTAAACCGGAAATACCGCGATCGACAAGGAGTCCGGAAAATGACTCCGCCATTCCAGCGCCGCGGCACGCACGTTATCCGCGCCGACAATCGCTTCCACCGCGGCCAGCAGTCGCCCGAACGCCGTCTTCTGCACGTCGTCCGCCTCGGATGCACTTATGATCCAGCGAGGAACAACCGTCGCGAACGGCTGATGAAAGTAAAGCCGCGGATCATGCACCTCATCCTTCACATACTCCCTAAGCAGATCCAGCGCACGGTCGCGATCTCCCCGCGCGGAATAATAATTCGCGAGCCGGACCCGCACATCCGATGTGAACAGCAGCGGGTTCACTTCGAGGCACTTTCGCCAGAACCGAGCGGCAAGATCGTCATCGCCTTGCGCTTGCGCTGCCTCCCCCAACGCCTCGAAAACGTGCACCGAAGGCTGCAACCCGTAAAAATCGTCGAGCGAAGCAGACTCAGGAACTTGCCATTCGTCGAGAACCGCCAGAAGCGCATCGAGGCGCCCTGCCTCCTGAAATGGCTTAAGCGTTGACTGAAGGTCTAGAAATACCAGCGACGCGTCGAGTTCCAGAGTGCGCAAATAGTGCGCGGCCGCTTTATCATAAAATCCGGAATCAGCTAACCAGCCGGCAAACTCCGCTTGCAGATCGGCCGAGACGGGCCGAAGAGCGACAGCCTCCGCGAACCGCCGGGCCGCATCCAGCCGGTGTTCCCAATCATCGAATTCCAGCGCTCGAAAGGCCGCCACTTCTGCCAGCAGCAAGCGCAACGACAGCGACCGCGGAAAGATCGCCAGCAACGTCTCAAGTTCGCCTTCATAGTTTGCCAGGGCACCGCCCGCGTGCAACACGCCAAGCGCCTCCTTCCTGGCCGGTCGCGAAAGTTCCTCGAAGCTCTGCGGCAAGACATCGAGCAAAATCCATCGGGCCCTCCCCAGCGCCCGTTCCGCATGCCGCCTGCCCGTCAGTATCCGTAGCTCTGTGACATCCAGCGATTCTTTTACATCCGGCGTCAGTTCCTCTCGGCGAACGCCCCGCAACCACTCAGCAGCTTCGTCCGCCAACCCCACCCGGACAAGTCCCGCGGCTATCTCCACCCGCTCAGCCGATCCAACAGTATCCGCTTCGGCCAAGTGCCCGGCGCGCATGGCGGCCTCGCCACCCCTGCCTTCTGCAACCGCAAACGCAAAGGCTAGACGCCGGCCCGCCGCCGCAACTTCAGCATGTCGCTCCGCCGCACGGGGCAAAACAGCATCCAGCATTGCTCGGCCTTCCTGGAACCGGCGCTCGTTTCCCATCAGAAAGGCTGCGAGCAACGAGAGCACCGGTTCCTCAAGTTCCACCGCCCCCTGCCGTGCCGCCAAAATCGCCTCCTCCTTCTCCTCCGTCCACCACAGAAGCAGAACACGCACCAAAATGGATCGAGCCCGACCCGCCATCGGCAGGTTTTGCTCGCGTTCCTTCAGATGTTCGTGAACGGAATCACGCACTCCTTCGTTTCTAGAAAGGATTACGCGAACTTCCTCCAAAGATTGTATTTCCCCCTCGTCCCAATACGGAACCGGCACCCCGAGGGAATCATCAGGCCATGTCAAGAGGCCAAACGCCGCCACCCGGACGTCGGAACCTCCTCGCTCGTCAAAAAGCGGTTCAAGATACTCCGCAAGCGCTGCCGCTGCCGCATCGAAATCGCTCGCTCGAACCCGCGCATCCGCCAAATAAAGAAGAACGTCCCGCGACGCACCCGGATCCCGCTGCTGCCAAGCGCGAAATTGCCGTTCAGCGTCCGCCAGATCGCCGGCTTCAACGGATTGCCGGATTCCCTCGACCCGTTGACCGCGCTCATTCTCCGCGCCCGAGTCGGATGCCTCAGCCCCGAGCCGTCTCAATACATGTGCCTGCAGCGACCGGATCCGGTCGCGTTGAGAGGCGGGCCCAGCGTCAAGTTTTCGCGACAGCTCGCGGGCGCACTGTTCGATCCGCCGCCGCAAGTCAGGAAATTTGGCGAGACTCGGAATAAAGCGGTTCATCGCCCGCAGCGCGAATTCGGCCGCGGCACTGTTCTCGGCATCCGACGCAATAAACGCTTCCACTTCATCGACCAGCCACTGCGGTGCCCCGGCTCCAGCGACCGCAAGAATGCGCTGCCCGGCCGGACGCGGCCGTCTGTCCAATGCCGCCAGCATCCGCCGCAAAAACGCCCCGCTCTCTCCCGGCGTCGTCTCGAGCTGCCGCAGATACAACAGCGCCGCGTCGCGCGCTGCCGGAACATCCGTGATCGCAAAATCATCCCGGAGTCCCAAAAACGAAAACACGCGGCACGAGGCGGCTCCGTAACGGCCGCCGGCCTCGTCGAGACGGTACTTCACCGCATAGCGGTCGTGAAAAAATCGGTTGAGCCTCTGGAAATATTGAGCCGCGCTCTGCGCATCGAGTTCTTCCATTTCAAAAACTTGCCAAAACCGCTCGCGCGCGGCGGCGAGCCGGCCACGGAATACGCAGAGTTCCGCGAGGGCAAACCGCGCAACGGCTTCACCGGATGTTGCGCGCTCCCAATGCCGAACCAGCACTTCCGCCACCGGAATAAATGCCTTGCTTTGACGAAGTTCCGGCAAGAGCGAACGCCAGAACTCCGCCTCCGCGATCAAGGTTTCTGAACGCTGTGAAATGTGCGTCAACAGCTCCCCATCCGCGGCGGCGGCAACCATCGCTTCCACATACGCCCGATGATTTTCCTCGGAGGGATCAAACTGAAAAGCGCCGCGAGCTGCTCCCAGCGCTCCCATCACGTCGCCAGTCATCTCCATCCAGATCCGCCGTTGCAAGCAAAACGGCCCCAGTTCGCTCCCGGCGCCTCGGCGCGCGCGGGCCGAGAGTTCACCGGCCGCACCGGCCAGATCGCCGAATTGCTGCCGCACCGCCGCCCGCAACACCGTCGACTCCAGACTTTCCCCGCGCGTCAGCTCCGTTAAAAACGTCTCCCCTCCCCCGCCTTGCAGCAACGTCGCCCGGACCAGCGGGCCGACAAGACCAAGCCGTTCCTCCAGATCGGCCGCGTCAACAAATGCCCGCCGATACCGGTCAATGGCGCGCTCGGTGTCGCCTTCCCAAAGCCACTGTTCCGCGTCCGCGAACACTTGGCTTTGAGACGCCGCCTCTTGCGCCCGCAACACGCTCGCCGCCAGAACCGGAAGGGCAAGAAGCACCTGCATCCAAGACCGCCAATCCCACAAGCTTGTCATAAGCCGTCATTCTCATTTCCCCGCCAAAAGAAAGCGATGGCAAAAGAATCCCCCAAACGGGATTCCAGTCTTCTCCTCAAGAAAAAATGAAAAAGGATCAGCGGCAAATGAAGACGGATAATAAACATCCTTTCGCCTGAAATGGATTTGGCCTACAGTCTAGTTTCGATTGAAATTCCATTATGACTGATCTCGTGCAACAGAGCGCCCTCACAATCGCCGGACGAACCTTCTCCTCCCGCCTGTTCGTCGGCACCGGAAAGTTTTCAAGCAACGAAACGATGAAGGAGGCGCTCGCGGCTTCCGGAACCGAGCTGGTGACTGTTGCGCTCAAACGCGCCGACCTGTCCGGCAAGAAGGATCCGTTCGCCAACATCCTCGATTACCTGGAACCGGAACGCTACTTAATCCTGCCGAACACAGCCGGAGCAATGAATGCCGACGAGGCCGTCCGTCTCGCCCGGCTGGCGCGCGCGGCCGGCCTCCCGAACTGGGTTAAACTGGAAATTCACCCCGACCCGAACTACCTGCTGCCCGACCCGATCGAGACGCTTAAGGCAACTGAGATCCTCGTACAGGAGGATTTCGTCGTGCTTCCCTATATCAATGCCGATCCGGTTTTAGCCCAGCGGCTCCAAGACGCAGGCGCCGCGACAGTCATGCCGCTCGGATCGCCGATCGGCAGCAACCGCGGACTGGATACACGCGCGCAAATCGAAATTATCATCGAGCAGGCCCGCGTGCCGGTGGTTGTTGACGCCGGGATTGGACAGCCATCCCACGCGGCCGCCGCCATGGAAATCGGCGCCGACGCTGTCCTGATCAACACCGCAATCGCCGTCGCTTCGGACCCGGTTAAAATGGCCCAAGCCTTCGCCGCCGCTGTTGAAGCCGGCCGAACCGCTCGCGAACTGGGCCATACACTTGTCAGCACCACTGCCCAGCCCACAAGCCCGCTGACCGCCTTCCTTGACTGACATCAAGAATCCGGCTCCGTCTTGACTGCACCAACCGCATCAAATCGGTGACTGGTGTACGAAAACCCTAAGGCTTTCCCTAAAGAAGACCGCCGGGTTAACCGTACCGGGCGGATAGGCTGAGACCCGATGATTCTTTATTACAAACTCGGTATCATAAAATTGGTTCAGATGCGTGAAGAACCTTGGTAAGAGTTAAAACAAAAGGATACCGATGAATACTACCTCACAGAAAACCTCATGGAGAGCAGCAGCTCTTCTCGCATGCGCGGCATCGCTGGGTCTGGTCTCAGCAGCATCCGCTCAGCTGTCCGTTCATTTTCAGGAGAATGATCAGGCCGCTCTTGGCAGTGACTTTACCCTTCTTTCGATCGATACTACGACTCTGTTCACACCCCTGACCGGGGACGTGACTTTGACCGGTTCGATCGATCTGGGAACGATTACAGGAAACTCAACAGTCTTCGCGGGATTAATCGCGAAGGACCGGTATGAATCTTTGCTCGCGTCGTACGGCGGGACTTCTCCTAACTGGGTCGTCTTTGCGGAAACGGCTTATATGGGATTCAACACGGCAAGAAGTGGACAGCTTGGTATCGGCCAGCGCACTGCCTCGGGGGAGTTGTTATCCAACTACTTCGGAATCAACATCGGAAATTCCGTCGATTCGTTTGAGGTCACATTCAGCGACACGAGTTTTTCAGGTGAATGGAACTCCAACACCACGATCCTGAATTATTCAGATTCGCTCAGCACCCTCAATGCCGGCATAATTCCCACTGATTTCTCTCAGGGCGCTTATGCCTGGGTGGGAGTTTGGAACGCCGGGGGGGCCGCGACCGTTTCCTATGACCTGACGTTCCAAGGACCAGGAATTTCAGCGGTTCCAGAACCGTCCACCTACGGCGCAATCGGAGCTTTCCTGCTGCTCGGCCTCGTCGCTCGGCGCCGCTTGCAATCAAAGAAGGCGTAACAGACCGCAAGCTCTTCACAAAACAAGAGCATTTTCACCGAGAACCGGGAGCGATCGCTCCCGGTTTTCTTTTTGCTTTTGCTGCCAGAATACCTGCGCTTCTTTGACCGCTGATCTGCGGCCACCATACACTGTCGTTCGTGCAGGACTGCCGCCGCGGCCAAGATCCAATTGAATCCAATTGAATTAATTTGAAGAACATCGATCCGCCCCCTCTGGCGAGGGAGTTTCGAGTGAGTTCCAACCGCAACGGGCACGATAAAGACCAAGATTTCCAAAGGCGTTCGAATATCGCTTACTGACGGTTATTATCACGTAAACAGAAGCAATGGGCGGAATATGATCCGCATCCATTCGCCTTCGCGATGCCCTTGTTTTGGATCTGCTCTCTGGTTGTCCAGGTTTGCGTCGCCCCGTCTTCGCGTGAGCCTTGTCGACTTCCTGTTTCACGCCCGCCCGCTTCCCGCAAGACCATGCCGCGCCAAGAAAAATCAGCGACTCTCTCGCTGTTGCCTCAAAAGCCGCGGAAGAGCCTGCCTTGAGAAAACAGTTGCTCAGCGCTCGCAGCGAACTTACCAGGTGCTGGACTTCAACCGCCCGTGAGCCCCTCGGGAATCAGGCACCCCGCTTCTCACGGATTTCCGCTTTCGTACGCTCCTCTAATACGCGCTCCTCAGGCAAAAGATTGGCCCCTTCAACATGTGCGAGCGAGGCTTCCGCTTCCTCAATGCGATCATTCACAGCCAAAAGCAAGGCATAGTAGAGATTCCTCGGCTGCTCCTGTAGCAGCTCCGGTTCGAGGCTTTCGATTACTTTGAGCGCATCCTCTACCCGTTCCTGACGGTACAGCGAAAACGCGTGCGTCGTGACAAAGAATGGATTTTCAGGATCCGTCCGGTAATTTTCCTGCGCCAGTCGATGCGCCTGCCGGCTGTTGACACCTCGAAGAAGCGACAAGTAGGCGAAGTTGTTTGAGGTATCGGCATCGTCTGGCTGATACTCCAGTCTGCGAGAAAGCACCTGAAGAAGCTCCGAAGTATTTTTCTCTTTAACATGGAGTGCAACCAGCTCCTCATAAGCCCAATTTTCACGCGGATTATCCCGAAAAATGCGGCCAAGCAAATCCCGCCCTTCTTTTTGCCAGCCCCAGGCAACCGCCAATTTAAACAAAGTCTGAAGATGCGCGGAATCGCCGGTAGCGGCAATGATCGCCCGCTGCCAGGCGTCACCGGCCTCACGCTCCCGTTCTAAAAACCGTAACGCCCGGGCGAGCGACGCCAGCCGATGGTGATTGTCCCGCTCCCATTGGATGGTCAGGTAATCGACAAGTGCTTCGGCATCCCCTAGTTTTGACACGGCTTCAGTGAGCGCCATGAGGATGGGCTGGATGTTGCGCGTTTCTTCAGGCAAGGCCTCTAACCACTCGCGAACCTCCGCGTTCTTGTCCAGTTTGAGCAAAAAGCCGGCGACCGCCGGGATTCGCCTCGGATCCTCCTGAGCAAAAGCTTGCAGCTCGATAAGTTGATCCGGAAACTCCTCCGGCGCGAACATGAGAACTGCATGAAGAACGAGGATCCGGTCGGGGAGATCCAAACTATCATGTTCCTCACGGAATGCCTCCAGCAACTCAGCCCCTTCTCGGCGATCATTTTCGACCATGGCTCGCATCAAGAGCGCACGCAGAGTCCTGAAACGCACGTCGGGATCGACCGCATCTCGAAGCGAACGCAAGGTTTCAGCCGCGCCCAAACGCACATCCAAGTCCGGATGTTGCAGGCGAAGCGTCGCAAGAGCCAGGCGGCTCGATTCGTCACTATCCGTCAGCCGATCCAGTTCCTGAAGATGGTGCTCCGCGGTCCCCATCTGCTTCGCTACAATCGCCAAGTTGGCCGCCACTTGGTGAAAGCGTGCCGTATTCTGCGCCTCTTCATTCAGGCTGCGTAAAATATCCAGGGCCTCGTCGTACTTTCCGAGAACAACAGAGAGCTCGGCTGCCTCGAGGCGAAGATCCATATCGTCCTCGTCCAACAGCATCAACTGCCTGAGAACAAACAGCAGTTCAGGAGAACGCTGGCTCCGCGTGATCTCTTCCGCTAGACGCCAAGCTTCGATGCTCCGCGGATTCACTGCAAACACCTTGCGGAGAAAATTCATAGCTTTGGGAAAATCCTCCTGTTCCGCAGCGGCTTCAGCCATGCCAATCCAGCGGTTCTCACGCATTTCCTTGTAAGCAGGCCATGCGATCCATTTTCCACCCGCGGCGCCGACAACTAGGATGACCAAAACGATCAACGAGATTCCAAGCGGCCGGCGCAGGAATCGCAGGAGTGATTTTGTTAGCTTCATGGCAGATCAGAAACCGATTGTGTTGAGGAGGCCCGAAAAACGATAAAGACCGCTCGGATTAGAATACGCACTAAACTGAGCCGCGGTCATCGGGTTTGGTTGATGTTCAGCTTAAGGGAAAACCTTACGCTCCTATCGTGCAAACCATGGCGAGTGAACCCGCCAGCTCTCCTTTGGCGAGTCAATAACGGTCGACCGACGCCCGGTCTGAGCGTAAGCCGCCTGCCTTCTTTCCCCAGCAGTCAATCGCGCCAAATCCAGCGCGGCGGCACCCGATGTTTCCCACGAAACTGTCGTCTGACCCGGTCGCCCAAGCGTGCGCTCCCAACAGAAACCGCGATTCTACGGGAGAAGGTTGTTCAAGCCGGGGACATCGTCCGGGAATAGGTTTTGGTTCTTGTCGAATTCGAGGTTTCGGTCGTTCGGTCTGGGGTTGAAGTAGTAAACAAAACTGATGACGCCTCCGGCCAGAAACTTGAAGTCGCCATGCACTTTCGCGTAATTTGCCGAAACGATCTTTCCGTCATCGTCAAGAACCACCCGGGTGCGAAAAAAGAATCCGACATCGTCCCGGGTCTTTCTCGCTTCGTAGCTCTTCACCTCATAGCGGTACGTAGGCGAATAACCATCCTCCGGCGCCTGATGAGGCATCATGAGAATGCTGTGCGGGTTAAATTCATCCTCCACCCGTACAAGACCCTCCTTTTCACCGGGAAAGCTGATTTCCAGCACCGAATCCCACTTGCCTGCCTGCAGGCGAAACATCTCCTCTGTGAACTCTATTCCCAGACGCTCATGTTTTTCTTCCAAATCCTTTCGAATACCCTCGACAGTTTCATTAGTGTACGGGCGGATATGGATTCCTTTAAACTCTTTATTATAGCGAAACAATATATCCGGAGTTTTGCCTCGGCCATATGGCGCAATCCAGTCCCCCGACTGGAAATCGTAGCCCACCCAAGTGTTTTCTGCTGGGATTTCAATGTATAAGTTTCCATATTTTGATACGCGAGTTCGCTTGGCAAATAGTGCAACCGGATTGATCTTCTTTCTTAAGAGTACACGCATATTTGCGCCTTCCTCGAGTTCTTTCAGCGTGAAGCGAAAATCCTGTGCAGGATAGGTTCCAAAGCTGTAATAGCCTTCCTTTTCGACACGCAGCGATGCTCCTGCCGGACCGCGTCCTCGAAATTTTACAGTGCCATCTTTGGCCGACAGCTTTTTCTGTTCGTCATATCGAAAAATGCTCAAGGGGTTGTCATAAATAACCAAGGCTTGCGCTTTAGATATCGGTTCACCACGATCATTTGTTACGGTAACGGTGATTGGCTGACTCTGGAGGGTAATGCAGAGGAAAGCATTAAACAAAACTATTCCTTTAATCTTCATATAAACTGCCTTTTTCAATCATTAATTGGTACATCGGGTATACGTATGGTAACGCCACATTTTTGAAGTCGCTGTGAAGCCACCTTGTTGATGCATCGCCCCGATGGTCTTCATTCGGCCACTGCTCAGAATCGCGTCCGAGTGTTTCAACATCGATGTTTTCTATCGAAATTTCCTTTGGGGCTTCAGGAATAACATCCACAGCGGCCGCATACGACAAAGCCGGAAGGGCGCGGGCCAGAAGATCGTACTGCACATGCTTCTCTCCGGCCTTCGTTGAAGCAGCTGACAAATCAGCACCTGTCAGCACTTCTTCAAGGAACGGCTGAAAACGGGGAATCAGGGTGATGTCCGCGCCGGAGGTGTAATCGCTGTTCCTTCTCCAGCCCGCCTGACTCCGGTCCATGAAGACGGTGATTGCCGAATCGAGGGCGGTTTTGCCTTTTACCAGCTCCTGAGCCTTCCATGCCCCGCGTGACAGATTGAACTCGCCGCGCAGGATGCGTCCAAGAATGGAGGCGTCATTCACGGTGGTATGTTTGGCCAGAACATCCTCGCCGGGAGAATAGAAGTTGTGGAGATGTGTCAGTTCCGGCACGGAGAAGAAGTAATTTCTCCAAGTCAATTCGGCCCGGCGGTCCGCGTCTTTCTGGAAGTTCTGGTGCCAGACAGCCGAATAGTACTCAGCGCCTATATCAGTCCAGTCCCTTTCGACCATATCCGGTTCGATTGCTTTGAAACTGTAGGCCTCGATCGGGACGGCGGCGTTGATCATGTAGTAGCGGGCCGGCCGGAATTTCCCGTTCTGAATCGCCTGGCTGACAGCCATGTTGCCGAGGCTGTGGGCGGCGACGGTGACATCTCCGGTGCGGCCGGCGAGGGCTTCGGTCAAAACGTCGCCGGTCTGAAAGGCATGGAAGACAGCCTTGTGGTAATCCAATCTTGTGGCCCCGTGCCAAGTGACGCCGACAAAGCGGGCATTGCTGCCGAGCTGATGCAGCCGCTTGAAAATTTCGGCATGCCAGCCCCGGGCCGCCTTGCCGTCCACGTTGTAGCCGTGGAGAAAGACGAACGTCTTTCCGTTGGTGAGAGCGTCCGGCCAGTTTGGCGCGCCGGTTCGGGTTTGCGCGGGAGGGACAGGCGGCGATGTTTCCTTCCCGCCGTAGGTCTTCGGCGCCCAGGTGAGGTCGATGTGCTCGAACATTTCCTCAACGCCGCTGGTGTGCAGGGGAAGTTCGGCTGCCGCGGCCTCTTTGCCGTCGAGAATCAGGTGAAGTTTCAGCGGCGCCTCTGCCGCCTTGAAGGATTCCATGAGCAGGACTCCCCGCCCCTTGAGGGCCAGCTGGAGGAATCGCTCTGCGAGGGAGGTTGGCCAGTCGGAACGGCTGCTTATCCCCCGGGACACGGCATTGGCGAGCGCGCGGGCCGCCGGAACGTCCCGAAGATACAGGCCGGCTTCGTGAGGGGCGAACCCGGGATGACTGTCTTTGAAGCGGATAAAGCGCATGCCGGTGCCGCTCATGAGCAGTTCCGCCTCGTACACTTCGGCGGCATCAGGCGGCAGGCCGCGGATATCGATCAGCAGCGGGAAAAAGTCGACGAGGTCCCGCATGCCGTCGACCCCTCCTGGGCCCCCGCGGACAGCGTCGTGCTTCGGGCTTGCGGGAACATCGCTGCCGCCGACCTCCCCGGACTGGTCACTGTCGTCGTTGACCCAGAACCGGAACGGAAGCGGACGGCCTTCCTCGTCCTTGCGGAGGGATGCGGCGCGGTCTTGCCCGTCAATGACACCGTCGCGGTTGTAATCGGGGATCATCTCGATCTTGACCCGGACAAAATTCACACGGTCCTCCCCGAGACTCTGGCCGTCTTCATCGAAGGCGGTCAGCAGCACGCCGGCTGACAGGCCCGGCTCGAAGGCTTCGGTTGCGAAGACCATGAATCTTCGCAGGCCTTCGCTTTCTTCCAGCACGATCCCGCTGCTTGCCGCGGCGCCGGATTCATAGTCTCGCACAACCAGAAGGCTTTCATCCCACTCGAGCCTTCTTTGCGCGCCGGGAATGCCGGTCGCAGCGGCCAGAAGAACCGCCTTTGCCTTGGGTTCGGGCCCGGAGGCGGATTCTCTTGCGTAAATAATCGCGCCCGGGCTCTCTTCCTTCTCCTCGGGAAGCGTCCATTCCGAGCCCGGCTCTTTCACATCCAGGTCGACCAGGGAGACGGTCAGATAAATCGCGCTGGAGGAATAGGTGTTCACAGAGGCGAAAGCCGGCTGCTCCCGAAGCGCCCGGCCGCTCGCGCCTCCGGGCGAAGGCCGGGATCGCGCCGGAACCGGGAAGCCGAGGAGAACCTGTCCGGAGCCGGAGCCTGAGCCCGGCCCGACAACAACCCCGCCCACATGGATGTCGAAACTGCCGCCGTCGATGGGAGGCGGTTCCGGATCGGGTCCGCTCTCCGTATCTTCCTCGGGCTCATCGCTGTCATCCTCTCCGTGCGGATCGCTGATCCATATGACGGCCGGGTCCACTTCCCTTCTTGCTGAAAAGGTCACAAAGCCGCTGCTGTCCCGGGGCAGGCGGCTGAGGAAGGAGGTGATTTCGATCGGGGAGCCGTAGTCATAGGCATGTTTCGGGTCCTCGCCGATATGTCTTGCCGGGTCGTATTTGATGCGCCCTCGCCGGGTGTGCTGCCGGCTGATCCCGTCCCCGTTTGCATCGGTTGCGCTCAGCACGATCCTCGGTGTCACGTGGACCGAATCGGCCGCCGGCCCCTCCGCCAGGTGCGCCCGGGCGCCGGGAGGAAAGCGAACGGAAATCTCTCCCCTTTCCCCGAAGATCACCGGCGGCGGATCGCACTCTTCGCCTTCGCTGCAGTGCACAGCCGGCACCTCGGTGATGACATGCATCGGCAGAAGAAACTGCGAGGCGGGAGGGCCTGACGGGTTGACGTCCTGCTCGGGCGGAGACGCTGCCATGGGCGCGCGCACCGGACCGGGAGGCCCGGCCGTGAAAGCGCACGGGGAGAAGGTGCCGTCCTCATTCATTTTCCGGGGATTTGCGACGCGGGGATTGGTGCCGTCGATGTATTCACAGCCGTTTGCGATTCCGTCCCCGTCCGGATCCTGCGTGATATCCTGCGGATCGAGCGGGCTGAGCCGGTATTCCGCTTCCCAGCCGTCGGGGGCGCTGTCGCCATCGGTATCCGGATTCCAAGGATCGGTCAAATAAATCTCGAGCTCGGCAAAGTCGCTCAGGCTGTCACCGTCGCTGTCCCAATGCAGCGGATCGGTGCCGTGCGTCAGCACCTCCTCGCCGTCCTCGAGGCCGTCGCGGTCGGTGTCCGGGTGATGCGGATCGGTCGCGCGGATGTAAATTTCCTCAAAATCGCTCAGGCCGTCGCCGTCCGTGTCGGATGCGGCCGTGTCGAGACCGTACAGGAACTTTTCGAGGAGGGTCAGACCGCTGCCTGCCGGCTTCCGGTTTTCTTCCCGGTCCGGATGTTCAGGATCGGCGAGCCAGCCGATTTCGTCAGGCAGGAGCACCCGTTCATACAGGCGCAGATCGCTCATCCGGCCGTGCGGCTCCCGCTCCGGAATTTCGCGCGGACAGCCGGCGATGAGCGGACGGCTCCCCTCATGCGCCCAGTCCGGAGCGCTCCCGCTGCCGCTCGGAATGCCGTTGATAAAAAGCTGCACAGCCTCTGTGCCGGCCGTGACGGCGCAATGGGTCCACTCGCCTGCCGCAAGCGGTTCCGGGCTGGCGATCTCTGTCAGGCCGCCTGTCAGGGAGTCGCGCAGACTGAAGTGCAGCTTTCCCCCGCGCAGACTGATGCGAAAGAGACCTTCCTGGGCCAGCAGCTGCTGCTCATGGTCATGGTCTTCAAAACCGGCGGCCGGCCTGTACTGGAACGCGATTGTGAATTCGCCGCCGCGGAACCTTTCCTGCCCGCGGTCGGCGAAGGCAGCATAGGAATTCTTGCGGCGAAGCTCAAGAACGCCTTTGCCCAGCACTTCATCCCGAACAACCGTCGCGGATCCCCGAAGGATGCCGTCGCTGAACGGCCAGCGGGAATCAAACACGATGTTTTCGGCCATGCAGTCCAACCGCCACCAGTCTGTCAGCCCGTTCAGAAGCGATTTCGGGTTTAAGCTCTGTTCCCGCTCCCAGCCGTCGCCAAGCCCGTCGCCGTCGCTGTCGTAATCGTAAGGAAGCATTCCAAGCTGGTATTCCTCCAGGTTCGTCAGCCCGTCCCGGTCCATGTCGGCGTCCCGGTCGGTGTCCGCGTGCGGATCAAGACCGTGAGCCGCTTCCCAGCCGTCGGGCATGCCGTCGCCGTCGGAATCCGCATTGTCCGCGGA